>DCUB01000021.1 GCA_002329365.1 Ruminococcaceae bacterium UBA1425
GGTAGAGCATGCGGCTGTTAACCGCAGGGTCGTTGGTTCGAGTCCAACAGGTGGCGCCAGTCAGAACCCTTGTAAATCAACGTTTAAGGTTGTTTACAAGGGTTCTTTCTATGCAAAAAATAATATGAAATAAAATACTCAATCCCAGTAAAACATATATTTTTCCATAGCGTCCATGAGGGCGCGGGCGTTTTCCAAAGGCACGCCGGCGTACCAGCCGTATATCATGTAAAGACCGCCCGCGGGGGAGGAAAGCGTTTTCACCTCGTCGCGTATCAGTTCTTCAATCTGCCGCGGCGTTCCGAACGGCGTGATTTTCTGGCGATCTATATCAAGCTCGACGCACCTTTTGCCGTAGAAGCGGTCGCGTATCCAGTCGATGCCGTTCACCAGATCCTGAATATTGACAACCTCGACGCCCGCGTCGAGCATGTCGTCAATCAGCGTCCGGACGTCGCCGTCGGAATGCATATGTATGACGGCACCGCTGTCAATTGCCGGCTTCATGATGCGGCTGTAGGCCGGCTTTATGTATTTTCTGAACAGGTCGGGCGACAGCATGGGCCCCACCTGCATACCGAGGTCCTCGCCGAAATCAATCATATCGTAGCCGCATTGCGCTAATTGCGTGGTGATGCCTGAATTGTATTCCGCAATCATTGAAAGCAGCTTATTAATGTTTTCATCCTCATCGTACATGGCAAAAAGGACGTTTTCGTAGCCGCAAAGGTCAGTTGCCCTGAGAAAGGTGTGGCCGTGACCGAAGCTGCCGTAAGTAAACTCCCCGTTCTGCTTTTGACGTGCTACCCGCTCGCGCTCTTTTTCGATATCCGTGACGGGAACGTCGGGCATTTTGTATTCCGAAATGTCCTCAAGGCTTTTAATCGGATGTTCCGTAACAGCGCCGCGGATGCCCGGAATGGCTTCATCCCAAAGGACGCCGAACCTGTCGCGGTAGCTCTTTATCTCCGCCGGCTTTTCGGCAAGGGCTTTTTCCTTTTCCGAGCGGTCGAACGAAGGGAACAGCAGCGGATGGCTTTCGAGCAATTCGAACACCGCTTCGCGGTCATAATGATACCACACGGAATCCGAAAGATGAAACGTCATCTTTATATAGTCTGGGCGCTCGAAACGGATTATTCTATACATGTTTTCCCAGTCTGTCATATGCTCTACCTTTCAGTCGCAGATTTATGTTTAAAGGCACGGCTTAATTATATTTGACCGTCGGCATTTTGTCAATCAATAAGGGCAAAGGAAGGTATTTGCAAAAATCCGGCAGGGCGGTTGATATTATCCACGCTATCATTTATAATCGGTATATAAATTATTGAGTTTTATAAAAAAGGGGGGGCGACAGAATGTTTTGTTTATTGCATACATATATGCCGGAAACGTGGGACGCGCAGGTAAGAAGCGGGCTTATTGATAAATACGCGGGAATCCGTTTCCCGCAAAGCGCGCTGCTCGAGCAGCACAACAAATTCAACGAGGCTGCAAAGGAGGGCGGGCGGCTTTATAACATTGTTGAAGAAATGAAATGCTCGGTTTATATCGACAGGCTTCAGGGCGGAGCATTTTATGAGGATTACGAATATGATGAGCGGCTCATAGAAAGTTATCGCGAGCTGCTCGGCGAACGCTTTTTGGGCTTTCAGATGCACGAATGGATGAGCAATTACCGCGGCGACATTAAAAAGGTGCTAAAGGGCGGAATCTCCGCCTGGACAAGCGACGAAATCGAAAAATCCATCCGCAGGCAGTTTCCCTACCCCCTGACGTTCCTTGAAGCGATGAACGCCCGCGAAATGGCGGGCTTCGGTCTGCCGCAGACATGGGAGGAGTTTCTCAGAAACAGCGAGGAGCTTTACAGAAGACGCCAGAAAACGACCTTAGGAACGCTTATTCCGTGCGACAGCTATTACCTCGCGCCTCAGCCGGAGATTAGCCTCGGCTCAAAGCTTCTGATGCCCGAAATCGGAAGGCAGACGCCCGACACGCGCATTCAGATAGCGTACAGCCGCGGCATGGCAAGGGCGCATAAGATTTCCTTCGGGGCATATTACGAGCCGTGGGGAGGGCAACCGTTTTCGGCATGCTGTTATCAGAAGGACGGTCTTAATGAATGGAATATAGGAAAAAGTACCGATTTCCCCTTTGAAACGATGGGCGAAAACGGCGGCAGCTCCCGCTCCATGCAGCGCAGAATGTATATCTATGCCTATTTCGCGGGGGCGCAGTTCATATCCGAGGAGTGGGGAATGTGCAACACCTTTTATGACTGGAAGGATTTCGAGCTTAGCCCCTACGGTGAAGTAAAGGCGGATTTCCTGAGGCTTGTTGATAAATACCCCGACCCGGGCGAAATATATACGCCCGTCGCCGTCTTGCTGCCGGAGGATTTGCAGGTGCTTGAGGGTATGCACCGGACAGAGGACGAATACCTAGGCTATCCGTGCCACGGCGGCTTTGCCGAAACACTCAGAACGGTGAGAAAAGCGGTCTGCAAGGTCTTTTCGGACGCCGTCCCCATGTGCGGAAACGAAACAACGTCATTAATAAACAGCGAAATGCCTGACGCTATTGACCTGCTTCACGCCGGCGGCGACCTGAGCAGGTATGAGTATGTCGTAAACCTTTCGGGCAAAAAGCAAAAGAGCAAAAGGGAAATAAGTCCCGACGAAGTGATAACGGTGCTCCGAGGGCTTTTGCCGTGCAGTGTCAGCGGCGGCGTTCACTGGTTTGTAACAAGGCGCCGGAACGGATGGTATCTTATAATTCTCAACAACGACGGCATAGAGCGCACCGTCGAAAGCGGAGATAAGGCATTGCCCGAGGGCGCGAGAACAGTTAAAGTCAGCGTAAAGCAAGGAAGCCTCAAGCACCTTGAGGGCAGCGGAATACGCGCCGCCGAGAACTGCACATATGTAATTGAAATTCCCTCCGGCGGCTGGTTTTTGGGAGAGATATAATACTAATTCCAATTAAACCATCGTGATAACTTTTTGGTCTTTTTTGCGTTCTGCTTCGTTTTCCTCCTCGCCATACGACAGTATGGCTTCGTAGTCAGCCTTGCATAACACAAAAATCCTCAATAATTTTATCGCTATGTTTAAATGAAATCAGTATAAACAGAAAAAAGGATGAAGATTGAAACATTTTAATTT
>DCUB01000036.1 GCA_002329365.1 Ruminococcaceae bacterium UBA1425
TCTACTTACATGATAACAGTCCAGATCTTGCAATTGGTGTTGATATTCAAATTGATATATTGGGTGTAACTCGAAAAAAAGATATTATAAAACTATTCTTTATTGAAGCCAAAAAGACAAATTTGACATTGCGGGATTTGGGGCAATTATGGTCCTATTGTAAATTAATTGATCCAGAAGAAGCGTTTTTGATGACTTCTGCGGAATTAGGTAGTTTGAATAAATTATTAAACACTTTCAAACGTGAGGATCTACTTGATTTTGGTGATGGAAAGCGTATTAAAAAAATGAAAATTGCAGTGTGGAGCTTATCCTCAAATTCTCCAGATTTAACAAGTATGATTCCTAAAATATGAAACAAGAATATTTAAGATTTATAAAAGAAGGAAAAACAAGGTTTATATGTATGGTTTCCTTAGATGGACAACCTGTAGAATGCTATATTTCATCATCTTCTAAACTCCCGAAATACTTGCCGTTATTGGGAAATGACGTGTTGATTTCTAAAAACAAATCTGTAAATATACTACAGAATTTACATTAGAGGCTGTGAAAGTTGAAGATGATTTATATTACTATGTGAATTTCAATAAGGTTAATAGATTGTATCAGGCTAATCTTTATTCTAAAAGATTAGCAATATAGATATTTGCAGAGAGTGTATCGTAAAAGATATAGTAAAGACTGATTTTTTATCGTAAATTTGAAGTGAAATCTCTCTTAAGTACCCATAATAAAATTACATTTCCAGACAAATCATCGTTAAGATGAAATATATCTTGGAAAAAAAGTCTTAAATTCAGAAATAAATTTGTTAAAAACAAGATTGCAACAAAAACAAAAAGCCTCAATTCCTTACAGAACAAGGCTTTTTATGGCTGGGATGGCTGGATTTGAACCAGCGGATGACGGAGTCAAAGTCCGTTGCCTTACCCCTTGGCTACACCCCAATATTTGTTATTAAAAGCGGATTGCAAGGCTTCCATTGAATTAATCGTCGGTAACCTTGCAATCCTTTGGGGTGGGTAATCGGGTTCGAACCGACGACCTCCAGGGCCACAACCTGGCACTCTAACCAACTGAGCTATACCCACCATATATAGGACAATGCCGCGCAATCTGCGGCAGAAGCCTGTGTTGCAAGTATGCTTGCATCATTTTCGTCAACCGAAATTCACGCCTGCACAAAAAGCACGGCCGCACGGCTCTTACAGCCTGACGTGACGCGCTATTACAAAAACCACACGCGTTTTGCAGCGGCTTTCTGCACCTTACAGCAACGGATGATATTATATTATTTTTATAAGGCATTGTCAATAGCAAAAAAGATTTTCAGATGTATTATTTGTAATCCGGCAGCTCGACAAAAGTCGGCTCGTGTCCCGACGCGGGAACGAATTTGTTCAGAACATCCCGCATGTCGAGCTTCAGCGTCGAGGTGTTTTTGCACGGGTGAAAGCCGACGTAACCGTTTTTCGGCACGTCGCTGTCTATGAGCAGACGCACCTCGTTTCCCGTGTCGTTCAGAAGACCGAAAATGCTCAAGGAGCCGGGCGTGACGCCGAGCAGCCGCTTCATCTGCTCCGCGTCTCCGAACGAAAGCCGCGCACTGTTTATCTGCTTTGAAAGGTCCCTGGTTTTAAACACCTTATCGCCGGGCATGACGAGCAGATAAAACCTTGTTTTCTGCGTGTTGCACAAAAACAGGTTTTTGACGATTTTCGCGCCGAGCACGCTCTCGACTTCAAGGCATTTTTCAATCGTCGCCGCCTCGCCGTGGTCGACGCGCTCATAGCTTACCGACAGAGCATCGAGCATGTCGTAGACCTTTTCCTCCTCCGGCGGGCGCCTGTCGGCAGGCCTGCCGGAATAAACGTTTGCGTCTACAAAAAATCCGTCCATTATACTTTTACCCCTTAACAGAAACAAATTTGCTGCCGTCGATTAAAAACCTCCACTCATATTCGGCCGCCTCGCCGGCATAGTCTATATTAACGCGCTTCGCTGTTCTGATGACGGGCGAACAGCCGTCGTCACATAGAAAAAGCCTGTCGCCGCATATGTCTTCGCCGTTGTATCCGCGGTCAATTCCGAGCGCGGCGCACAGCTTTCCGGGGCCGGAGCAAAGATTAGTGAGCATGTCCGTTTTCCGGCGCTTCATCATCAGCTCTGTTCCGGACAGCGGCCGGAGGGCGCGAATCAAAACGCATTCCGGCTTGCCGGATACATTTGCCGATATGTTAAGGCAGCGGTACATTCCGTAAATGAGATATACATACGCATACCCGCCGTCGCCGAAAAGAACCTCCGTTCTGGGGGTTTTTCCGCGGCAGGAGTGAGCGGCCCTGTCGCCCAAGCCCATGTATGCCTCGGTTTCGACGATCCTTCCCGAGCATATTCCGTCGGGAGTGACGCTTACAAGAATTTTGCCGGGCAGATCCCGCGCGACGGTCAGCGCGTCCCTCATGAAAAAATCCTTTGCGATACGCTCCACAAAAGTTTCCTCCCCGTCCGATATAACATGATTATACCACAAAAAGAGCGTTACGGTAAACAAAAAAACTCCTTATTTTTACCGTATTTTGTTGCAATCGTCTGCAATTATGGTATAATCATGTTATGGCAGTATGACCTGTTAAGAATGGAGGCTTATATATGAAAACATTTTCAAAGGTATTAAGCCTGCTGTCGGTCGCGGCGCTGATAATTACTGTTTCGTTTTCCGCGGGCGCGTGGGCTGTCAGCGAAAGCACAGAGCTGAGGTTTAGCGAAGACGGCAAATTTACGATTCTTCAGTTTTCCGACACGCAGGACGACATGGTTCCGCGCAGAGCCATGCTGATGCTTATGGAGAGTGCGATTAAAGACGTTAAGCCCGACCTTATCGTGCTTACGGGCGACAATACGGGCGTCTCCTCTACAAAGTTAGACGCAAAGTTCGCGATTCAGGCTATGCTTAAGCCCATAGTCAGGTCCGGCATACCGTTCACGTTCGTGTTCGGAAATCACGACGCCGAAAAGGTCAACAAGGAGTACCAGCTCAGCGTTTATCAGCAGTATTCAAACTGCCTTGCCGTCGACGCTGTTCCCGGGCTTTACGGCTGCGGAACGCACAATCTTGAAATTAAAAGCTCCGACGGTTCGCGCACCGTGTTCAACCTCTGGCTTATGGATTCAAACATGTATTTTGAGGGCAGCTATGATTACGTCCGCCCCGACCAGCTTGACTGGTATGAAAATACAGAGGTGCAGATTAGGCAGGCAAACGGCGGCGAAAAGGTGCCGTCACTTGTGTTCCAGCACATACCTGTGCCAGAAATATACGAGGTTCTGAAGAACGCGCCGGAAGGCTATATGAACATTACAGAGACATATAACGGCATACCGAAGCTGCGCGAGCTTAACCCCGAAATGGCCACGGGCGTCATCGGCGAGTGGCCGTGTCCGCCTGCGGTAAACGGCGGCGAGTTCGACAGGTTTTTTGAGATCGGCGACGTTGTAGGTATTGTAACAGGTCACGACCATGTAAACAGCTTTGTAGGAACTTACAGGGGAATAGATTTTATTCAGACGCCGGGTGCAGGCTTCCAGACCTACGGCGACGAGAATCGCGGCTGCCGCGTTATAACCTTAAACGAGGGTAACAACGAAAACCCGTACGACACATATGTAAAGACGTTTTACGGCATCTACGGCAACGACACAGCCGGTCAGTTCATGTACGTTTATTACGGAAGCGAAATAGCGAGCTTCCTGCCGCCGTTTGTCGGCACGTTCCTGACTGACTTTGTCCGCACCGATGCCGGTGAAAAGGTCTTTTTCGCTTTGAAGTCGTTGTTTGAAAAAATCGACGAAGCCTTCGATTAATCTGTAAAGGAGCGGCTTATGGAGCTACAGTTTTTTCTCGGACTTGACAGAGCGGTTTTCGAATGGATAGAAAGAGTGTTTTTTGACAGGGGCATTTCTGCGATAATTACGCCGGTCATGGCATTTATAACCCACCTCGGCGACGGCGGAGCTTTATGGGTTGCTCTTGCCTTAGGTCTTATTGTGTTCAAAAAAACGCGCAGATGCGGCATTACGCTTGCCGTCGCACTTTTATGCATGATGCTTATTAACGACCTTTTGCTAAAACCTCTGATTGCGCGCCCGAGGCCGTTCAACCTTGAGCTGTGGAAGGACTGGTTTGTTTTCCCCGAGATTATTTCCCGTCCGTCAAGCTTCTCGTTCCCGTCGGGCCACACCTCAAGCTCCTTTGCCGCAGCTACCGCGCTGACATCGTTAAAGAAAAAGAGCGTTTATATTCCCGCGTTCATACTTGCCGCGCTAATAGCCTTCTCAAGAATTTATCTTCACGTCCATTACTGCACCGACGTGCTGTTCGGCATGGCCGCGGGAATAGCCTACGGAATTATTGCTATTTGTTTGGTGTATTTCATATCAAAGCTCATTAAGAAATGCAAAAAAGAGTCAGAGATAAACAGGGGATGAGTAAACATGCTTAAAAACATTTCGCCGGTTATTTCTCCTGAGCTGCTTAAAATACTTATGGAAATGGGCCACGGCGACGAGCTTGTAATAGGCGACGGCAATTTCCCCGCGGCGTCGGTTGCAAAACGGCTTGTCCGCGCCGACGGGCACGGGGTGCCCGAGCTTCTCGACGCCGTGCTTGCGCTTATGCCGCTCGATACATACGTCGAGGCGCCCGTTGCCCTCATGGATAACGGCGACGAAAAAAACAGGCCGGAGATATGGGATAAATATGAAAACATCGTAAAGGCACGCGAGGGCGAAAGGCAGTTTGAACTTGTCGAGCGGTTCGCGTTTTACGACAGGGCAAAAAAAGCCTATGCTGTCGTTGCTACCGGCGAGACGGCTATATACGCGAACATAATTCTTAAAAAGGGCGTCGTAATCAATTAACAGCGCAAAAGGAGACGGATTGTAATGAATTATCCTGTTCGCGCGCTGGCTTTTGATTTCGGCGCGTCCTCCGGAAGGGCTATTATAGGCAGCTTTGACGGGGAAAAGATAACGTTAAACGAGGTGCACCGTTTCAGCAACGATCCCGTCGAGGTCGGCGGAACCGTTTACTGGGATGTGCTTCGTCTTTTTTATGAGATAAAGCAGGGCATAATAAAGGCAAAGGCGGCGGGCGGCTTCGATTATATCGGCATCGACACATGGGGCGTCGATTTCGGCCTTCTTGACGAATTCGGCTGCCTTATAGAAAATCCCGTCCATTACCGCGACCTGCGGACAAAGGGAATGGTCGACGAGGCGTTTTTGCTGATACCCAAAAAGGAGTTTTACGACAAAACGGGAATACAGTTTATGGAGCTGAACACCGTTTTTCAGCTTTTTTCCCTGAGCCGCAAGCGTCCTCATATTCTCGAGCGCGCCGACAGGCTGCTTTTCATGCCCGACCTGTTTTCATACATGCTGACGGGCGTTAAGTTCACGGAGTATTCCATAGCCACAACGTCGCAGCTTGTCGACATAAACACAAAGGGCTGGTCGTCCGAAATAATGGACAGGCTCGGAATACCTCGGCGGCTTTTTTCAAAGATTGTCCCGTCCGGCACGGTTACAGGCAGCCTCAGCCAAAGCGTCTGCGACGAGTGCGGCGTGCCGCCTATACCCGTCGTCGCGGTGTGTGGTCACGATACGCAGTCGGCTATCAGCGCGGTGCCGAGCGATAAAAAGGACTTTGTATTTATAAGCAGCGGCACATGGTCGCTTTTCGGCACCGAGATTGACGCGCCTATTGTAAACGAAACGTCGCTTGCGATGAACATAACGAACGAGGGCGGGTACGGCTACGCTACGGGCTTTCTCAAAAACATCATCGGGCTTTGGCTCATACAGGAGAGCCGCCGCCAGTGGAACAGGGAGGGCGGCAGCTACTCCTATGCCGACCTTGAGCGGCAGGCGCTCGAGACCGAGCCGTTTAAATGCTTCATAGACCCCGACTCGCCCGAATTTGTGCCTATGGGCGACATACCGGGGCGCGTCAGCGATTACTGCAGACGCACGGGGCAGTATGTGCCGAAAACAGTCGGTGAGATTATGCGCTGCATATACGAAAGCCTTGCCATGAAATACAGGCAGACGTTCGATAAAATCAAAAGCTGCACGGGCAGGGATTATGACGTCATTCACGTTATAGGCGGCGGCGTCAAGGACACGCTGCTTTGCTCCATGACCGCAAGCTCGTGCGAGCGCGTCGTCAGGGCAGGTCCCGTTGAGGCGACTGTTTACGGCAACATTGCCGTCCAGCTTCTCGCGGCGGGAGCGGTTGAAAGCATTGAGCAGGCGCGCGGGATAGTAAAAAACAGCGACAAAATGCGCGAATACACTCCCGAAAACACAAAGGAGTGGCAGGAGGCGTACGCAAGATTTCTCAAAATAACGGTGCAAAACTGACGAAGGATATATTTTACATAACTGAAAGGAAGTTTGTGTTATGTCAACTAAAGCAAGAATCGGCATAAGACCGATAATCGACGGCCGCTGGGGCGGCATTCGCGAGGGACTTGAGGCGAAG
The DNA here is from genome assembly GCA_002329365.1 of Ruminococcaceae bacterium UBA1425. Classification (GTDB taxonomy): domain Bacteria; phylum Bacillota; class Clostridia; order Oscillospirales; family Acutalibacteraceae; genus UBA1425. Next base: position 6,548 of record DCUB01000036.1, read on the forward strand.
ACAATGGCAATGGCAAACGCCGCGAAGGAGCTTATCGAGGGCAACCTGTGCTATTCCGACGGTACGCCCGTCGAATGCGTCATATCTCCCTGCACAATAGGGGGCGGAGCCGAGGCGGCAAAGTGCGCCGAATATTTCAGCACAAAAAATGTCAGCGCCACGCTTTCTGTAACTCCCTGCTGGTGCTACGGCAGCGAAACAATGGATATCGACCCCAATACAATCAAGGCCGTCTGGGGCTTTAACGGCACCGAGCGTCCGGGCGCCGTTTATCTTGCCGCCGTCATGGCCGCGCACGCACAGAGGGGACTGCCCGCGTTTTCAATCTACGGCAGAGACGTTCAGGACATCGACGACAACTCGATACCGGACGACGTCAAAGAAAAAATCCTCAGCTTCGCGCGCTGCGCCGTCGCGGTAGGCCAGATTAAGGGCAAATCATATGTCGGCATCGGTTCGGTTTCAATGGGCATAGCGGGTTCATACTGCGACGCTCAGTTTATGCAGGATTATTTCGGCATCCGTTCCGAGTGGGTCGACATGACCGAGGTTATGCGCAGGGTTGAATACGGAATCTATGACGAGGAAGAATATAAAAAGGCGCTTGCATGGGTCAAGGAAAAGTGTCCCGAGGGAATGGACGTAAACGTCGAGCCTCACGACCGCGCGCGCAAGGACTGGGAATGGGAGTTCTGCGTCAAGATGACGCTTGTCTGCCGCGACATCCTTATAGGAAACGACAGGCTGAACAACGTAAAGGCAAACGAAACAGCAATGAAGCGCAGCGGGCCGAAGGACGGCTGGCACGAGGAGGCGCTCGGCAGAAACGCCATATTAGGCGGCTTCCAGGGCCAGAGAATGTGGACGGACTTCATGCCGAACGCAGACTTTACTGAGGCTATTCTCAACTCGAGCTTTGACTGGAACGGCAAGAAGGAGCCGCTTACCTTCGCAACCGAAAACGACGGTTTAAACGGTCTGTCCATGCTTATGGGCAAAATGCTCACGGGCACGGCAAGTATTTTTGCCGACGTCAGGACATACTGGAGCCCCGACGCCGTAGAGCGCGTAACTGGCAGAAGGCCCGAGGGACGCGCGGCAGACGGCTTTATCCATCTAATAAACTCGGGCGCTGCCGCGCTCGACGCCACCGCGATGCAAAGGGATGAAAACGGCGAGCCGGTCATTAAGCCGTGGTGGAACGTAAGCGATAAGGATATCGAAGCCATGCTCTCCGTTACAGACTGGTGCCCCGCCAACAATCAGTATTTCAGGGGCGGCGGATATTCCTCTCACTTCAAAACCCAAGCCGAGATACCCGTAACTATGATAAGGCTTAATCTCGTCGAGGGACTGGGGCCGATGCTTCAGATAGCCGAGGGCTACACCGTAACCCTGCCCGACGACATTCACAGCAAGCTCGACAACAGAACAGACCGTACATGGCCCACAACATGGTTTGCGCCGCGCACAACGGGCAAGGGCGCGTTTGCCGATGTCTATTCCGTCATGGCAAACTGGGGCGCGAACCACGGCTCGCTCACATACGGTCACATTGGAAAGGACCTTATAACGCTTGCGAGCATGCTTCGCATTCCCGTCGCTATGCACAATGTCGAAGACGGCGACGTTTTCCGTCCGCATGTCTGGGCGGCGTTCGGAACAAAGGATTACGAGGGCGCCGATTACAGAGCATGCGCTGCGTACGGTCCGCTTTACAAATAACGCAAACAAAGAGCAAAGAGGTTCTCGGAGGCCGACTTGTAACTCGACCTCCGATAACTGTTTTCGGAGGGTAAAAATTTGAATTTCAAAGATAGTCCGTTCATGTATTTTCTTGCGGCTGTGATAATTGCCTTTGTGCTGGTGCAGTCGGTGTTCTTCCTCGCCAAGGCGTGGAAGCAGGGCAAAAAAATAGGCATCGACATTAAGGTGATGAGAGACGCCGTTGTTTCAAGCACGCTTTTCACAATAGCTCCCGCCATAGCGATTGTCGCCACGGTTATAACGCTTGCATATTCGCTGGGGTTTGTCCTGCCGTGGATAAGGCTTTCGGTAATCGGAAATATTACCTATGAGGCGACGGCGGCGGAGGCGGCCCTCAACTCTTTCGGCAATAATCTGTCGCAGCCGGTGGACGACGAGACAACCTTCGCGGCTGTCGCGTGGGTTATGACTATCGGCAGTGTTTTTCCGCTCGTTTTAATACCGTTATTCCTCAAAAAGCTTCAGAAAAAGGTCGACAGCGAAGTAAAGACAAACGCGAAATGGGCCGATACAATGTCGGCGGCGGCGTTTATCGGTCTTATAGCCGCGTTTATAGCAAGGGCTGTCGCGGGAGCGGGCGACAAGGCTACAATAGGCGACGGCGCCGGAGTTCTGTCGGTAATCGCGCTCGTTGTATCTGTTGCTGTCATGCTAATTCTTCAAAAGCTCTGCATAAAATACAAATTGGAGCGTTTTGATGCTTTCACTATGCCGCTCAGTATGATATGCGGCATGGCTGCCGTAATGCTGTTCGCCCGGATACTGCCTGAGAGCATAGCTTTCCTTGAATGGAGGGGTTAAGGAAATGGAAAAATCATATTTTGACAAGGTTCATACCTGGGGACGCGTCTGGTCTGTTACGGCGCTTTGCGTAATGCTCTGCGTGCCTTTGTTTATCTGCCTTCGATATGACGCGTGGCCTCCGCTGCAGGGAGTTATTAAAGGGCTTATCTCCGTTATACCCCTCTATTGGGCTACTGCCGTAGTAGAGGTAACGTGCTACGCGCCCATGCTCGGCGCGGGCGGCATGTACCTTTCGTTCGTAACGGGTAACATCTCGAACCTCAAGCTGCCGTGTGCCCTTTCGGCAATGGAAAGCGCAAAGGTAAAGCCGAACACACAGGAGGGCGAGGTAATTACAACCATAGCCGTTGCCGTATCCGCCATTGTTACAACCGTTATCATCGCGGCGGGAGTTGTGCTGTTCACGCCTGTTCTGCCGCTTATCACCGCGCCTGATTCCGTGTTTGCTCCCGCTTTTCAGCAGATAATTCCCGCCCTGTTCGGCGCGCTCGGAGCGGGCTATTTCATTAAGCACTGGAGGATATCCGTCATACCGATTGTCGTCGGCGTTGTCGTCCTTTATTTCGCGCCGAATACAGTCGTCGGCATTATGATTCCCGTAACCGTAGCCGTTTCGCTTGCAGGAGCGCACATAATGTACAAGAAAAAAATCATATAATTCATTACAACCTCTGTCCGGCCGGCATATTATGCTTTAGAAGGCTTTGGCTTTCCTCCGCAAATACGCGGATATTGCCTTGCGGTGGCGCGCTGAGTCTCCGCGCGTCCTTATGAGTCGCCGCCGGCCGTGTTTTCACAGGTATTCGCTAAAATAGGAGCCGCCGCCGCGTAAGCGCGCGGCGCGCTCCGTAAGGATGACGTTTTTTTGTTTTTCGCCTTTTCGGATATAATATATAATGAGATAAATGCGCTGCGACGTTAAAATCGTTTAACGCATAGTTCATGAAAAAGGAGAACTGAAAATGCGGAAATTTACCGACATGAAGCTGCTGACGGGTATTTTCTTCTGCGCCGGTTTCGCCGCCGTAATAACGGGGGCGGTTATATTTTTTGCGCATTTATACGCTGCAAGGCAGGAAACGCGCGTTGAAGCGCCCGATATCATTAAACTGTCGACGGTAGCGGGAATCGAGGACAAGTCCGATATCATACTTTGCGCGCACAGGGGATTTTCGGCGGCTGCCCCCGAAAATACCGTGGCGGCAATTAATGCCGCCGGAGAAGCGGGGTTTTCATATGTCGAGTTTGACGTTCAGGAAACAAAAGACGGCATACTTGTCCTGATGCACGACAAAAAGATAAACAGGATGACAGACGGCAAAGGGCTTGTGTCTTCATACACCTTAAAGGAGCTGTTTAGCTTTAACATCGACAACGGAGCGGACTTCAAAAAGTACGGCACATTAAAAATACCTACGCTGAGTCAGGCTCTTGCCGCCTGCTCAAACTACGGCATTTCACCCGTTATAGAGATGAAGAGAATCAGCATAAAAGGCGTTGAAAAGCTGTCTTCATTTCTGCCCGAATATTCCTTTGACAAAGCGGCTGTGTCCTCGTTCGACAAGAAAAAGCTTGAGGCTTTCGGGAAAATAAACAAAAACGCCGAGCTCTGGCTTCTAAGCCCCGAGCTCAGCGACGAAGATATTGAGTATTGCGAAAAGTTTACGGGAACCGTTCTTTCGTTTGATACAGCCGCGGCGAAGGATACCGCCGTTATAAGTGAAATAGCGGAAAAGGGAATAGAGATGACCTGCTGGACGGTAAACGACGCACAAACGCTTAAAGCCCTTTACGACCGCGGCATAAGACGCTTTACGACCGATAACATTCTTCCACTGAAGAAGGATTAGCCGATAAGCGTCATAAAGAAGAAGGGAGAGTCCCTGTTTTCGTGAAGCTCGATATTGGTTTTGCCGTAAAGAGCAAGCTGAAGGCGGCGCGCCTCAAGCTGATAGTCCACAATCCACGCGAATTCCTTTATTGAGCGGCTGCTGATGCTGATATATGAATCCTTGCCCGTTATCGTTTCGCCGCTGTCGTACGATACGACGGGGGAAAGTATTTCGTTAATATCATAGTCCATCCAGCCCTGCATAAGCGCCTGTGTGCTTAGTGACAGAATCTGTGTTTTTGTGTAGTTCGTTCTGACATACGGAAGCAGGTTGTTAAGCGCGCTGTTTATCTGACCTGCCGACGCTTTTCGTGACTTGTCTATGATAGCCTTGATAATCCTGCGCTGCCTTGCCGTTCTACTTATGTCGCCGTCGGAATCGCTGTGACGTATACGTGAAAGCACAAGAGCCTCGTTGCCGTCAAGCGTGACGTTTTTGCCGAAATCCACCGTATATCGCGTTGTGCGGTTGATGTATTTTGCCTCATACTGCTTGACCTCAAGCGTGATGCCGCCCAGAGCGTCTATTATCTTCGGAAATGTTGAAAAGTCGACGCAGATATATTTGTCGATTTTAATCTTGTAGTTGTTTTCGATGGTTTCCACAAGCGTCGACGGGCCGCCGAGGATGTATGCGGCGTTAAGCTTGTAGTAGCTGTCGGCTCCGCCGAGATTGATGTAGGTGTATGAATCCCTCATAATAGAGGTAAGGGTTATTGTGTCATTGCGCTTGTTGAGTGAAAGAAGTATCATGGCGTCGGCCCTTCCGCCGTCTATGGAACCGTCCTCGGAGTCGATACCGCACAGCAGACAGTTGATTATATTTTTGCTGTAAAGCTGCTCGCCGTTGTTCCTGGCCCACTTTTTAAGCCAGTCGTTCAGAGATGCGGCGTCTGTAACGTCATGAACCGGGTCAAAGTTCAAATCGTCATCATCGTCAAAATATGACTGGTCGGAGTATTTTTTTGTTCCGTCGTCGACGCTGTCGATTCTGATTAAATTAAGCTTGTTGCCTATAATAGTGCCTAAAAAAACCGAGGCTCCGAAAATTCCGCACATTGCTACTATAAGGAGTGAATAAATCGCTCCTTTTTTTAATCCGGATTTCTTTTTCTTTCTTTTTTTTCTGCGTTTTACAGGTTCGCTGTTCTTACTCATTTTACACCCTTACGTTTTTGGGCAACACCGCACAATTAGCGGCTAAAGCCTTTGTTGCACATTTACTTGCATCTTTTCCGTCATATCGCCCAAAAATGCTCGGCAATACACAAAGTATTGCCTGCGCTTTTCCTGCAATCTGACGAAAAATCTGACGGCGCAACTGCACAACAATAATTGTGCAGTGTTGCCCGTTATTGTTTAACTGCGCGGTATAACTATTATTGCCGGAAAAGTCTGCAATACAACCCGCTGACAAAACGCGATAAAGGTTGTATTGACTGCACAAAATAAGCACAAAAAGTGGCTTCCGGGAAAACGCATGCCAAACACAGAAAAAACGGATGCTTGGCATTACGGTAGTCCAACGGAAGCCGCGGTAATTTCCGTTAATTCTTGGGCTCGATTTTCCCGTAGCGCGCCGCGGAAGCGTTGTCGGAACGCGGCGGACGGTTTGACGCGGGAGGCTGGGGCTTTTTGGCTCTGCCGCCGTCGCGGCTCTTGTTGAATCCGCCTTTGCCGCGTCCTGCTCTGTCGCTTCTGCCGTTATACCCGCCGGACTGCCTGTATTCGTCGGTAGGCGTGATGACTACTCTGCGCTCGTCGTCGGAGCCGACGGAATGCGAGTCTACGCCCTCAATCTCCTGAACAGCCGTGTGTATAACCCTGCGCTCATATGGGTTCATCGGGTCAAGCGAAACGTTTCTTCCGTACTTCTTGACCTTCTCTGCGTTCTTTTTTGCAAGCTCTTTTAAGGTTTCCTCGCGTTTTTCGCGGTAGCTGCCGACATTAATCGACACCCTCATGTAGCTGTCCGCGTTCTTGTTAATTATAAGACGTGTCAGGTACTGAATGGCGTCGAGCGTCTCGCCCCTTCGGCCGATTACTGTACCCTGGTCGTTTCCGCAGTCGAGCTGAATCTGAACGGTTCCGTCGACCTCCTCGGACTCGATTTTAACATCCGCAATACCCATTGCGTGCAATATTGAGGTAATGTATTCTTCTGCCGCCGCATACTTTGAAACGTTATAAAACACTCTGACCTTAGCAGGGCTTCCGCCGAAAAGACCTAACGTCTTCTTTTTTCCCTCGTCGATAATCTCGTGCTCCACCGTAACTTCATCGGGAGCGTTAAGCAAAGCTTTCGCGTTTTCAAAAGCTTCTTCCACGGTACTGCCCGTGCCGATTGCTTCCTTTATCAAAATAGACACCACCTAATGTTATTTATTCTTTAACTGCGCGGCGCGTTTCAGATTGTCTTCCCTGGAACGGCGCTGTATCGTTTCCTCTACAAGTATCTTTGCAAGCATTCTTTTCGGATTATGTGTGAAGTTAAGAAGGACCGTCTGCAAAAACGCGAAAAGGTTCGACGCGGTCCAGTAAATTCCGATACCGATGGGAAACTGGAAGGTGAAATACAGCGAAAAGAGCGGCATACCGAATGTCATGCAGCCCATTGCGGGATTCTTTGCCATTTCGGGGCTTGTCTGTCTTTGCTTGAAGAACATAAACAGGCTGCTTGCGAGCGATGAAACGGCGGAGGCTATAGGAATTGCCCAAAGCCTGTTTATGTGGCTCATGGACGGAATCTGTCCCAATTGAAAGCCTAAAAAGCTGAAGTCGAAATTCTGTATTTTGCTTATCGTTTCGGCTGAAACGACGCCGGAAAACTTTTCGATATTTTCGATAACAACAAGCTGGATTGTGCGGCTCGTATTCTTTGCAATCTCCAAAAGATCGGGCGCTGCCGATGTAAGCGCCTCAACGTCTATATCGGGTATCTGAAGCACATAAGTGAGGGGCTTGTAAATGACGCCGATAAGGCCGTAAATAATGGGAAGCTGCAACAGAAGCGGAAGACAGCCCGAACTCATGGGGCTGTGCCCCTCACGGGCATAAAGGTTTTGTGTTTCTTCCTGAATCTTTTTCTGGTCCCCGGCAAACTGAGCCTGGATTTTTCTGATTTTCGTCTGCATCCTTTGCGTTTTTGCCGTTCCCTTCTGCTGCGAAACAGACATGGGGAACATCAATAGCCTTGCAATAAAGGTGAAGATAATCAGCGAAAGACCGTAGTTGTTTACCGCCTGATAGATTTCTCTGAGCACAAAGCCGAAAATGGAGTAAAAATATGACATTACTATCCTCCGCAAAACAGAGAACGAGCCTACGTTCCCGGTAAATCCTTTTATTTTGTTTTCTTTGGCGGTACCGGATCATATCCGCCCGGAAAAAGTATATTGCATCGAAGAAGCCGGCGCAGGGCAAGAAGGCTGCCCTTGAAAGCGCCGTGAGTATTTACGGCGTCAAGCGCGTATTGTGAGCAGGTGGGATAATACCTGCACATGGGAGGATGCAGGTGCGATATATGCTTTCTGTAAAATCCGATTAACCTGACGATAAGCCTTTTCATTTAAGGTTTTCCCCGGAAGCCTTAATCACTCCGAGCTCCGTAAGCAGTGAATACATGCACCTTTCGACTTCCGTGCTTTTTAAACGGAGCATTTTCGGACGCGCCACGAAAACATTATCATAGCTGCCCGTGCAAAGCGGAGCGAGATGCCTGTAGGCTTCTTTTATTACGCGGCGGCAGCGGTTTCTCTGAACTGCCCCGCCAAGCTTTTTTCCGGTTGTGATTCCCACACGGCAAATCCCCGCACGGTTTTTAACGCAGTATACAACCAGTGCGGAGCAGGCCGTCGATCTGCCTCGCGAATATGCTCGGCGAAAATCGCTGTTTTGTGTGATGGTCACAATATCGGACAAAGCAATCATTCCGTTCAAAGTCAGGGCGGCACCGCATAATTATTGTTGTGCAGTTGCGCCGTCAGATTTTTCGTCAGATTGTAGGAAAAGCGCAGGCAATACTTTGTGTATTAACGAGCATTTTTGGGCGATATGACGGGAAAGATGCAAGCAAATGCGCAACAAAGGCTTTAGCCGCTAATTGTGCGGTGTTGCCCTTAGTAGGAAAGCTGCTTTCTTCCCTTTGCCCTGCGGCGCGCAAGAACCTTGCGACCGTTTCTGTCGGACATCCTTTTGCGGAAGCCGTGTTCCATCTTGCGATGGCGCTTTTTGGGTTGGTACGTTCTTTTCATCCGCGGGTCCTCCTATGATTATTCGTTTGTGTAAGGCAGGAGAGCGAGATGACGCGCGCGCTTGATGGCCGTTGTAAGCTCGCGCTGATGAGCGGCGCAAGTGCCTGTTACGCGGCGCGGGAGTATCTTCGCTCTGTCTGATATAAACTTGTGCAGCTTGCCGATGTCTTTATAGTCGATGCACTCGACCTTGTCGACACAGAAGGAGCAAACCTTTTTGCGTCCCTTTCTGTTGCCGGGCCTTTTTTCTGCTTTATCGTAAGCCATAATTAAGATTGACCTCCTTGTTAAAAATCAAAACGGAAGCTCGTCGTCGTCCTGTATGTCGCTGAAATCGTCTGCGCTGCCCGATGTAAATGACGGCGCGGGCTGCTGTGGCGCGGGCGGCGTGTCGTAGCGCGCGTTGCCTGAGCCCGTTTCTGCCTTTGAGCCGGTGAATTCGACTCTGTCGGCTACAATTTCAAAAGCTTTGCGTTTATTGCCGTTTTTGTCCTCGTACGGGCGAACCTGAATGGAGCCCTGAACGGCTATCATGGAGCCCTTGCGGAAAAATCTTGTGACAAATTCGGCTGTCTGACGCCAGGCGACGACGTCAATGAAATCTGTCTGGCGCTCCTCACCCGGCTTTACATAGCTGCGGTCAACCGCAACTGTAAAAGACGTGACGGGAAGCCCTGTTGTTGTGGTGCGCAGCTCGGGGTCTGCTACAAGCCTACCCATGATAATGGCACAGTTAAGCATTTGAATTCCTCCTTATGCCTTCTTAATCACAAGCGAACGCAAAACACCGTCGGTGATTTTTGCTATACGCTCGATTTCAGCAGGGAATTCGGGACCGCTTGTGAAATGGAGAAGGATGTAATAACCCTCCGGCTCGTCGTTAATGGGATATGCAAGCCTCCGCTTGCCCCACTCGTCGACGCTTTCAAGCATTCCGTTCTCTTCAACAAGAGCCTTGAACTTTTCAACCAAAGCCTGTACGCTTTCGTCGCCCGACGCGACTGAAAAAACCAACATGGACTCATAGCTGCTGTTTGCTGACATTCTAAAGCACCTCCTTCTGGTCTTTGGCCGCGGTGCAGCCGCGGCAAGGATAGGCAGATATTATATGTTTTTCTGCCGAAATTCGCTCTGAAAACCAAAGCGACAAGTTATTATTATATCAGATACAAATGAATTGTCAAGCGTTTAATGATGTCTTTTCCGTACTTTTCCCGATTTTTTCCGTTTTGCATTTAATTATACAACATAATTTGACGCCGCGGTATCTCCGCCCTCGCCAGTCCAGTTTGTGTGGAAAAATTCGCCTCTCGGCGCGTCGGTGCGCTCGTAGGTGTGTGCGCCGAAGTAGTCGCGCTGAGCCTGAAGGAGGTTTGCGGGGAGCCTCTCGCAGCGGTAGCCGTCATAATAGCACAGTGCGGAGGTCATAGCGGGTACGGGGATTCCGTTGGTGAGCGCCGCGGCGCATACGCGTCTCCAGCCGTTCTGAGCGTTTTCCATAACGCCCTTGAAATACGGGTCCAGAAGGAGATTCGGAAGCGTGGCGTTATTGTCGAAGGCTTCCTTGATTTTGCCGAGGAACACGCTGCGGATTATGCAGCCGCCTCTCCACATGAGTGCAATGCCGCCGTAGTTGAGGTTCCAGCCGTAGGTTTTTGCCGCCGCTCTCATTAAGGTGTAGCCCTGTGCGTAGGAAACAACCTTGGAAGCGAACAGAGCGTTCCTTATATCTTCAATAAACGCCTTTTTGTCGCCGTCAAACGAAGCCGCGGGCCCCGAAAGCACCTTTGAGGCGGCGACTCTCTCGTCCTTCATGGCGCTGAGGCAGCGAGCGAAAACGGCTTCGCCGATAAGAGTGAGCGGTATGCCCTCGTCAAGAGCGGCTATGCCCGTCCATTTGCCGGTGCCCTTCTGCCCCGCGGTGTCGAGAATTTTGTCGACAACCGGGGCTCCGTCCGTATCCTTGTATGCGAGTATATCCCTTGTTATCTCGATAAGGTAGCTGTCAAGCTCGCCCTCATTCCACTCCCTGAAAACCTCGTGCATTCCGTCGGGAGTCATGCCGAGTAAGTCGCGCATGAGCTGGTAGGACTCGCATATAAGCTGCATGTCGCCGTATTCGATGCCGTTGTGAACCATCTTCACAAAATGGCCCGCGCCGTTCTCGCCTACCCAGTCGCAGCAGGGGGAGCCGTCCTCAACCTTTGCGCAGATAGCCTGGAATATGGGCTTTACGCTGTTCCACGCTGCCGGCGAGCCGCCCGGCATCATGCTCGGACCTTTTAGCGCGCCCTCCTCGCCGCCGGAAACGCCCGTGCCGATATACAAAAGCCCCTTGCTTTCGATGTATGCCGTGCGGCGCATGGTGTCGGGAAAGTGCGAGTTGCCGCCGTCTATTATTATGTCGCCCTCCTCCAACAGCGGGATGAGCGACTCTATCATGTCGTCGACGGCGCTGCCCGCCTTAATCATCATCATTACCTTGCGCGGCTTTTCGAGCGAATCGACAAGCTCCTTCAGCGAAAACGCTCCGACGATATTTTTACCCTTTGCCCTGCCATTTAGAAAATTGGTGACCTTGTCTGCCGTCCTGTTGTAAACGGACACCGTGAAGCCCTTGCTTTCCATGTTCATCACAAGGTTTTCGCCCATTACGGCAAGACCGATAAGTCCGATGTCAGATTTTTTCATAGCTTCATATCTCCTTTTGTCGGCAGCGGCAATGGCCGCTCCGTTATTTTAATTTCTGACTGCCCAAAGTCCGAGGGCGGGATTGCTGATGTAAAAAATCTCCTCGCCGTCGGGGAGCGTGTTGTAGCCGTCCGTCAGCTTTGACGGGTCATATCTTTTTACGGCTTCGGAATAGGGCATATAGCAAAACGATACAGAGCGCACCTCGTCGCCCGAAAGCTTTTCGGTGCAGTAGGTGATTTTAAAGCGGCCGTCGGACGAGCCGTGGATAAGATGGGCACCTACCGAAAGATTGCCCTGCAGATCCGCGTTTTCTTCGACGAGCCGAAGCACGTTCTCGCGCCCGACGTATCCGTATTTTCGGATAAGCCTGTCGTTTTCGTCGTCCTCACCGAATTTGCGCACGCCGGGAGCGAGAATGACAAGCTCGCCGCCGTCGGCGATAGCCATGCGCGTCCTGTAAATCGCCTTGTTGCCGAGCCATGTGCTTTTAAACTCGCGCTCGTCGAGGTAAACGACAACCTTCGAAAGCGGCTTGTCGACATATGTCAGGTTAAGCTCGCGGCTGAGGGCGACCGCCTCCTCAAAAAGACCGCGGCTGTTCCCGATGAACATGCCGTGGATAAATGTCTCGTCGCCCCTGTTTGTGGTGACTGTAAGAACGTACATTAGTGGCACGTCTTTTAAAAACTTTTCCTGCGCGTAGTCGAAAACGCGGCGGACGGGTGAAAAGTCGCGCCCCATGACGCGCTCCATGCCGTAAAACGCGCCGAGCATATGCGAACTGTTTATCATGCTGCTGCCGCCGCAGCCGACAAAGATGTTCTTTGAGTAGTTCGCCATGCCGACAACCTCGTGCGGAACGACCTGACCTATCGAAATGACAAGGTCATAGCTTTTGTCGACAATCAGGCGGTTGACCTCGACGTCGATTTTTGAATTCACAAGCCCCTCCGAAACCTTGCTTACAAATTCGGCGGGAACCTCGCCGAGCTTTACGACGTCCGTCCGCCAGTTGTGGACTATTATCTTTTCAAACGGGACGCGTTCTCCGAAGAAGGCAAGGCATTCGGCGCGCGTCATCGGCTCGTGCGTGCCGAGAGCGGGCATTATGTCGGCTTCGACGTTCATTTCGGTGAAAATATCGTAATACGCCGCGGTGATTTTGCCCGCGCCGGAGTACATTCTTGTGTAATCGGGAGGCAGGAGCAGCACCTTTTTCGGCGTTTTTCCCTCAAGCGATTTCAGAAGGGCGGCGCGAAGCTCGCCTTGTTCGATGCCCGTTTCGCTTTTGATAATCATATGTATATATCAATCCTTCCGGGATTTATTGCTTTTTCAGTGTCATCCTGAGGCGCAGCGTGCCGAAGGAACTTGCCGCAGGAGCTTTTCGAAAGATTCTTCGCTTCGCTCAGAATGACAATAGTGCGCTCAGAATGACAATAGTGCTTCGCTCAGAATGACAGTGTGCTCAGAATTACGGTAACTTTACTCTTTTACACTTGCGGTGTCAGAAGCGCGGTGATATAATATAATCGGTACAAAAAACCGAAAGGGGGAAGATTGAAACATTTTAATTTGG
>DCUB01000049.1 GCA_002329365.1 Ruminococcaceae bacterium UBA1425
CCTGTCATTCTGAGCACAGCGAAGAATCTAAGGCAAGATCCTTCGGCGCGGTGCGCCTCAGGATGACAAAGGGGAAAAAACCTGTCATTCTGAGCACAGCGAAGAACCTAAAAGATCCTTCGGCGCTGTGCGCCTCAGGATGACAAAGGGGGAAAAACCTGTCATTCTGAGCGCAGCGAAGAATCTAAAAGATCCTTCGGCGCGGTGCGCCTCAGGATGACAAAAGGGAAAAAACCTGTCATTCTGAGCACAGCGAAGAATCTTTTTATTGCCCCGCGACAGAACAAAAAAACAGCGCGCCGGAAAATCGGCGCGCTGAACTATTAATTGATAAATATTACAAAATTACTTCGCTCTTGTCTTTTCGTACTTTCCGATTCCGCCGTTTTCGTCATAAAGCCTTGCCGCTTCAAGACAGATTTCAAGCGAAAGCTCAATACATTCGGGGCTGATGTTGTCAAACGTGTCGAGTCTTGTGTGGTAATATGTTTTCGGGTCGTGGTTTACTCCGCAGAATCCCGCGGAGCGTATGCCGTACATTGAAAAGCCCTCGGCGTCGACGGCTCCGGGATAGACAGCAGCGCACGGCATATCAACGCCCACGTTTTTACCCGCCTCATGCAGCAGGTCTCCGACGGCCTCGCAGTTATGTACCGTTCCAGTACAGCCTCTTGTGTAGACCATGAGCTGTTCGATTTCGCGCATTGTGTCCATTGAAATGAACACCGTTTCTATACCCTTTAGCTCCTTCTGATGCTTCTTCGCGAATGCCTTTGCGCCCCGTAGGCCCGCTTCCTCGGAGCCGGAGATAAGGCAGCCGACCTCGGTGTTCTCATAGCGGAAGCCGCTGTCGGACATCTCCTTCAAAACGCCCATGGCTATGTAGCAGGCGGAAAGGTTGTCGTTCGCGCCGTCTACTATAACCCTCCAGTTGATAAAGAACATAATGGCTATTCCGAAGGGAATGAAGCAAAGAAGAACTATGCCCATCACCTTCCAGCCGCCTTCAATGGCGGGCGCGCCGTCTGTAAGCGTCTTAATCATCAGGGAAATGTTTATAAACGCCGAAACGAACATGCCGACGACTGAGCCCATAATTACGGGGGCAAGCGTTTTTATCTGACCGTGGAGCGAATATGTCCACTCGTAAGCGGCGTCCGCGTGACCGCCGAAAATAATGCGTCTTTTTACTTCGCCGGAGGGCTTGCGAACCGCGTAAACATTTCGCGAGATATGCTTCGGGAAAATGAAATCTACAAGCTCGCGGTAAAAAAGAAATTCCACAACAAACATCAGCATGGCGAGCAGCGTAAGAACAACGCCGATAACGCTGAACCATTTTGAGGTTTCGCTGAACCAGTATAAAGCGATTGACGCAAGAAAGAAAACGGCTGCAATCGGAATAAACCCCATAAATGCCGACGGGTGAACGGTGAAGTCCTCCATAATGACCTCGTCGGAAATCTTTTCAAGCTCTTTTTTGAAGTATTCCTGCGCGTCCCTTTCGGACTGTGTGCCGGGCGCTCTCTTTTTGAATGTTTCGCAAACATGCCTGATACCTTGCAGCATGTATTCCTTTGTGCTTTGCTTAATCTGATGTTTTCCCATAGCATATCTCCCGTTTATAAAAAAATTTTATCACCAAACATACAATACACAGCCTGTAACAGAGTATATTGAAATTTTAAAAGGATAATTCCTATATATACATTAATTAAGCCAGACAAAATTTGAATCGTTGACGATATTGTCTACTCCGTAAATAACAAGCATGCTGTCTATGCCGTATCTGCCGATAAGCTCTGAAACGGCTTTTGTTCTGTAATGGCGAAGGTCTGCCATAACAACCGTGCGGAAGCTCTGGGCGAGCATTGTCGCTACGGTGTTAGCGTAGGAATCCTTAAGCAGCAGCAGCGAGCCGCCGGGGACATTTTCATTAGTGATTACCGTCAGACCGTGATTGCCGTCAAGAAAAGTGGGGTACATGTCGTATTCTGAAAGGTGGCTTTCAAAGAAAAGGCTGTCGTATTTGACAGGCTTTTTGCCGGTATCGGTAATCGTTACCGAAAGGCTGCTGCCGTCAATACTCCACAGCTCCAGCATATCGGGCTTAGAGAGCCACATTGCCGCCTTTGAATATGTTGTGCCGTAAAAGCCCGGAACGCTGCGGACAGTAAACGCGTCTGCCGGAACGGGAGCTTTTCCGGCTGCCTTCATGAACCGTGAATATGCAAGGTAAGCGCCGCCGCTCGTCCAGTGGTGGTCTGTCTTATAATAAAGCTGAACGTTATCCTTATTTTCGTTGAAAACGGAGCAGATGTCAACGGTTTTATAGCATCCGGCAACATCCGAGTATATTTTGCCGATAATATCGCCGTCGTTATATTCCCTGTGTACGCGCGGCAGCCTGCCGTTTAAAACATAGCCCGCGGACGGGACAATCATCATATATGAGTCGAGGCTGTTGTCTTGAGAAAAGCTTTTTAACATTTCGAGATTGCGGGAGAGGCTCGCCTCATCGTATTTTACCGGCTCGTCAATAAAATAACCGTCGCAGTGATAAACTCCGTCCACGCCGTTTCGGCCGGTTGCCGCGTCAAAGTACGAGCCGACAGCAACAAAAAAGTTCCTCAGCGGAAAATGGTCCTGAAGATATTTTTCAAGCCCGTCTTCAAAGCTGCCGTCAGCAACCGATGAAAAGGACAGGGCGGGGAAAGACGCCAGAGACCGCTTTTCGCGCTCTGAAAAATCTTTTTCGGGAATAAAAATAATAGCAAGCAGCACCGCGACCAAAAGGACACAGAACAAACTTGCCAATGCCTGACGGCTTCGGATTATGTGTTTATCGTTCATATCGGTTAAGCTCAGATATAATCCTTTATAAATTCTGCCGCGGCGGCGTTATCGGCCGAAACGCAGACAACAACAAAACCGCTTCCGGAGTACACGACGGCGCTGTCGAGCTTCGGAACCTCCTTTGGCGCGTAGGAGGAATAGCCTTCGGTCTGCTTTGCAATGCGCGCGTTGGTGGCTTCGATTATCACGTCGGCAGTACAGGAATCGTTGACTTCAAAAACGGCAAGCTCCTCGGGAGTCGCACCCGTGCTTACGTATATGGCGCAGTCGCCGCAGTACTCGGAGGGAAGCCCGTATATTTTTATGACGGACGCGGACGGAACCTTCGTCATCATATCGTCGAACTTTGTGTTTGAATAAATAAGGTCGGCAAGTGTTCCGGCGTCAAACTGCTGTGACGAAGTGCCGTCTTTCGTTGTTGCGTCGGTTTTAATCACCGCGTCGGTGCAGCCGGACAGCAGTAAAACAATAAAAAGGAATGAAAAAGCAAGCAGCCATACTTTTTTCAAAATCAACCAACCTTTCAACTTAATTCTGTAAACGCGGAGATATCCATCGCATCGGTTTCGGAGCTTTTTTCGGCTTCGGTTTCCGACTCGTAGGAAATCACGTCGCGGGGAATTATATTATCGATAAGATAGTTGACCCAGATTTTGCAGTAGCCGTAGCTGAAATGCATTCCGTCTGTTGACGCTTCGTCGGGAAGGCTGCCGTCCTCATTAGTGACTGCTTCGGCGGGGTTTATAAAATAGACGCCTTCCTTCTTTGACGCGAGCTCGGACAGAAGACTGTTGTATTTTTGTATGTTTTTATTGTTTATACCGTTTTTGTTTGCCCCGGACACCTCAGCCGACACGGGGAAGATAGATTCTATATAAATATCGGCGTCGGGAAGAATCCGCCTTGCCTCGTCAATAATCTTTTCGTACTCTTTAATAAAATTCGCGGGGTACGGCCAGCCGAGCTCGTTTTCTCCGAACATCAGAAAAACCCTGTCGTACTTCTTATTATAAAGGCTGTTTATAAGTATCTTGCCGCTTGCGTCCGGCTTTAGTACGTTAAGCACAGACAAGCCGACCTTTGTGTAAAAGTCGGCGCCGGGAATCAGCCCGTACAGATTGAGCGCCTCCGCGTGCGAGTTGCCGATAAAGGCGGAATTGTTAAGGCAGGAGGTATCCTTAAGCTTGTCGTCGGGGCTGTATTCGTTTTTATCATATATAATGTCGGGCTCGGTGATATAAATATCGGTCGTAAGCTTCCGCGACTCGGCCTGTGCTATATACTCGGTCTTGGCGGCAGGCATTATAAGACAGACCGACAAAACTGTTGCGGCGACAAAAAAAACGGAAACGAATATATCTTTAAAATGAGTGTTGTTCATTTAATACTCTCCGAACTGCATATATATGTATCACCGAATATTTTACTACATAGTTCAGTCAAAGTCAACAATTTTCGACTGTTTGAGTTATCCAATTTTACGAAGAATCAGGCGAAATTTACTTTTATTTTATATCATTTTGTGTTAGAATGTAGCATATACATATTATTTGACGGGAGTACGGGAATGATACTTGAAACATTGACAAGGTTTTCGAACAAATTCGGCTCCGACGGCGAGCTTGTGCTTGCAGGGGGAGGAAACACGTCGGCAAAGGAAGACGGCGTTTTATATGTCAAAGGGTCGGGTACTTCGCTTGCGACGATAACAGCCGACGGCTTTGTTAAAATGGACAGGAGCCTGCTTTCGCGGATGCTAAAAAAGGAGTACCCCGCGGGCGACAGAGAGCGCGAGGCGGAGGCTTTAAAGGAACTTATGGCGGTCCGTCTGCCGTCCGAAATGTCAAAAAGGCCGAGCGTCGAAACGCTTCTGCACAACCTTTTTCCGCAACGTTATGTCCTGCACCTTCATCCTGCCATAGTAAACGGGCTTACATGCGCCAAAAACGGCGAGAACGAGGCAAAAAGGCTGTTCGGAGAGGACGTTTTGTGGATAGGTCTTTGCAAGCCGGGCTATGTTCTTTCAAAGCTGTGCTGCGAAAAAATGGAGGATTACAAGACGAAAAACGGGCGCGACGTTTCGGTGATGCTTTTGCAGAACCACGGAATATTCGTCGCCGCCGACAGCGAAACGGAGCTTGAAGCAAAGCTTAACACCGTTATCGGAACACTGAAGGCGCAGCTTAAGGAAACACCCGACATGTCGCCGCAGCAAGGCGAAAACGAACTTGCGGAAAAATACAAGTCAAAAATCATCACGTTATACGAAAGCCGCCCGACGGTAATTTATGACGGGAACGCGCAGGCGGCATCATTTGCGCAAAGCCGCAGCGACGCCGGGCCTCTTTTAAAGCCCTTCACGCCGGACCATATCGTCTACTGCAGAGCTCATCCGCTTTTTTCGGATTCGGTTGAAGCGTTAGACAGCGATTTCGCGGGGTACAGAGCGGCGCACGGATATCCGCCCAAAATCATAATAGCAAAAGGTCTGGGCTTTTTTGCCGTAGCCGAAAACGGCAAACAGGCGGAAACGGCGCGGCTGCTGTTTAACGACGCTATTAAAATCGCGGTTTATTCAAAAAGCTTCGGCGGCGCGCTCCACATGACAGACGAGCTTACCGATTTTATTATAAACTGGGAAGTCGAGTCTTACAGAAGCAGCCAGAACAACTAACACAACGAAAGCAAGTGATATATATGACATTGGAACAGGCAAAGGAAGCAGCGCGGCAAAACGTGAACAACCGCATAAAGACGGAAGGCAGGCTGTCGGGAAAAATCGCAATCGTAACGGGCAGCGCGCAGGGCTTTGGCTTAGGTATAGCGCGGGAGATGTACAAAAACGGCGCGTCTGTCGTAATAGCTGACCTGCCCGCACAGCGCGAAGCCGCCGAAGGCGTGGCGGCGGAGCTTGGCGAAAGAGCGGTGTTCATACCCGTTGACGTTTCGGACGAAGCGTCGGTTAAAAATTTGGTCTGCGATACAGTCGAACGGTTCGGCGGCCTTGACATAATGGTGTCAAACGCAGGAGTGGCAAAGGCGGGTTCTGTTTGTGACATGGACCTTAAGACCTTTGAGTTTATCGCAAAAATCAACTATACAGGATATTTTCTTTGCGCAAAATATGCTGCCGAAATTATGCTTGCCGAGTTCGAGGCCGACAAAACGAGATACAGCGACATAATACAGATTAATTCAAAGTCCGGCATTATAGGCTCGAAGAACAATTCCGGCTACTCCGGAAGCAAATTCGGAGGGATAGGGCTTACTCAAAGCTTAGCGCTTGAGCTGGCGCCTTATCAGATAAAGGTAAATTCCATTTGCCCCGGAAATTTCTACGACGGCCCGATGTGGTCGGACCCCGAAAAGGGGCTGTTTGTCCAGTATCTGAAAGCAGGCAAGGTTCCGGGCGCCGTCACCGTAGAGGACGTGAAAAAATTTTATCTCGCGAAGCAGCCGATGAACACAAGGGGCTGTTTTCCCGCTGACGTCGCCAAGGCGATTTTCTACTGCGTGGAGCAGGAGTTTGAAACAGGTCAGGCAATACCCGTCACCGGCGGGCAGGTAATGCTTGCGTAAAGGATGTTATCATGAACGAAATACTTGATTTGCTTAATAAGGGAAAGGCGGAGAACAGGCTCAAAGCGCTTGCCGATATAATTGTCAAAGAAAAAAATCCGCCCGAAAGGTCGGACCTTTTTGCCAACAACCACATACATACCTTTTATTCGTTTTCGCCATATTCGCCGACAGCCGCCGTATATTTCGCGCGGGCGGCGTCGCTTAAAACGGCGGGTATAATGGACCACGATTCAATAGCCGGTGCGCGCGAGTTTATTAAAGCGGGCGAAATTGCTGATGTAGCCACGACGGTGGGGCTTGAATGCAGGGTGAGCGTAGCCGGCACGCCCCTTGAGGGCAGAAGGATAAACAATCCCGACCAGAAAAGCGTGGCTTACATGGCGCTCCACGGCGTGCCGCACGGTCAGATAGAAAAGCTTCAGCTTCATTTTGCGCCCCTGCGCGAAAGGCGGAACGCACGCAACCGCAAAATGACGGAAAACATTAACTCGATTATCCGAAGTTTCGGAATATCGATAGACTTTGACAAAGACGTTCTTCCGATTTCAAAGTATAACGAGGGCGGAAGCGTTACAGAGCGCCACCTTATCGCGGCTGTGTGCAAAAAAATCCTGTCATCGTTCGGTACCGAACAAACTGTGGATTTCATTGAAAATGAAATGAAAATACCGCTGAGCGAAAAGCAGAGAAGCCGGCTTTCGGACAGCGGAAATCCTTATATTGAATATGACCTTCTGGGCGTTTTAAAGGCGCAGTTTGTGGAGCGGATATATGTCCCGGCGACGGACGAGTGCATGCATATTTCAGAGCTGTCGGCACTTGCCAAGGAAACGGGCGCGCTTCTGTGCTACGCCTATCTCGGCGATGTGGGCGACTCGGTTACGGGCGACAAAAAAAACCAGAAGTTTGAGGATGACTATCTTGACATCCTGTTCGACACGCTGCAGGAGCAGGGGATAGACGCCTTAACCTACATGCCGTCGCGAAACACAAAAGAACAGCTTTTGCGTATTCAGAAAATGTGCCGCGAGCGCGGAATAACTGAGATATCGGGCGAGGACATAAACTCGCCGCGCCAGAGCTTTATCTGCGGGCAGCTGACACAGCCGCAGTTTAGACACCTGATTGACGCGACGTGGAGCCTGATAGAAAGGGAGCGCAGGCTGTCAGAATAACAGGCGTATTAAGTCGTCTTTTGAGGCTCCGGCAATATAATCGTACATGTCAATCCCCGAAAGAGCGTCCGCCGCGGCGGCAGGCTCATAGGGGATTTTTTTCAGTCTGTTTTCAAGCTCCGATATTTCCCGCGTTCCGAAAAAATCGCCGAAAATACGTATATCCGAAAGCTCGCCGTTTCTGACGTCGAAGGCTGCGGTAACAAGCCCGCCGGGCGTCATAGCCGATTTTTCAACGGAGTAAGGCGGCGCGCTGCCGAAGTTCCACAGAAACGTGCCGTATTTTTCGTCGACAAGACGTCCGACGGCGCGCTCGTCCGAGGCCGTAAAAGCATACCTTGTGCAGTCTTCGCTTTCGGAAAGAAAGGACGCAAGCCCGTCGGTAAATTCCGTTACGGTAATGTCCTTTTTTAAATTCGAGCGTATGTTTGTGACGCGGCTTCTAACCGACTTTATTCCCTTTGCGTTGAGCTTCAGCGGATTCGGCTTCAACGCCCTTGAAAGCGTGCCGAGGGCGACGTCAAACAGAAGCGTGCCGTGAAGCATAACCCTGCCGCGGTAATTTGTCTGCGCGTTGCCGGAAATTTTCATTCCGTCCAGAAGGATGTCGTTCCTGCCCGAAAACTCGGCGTTCAGCCCTAAGGACCGTAGGTAGCCGATGACAGGCAGGAGATATTCCTTAAAATCCGCCATGCCGTCCTGACCGTTTTTAATGAAGGTAAAATTGAGGTTGCCGAGGTCGTGGAACACCGCGCCGCCGCCTGTCAGACGTCGTATGACGGTGATGCTGTTGTCGCGGACATAGTCGACGTCAAGCTCCGCGTACGCGTTCTGGTTGCGTCCTATTATAATCGCAGGCTCGTTTCGCCAGAGCATTATGAAGTTTTCGGAGCGTTCGCGCAGAAAATACTCCTCCGCCGCAAGATTGAAGGGCGGGCGTGTGCTGTTGTGGGCAACGAGATAAACCGGCTCGGTTTTGTCAAAGACCATTGAAGAATTGCCTCCAATAAAAATATGACTGCAAGTGTGTATTACCTGCTATATCGTAGGGGGGCGGCGTCCTCGGAAGCCCCGAAAAATCACATATAACAATATTGTTACAAAGGGAAGTTAAGCGATAAACATCCCTGGTCAAACATTCAAGTGAGCTGACGCTTTCGTAGGGGCGACCCTTGCGGTCGCCCTTTGTAACCGCATATGACCGCAGGCAAAAAACTCCGCGCCGCCAAAAATCACGTTGGCGGCGCGGCAATATTTTTTTACACGCCGAGCTTAGCTTTTCTTAATTGCTCAACGGGCGTGTAATTCGCCGTGGGCACATGCCCCTTAAGCGGCATAATCTTTTCGTTGACGGCGTCAATAATCCACGAAGCCTGCGGGAAGAAGTATTCGTCAAACTCGAAGGGAGGCGTTATCCAGTTCTGCGCGCCGACTACTGCGGGCGGCGCGTCGAGGTAGTCGAAGCACAGCTCGGTGATGTTCCTTGCCACGTCGTTGAGGAACGAGCCTCTCGCGCACGCGTCGGAGGCAAGTACAACCTTGCCCGTCTTTTTGACTGACTCTATAATCTTCGTGTAATCGAGCGGAACAAGGCTGTGAAGGTTAATAATCTCCGCCGAAACGCCGTATCTCTCATCTAATAGCTTTGCCGCGTCGGCCGCCCTGTAAAGTGTCGCGCCTATTGTAAGAATCGTTAAATCGCTGCCGGTTCTGACGACGTTCGTGTCGCCTATCTCGATTTCGTAGTCCTCTGCCGGAACTCCGCCCTCACGGAATTGCTCGCCGACGTCGTATATCCTTTGGCTTTCAAAAAACACGACAGGGTCGGTGCCGTTAAGAGCGGCTTTCATCAGACCCTTTGCTTCCCACGGTGTGGCGGGGAAGCAGACCTTAAGACCGGGGATGTGGGCGCATAGGGCAACCCAGTCCTGCGAATGCTGCGCGCCGTACTTTGAACCGACGGAAACGCGGAGAACGACGGGCATTTTTAAAATACCCGCGCTCATGGACTGCCATTTTGAAAGCTGATTGAAAATCTCGTCGCCGGCGCGGCCGATGAAGTCGGCGTACATCAGCTCTATTACAGCGCGCCCGCCGCAAAGACCGTAGCCGACGGCAGAGCCGACAATCGCCGCCTCGGATATCGGCGAGTTAAAGAGGCGCGAATACGGTATGGAGTCGGCCATGCCGCGGTAAATGGCGAACGCGCCGCCCCAGTCGCGGACGTCCTCGCCGTATGATATGAGCGTCGGGTCCTCGTAATATTTATCAATAATTGTTTCGGATATAGCGTCGCGCAGATTGTAGAGCCTCAGCTTCGGTGTGGGCTTGCCGTCTGTTGTGACGGTGCGGATTTTTTCCTTAATCTTCGCGTAAGCGGCGCAGTCCTCTTTTTTTGTAATAACCTCCGGCTGCCTGTCGTCGAGCTTTTCCGCCCTTTCGTTTGAGAACATCATGCGCTCGATTATATGGCTGTCTTTCTTAAAGTCGGCGTAGGGTGATATTTCAGCGTCAGACGCCCACTTGCATATTTTCGTCATGCGCTCCGCCGTTTCGGCAAGAATCCCTTCAAAGTCGGAGTCCGACGCCGCCTTTGCTTCTACAAGCGCTTTGCGGTATGTGACAATCGGGTCAAGCTCGCGCCACGCCTCGATTTCCTCTTTGGAGCGGTACGCGTTCTGGTCGGAGGTAGAGTGACCGCTGAAGCGGTACGTCAGCACGTCGAGCAGCACCGGCCCCTCTCCGTTTTCGGCAAGGGCCTTTTTGCGGCGGTAAGCGTCAACAACAGCCAGAGGATTGAAGCCGTTTACGCGCTCGGCGTGGAGCAGCGTGGGGGAAATACCCGCTCCGATTCTCACGAGCATGTCGTAAGCCATTGTTTCGCCTCTTGTCTGACCGCCCATTCCGTAGCTGTTGTTGAAGAAATTGAATATGACGGGCATTCCTCCGTTTTTGCCGTCCTCCCACAGCTTTTTAAACTGCTCCATGGCGGCAAAGTTCATAGCCTCCCACACGGGACCGCAGCCCAAGGAGCCGTCGCCCATGTTGCAGACGACAATACCCTTCTTTTTGTTGCACTTTTTGTAAAGCGCAGCGCCCGTTGCTATGCATGCTGAGCCGCCGACTATGGCGTTATTGGGATAAACGCCGAAGGGCAGGAAGAAGGCGTGCATGGAGCCGCCCATACCCATATGGAAGCCGTTTTCGCGGGCAAATATCTCAGCGAGCGCGCCGTAAATGATGAATTCTACGGCAAGCTCCTTAACAGACGAGGGGCGGCTTACCTTTTCGACAGCGCGCAAGATTTTTCCGCCTAAAAACTCCTCCATTATCTTCATAAGTTCGCCGTCGCTAAGCTTTTCGATTGCCGAAAGCGATTTCGCGAGAATTTCGCTGTGGCTTCTGTGGCTGCCGAAAATATAGTCGTCGGTGCCGAGTAAATATGCTTCGCCGACAGCGGCCGCCTCCTGACCTAAAGAAAGGTGTGCGGGGCCGGGATATGTCGTTTCTATGCCGTTATATACACCCTGCGTCTTAATCTGGCTGAGCATTGACTCAAACTCGCGCAGTATGGTGATGTCGCGGTAAATGCGGACAAGGTCGCCCTTTGTGTAGTTCTTCTCCTTCAGCTCGTCCCTGACGGACTTTTTATAAGCGTTTACGGGGATGTCCGCAAAGGCTATTTTTCCCGCAGCGAGCGTGGCGGCAGGGTCTACAAACAATGATTTTGGCATTATATTTCTTCCTTTCAGCAGTGTCATCCTGAGGCGCAACGCGCCGAAGGATCTTTAGTAATGTGGGCATTATGCAGATTCGGAACGCATGAATGCGTTTCCCTACATAGAAACTTACCTTAATAAGTAGGGAACGGTCTTGACCGTTCCGCAAATACGGTCAGATTTTATGTTGCTTATATCTCAAACAACGCTTCCCTTATAACCTCGCATACCGTGGGGTGGGGGAACACAAGCTCTTTTAAAGCGTCTATTTTCAGGTTTGTTTCAAGCATCAGCGCCGCGCCGTAAATAATCTCGGACGTGTAGCTGCCTATTAAATGAACGCCTATAAGGCGGTCGTTTTTCGTGTCGGCGACAAGCTTCGCAATGCCGTTTCCGTCGTCGGTTTCGGCAAGATAACGTCCGCTCAGCCTCATGCTGACGCTGACGGTCTTTGCCTCGATACCCTTTTGCGCCGCGCTCTCGGGCGTTTCGCCCACGGAGGCTACCTCGGGGTTTGTGTAAATTACCGACGGAATTGCGGTGTAGCGCATGATGTCCTTTTTGCCGAGCATGTGGTTTACGGCAACCTCGGACTCCCTGTAAGCAGTGTGTGCAAGCATGAGCTTTCCGTTCACGTCGCCTGCCGCGTAGACATTCGGGACGTTTGTGCGCAGCCTGTCGTCGGTGACCACCGCACCGCGCTCCGTGTAAACGCCTATTGTTTCAAGCCCTATTCCCTCGGTGAACGGCTTTCTGCCAATTGATACAAGTACCTTTGAGGCGGCGACGGTTTTTAGGATTCCGTTTTCCTCATACGTCACGCCGTCTTTGCCGACAGCCGGAACTTTGCAGGAAAGCTTAAAGTCAACGCCCGCCTTTTTATAGTTTTTAAGCAGAATCTCCGATATTTCACGCTCCGTCGGTCCTGCTATTTTGTCGAGCATTTCTATAACGGTTACCTTTGAACCCGCCGAATTGAAATAAGAGGCCATTTCAAGCCCTATTACTCCTCCGCCTATGACAACAAGACTTTCGGGAAGCTCCGTAAGTTCGAGTATTTCGCGGTTTGTAAGGCAAAAACCGCTCTCGATACCCTCGCGTAGCCCGGGAATGGGCGGAATGACGGGGACGGAGCCTGTGGCTATCAAAAGCCTGTCGGAAATATATGTTTCGTCTCCGTCTGTTACGGTAAAGCCCTCGGCGGACTTGCCCGTTATTTTCGCCGCCTTTGCGATTACTGTTACCTTTTCTTTTTTCATTTTCATGCCGATGCCGGAAACAAGAGCCTTGACGACCTTGTTTTTGCGCGCCACGACGGCCGCGTGGTCAAGCTGCGGGCCGGTAACGTGAACACCGTAGCTTTCGGCATGCTTTGTGTAGTCGAAGATTTTCGCGGAATTCAAAAGCGCCTTTGAGGGAATGCAGCCCTCGTTGAGGCAGACGCCGCCGAGCGCCCGTTTTTCAAACACCGCTGTTTTAAGCCCGCCCTGAGAAGCTCGTTCGGCGGCAAGATAGCCGGCCGGCCCGCCGCCGAGGACTATTAAATCGAATTTTTCCAAAGATTAAACACCTCTTTATTCAACGAGCATAGCCGTGAAATTTTCAAGATATGATATAAGCTCCATGGCAAACCTCGCCTCTGGCGCGCCGTCTATTACCCTGTGGTCGTAGGTTACGGAAAGCCCCATTGCCTGATAAGGCTTTGCCTCGCCGTCTGTCATTCTGAACCTTGTTACAAGGTTGCACACGCCGAGTATGGCCGTCTGAGGCGCGTTTATAACGGGAGTAAACATCTCAACGCCGAGACTGCCGAGGTTTGAAACGGTGAACGTACCGCCCTGAAGAACGTCGGGGCTTACGGAGCCTGCCTGCGCCTGCTTCGCGAGCGCCTTTGCCTCAGCCGATATCTCCGTCAGCGACTTTTGGTCGGCGTTGAAAATCGTCGGCACCATCAACCCTCTCGGCGTATCCATAGCAACGCCGAGGTGGACGTGCCTGAAGCGGCGGAGCTTGTCGCCGTCTGTTACATGCGCGTTGAAGTTGGGGAATTTTATGAGCGTCCGCGAAACGGCGTAAAGAATAATGTCGTTTAGCGTGATGTTCGGCAGACCAAGCTTTTCGGCGCTTGCCTTTATGCTCCTGCGGAACTCAAGAATGTTTGTGGCGTCGAACGAATGGTGATGCGTAAGCTGAGGAATAGTTGCCAGCGAGTTTGTCATTGACTTTGCAATAACCTGACGTATTTTTGTAAAAGCAACATCCTCGTATTCGCCGCCGTCAACCGGCGCCGAGGCTGTCCCGGATGATGCCGCGGGAATCCCGCCGGGCAGAACCCTGCCGCCTATGCCGGAGCCTGTGCCGCTGTCGATAAGCGTTACAATGTCGCGCTCGACAATCCTTCCGTACGGCCCCGTAGGCGACGCTCGATAAGCGTCGACGCCGCTTTTTTCGGCAAGGTTTCTCGCTCTGGGCGAAATTTTCAGCTCGCCGTCGTTCTTGGCATGCTGTTCGTTTAACGGAACGTCGGCTGTCGGCACAGCGTCCGCGGTTTTTTCGGGTGCTTCCTTTGGGGCGGGAGCGGCGGCGCCGGGACGAAGCGACGAAACGTCCTCTCCCTTTTCACCGACGGCGCAGACGTTTACAAGGACGGGAACGTCGTCGCCTTCGTTAAAGAAGATTTCAAGCAACTCGCCCTCCGCCGTGCTTTCGCACTCAAAGGACGCCTTGTCCGTTTCGTAGGTAAAAAGTATGTCGCCGATATTAACTCTGTCGCCTATTTTCTTTTCCCACCTGGTTATCATGCATTCTTCAACGGTGATGCCCGCCTTTGGCATCAGTACGCCTGCCGCCATATTGACCATAACCTTTCTCTGTTTAGAATATATTTACAACCCTGTTTCGGACACGGCGCGCTGCCCGATGCAATCAAGCTAAACGTTCCCTCTTAACTTGCTTTCATTGGCTCGCCGTCCTCGACGACCCGAGGATTTTAGGGTTTATCGTAATAGTTGTGTAAGGTAGGGGCGCACCTATGTGTGCGCCCGAAGCCGGGCAAAACTTTGAATATATTATGTGGGGTACGGATTTATCCGTTCCGCCGGACTGCTAATCAGAAAACTATCCAATCATATGGATTTAGCATTTGACAAAAGATACTTTTCCGCCTCCGCGTTCCAAAGACCGTTTGTTTTTGCAGTCAGCATGTGAAGCTCCTTAAAAAACGGGTTGCATTCGCCGAGCGCGGCAAAATCATCTATTGCCGTAAGCGGCATTGAGACGCCTGTATATATAAGCTTTTTGCCGCCGGGAATTTTCGGCAGGTTTAATGTGGTTTCAACTACCGCGTCAAGCCCGCCGACGTGCGTGACGAGTATCGAGGGGTTTAACAGGCTCTTTGATACCATGTCGAGGCTCTCTAACATATCGTCCACGTTACCGCCGGAGGTGCCGACTATATGCGTTGAGGCGTAGTGGACGTTGTAAAAGTTGAATTTAGCGGAAAAAGCGGGATCTATGGGACCGGCAAAGAAATTAAGGCAGCCGTCCTGCGCCAGAATAGCGTCGCCCGTTTCGACTACCTGCGCCACCGGTGCGAAAACAAAAACATCGTCAAAGCCGCCGCCCGAAATAGAACGAAGCCCGGCGACGGCATCAATATCTCTTGTATTGATGTAAACAAGCTTAACCCCGTTTTTTTCGGCCTCGGCGACAGTCAGAATCTCGGCGGCTCTGTTTAGCCGCGCGTCGTCGATATCGGTGACGACAAGCAGTGACGGACGCCTGCCGCAATGGATTACATAGTCGATTGCCGCAAGACCCATTGGTCCCGCTCCCGCGAGTATCGCCGTTTTACCGCCTTCTTTTATACCCATCTGATGCTCGTAGCTGCCCCTTACGGTGTGGTATGAGGCATGAAAAGCTCCTACGACGCACGAAAGCGGCTCCGTCAGCGAGCCTTCAAACATCGCGCCTCCGCTGAAGGGCAGCAGGCAGTCCATCAGCATTACCTCGTTTGGAATGACTATGTATGTAGCGTCGCCGCCTATGTATTTGTAGGAATAGCCGGGCGCGTCAAGGCTCCCCTTGTAGTTTAGCGCGGGCTGAATGACGAATTTATCGCCGCTTTTGTATTTTTTGGCCCATTTTGCGCCGACCTTTATAAGCTCTCCGCAGAATTCGTGTCCGATTATAATAGGATTCTGCGCCACGTCGTCGGGGACGCGCTTGTGAGCGGCGCCCTGCTCCGCCGCCTTGTATGACGACATGCAGATGCTGTCGCACACCACGCGGGCGAGAATTTCGTCGTCGCCGATTTCGGGCAGCTCGAATTCTTCAAGGCTTAAATCCCCTTTGCCGTAAAGCCTTACCGCCTTTGTTTTCATTATGAAGAAAACCTCCATTATTTTTGTTATCAGGTGCGCCGCCATGTTAACGGATTTCGTTGTGATCAGAATTACAGGCTTTATGTAATTTTGTCATCCTGAGTCACCTGCG
>DCUB01000051.1 GCA_002329365.1 Ruminococcaceae bacterium UBA1425
TGGGTCTTGGCAGCTTCGCCGTCATATGCCCAATCGCCCCAGTCGTGTCCGAGTGCCGGAACTGCCTCTGTGTATGTGCCGCCGCAGACGGTGCAGGTGTAGAGCATTTCGCCGTCTGCATCGCAAGTTGCGGGAGTAGTTGCAACACCGTCGTCAAACGTGCAGGGCCCGGTCTGTGTCTGATCGGGATTATTCTTGTTGTATCTTGAATGGGTCTTGGCTTCTGCGCCGTCATATACCCAATCGCTCCAGTCATATCCGAGAGCCGGTATTGCCTCTGTGTATGTGCCGCCGCAGACGGAGCATGTGTAGGTCTTTATGCCGTCTTCCGTAACTGTCGGCTCAAGTGTTACAACGCCGTCGTCGAACGCGCAGTCATCTGTTTCGGTGTGGCTCGGATCATTTGCACAGGTGCGGGTGTGGGTCTTGGCAGCTTCGCCGTCATATGCCCAATCACCCCAGTCGTGTCCGAGAGCCGGTATTGCTTCTGTGTATGTGCCGCCGCAGACGGTGCAGGTGAACGTCTTGACGCCGTCCGTTTCGCATGTTGCGTCAGATGTTACGACGCCGTCGTCGAACGCGCAGTCATCTGTTTCGGTGTGGCTCGGGTCGTTTGCACAGGTGCGTGTATGGGTCTTGGCAGCTTCGCCATCATATACCCATTCGCCCCAGTCGTGTCCGTGAGGATCGATAACGGAGCCAGTCGTAACAACAACACCGCAGCCGTCGCACTTGTAATCGCCCGTGTAGCCGGGTTCTGTGCAGGTTGCAGGAACTACGGTTGAAGGATCAAGCGTGCTGCCGTTTGAACCGTGGTTGTTAGCATTGAATGAGCCGTAGGAAGCACCGCAGACTTCGCAGACTGCAAGAGCGTTACAGATGGCTGTTCCGCCGCTGTGATCCGCTGTTTCAACTTCACTGCAAAGCAAACAGGTGCGGCTGTGGGTTGTGCCGTTTGCATCGGCAGTCCACGGACCCCATTCGTGTTCGCACGCGCGTGCGCCGAAGGTAAGCACAGCGTTTTCGGACGAGAATGTCTGACCGAACTGAGCGCATATGTCGTATGGTAGAATTACCTTGCTTCCGACTGCCCTGACAACAGCAGTTGAGCTACCACTTTCGGTCAATATCGTCGGGAACCAGTCATCAATGAATCCGACTGTAGTCGTAGAACCGTCAGAGGGAATCGTATCCTTAACCTTAAGTCTGAATGTAAACAAATCAACCGGAGCATCACTTGCACCAAATGTAAGAATGGTTGAGTACGGAGCGCCGACAGTACTGACCTGAGTAAGAACCATCTTATATCTTGACATGAATTCGGTTGTCTGATAACTTGTCGGATATTTTACCGGGGTCGGATTGACCGTCAGGCAGTCAATGTCGTACTCGTCAACTATTTCATCGGGAGCGACATCTGTTTTTATTGCCCTTGTACCAACATTTACGCTTCCAAGGTTTTCTTTCGTGTAAACTGTTCCTTGAGTATTGACAAAATCGAACGTGTCGGCATCATATACTACACCCATCAGCATTGTATACAGCAGGAAATCGGTGTATACCGAAACCGTAAAGGTAACTATGTCGCCGGCTTCAGGGTAGTAATTGTCTGCCCTAACAAAGTACTTAACATTCGCTTTCCACTCAGCTCTGTAGGGCATATTATATGAGGCTCCGCTGCCTACTTCAGTGTTTATTGTAGCAAGCACGTTTAAGATATTGTCGGCGGCAGCCAGAACCTGAGCCTGTGTGGTGAAGCTTGAAGTCATGTTCTTATAAGCGTAGGGAGTCGCAAGGAAATCCGGAATCTCAGCCGCGGTAATGGTCTGGTTGAGAGCGGCTGCTACCATGATTATGGCTTCATCCGTGTAGTAGTAGAGGTTTAGGGTTGTGGGCAGAGCCTCTATGGCGTTTGTGATAGGCGTATAGTCAAGCTCTGTATTAACATCGGCAAATGACGCGTAGATGTCTGTATTCGCGGAAGCTGTGCCGCCGGTGAATACGGGACCCTCGACGCTGCCTACATGCCATGCCTCGAACTCCTTGCTGTATAACGAAGCGTCGGGAGTTGTGGCGGGAAGGGTTATAGTCTGACCATAAAGGTAAGCATTCTGCTGGAACTGGATGTATGTTCCGTTGTCCGCAGCGTAATCATAATACTTATAGGTATAATAGACAGTGATTCTGTCGAGATATACCTTGAGTACTGTGCCGGACGGTGCAAGTACAGCTGAATCTACAGTAAGCCCTTCGTTTACATCAAAGCCGAGTGTTACATAGCTTTCGGGGTTTACAGAAACAGTTTCGCCTACTGTGCCTGTGTATGGATATATTTCGGGTGAATCATATGTGCCCGATGTGTTCATCCTGTAGACTTCAACGTTATAGGATGCCTCACCAGGTTTAAAAGTTGCCGTGTACGTCGAGTCGGCTGTGATTATGTCTGAATCTGACGGAAGATCTGGTGTCCACTTGTCAAATACAAAGCCATCAGCCGGATAAGTCGCGGGTTCTGTTATTGCTTCCCAAGCCGTACCCTTGAGAACCGTCTGAGGAGCTATAGCCTCAATTGTTCCGTTTGGTCCGCTCGCAAAGGATATTGTCGCCCACTGTGTGGCGTCGTAAGAGAAGTTCGCGGTTACCGTTACATTGCTTGTAACCGTAGCAACGGCTCCCGTCCAGTTGTCGAACTTATAGCCGGGCGCCGCCTGATAAGACGGATACCAAGCTTCGTTCCACGGTGTGCCGGAATAGACCTGAACGGACGAAGTACCTGTTATTGTACCGTAGCTCGTGTTGTTGGATACAAACGTAACGGTGTACTGTGTTTTGGCTGTGTAATGAGCAACGAAATCAACATCCTCTGTGACTTCGAATGTGGATCCGGCATTGTAAGTATTCGCGCCGATTGTCCAGTAGTCGAAATCGTAGCCCTCAATCACGGGGCCTTCGGGAAGAGTTATTGAATCGCCGGACTCAATGTCAGGTATCGCAAGGCTTGTAAGCTCTGTTGTTCCGTCCTGCTCAAAGAACCTTGCCGTGTAGGTGGACGCAGCCTGGTTGATGGCAAATGTAGCCGTGGCGTCTTCGAGGTCGATGTAATGACCGAGACTAACCGGAACTTTACCAACAGATGTACCGTCATCAATTGAACTAACATATACCCTGTTCGAACTCCAGTTAACATCCTGATAAACAGCATCATACGGAATAGAGATTGTAGAAGATGTTGTTGTTTCAGAATCAGCCGTAACGATTAATCTGAAGGAAGCGTATTCGGCTTCGGGTATTTTAATTAACATACCGCCGGAAGCAGAACCGTCCTTGCTTGTTGCAATGTTCAAGCTTACAAAGTTCATGTTTGTATATTCCGGCTTAACTGTTGTTCCGACTTTCCACGCGTACGGGAATTGCTGGGCTACAAGATTGTTGAAATTGCAAAGTCCTGTATATCCGGTGTTTGGATTACAGGTTTCAAAATAGTTCCATTCATACCCATATATATCCTGCGCCTTGGGAAGAGTGCTTGCGTCGGCTAAGGTTGCAAACGGCGGAACCTGGTTCTTGAAAACATTATTATATTTAGTTGTTGTGTCAGCAACGCCGTTATAGCAAGGCGAGAATACTGTTTTGTCGTACCATATTTGCGTGTAGACCGCAAAGGTGTAAAAATCGGTTGCGATTGAAAGACCAATCTCGACGATATCGCCGGTAGAAAGGGCTGCACCGCTCTTTGCAAGAGGCGTTTTTACCTCGTTGCCTCCTCCGTCGGTAGTGATCTTGTAAAAGTTCAGTCCAAAATCGGCTGTGCCTATCTCAGGATCACCGACAGGCTCAGCTGAAACAGCGAGCGAAAAGGCACTGAACGCAAGAATCACTGAGAGCATTACAGCAAGAATGCGTTTTGCTGTTTTCATATGTTTCGTTTTCCTCCTTAAATCTTTTTTGGTTTATACCAATTCGCATATTGCGAACAAAACCCGATTGTTGTGTTATTATTCGTACTCAACAAAGAAATTTGTGCTTACATGCTTCTGATTAATGTAACCAAGCGGTGTGCTCGCCCACATCAAAACAGGACCGTAATCATCACTCGTCACGATGTTGTCGCCGGTAACATCACATGCCAGAAACTGCGCATCATCCCAAACATTTTCAAACCATGAAAAGCTGTATTCATTCATGCTTGCTCCAAGAACAAGGTTAGCATCGCTGAAATCACATCTTCCGTCTCCGTCAACATCGCCGAACAATACAACAGTATATGTATTAATGAGGTTGCCTCTTGCATCGAACACACTTACAACAGCTCCTGTGCTGCATGTTTGCAGGCTGTTCTTCTGAATTGTATATGTTGCGCCGCCTTCAGTCGAAACATACTGTGCAAAGTCGGACTCAGAATAAATTGCGGTGTTTTCAGATGCTACCTTGGTAAGACCGTAAATATACCCACGCTCATTATCAATGATTGTATCAGTATTTATACGGGGAATAAGCGCCGCGACCGTTCTGTAACAGTTTACCGTTTCTTTTGTACAGGTTACCGTGAGGTTTGCCTCATCAATAACGTATACAACGGCATTTTCGGGATCTGACGTGCCCTGATAGTAGAACAGCGACTTATACGCGCTTGTTGTCGGGACTATGATATCGCCCGAGGTTGTAGCCGGGGCATCCTTTATCCGAAGCTGGAATGTAATGCAGTTGGCACCCGTCGGTTCGTAATAGTAGTTCAGCCTGCCGTTGTTTGACTGACCGAGCCACTGAATTAACAGACAACCGTAGTTGGTTGAGTTGTATGCGCCCGAGTGAACCTCCGTTTCACCGGTTGCGTCCGCCGACGTCAGACTTGAACCTGCGACGGCAAGCGAGCCGAAAGCCTGAACGTTACCCGGGTTATCCTCATCAATCGTTACAAGCTCAAAGATTCTGGACGAAAACATGACCGGCCAGCGCATACCTGTACAGTAATAATTAGTTGAAATATTCAGCGTGACCGTGACTATCTCGCCCGGATAAAGCCCCGCGTCGATATCGGCGGTAAACACAAGTCCTATGGTTCCCGTTTCGCCCGCAGCAGTGGCTCCGAACGACAAAGATGCAAACACGAGGAGGACCGCAAGCGCAACAAGCACTGCTCTCTTTAATATGTTCATCTTTTTCCTCCTTCTATAATATTTTGTTTCTCTGCCGGAAGTTGCCGCTTCCGGCAGAGAGTGGTTTATAAATCCGATTGCTTAATACCATGTGAGGTAATCCGAATATGAGTTGGATGACTGATTAATTTCACCATAAACATCAAAGCAAAGCAACAGTACATTGCGATCCGCTACATCAAGTCTTCCGTCATGGTTGACATCACACGCGTAAATAAACGCGTTGTCATCCATTGTATAATAGCCCCATTCATATTCCATATTTTCAACATCATACATCATTTCATAGTCTGAATTTTCGTATCTTCCGTCGCCGTTAATGTCGCCGAAGAAAACAACCCAGTATGATTTGATTAAGGTCTGCTTGGTGCTGTCGGTATAGACCATAACCCTTGTACCGGTACCTCCATCTCTTCCGGATAGATTGTATGTCTTATCCACTTCATAGTAAGCTCCGCCTTTTGACTCAATCTTTCCGTCAAGCATGGGGTTCCACTCATCAAGACCATAAATGAAGTTTACGGGAAGACCGTCAAGGAAGCTGACTGTGCCTGTGTCTTCAATGAGTGATAATGGATCAACGTCAGGAATGGGCTCGATTCCGGGTTCTTCGGAAATTTCGGCTTCAAGACCGGCAAAGGCGTCGTTGAGCGCCGTGCAGGCGTTGTCGACAAGGAGCTGGTTATCCACGCTCCACGTGAGCTTGGCGTCCAAGACTGCAATCGCGTTCTCATATGCTGTCGCAAACGCATCCCATGAAAGAGCTGTGTAGACTTGCGGATTGTTGCCCGCCTCGTAAACAGACCTCGCGGTATCAACCGCTTCACTGAGCTGTTCATAGTCGACGGTTTGTACAAGCCTCTTTGTCGCAGCGATAAGCTCCGAACGTGCTCTGTTGACCTTAGACTGGCGAAGTCCGTCGCTCACAAGGTATTCGGTGCCGTTTACAGTTGCTCCGATAGGCTCGGCCAGAACAGCGTTTGCAAAGTTTCTGGCGTTGACGAAATCTTCCCACGCGTCGTTGGAGTAATGATCCCATACAACCGCATTTGCCGGACCAATCAGATCTTCAAGGTGTTCTGTATACGCTCTTACTCTTATCAGGCGGTTGCCGTAAAGAGTTAATCTGTGACCGACATAGGCAGCCTCGATGGTGTCGATATCCTCGCCGTCCTCCCACTTTTCAATGAGTCTTTCGGCGCTCTTCTTTTCTTCCTTGAAGCTTGAGTATGTGTGACCTACATAGTCCTCTCTGTCGAAGTACGTATAGCCGTTCTCGTAGTATTCTACGTCGACCTCTACACCTTCTTCGTTCAGCTTTGTGGCGCAGGGAGGAACGAAGCTTTCAAGAGCCGTCTTGACCGACGCGGCTCCGCTTGAAAGCGAGCCGCCCTCAAGCTGCTGAACCGCCGTGTAAAGATTGTATGCGGCGTCTTCATAACGAGAGGCGTGGGTACTACCGAAGGAACCGATCTGACGCGGACGATAAATTATTGACGCCGCCTCCGTAAGCGAGGAGATGTAATAATCCCAAACCTCGGAGCCCGTTACGGTTGTCGTAACAGTGCCTTCTTCCTCATTATCGATTTCTTCTGTGTAGTAAGGTTTGTATGTGACTTCGTATTCACCCTGATCGTAGTTCGACTGCTGACGATTTGACCTGACGGCGCTGTTGAATATTGAGGGCAGGTCGAAATCGTCATAGAAATATACGAAGTGGTTAAACGAAATCTGCTCGCTGACAACGCTTGTTTTCGTTGCGAAGAAGACGAACGTTGTCTGGTATAAACCGTTGGCGGGACGCATGGCATTCTCGGCAACAGTGTACGGCTGATACGGCCATGCTCCGCCGGACCTTGTTGTAGAAATGGGGGCAAGCGGTGTCACGCTTACACCGCAGTTGGCAAGTGTGGGGTTAATGGTAGAGCTCTGAAGCGTGAAGGTTGAGTTCTCCACATGCTGCGTTGCCTTACTGGAAACGTTTCTTTGAAGTGTGAACGTGATGTCCTCAAGGTCCTGTACTTTGCTCTTCTGGTTAAGATACTTGTAGGTCGCGTAAACAAGATGCATGTTCTCGTCAGTTAAATCGTACGGTCTTCTGTAATCGCTGTCGTCCTGTTCGCCGGAAATGTAAGTGAAAACAGTTGCCGTAAGAGGATTGGGCGTCATAACATTGCCGTTTTCCTCGAGAACGTTGTAGGTGATGGTAATGCGAAGAACGGAATTGAGATAGTTGTTCAGCGTTCCGTTAATCGTGAACGTCCTTGACTCGCCGCCGTTGATATCGGCAGTGTTGTAGGAAACCGTAATGCCCGGCTTGTTTGTCTGAACGCTGAGTATTCTGTATTTGTAAAGCTGATCCCTGATCGTATTACCGTTGTATTTGTCTTTGTACGCTGTGTTGATACCGCTTGAGCCGTTAAACATATAGAAGGTTGCTGCTTTTGCGGGATCCAGCGCTTCGGGGATGCCTATATACGGATAACCGAATTCCTGCGGGGAGCTGAGACCCATTGAGGAGCAGAGGAGCGGCAACAGAGAGTCAAATATTGTCGCCGCACGGTTGTTCAGACCTGTGATAAGCTGGAATATCATGCTTGACAGTATCTCGGGGTTAAGAAGATCCTCAAGCGAATAAGGTGTTTGATTGCTTAAAAAGGTTTCCGGTATAACGAAGTTTATGATGGCGACTATTCTGCCGAGAAGAACTTCTATAATTGTATTGTTAAAGTCAGCGTTCTGGCTGTCGTTCCTCTGAAGCAGCGAAAGAATACCGGGGATGTTGAGATCTATCAAATTGTACAGAATGTCGTCATAGATGATATCGTACAGGTTGTCTCTCGCAACGCCGTATTGATTGTTCGGCAGCCAGGTTGGCGAGAATATGCTGAACACAAGTGAGCTGAGCCTCTCCCAGCCGTCGTCTCCGCTGATGCCGGAAACAAAACCGCCGTAGTTGGTCTCTATCCAGTTGTAGCACGCGTTGACAAGGTCGTAGAACGAAATGCCGTAATCAAGATCCATGTTTGTAACCTGATTAAGTCCGTAAACGGCAATATCGGCAACAACATCGAGAATGTCGTAAAGATCGGGTTCGGGATAATCTTCTAACAGATACGAATAATCTTGCGAGGGAACATAGTTTGCGGCTATCGACTTGACGGCCTCAAAGAGAACCTTGGTGATTGAGTCGCAGGTGTTGGGTATGTTCATGTCATCGATTGAGCCGTTAAGTGTGGACCTGAGAATGTATGCGATAAACTTCTGGTTAGCCACATACGGATCATCATCATCGAGCTGCTCGGGCGGTATAACCTCAACGTAGCTTGCAAAGAAAGCGTTGCCTGTAACGGCAAGAACCTGCTTCGCAACGTTGATAATGTTATCGAGAAGCCCATCGTTGCCGATGGAGTAATCCCAGTTGATTATTAATGTTTCGGGATTTGCGATTTCCTCAACAATTGCACCGAAAATGTCGTTAAAGTGATTCACAAAGGAGTCGGTATGAATATCGCCCCAGTCTTCGAAGTTGAACGGGGGAAGTTCAAAATCTATGTTGAGGAGTTCGGCATACTCGTTGAGGTGAGAGTCGTCCTCGGTGTATGTGGGGTCGCCGTTTTCGTCAAGTATCGGGTCACCTTCTTCGTCAAGTTCCTTGGTATAGACGACTCCGCACAGCTCTCTGAGGGCTTTTCTTATCTTGGTGTTTGCAAGAGGCACGAGAACGCTGTTAAGAGCCATTCTGAAACATTTTTCGATTATATCGTATACCGAATCGTTAACAAGGTCGACCTGTGATGTGAAGCCCGGAACGTATTTTTGAATCAGATCGGAAATCTCGTTGATTGTTTCGCTCTTATCGGGATCGTATGAACCGCTGGCGATAAGATTAATGAATTCCGATATGTA
Organism: Ruminococcaceae bacterium UBA1425; assembly: GCA_002329365.1. Lineage (GTDB taxonomy): Bacteria > Bacillota > Clostridia > Oscillospirales > Acutalibacteraceae > UBA1425. The sequence goes on from DCUB01000051.1 coordinate 9,066, forward strand.
CTCATCGAGAGTTAAATCCTTGGGATCAAAGTTAGCGAATTCGGGATCATCCTCATAGTCGGGATAAACTAAACCCGCGACAGCTTCCTTTGCAAGAAGCTCAAGGTCAAGGTACTCGGAAATGTCTACGTATCCGGCTAAAATTCCAAGATTGAGTCCATGTTCCGGATCGGAGCCGTAGGGTAACTTCGCGATTATACCTGCGTTATCGGCAAGGAACTGGAACAGCGCAAGCAGAATATCGGCGTCTGTTTTATTCGGGGTAGTTCTTCTGGGGCAAGGGGGAATATTATTACCAGGATTACCTGCAATGGCGCTGAAATTCAGGTACTGAACGTCGCCGCCTATCGTGCCCGCCATGCTCGAAACCATGTTCCAAAGAGAAACTACACTGTTAAGGGCGGCATCAACCGATCTGAGGTCCAGCTCTATTTTGATAAGACCGGCAAGATCCAGATTAAGCAACATGTTTTCCTTTGCGAGCATACGGTCTACTTCGTCCAATAGCATTGACGAGTACTGCCCCGTGGAAAGAATCGGCTTGTTGATGCTGTCATAATTGTCAAGAGCCGAGTCTTTGTAGGCCAGGTAAGCAGATTCGGCGCCGATTGTCATCGTGCCAAAGACAAGAACCATTGCCAGCAAAGCGCTGAGAACTTTTTTGAAATTTCTCACTGGTTTACACCTCCGATATTATTGATACATGTTAATAAATATAGTATCCAAAACATAAACGCGCATCTGTTTTTCAGCCCCGCGAAACGCGCGCGTAGCGCTACGCGGTATTAAAAGCCTTTGAGAACCATCCCCCTTATTCATCGTTGCGGACGATATATGTTTTACTAAATTTGAAACCGACAGACAATTGCGTTGTTTTTGGAATAACTACTTGTAAATGGGCATAACAACGCCATAATGCTACTCATACGGTTATCATAAATATAATCCATTGTGACCGATTTGTCAATGAATTTTGCAGAGAAAATAATAAATTATACGTTTTACACAAAGCAGAGCGCTATTTTTAGTTATAGTTAATACCCGTACTTAAAAAATCGGAATAATTTTGTCCGCTTTATGTCAAATAATGTTTATATCTCATTTTTTTGATTAATCGGAACAGTCGTTTTATTAAGTATGTATGATTTGTTATATTTATTCTTTGTAAAATCGACAGGTAAAATGCCGTAAAGCGATTAACTTTACGGCATTCTACCTTAAATTATGACGGCTATGTGGCTTTTTTGATCAATCGGAATAAAGTCTGCGGGTTTTTCGTCAACGAACAGCTTACCGTTCCTTTCGGACTCAATACAAATCATAATGTCAGTGTATTTTATTCTCATTTCAACTTTACACGGTAATAGTTCTTTGGTAATCTGGGGATTGAGAAATATTTTCTCGTCCATTATTCTTATTCCCAATATTTCTTCGCAAACAGCCCTGTAATACCACGCCGCGGAACCGGTGTAAAGGCTCCAACCTGTACACCCCTTGTTTGTCTCGTTCGCGGAAACATCTCCCGCCAGTGCGTACGGTTCCGCCCTGTATAACTCAACACCCTCCTCCGTATCGCAGATTGACGCGGGATTAATCATTCGAAGGAGCCTTATGCCCTCTTCTTTTCTGCCGGAACGGATAAGCGCCATGCACAGCCATACGGCTGCGTGCGTATACTGTCCGCCGTTTTCCCTTATGCCCATCGGGTATGCCGTGATATAGCCGGCGTTTAATCCCCTGCCCGTAAACGGCGGGGCGAGCAGCTTTATGATCCGGCTTTTTTCATCAACGAGGTCCCTGACCGCTGTATCCAGAGCCTTTGCCGTTTTCTCCTTATCGGGCATGTCGGCAAAAACGGCAAACGACTGCGAAAGGCTGTCCGTCACGCATTCCTGCTGCCTTGCCCTGCCCTCGGCGCGCGTTCCGAGCGGAGTGCCGTCGTCAAAGAAAGCTCTTAAATACCTTTCGCCGTCCCACGCGTTTTTATCAACCGCTTGTGTAAGCCTGTCGGCATACTCAATATAATCGCTTTCTCTCTGCGTGTCGCCCGCATACCTGCATATAACCGCCATTTTGCGGAGGACTATCGCGAGAAACTGTGAGAGCCAAACGCTTTCACCCTTGCCGCCGATACCTATCCTGTTAAAGCCGTCGTTCCAGTCTCCTCCGCCTATGAGTGCTAACCCGTGCGCGCCCGTTTTCATTGCCCGCTCCGTCGCCCTTACGCAATGCTCGTATACGGAGCCTTTTACATCCGAACGCGAAGGACAAAAATAACGCTCGTTTTCTTCCGCGGAAAGCTCGCAGTCGCGCAGATATCTGATTTTTGTGCGTAGTATCGACATGTCGCCTGTCTTCTCGGTATATTCCGCGACTGCATACGGAAGCCAGAGCATATCGTCGCTGTATCTTGTGCGCACGCCCTTTATTCCGTTCCTGACGGGCATTTTGTGCCACCAGTGAAGCACGTCCCCTTCTTCAAACTGAACGGCGGCGCAGCGATATATATGCCTTTTTACAAGCTCCGGCTTCAGCATAATAAGCGCGGTGCAGTCCTGGAGCTGGTCTCTGAAGCCCCACGCGCCTCCGCTTTGGTAAAAGCCTGTACGCCCGTAAATGCGGCTGCTTAAAATCTGGTGCGGCAGCCATGTGTTTATCATTCTGTCAAGCGCTTTGTCGGGCGACGAAAGCCTTAAATAGTTACCGTTTTCATCGGCTTTTGATGCCCTGACGCGTTTCATAACTATCACGGCATCCCTTTTAGCCGCCCACATAAGCCTGAAAACGACGGTTTTCTCCTCGTCCTGTCCGAGCCATACGTCCTTGCCGACAGCGGCGCATACGTCAAAGGTTGAATTTCTCCTTGATTTTTTGTCCTCGCTTCGCCAGAAATCCATCCTGTCCGTACAAAAAAAGTCAGCCTCGCCGTCAACCGTCAGCTCCGCGAATCCCTTAATTTCGCTGTAAGCAGACGTCATTACAATACCGCTGCCTATTCTGTCTGTTCTCACAAACCGTTCGTGCTCTCGGTCAACACCAAGCACGGGCTCCGTGTAATATATGGCGCAGGTTTTTATCTGCACGGGGCTTTTGTTTTTCAATTTCAGCTCGCATACCTTCATCATGCCCTTTTCCGGCACTTTTACGGTAACCTCATATTCAACCTCTCCCGCCTTGCCCGTGTACCGGGCATAATCGGGACAAAACTCGACGGTTGAGTTCCTTATAAGGTCATAGCTTTTATTCCTGAATTTAAGAATAAGCATTTCTCCCGTATTGTCCGTTCTTGTGTCGTTGCTCCACGGCGTCAGTTTGTTCTCTCTTGAGTTGACAGCCCATGTAAAGCCGAGTGACTTGTCAGATACCAAAGTACCGAAGCTGGGGTTTGCAAGCACTAAACTCCATGGTACACAAGGCTTTTTGTTATCTTCTCCTATAATTATACCTTCGTCTGTAAAGCGGTGTATCTTTACATTGTCTGATTGATTTCGCTTTTTCGGCAACTGCGTGCGTGACAGAACAGCAGGCACGAACGGGTACTCGCGGCGCTCAAGACGCTCCTGTGTTTTCGGCGCTATATATGATGCCGCCGCCTTTAGCGCCAACACCTCTTCCGTAGAATAATTTGACAGATTGATTATATGTGCTCCGCCGCCGTTTATGAGCGAATCCTCCGCCTTTTCATTTCTGAAGGCTTCGCGTATCGCGGAGAAAATCGGCGTGTCGTATTCCCCGCCTTCCCTGTATCCTATGACGAGGTCCGACATTATTCCCGCTCTGCGTAGCCTGTCGTTAAGCCTGATGTACGGTACGGCTCTTGCAGTATCCGAAACATTATGAACCTCTATATATATAACGGGGTCGTCTCCCGAAACGCCGAACGCCCAGACGGCGTTTCTGCCCAGCCTGTTTTTTGACACGGCGTCGGCAGACTCCTTTGTAATCTTCGGCCCGTACAGCAGGCACGGGATAATCGGGTCTCCTATTACCGTTTCCATGCTTCCCTCGCGAAGCAGCTCCGGCGCGCCTTTTCCGCTTTTTATGCCGCCCGTTTCGCGCATTTTCAGTATCTTGTTTATCGCCTCGCTTTCCGTCGACGAAGCTGCAAGAAGCAGATTAACCTCGGCAGCTCCCCTCTGCGGCAGCTTGACCTTTATCCGAAACGCGCCGCACACGTCTGGTATTCCGCCGGCTCCACGGAATTCGGGCACGTCGCAAAGCAAAGAAGCCGTCCCCTCTCCGCTTTTTAACAGCCTTACCCGCGAGGTTTCGAAAGAAAACACCACGTTTTCCAAAAAGCCCGCGGCAAGGCTTATTGTGTGTTCTTCACCTCTCGGACGTCTTGTAAACGTCAGTATTTTGTTCTGAGCGTCGTACCTGTCCTCAATAAACAGCTTGGAAAATGCCGGATGCGCCTTAGCGTCCCTTACGGGCGCAAGGCTCGGCTCGAAATAAATAATCAGCTCCGCGTTGAGCGTTCCCTGCCGCTTGTTTTTTATTATGAAAGTGCGCTGCTCGCCCGATATCCTCGGGTGAACAGAGGTCTTCATAATGACGGAAACGCCGTCCTTTTCGGCGGAATGCTCTACCTCGGCGTTTGAAAACTCACATTTGTATTCGACGTCGTCCTGATATCCGAGGGCGTTGACGACCGGCAGCGTCAGCGAGTCGCTTTTAAGGAGCGCGAACACGCCCTGCGGGTCCCGCAAAAGGTCCGGGCTGTGGCGGAACACGCTTGTTCTTCTGTACAGGGACATCGACGCCCCGACGTCGGTCATCGCTGATGTCCACTCGCCGTTTGTAAGCAGCTTGACGTGCGGAACGGCGGGCGTTATAAGCTCGAATTCGCGTTTCTGCGGCTCTGTCCTTTCCCTTGTCTTGGGGATGTTGCGCATTTCAATGTCCTTGAACACAGACGCGCCTATCGGGATTTTTTCATACAGAAGGCATTCGCCCGACGACATGTTATCGTCCGCCATAAAACGCTTCTGTATGATGTTTCCCTTCAGCGTATTGAGAATTGACAGCATACTCATTCCCACATGGTGCGCCATATAGCTTCTTACGACAGTGTAGTCCTGTCCGTTTGTGCGCACGGGAGTGAAGTCCGCCGCCTCATAAAAGCCACAGCGTCCGGTCATCTCCATATCCTCAAGGCGCCTAAGGTTTTTCATGGCTGCCGACGGCTCAAGCGGCAGCACAAGAAACGTCGAATATGGCGATATTACAAGCTCGTTGTCAAGCCCCCTTTTTAATCCGAGCTTCTGTACTCCGTGGGCCTTATACTGATAATTAAGCTGCCTGTCGAAGGCGTAAAAGCCGCTTTCTGAGATACCCCACGGTACTTCCCTGCCCTCCGTCCTTTTTTTCTGGCACCACGCGCAGAATTTTAAAGCCTCAAAGCCGAGAGTTCCTTCCGGCGCCGGCAGAAAAATATAGGGCATAAAGTATTCAAACATCGTTCCCGTCCACGAGGCGAGCCCCGTATATCTCCCCGCACCGACGAGCGTTCTTCCGAGCGCGCCCCAGTGCTTTTTGGAAATATATTTTGACGAAATTGCAAAATACCCCGTCATTCTTGCTTCGCTCATCAGAAGGTCGTAAAACGACGGCGACAGCTCATTATTTTCATAATCAATGCCGATATGAAACAGCCGCCTGCGCCTGTTATAAAAAACGGAGATATCCGTATCAGAAATAAGCCTTTCTATCCTGACGATAAGCTCCGCGAGCTCTGTTTTTTCGCCCAGATATTCCCGAAGCCCCTCCTTCAGAGCCGTCAGACAGCATAAAAGATTTCCGCTGTCAACGCATGACAGGTACCGCGGAAAAAGCGGTTTTAAGCTTCGCGTGTCGTACCAGTTGAGCAGGTTGCCCTCGTACTTTTCAAGCTTTTCAACACTTGCGAGGGACTTTGAAAGCCTTTCGTACAGCTCGCCGCTCTCGATTAAGCCGAGGTCGCGGGCGGCAAGCGTGCAAAGCAGCATAAATCCGATATTTGTGGGCGAAGTTCTGTTGGCTGTTCTGTAAACAGGCGTTTCCTGCATGTTGTCAGGCGGCAGCCAGTTGTTTTCGGGTGTGCAAAGCTCCTCAAAATAGCGCCACATGGCGGCGGCGTAGGAATTTAGCCTGTCGCGGTCAAAATAACTGAGCTTCGCGCCTTTTTTCTCCTTCTCCTTGCCCGAAAAAAGCAAAAACACAGTTCCGGACAGAAAAATCAGGCCGCAAAGCCTTGAATACGGCGACGGAAAAACAAGCAGAAAAACGGAGCTTATAAGCGACGGCAGGCATCGCAGAATTGTTTTCAAATCGTTGTTCATTCTGTCGCTCTGCGCGAAGGTAGTCCATTCGAGCATCCTTTTTTTGCTCACTGCGCTCCTCCATAGCGCTCTGAACACTCCGCAAAGCGACGTCCACGCCGTCTGAGGCAGCATACCAAGAAGCGCGGCTCCCCTTGTAAGGTCGGCGAGAGCCGCCGGCATTGCCGGGGAATAGTAAAGCCGCGAGAGCATCGAGGTGCCGCCCTTTATTACAGTCCGCGCAGCCGAAAGGAAGTTGCCTCCCGCCGCCGCGAGCAGGCAGACCGTAACTGTTACGGCCGCCGCCTTGCTGTTCATCAGTCCCGAAAGAAGAACGGCGACAGCAGCCGCCACTGGCGTAAACGAGCGCAGGAGATTGTCTATGAGCTTATATCTTGACAGTCCGTTTAAGGGATTGTTCCCGAATATGAATACTCCGTTCTGCCAGTCGCCCCTTATCCAGCGTTCCATTCTGTCATAGTACGCCGTCTGACGCTTCGGGAAGCCGTCTGTTACCTGAATATCCGAAACGTACCCGCATCGGAGGAAGCATCCCTCAAGTATGTCGTGAGAAAGAATTTTTTCCTCCGGCAGAGTGTCGTTTAAAAGCCTGTAAAAGGCGTCTACGTCAATAAGTCCCTTTCCTGAGAAAATCCCCTCGCCGAAAAAGTCCTGATACCTCTCCGAAACGACGCTGTCATAAGCGGTGAAGCCGAACTCGCCCGCCATCACCTTTGAAAACGTCGTCGTCGACGAGCCGAGCGTTACGCCGACGCCGGGCGCGAGGATACCGTAGCCCGACGTTACGGCTCCGAGCGACTCGTTTATTACCGGTCTGTTGAGCGGGTGGCGTGCGACAGATACTATGGACGGCGTTGTGTCGAGCGGCAGCTTTGTGTCGCTGTCAAGCGCGAACAGATAAACTGTTTCGTTCAGGTCGCCCGTATCGCCGTAAAGCTCAAGAAAGCCTCCGCCCTCTCCCTTAATTTCGCGGATAAGCTGGGTAATGGCTCCCCTTTTTCTCTCCCAACCCGAAAAGCAGCCCTGCGTGGCGGAGTAGACCCTCGGACGCACCGCCAGAATGAATCCTCCGCCAAGGCTTTCGTTCAGCTCGTCTATAGCCCTTTTTACCGCGGCTATTTCAGCCTTGTCCTCCGGCCTCTCCGGCGTTCCGGCGCTTTTGAGGTCTGCCAGCAGGCAAATTTTTACGTTTTCGCCGCCGTTTGAAAGCCACAGCTCCCTCAGGTGCCGTTTAAGCTTTTTCGCGCTTTCAGCTCCGTGGAGAAGAACAGAAACCGTTATTAGCGTCTTTGAATCGTTCGGTACCTTATTATCCGTTTCCATTCTCGGTAGCGGAAGCGTTTTTGTAAGATACGGCGATACGGCGCCCGTTACTGCCGAAATAAGCGCCCTGAAGGGCAGATACAGTAGCACCGCCGGGTACAGTTCGCCTGTGAAAAGCGAGGTCACAGCAGCCGCAATTATCGGCAGCAGATTTTCCATGATAATCAGAAACGATCCGATTTTTCTGCCGCGCCCGTTATCAAACAGACCGTTGCCTATGTGTCTTTCCGCTTCTGTCGTGCCCGCCCGCGCGTTTTCAAGCAGACGTAACGCTATCTGTTCTTCGTCCGTATGATTCTTTCTTGCCTGGCGTGAAATAAGGTATCTGTAAAGCGACTTTGTTTCGTCAGCCATGTCCTTATATATACCGGCGGGGTCAAGAAGCAGCAGCTTTTCCACGGGGCTTAGTCTTTCGTTTAACGCGTCAAAGTCAATGTCGGGCATACTTCTCATCGACTTCACCGTGTTGCCGATAAGCTCCGTCGCTTCGCCGCCCTCCATACGGATGCTTTTGCAGGCATAGTGCAGGAGAACGCAGCGAAGCATAACCGGCAGCAGCTCGGCTTCGCAGCCTCTGAGCTTGTGCGGTTCAAGCTTTTCTGTCAATTCCTCCTGAATAGGAAGAACACCGTTTTCGCATATTCTTATACAAAGCGTATATATCAAAGGAAGTCCGTCAGCGCCGCAAGGCGGCAGTGCGTTTTTAAGCGCCGCTGCCGCCGGTCTAATCTCGCGCTCGAACAGATAGTAGTTGTCGCTGAGCCATTCGTCGAAGGGGCTTTTTTCCTTAGCTGACAGCGACTTCGCGTATGCGCGCCTCAGCTCTCTGCGCTCTTTTTTCAGGAGCTTAACAAGAGCCTCCGAACTACTCTTTCCACGCAACTTTTTTCAGTCCTTTCATTTTAAAGCGTCAGCGTCTGCGTTTACCGTCCGTTTTCAGCCCGCATATCAGTTTTACCGAACTCACAGCCGACAGAACCAGCATGGCGCAAATCAGCCCCTTTACCGCTCCCTTGAGGCAGCGGGCAAGCTTGTCTGTAATTACAAGCAGCTTCAGAAGGCTAAGCAGCTCTTTCATATATTATCATCTCATCTAACTCAGTTAAATAAAAGTGAACCTGAACGCTTCCGTAGGGGCGACCTATGTCAGCAGGCAAAGTTAATTTATTTGATGACAAAAGTCATATCGCAGGAAGCGGTTTTGACTGTTCCGCGGATTTCTTGCATGGGTTGGATTATTCGGAACGGTCAAGACCGTTCCCTACATATTAAATGTTAAGATGTTACGGAATAGCAGGGAACGCATTTATGCGTTCCGAAATGCAGTAACTTTTCTGTAACCTTGCGGAACGCATAAATGCGTTCCCTACTTTTGAATTGTCTGTTTATCCTGTCATTCTGAGCTAAGCGAAGAATCTTAAAGATCCTTCGGCTCGTTGCGCCTCAGGATGACAAAGCGACTGTCAGTGCGTAAGCAGCACGCCGTGGGCTATTGACGGTATGCTCTCGCCCTGAAGCGACGACACGGGTGACATCAGCGCGCCTGTTCCCACGAACAGCACCTTGTTGAGTTCGCCTGCTTTAAGGCGGCGGACAATATACGAGCACACCACCGAGCCGCTGCACCCGCAGCCCGACGCGCCCGCGTGGACGTCCTGTTCGTCGAGGTCATAAAGCATGAGTCCGCAGTCGGCGTGAACGGGGCTGATGTCTACGTTTTCATCCTTTTGCAGCAGCTCCAGAAGAAGCTGCGAGCCTACAACCCCGAGGTCACCCGTCAGAATCATATCGAAGTCCTCGGGGCGCGAATTTGTATCCCTCAGAAAATCTATAATAGTCCTTGCCGCGGCGGGCGCCATTGCCGCGCCCATATTGTTCGAATCCTTGATTCCGAGGTCCTGTATTCTGCCGATTATCGCGGCGTCTATGTGCACGCCCTCGCCCTGCGCCTTAACCACCGCCGCGCCCGCCGCGCTTGCCGTCCATTGAGACGTGGGACATCTCTGTCCGCCGTATTCAAGCGGCATTCTGAACTGCTTTTCCGCAGAGCAGAAATGAGATGATGTCGACGCGACGGCAGCTCCGATTATTCCGCAGTCGGTCATGATTCCCGCCATAGCAAGCGAAAGGGCCATTGTCGAACAGGCTCCGTAAAGACCGGTGAGCGGAATGTCAAGCTCACGCAGACCGAAGGTTGTGCCTATGCATTGATTTAAGAGGTCTCCCGCGAAAATCATGTCGACGTCGGAGGGCGACGTAGCGGCAATTGCAAGCGCCCTTGTTACGGCTTCACGATGGAACGTGCTTTCCGCTTTTTCCCACGAGCTTTCACCTGCCTTTGAATCCTCGTATATCTTATCAAACTCGGTACCTAACGGTCCCTCGCCCTCTTTTTTTGTCCCTACGGCCGCCGAGCCTACAATAACGGGGCGCGACGGCAGCAAAAGCGTATATCTGCCCTGTCTTACTGCCATTTTTTATTCTCCTTGTCGATGTATATTGTCTGAAAGCCGGCTGCTAAATCCGGCACACTATTATTCGGTACCTTATCATCTTTGCGTTATCCAATATATGAATCCGTATATGAATGCAGTCGAGCAGCCGTAGACAATAACGGGGCCGGCAATCTTGAACATTTCCGCAGCCGTACCGAGTATTCTGCCCTCGCTCTGATACTCCATAGCGGGCGAAACGATGGAGTTTGCAAATCCCGTTATGGGTACTATGGTGCCTGCGCCCGCGTGCTTTGCTATCCTGTCAAAAATGCCGAACGCTGTCAGTATCGCGGTTAAGACTATAAGAGTTATTGTCACGAGCGCTTTCACACCGTCTTCGCTGATGTTGAGCCTTGTGAAAATCGTAAACAGACCTTCACCCAAGGCGCATATCAATCCGCCTACGGTAAAAGCCTTTATAATGTTAAGTCCCTTTGGTGACGGAGGAGACGCCTTTTTTGCCATTTTCCCGTATTCCTTTTCGGTTGTCGCCATTTACGGTTCATCCTTTCAAAACGCTTTTTGTCGCATCTATTTTGTCCCAATTAGACAAATATATTCAATAATCCGCCGCTAAAATCGTCATCAATTTACCGCATTAATATTGTATTTTCGAGCCTGAAAGCGTATAATATTTAATCTAAGGTTTTTATTGGATGTGTTACAATGCAAAAGCTTATGTCATACATGCGCTCCGCCATGGAAAGGTACGGCATGGTTCAAAGCGGCGACAATATTGCCGTCGGGCTTTCGGGGGGTAAGGATTCCGTAGCACTGCTTTACGCTCTGGCGCGCATGCGGCTGTTTTATCCCGAAAAATTCGAGCTTTGCGCCATTTCGATTGACATGTGTTTCGGCGGTGTCGAAACGGATTACAGCGCGCTTCAAAGCCTTTGCGAAAAGATAGACGTGCCATACATCATAAAGCGAACGCAGATAGGCGAGATTATTTTTGACATACGCAAGAAACCGAACCCCTGCAGCCTGTGCGCCCGTATGCGGCGGGGCGCCCTGCACGACGCGGCAAAGGCTGCCGGCTGCAATAAATTAGCTCTCGGGCACCATATGGACGACGCTGTCGAAACCTTTGTGATGAACCTTTTAAACGAAGCGCGCGTAGGCTGCTTTTCGCCCGTTACATACCTTTCGCGCAAGGACCTGTACATGATAAGGCCGATGATATTCGCGCGCGAGAGCGACTGCGCAAGGGTTACCCGCCGCGAGAATCTGCCCGTAGTAAAAAGCAAATGTCCCGCCGACGGCTGCACGGAGCGTCAGAGGACAAAGGAGCTGCTTAACAGTCTTGAAAAAGACTATTCGGACGTCAGATATAAAATACTTGGCGCGATGCAGCGTGGACATATCAACGGCTTTTAAGAAAAGAGGGATGTATATATGAAATACGTTGTTGTTCTGTATGACGGCATGGCCGATTATCCCGTCCCCGCTCTGGGCGGAAAAACTCCCATGGAGGCCGCGAAAAAGCCGGTTTTCGACTCGCTCGCCCAAAAAGGCGAGGTAGGTCTTGTAAAAACCATACCCGACGGCGTAAAGCCGGGGAGCGACGTCGCGAACCTCAGCGTTCTCGGCTATGACCCGCGAAAATACCACAAGGGGCGTTCACCTCTCGAGGCGGCGAACCTCGGTATAAAAATGGCTGCCGACGACGTGGCGCTTCGCTGCAATCTTGTAACCTTGAGCGACGAGGATAATTACGACGACAAAACAATGATAGACTACTCCGCCGGCGACATAAGCAGCGGGGAAGCGGCGGAGATAATAAGGTCGGTAGACGAGCGTTTCGGCAGCGATAAATACAGCTTTTACAGCGGCGTCAGCTACCGCCACTGCCTTATTGTGCACGGCGGAACCACGCAGCTCGGCAAAATGACGCCGCCGCACGACATATCAAAGCGCGTTATAGGCCCGTATATATCCGCCCACAAAAACGCCGTGGATCTGACACGAATGATGCGCGAAAGCTACGCTTTTTTAAAGGACCATCCCGTCAACAAAAAGAGGGTTTCACAGGGAAAGCTTCCGGCAAACTCCGTTTGGTTCTGGGGCGAGGGCACCTGCACCGAGCTGCCGTCCTATAAATCCCTTTTCGGCGTCGACGCTTCGATGATTTCCGCCGTCGACCTTTTAAACGGCATAGGCTTTTTAGCGGGCATGAGAACGCCGCGCATACCCGGCGCGACGGGATATATCGACACGAACTTCAAAGGCAAGGCGGAAGCGGCCGTAAACGAGCTTAAAAGCGGACAGAACTTCGTGTACCTCCACTTTGAAGCTCCCGACGAGTGCGGACACAGGAACGAGCCGGAAAACAAGGTGCGCTCCATTGAGCTAATCGACGAGCTTGTGCTGCCTGTGCTTCTTGATTACCTGCGCTCGCAGGGCGACTTCAGAATAATGATTCTGCCCGACCACCCGACGCCCATAGCAACGCTGACGCACGCGTCAGACCCCGTTCCTTACATGATTTACGACAGCACGAACGAGCGCGGGGGCGTTGACACAATAAACGAAAACACCGCCGCCAAAACGGGCAATTTCGTCGATGTCGGTCACGAGCTGATGAAAATATTCATCGGTACCGAATGATTTGTGTTGTTGACCGACATTATAACTATAATATATGCGTAGGAACGGTCTTGACCGTTCCGCAAGCTGTCAAAAGCTTTTTATCAAAAGATCCTTCGGCGCAGGCGCCTCAGGATGACATGAGGGACAGTTTTGTCATTCTGAGCGTAGCGAAGAATCTCAAGATCCTTCG
>DCUB01000027.1 GCA_002329365.1 Ruminococcaceae bacterium UBA1425
GCGTGGGCTGTGCCCACTCACCTCCACGTACTCTGTAGTGTACCTGTTTTCTCAAGCTTATTCTAACACAAAATTTAGGTTGCGTTAAGGTAAACGGGTTTCATTCCCTTTTGTGCCTTGAGCGCAGCGAAAGGAATGGTCATAAACATGAAGAAGCTTAAAGTATTCGTAGCTTTCACGACCGTATTTTTTTTTATTAGCTTAATAGATTCGTATATTCATACCTCTGACAGCTCTTATTATTTCAACATAAGCAGCGAAAAGACAGTGTTAAACGAGATATTCTATGATTATCCTGAAAACCCGAACCTGTTTTATGATTCATATGACGGAAACGGACGACGGTGGGCGGACGAACTGTTATATACCATGCAGCAATGCGGTTATATCCCGCTTAGCGAGGAAGACGGGAGAAAAATCTTAACTAAAGAAAATGAAGAAACCTTTGTCGTTCAGGTGTTTAACGAAATGCCTGACGACGGCGCGCCGTATATAATCCGCGATTTGAGATGCGTTTCGGTCGACGGCGCACTTTACCTGCTGTTGTCGGGCGAAGCCGGCAATAAATTAATATACCCTGAAGCGGAAAGCGATTACGCGGCCTCTAAAACAAAACGGATAGTATCCGTTTATAAATGTGAGTGTAGACAGGAAACATATGACGAAATAATGCGTTATAAAAAGGCAGTTGCCGATGACGGCTATTCGCCGCTTGGAATGAAAGACCGCGACGAGCTTAATCTGTACTTGAAGAATTTTTTCAACAGAGCTTTAAGAAAAGCGCCTGTCGTTTTTTTGCCGCCTTTATACTCGTATCGGTTCCGTACCTGTTCATAAAAAAGTACAAATCAGACGCTCAAGAGTACAATTATAGTTCGACGGACGAAGAAACAGCTTCGGACAATAACACTCCAGATTACGATTGGCGGGAAAAATAAGGTGTGAGAGGACTGTTTAAAGCCGCGGCAGAACCTCATTCAGATTGTCGGTAGGGGACAGGCAGGTGCCTTTTTCGCAAAGATAAAAGGCGGTTTTGCCGTCCTCACTTTTTCTGAAGGTGATGTTTGTAAGCGGATGATAATTTTCAGAAAGCTTTCTCTTAACGTCCGTCACATCCTCGTCGCCGAGCGAGCAGACAAGCTTTTTGCCGCTTTTCGCCTGCATAACCGCGAGCAGGGCAAAGCAGTGTCCCGACGGATAATCAAAAACCCTTGTCTTAACGAATTTTACCTGCTTTTCGGCTGCGTCCGCAAAACCGCCGGAATCGATTTCTGTCATCAGACGCGCGAAGAGATATGCGGCGGCGGAGTTTCCCGAAGGAACCGCGCCGTCGTAAACCTCCTTTGGTCTTGTAATGAGCTGTTCTCCCGTGGCCGAATTGATATAGCAGCCGCCGTCCGTCAGATCCATAAACGAGGTCATGATTTTATTTGCCGCCATTTCGGCTTTTGCAAGATACTGTTTGTCAGAAACGGCATCGTAAAGGTAGAGCATGGCTACGCCGTACCACGCGTAATCGTCAAGCAGGCCTTCGCCCGCGGCTTCGCCGTCGCGCCAGCGTATGCGGAGCGTATCACCGACTTGTAGTTTCTCGTCGATGAAATCCGCCGCTTTGACCGCCGCGTCAAGGTATTGCCTGTCGCCGAGCACAATGTAGGCGGCGGAAAGCGCCATTATCATCAGGCAGTTCCATGACGTTAGAATTTTATCGTCCTTGTGGAGCTTCATTCGCCTGCTGCGGTAGTTTAAGACGCGCTCGCGCAGCTTTTTCAGTCTGTCGTCCGCAGCGCCCGATCTGTTAATGCGGTTCGGAATATTCATGCCCTCAAAGTTTCCCTGTTGCGTTATTCCGTAGTACGAGCAGAAATACTCCCCGTCGCTCTCCCCCAAAAGAGATATTATTTCCTTTTTTGAAAAGGTATAATATCTGCCCTCCACTCCGTCGCTGTCAGCGTCCTGCGCGGAGTAGAAGCTGCCCTCCGGAGAGGTCATCTCACGGGCAATATATCCGAGCGTTTCGCGCACAACCTCGGCAAATGACTCGTCGCGCGTCAGCTGATATGCCTCGACAAAGGCAAGGACAAGCAGAGCGTTGTCGTAAAGCATTTTTTCAAAATGCGGCACGAGCCACATCCTGTCGGTCGAATAGCGTGAAAACCCGCCTCCTATATGATCGCGGATTCCGCCCTGCGCAATTTGTCGCAGTGTTTTTACAGCCATTTCGGAAGCGCGCGCGCATTTGAAGCGGTGGTCGTACCGCATAAGGAAAATCAAATTGTGAGGCGTCGGAAACTTAGGCGCCCTGCCGAAGCCCCCGAAATCGCTGTCGAATTCGGCGGAAAGGCTGCGGTACGCCTTGTGAAGCAGCGTGTCCGGCTCCTCGTCTGTCGTTCTGATGGTTCCCGTTTCCGACTTAAGAGCGGAGATAATGTTTTCGGAAGACCTTAAAAGCCTTTGCCTGTCATTCTTCCAGAGCCTGACCGTCTGCCGCAGGATATCCGTAAGGCCGAGCATTCCGCCTATTGTATTGAGCGGAAAGTAGGTGCCGACAAAAAACGGCTTTTTCGACGGCGTCATTATAACTGTCAACGGCCAGCCGCCGCTCCCCGTCATGCGCTGGCAGACGTCCATATATACGGCGTCAATGTCCGGACGCTCCTCATGGTCAACCTTAACCGAAACGAAGCTTTTGTTAAGAATATCAGCCGCCTCGGCGTTTTCAAAGCTTTCGTGCGCCATCACATGGCACCAGTGGCAGGTGGAGTAGCCTATGCTGAGGAATACCGGCTTATCCTCCTTTTCCGCCCTGTCGAACGCTTCCACGCCCCACGGATACCAGTCCACGGGATTGTATGCGTGCTGAAGCAGATAGGGCGATTTTTCATTTATCAGATGGTTGGGATTGTTCATTTTAAGGTTCCTTTACAATATTGTTCTGAAGGCATTATTATAGTTTTTCATATTGCGTAAGATATATACTTTCGTGGCAGTCAAAAATAACAGGCTTGTTAATCTGCGGAATACAGGGAACAATAAATTTGAAGGGAGGCTTGTTATGTCATATGTATCAGAAAAAATAAGATTTCAGTTTGAAACTCTTCCGCCGGAACTGAAGAACTATATCCTTGAAAAGGGCGTTGTGCTGAACAGCATGGAGGATCTTATGAAAGTGCTTGAAGAGGTCATACAGGAGAATGACGAGTAATAACAGAAGCGGTGCGCCGCGCCTCGGGATGACATGGGGAAAAAACCTGTCATTCTGAGCGCACCGGAGAATCTTAAAAAAGATCCTTCGGCGCGCCGCGCCTCGGGATGACATGGGGAAAAACCTGTCATTCTGAGCGCAGCGAAGAATCTTTCATGAAATATATGCCTTATATGTTTACCTGTTCTATCATATATCCCGTACGGCGCTTCATAATATTAATGTTCTTAAGCGTTTATTTTAGGAGGCATTAATATGTGTGGTATAGCCGGGCAAATATCATCCTGCTTCGACCTTTTGAATTACGAAAAGGCTTTTTTGGCAATGGAGGACTCGCTGGCGCACAGGGGACCTGACCAGCATGGTGAGTATTTTTCAAATGATGCCGTTCTGCTTCACCGCAGGCTTGCAATAATCGACCTTGAAAAGGGCAGGCAGCCGATGACATATGACGGCGGGGATGAGGTTTTCACGCTTGTTTATAACGGCGAGCTTTACAACACCGACGAGGTTCGCTACGATTTGAAAAAGCGCGGAACCGAATTTGAAGGTCATTCAGACACAGAGGTAGTGCTTAAAGCCTACGCGGTTTACGGGGAAAGCTGCTGCGAAAAATTCAACGGGATATTCGCCTTTGCCGTGTGGGAGCATAAAAGGAAGCGGCTGTTTTTCTGCCGCGACAGGATGGGCGTAAAGCCCCTGTTTTACGCGTTGACAAAAAGCGGCTTTGTTTTTGCCTCCGAAATAAAGGCCTTGCTGCTCCATCCCGAAATCGAGCCGCTAATGGATATTGAATCGCTTTCCGAAATTATGCTGATAGGTCCCGGCAGAACACCGGGTTGCGGCGTTTTCAAGGGTATAAGGGAGGTTTTGCCCGCCGAACGCGGCTATTACTGCGACGGCAGGCTGACTAAAAATAAATACTGGAGCGTAGAGCAACGGGAGCATAACGACAGCTTTAACGACACGGTCGAAAAGGTGCGTTTTCTTGTTACGGACGCAATAAAAAGACAGCTCGTTTCCGATGTTCCCGTATGCACGTTTTTGTCCGGCGGGCTCGACTCAAGCATAATATCGTCCGTCAGTAACGCCTGCTTCAAAGAGCAGGGGAAAACGCTTTGCACGTTTTCGGTTGACTACAAGGATAACGACCTGTATTTCAGAAAAGGAAAATTTCAGCCGAACAGCGACAACGAATATATTAAAATAATGAACGACTACCTCGGCTGCGAGCATTACAGGGTGGAAATCGACACGCCCGAGCTTGTAAACGCCTTGTTTTCGGCCGTCGACGCGCGCGACCTTCCGGGAATGGGTGATGTTGACGCTTCGCTGCTGCTTTTGTGCGAAAAGGTCAGGGAGTATGGGAAGGTGGCGCTGTCGGGGGAGTGCGCCGACGAAATTTTCGGCGGATATCCGTGGTACAGGGACAAGGAGATACGCGACACAGACGGCTTTCCGTGGGCGCAGTCGACTATGTACCGATACGGCTTTTTAAAGGACGAATACGCAAATAAAATAAACCCCGCGGAATACGTACGGACAAGATATAAAAACATCGTCGAAAGCGCTTCAAAGACAGACGGTATGTCGCCGCTTGAGAGCAGGATGGCTGAGATGATGCGCCTTAACCTCGACTGGTTCATGCAGACGCTTCTTGACCGAAAGGACAGAATGAGCATGTACAACTCGCTTGAGGTCAGGGTTCCGTTTTGCGACCACAGGATAGTAGAATATCTTTATTCGGTGCCGTGGGAATATAAGGATTACATGGGCAGGGAAAAAGGGCTTTTACGTCTTGCGGTAAAAGATATTCTGCCGGGTGAAATAACAGAAAGAAAGAAGAGCCCGTATCCGAAAACACACAACCCGGCTTATCTTCAGGCAATGCAGAAGCTTGTAAACGAGCGACTGACAGATGATTCGCCGCTTGCCGAATTTATAAAAATCGATAAGGTACGCAAAGCCGCAAAAGACGAAATGCAATACCCGTGGTACGGCCAGCTTATGACCGCGCCCCAGGTTCTCGCTTATTTCATTCAGTTTGATTACTGGCTGAGGAAATACAAGGTGCGGTTTGAATAAGCTTACCTGCACAGATACGCTCCTGCGGTATTCATCGTTTAAGCCCGGCTTCGGGCGCACACGCAGGCGCCGCCCCTACATCGGTGTTTTGAATCAATAGCATATGTGAGTCAGGATTAAGGTGTCACCGTTTATCAGGGAACGGTCTTGACCGTTCCGTAAACCATACCTTGCCATAATCCGCAAAACGGCAGGAGCGTCCCGAAAAAGTGACAATTCCCGTTCAGTTCACAAGCGACTGAACGTACGCGCGCATTTCTTTCTTTGACTTAATGTTTTCCGTATTCCTAATTATCCCCTGCTGTTCCTCGCGCGATAAAGCGGAAAAGCGATTCATGGCGTCAAGATTCTGCGAAAGTGCCAGTCCGAGAGCCAACGGCATTTCGGGGCCCTCCGAGCTCATTTTCATATTATTCACCTCATGTTTAGTTTCTGCCGGCGGAGTTCGTTAATTCAAAACAATAGCTGGCAAAAAAAGCGCGGCATCGGCAACCCGACACCGCGCTTTTTGATTTTGTTTTTACCTGTTAAGCATGTAAACCATAAAATTCAGATATCCCGCAAACGTGGCGCAGATAAGATATGGTATCTGCAAATATCCGGCAACCTGCCTGAATCTGTAAAAGCGGACGATCATAACGGCGATAAGTATCCAGAGCACGATAAGCCATACAAGCGAAAGCTGATAGGCTCCGCCGCCGAAAAAGGTTATCGCCCAGAAAAAGCAGAACACCAACTGCAAAGCCCAGATGTAGAGAGGAGTTTCTCTGCCGAAGGATTTGCTTTTGTATACAAGAAACGCGGATATACCCATAAGAATAAACACGACAAGAATAATAATGGGTATAGTTCCTGCCGGAGGTGTATACGCGGGCTTTTTTACAAGCATGAAGGACTGCATGGCATCAATTGTAAAATTCGCAGCCCAAAGACCGATTGCCATAGGAATTACGAAAAAAATAACAAGCGGTCTGTATTTTTTCATTTTACACCCCCCTTTCGGATTAATTGTATAATATAGGATAACAATACACTATCCCTTTATTCACATTATACACCTAAAAGATGACATTTCTATTAATTATTTATAACAACTTATTCATTTTATCGGAATTTGTTCTCGAATAATGGGCTGCCCGCCGATTTGTTGACATCATTTATGACCCGTGATACAATACAAATTGATTCAAATGAAATATAGGAGAGTTGATAATATGGCAGAATACCAAGGGAAATACGTGGACGGCAAGGGCAACAAAGAATGGCTCTGCCTGATAGACATGAGCTGCGAGATGCTTCATTCGTCCGAAAACCTTCCGTGCCTTCCCATGCTTTACCGCTCAAAAAACAACATGTTTTCCGAAGGCTTTATATGGGACGGTTGGTGGATACAGAACAGCTACGGCTTTTCTTTAGGTGCGATACCTTTTTTGCCGCCGAACTGGAGAAGGGTGCTGAAAAACTCCTATGACGCATTCTGGAACAGAATCGGCGACGGGAAACGGAGCGGACGCGACGACGGAAAAAAGGATGAAAAACACGCCTACTTCAATCTTACCGCTCCCGATGGCGCTTTAGGCGATTGTGTGTTCGACGAAGGGATTGTCTACAAGCAGGGCGACGGCGACGTAAACCTTTACGACTGGTTTTACGAGGCGACTGCCGCCGGCATTCTTATTCAATGCGAGCAGTTGCTGTTTTCCCGCGACATTGATGAAATACGTCGTTATCTGCCGCTGTTGCGCCGTTCGATAGCTCACATAGAAAAAACGCGCGACGAAAGCGGACTGTTCCTTGTGGGTCCTTCCTGCAACCTTTTGGCACCAAGCTTCGGCGCGGCGTGGAACGCGGAGAAAAAGAAAATTGAAAAATCCTACCTTACGGGGCTTGCCGTAACGTATTGCGCCGCTATGAGCCGTTATCTTGACGTGCTCCACATCGCCGGCGAAAAGGACGGAAGCGAGTACAGGGATATATCACAAAAACTTGATATAACGCTAAAGGCACTGGAAAAATGCAAAACACCCGGGGGTTATTTCGCGAAGTCGGTTGAGAAAAACGGTGTGATGCACGGCGTTTACGGGCAGGAGCGGTACGGATACTTAGAGGGCGTATGCAACGTCGACGCCGTGGGGCTTGGCGTTGCCGACGAAAAGACAAGCAAAGCAATTCTTGATAAAATAGCGTCGGTTGAGGGCATACGCCAAAACAAGGTTATTTGCTGTAATTATCCTCACTTGGACGACACCTATAAAAGCTATTTAAACGGAAGCGCCGCGCCGCACTCGCTTGAGTGGCGTTCGGGCGACTGGGTGGACGGCGGCTGCTGGGGGACAGTTGAGGGCCGCGCGATACTTGCATACCTTAAAAACAACCGCTATAACGACGCTTTTGACGCCGCCGACGTTTATATGCGCTGGGCGCTCTCCTACCGTCAGGACGCTCCGCTCTCGCAGTGGGGCTTCAATACTGCAAACCCGTGGGCAAAGGAAAAGGAGGGCGATTACGGTAACTGCCGTCCGACGGCTGTTATGATTGACAATTTCGCCCCCGCAACCTGCCTGCTTAGAGGGCTTTTCGACATTCAGGCAAAAGCGGACGGGCTGTACGTCACCGCTCACATTCCCGACGAGATAGAGGAAATAAACTTACGTCAGCCGCTTTATTACGCGGGAGGCGAGATAACGGTAGAGTATTCCGGCTGGCGCGGAACGGTCTTTATTCCGGCAAAGGCGTGCGAACGAAAGAAAATACATGTGATGCTCGGCAAAGAGACATTCGGCTATTCGGTTACAGGCGATTACAGGGAAAGCATTGCCGCCTCGTTCGACGACGAGCTTGAAAGCTTCCGTGAAACGGCGAAAAAGCGTTACGCGCTACCCTATACATATGATGTAATGCGCCCCGTTACAGATGAAAAAATCAAGTCAATTCACAAGCTGTATGACGATAGTCTCAGGGAGCTTGAAAAGGGCAGGGGGTATTTTCATACCTTAGATAGTTAAAACTAACGCAATTTGTTTTATTAAGTAGGGAACGGTCTTGACCGTTCCGAAAAAGACAGATGAATCATCCTTATGCAGGGACACGGCGCGCCGTGTCCGAAGCTCCGAAAATATTATAACCGATTTAACGGGGGTCTGACATGAGCTTTATTAATATAAAAACAGATTATAAAGCCGCGGGCGACGGAATAGCGGACGATTACGGCGCTATTCAGGCAGCGCTTGATTCATGCAGGGACAGGGGAGGCACCGTGTTCTTCCCGGCGGGAATTTACAGGGTGTGCGACTGCCTGCTTTATTATTCTGACCAGCGGCTTATTTTTGAAAACGGAGCCGTTTTGCTGCGCGGAGGCAAAAAGCAGAGGTATATTCTCGGAAACTTCACGCGCCCGAAGGACGGAGGCTATACTGCTACGCGAAACGTCGATATCATCGGCGCGACCTTTGACGGCAATGCGCTGACAGACTACAAGGCGACGCTTTTAAACAACAGCCATTCACGCGACCTCCGTGTAAAAAACTGCAAATTTCAAAACGGCAACACATGGCATTTTTACGAATGCAACAGCAGCGAATACGTCACGGTTGAAAACTGCGTTTTCACAAATACGATGAAGGGCGGCGAAAGATCGGAGTATCTCCAGCTTGACTGGGCAAGCTTCAAAACATATGAAACCACCGATATATGTCTTGACAAAACCGTCTGCCGACACATATTGATAACGGGCTGCAAGTTTGAGTGCGACGGCTTTTCGCCGGCTATAGGGAATCACGGCACGGCGGCGCACAACAACATAAGAATCTGCAACAATGTGTTCAATAACGGAGCCGGCAGGCGCGGATATATAAGCTTTGTCGACAAAATGTACTCCGTGGATGTTTATAACAACACCTTTGAGGGCGGTGAAGCCGGAGTTTTCATTGACGGCGACGGCGGAGCCTCATCGGTGCACGACAACCGCTTTTCGGGCGTAGCAAAGCCCTATGGCAGCAATTTTATAGCCTATAACAATATTATAGACGGGCGTCTTGTGCCGTAAATCAGCCGATTTTTTTAAGCGCGGCGGCGATATCCTTTGCCACCAGAGACTTCATGGTGTCGGGATAAATACCTGTGTCCGCGGACATGAGCGCGTTCCGGATTGCGGGCGCCAATGAAGGCTTATGCTTTGCAACCTCGGGCAGCGCTTTAATAAACTGCCTTGAAGTAATGGGCTTTTCGTCAAGGATGTGAGACAGACATCCGTCGGTTATGGCGTCGAGCCTGTTTTCGTCGTCCCATTTCGCGTTGGCGCAAATCAGCAGAAGTCCCCTTGTCCTGATGTAGGAATTCGCGTCATCAATCATATGCGAAAATGTGTCGAAGTGTTTGTATACCCCGTTTGATTTTTCGCTCTCCGACAAAAGCAGCTTGAGGCTTTCGTACGATTGGTTGTTGTCCTTTGAGAATAGATTTTCCACCGATTCAGATATTTTACGGTTGTTTTCCGGCATTATAATCACTCCGTTTTAAAAAATAATTTTGTGGTAGTATCATGTAACATCATAAGCTTGACAAACCGCCATAGTTGCAAGGGCTTTTTCAGCAGCTTCCCTGCGTGTGCGCCCGTTGCATGAAAAAATCACCCGAGCATGACGTCAAGCGACATCATAACAAGAAATCCGGCGGCAAAGCCTACGGTTCCTATGTTTGAATGCTCACCCTCGGACGCCTCGGGTATAAGCTCCTCGACAACTACATAGAGCATCGACCCAGCGGCAAACGAGAGCATATAGGGCAAAACGGCAACCATAACGCCGGCAAACAGTATTGTTATCAAAGCGCCTGCCGGCTCCACAATGCCCGTCAGAGTACCGTACAAAAACGCTTTTCCGCGGCTTAAGCCCTCGCTCCTGAGAGGAAGAGAAATTATAGCCCCCTCGGGGAAGTTCTGTATAGCTATTCCTATCGAAAGCGCGAGCGCGCCCGCCGCGGTTATCGCGCCGTCTCCGTTTCTAAGCCCGGCGAATATTACGCCCACCGCCATGCCCTCGGGCAGATTGTGCAGGGTGACAGCAAGTATGAACAGAGTGCTGTTTTTAAGCGTGCTGTGCATTCCCTCCGGAGTGATGCTGTCGATATGCAGGTGGGGAATGAGCCTGTCCATTAAAAGCAGAAAGGAAATGCCGACACCAAAGCCGACGGCGGCGGGAACAATCGAAAGCTTTCCCATATGGCGGGACATGTCGATGGCGGGTATAAGAAGCGACCATACGGCAGCCGCGGTCATAACGCCGGAGGCAAAGCCTATAAGCCCTTTCTGAACAAGCAGGTTTATGCGGTTCTTAACAAACAAAACGCAAGCCGAGCCGAGAGCGGTCCCGATAAAAGGAATTAAAACGCCGACAGCCAAATCCATTTTCAATTTCCTCACACGTTAAAAATCTCTTTCCAGGTTTTTTCGTCAAAGCCGACAAGCACAAAATCGCCGCCCTCCAGCACAGGTCTTTTTACAAGCATTCCGTCGGTTGAGAGCAGCTCGAGCTGTTCCGCCTCCGGCATTGTTTTAAGCCTTTCCTTTAAGTTCAGCGCCCTGTACTGAATGCCGCTTGTGTTCCAAAGTTTTTTTACAGGCAAACCGCTTTTTAGGAGCCATTCTTCAAGCTCTTCGCGGGAGGGCTTTTCTGTTTTTATGTCGCGGTACTCATACGCTATACCGTTTTCGTCAAGCCATTTTTGCGCCTTTTTACATGTACCGCATTTCGGATAACAGACAAAAAGCATAACACCATACCGTCCTTTATTTAACAATAAAATAAAACAGCACCGCAAGACCGAGGGCGATTCTGTACCACCCGAACGCCGAAAAGTCGTGCTTTTTTATGAAAGCCATCAGGAATCTTATAACGAGGACGGAAACAACAAAGGCGACTGCCATTCCCGTTAAAAGAATAATCAGCTCGGCGCTTGTGAAGGACAGACCGAATTTAAGTATTTTCAGGACGCTCCAGCCGAACATGACTGGGACGGCAAGGAAAAAGGTAAACTCCGCCGCCGCGACGCGGGACACACCTATAAGCAGCGCGCCGATAATGGTAGCGCCGGAACGCGAGGTGCCGGGAATAATGGAAAGCACCTGAAAAAGACCTATAAGCAGCGCCGTTTTATACGTTATGCCGGATAAATCCTTTATGACGGGAGTGCGCTTTTTGTTTTTCATTTCAATAAGGATAAATGCCGCGCCGTATAAAATAAGCGCCGCCGCTATAATAACGGGCGTGTGAAGATGAGCTTCTATGTAATCGTCGAAAAGAAGTGTTACGACGGCACCGGGAACACAGGCGACGACCACCTTGAACCACAGCGAGAAGATATCCTTTTTTATTACGGGCTTTTCCTTGCCGGAAAACTGGAAAGGAAACATCTTTTTCCAGAACATCAGCACCACGGCCATAATGGCGCCGAGCTGTATGACGACGAAAAACATCTCTTTAAACGCGTCGCTTGCGTTTAACTGCAAAAACCGGTCTACAAGCAGCATGTGCCCCGTGCTGCTTATCGGCAGCCATTCGGTGACGCCCTCGATAATGCCGAGAAAAACAACCTTCAGAATCTCAAAAACAGTTAGCTCCATTGATTCAAGCCCTTTCTGCTTCTTCGTTAAAAGCGGCGTTAGCTTTTGCCCAGTACCGTTTAAAAACAAACCCGCCTCTGATTTTTTTCGGGCTGACTGACATACCCTTATCAAGCATTTCATCCGCAAATCCGTTGTCCGCCTGCGCGCATTTTCTTAACACGTCGCCGGCCTCGTGCCTTGACAACGATGACAAATCCGTTTCATAAAAACAATCGTAAATATATTTCTGAACATCGTCCCTTGCTTTTTTATACTCGTTTTCGTCAAGCCTGTGCGTTAACATCATGCGGGCTGTTTTTTCTCTTTTTGTCCAGAACTCAACGCCCTTTTCCTGCTCGTCCTCCCGGAACAGCTCGAAATCCGAATTGAAAACAAACGGTTTGAAAACCGAAATGCAGGGGAGCGACGAAGCGGTGTACCAGAATTCGCTTTCATCCTTAAGCTCCCCGACGATGCTTGCCGTAGTCTGGCTTGATATTAAAGAGCCGGCATGCATGCAGAGATTGTTCATCGAGCCTTTGCCGAAGTTTTTGTCGGAGCCTTTCTGATGCCGCCTCAGCGCGTTTATCATAGTTTTCGTGGTGATGTTTCCTTTGTTTTCGCGGAGTATCTCCAATGCCAGCGACGACCTGTTTTTGCAGCCGGAAAAATGCGAGTACAACGGGTCAGAGTAAGCTTTTCTGAAATTGAAATCCTCCCTGCCCGAACACAGCTTTCTTTTCACGCTGTCGCTTATCAGTTCGGGATGGCAGTCGTCAAAATCGTTTTCTATCGTAAGCCCGTTTGAAATGGCGTATAAATCCGTAACCTTTTTAAGCACCCAGTACTTTCCCGCCGTTTCAAGCACATAAGCTTCGTTTTTGTCAGCGACGATGAATGAGTTATGGTAATGCATTTTTTTCGTATAGCCGCAGTTGCCGCCCTGACCGTAACGGTCAAGCAGAAAAATGATATAATCTACGGCTTCCCTTGCCGTTTTCGTCCTTTCGAGGGCGAGCCGTATCATATCCATGCCGGTAAGCGCGTCTTTGCCGTATTTTTCTTTTGTGAAAACCGCCTCGTTGCCTATGGTGACGGAGTATTCGTTGAATCCCATTTCACAGCCCCACATCCATGACGGCTTGCTTATGACGATTTCGTTGGTTTCTTCAACCTGGTCTATTTCAAGATATGTTGTTTTCAGCTTAGGGCAGGAGTTCAAATCGTATTTTTTGCGCGGAATACGCAGCAGAACCTGCGGCTCGTTAGGCTCCCTGTCGCTGTTTTTCGCGAACAGAACACGGCCGGTTTTTGTAGCGCTTCCAACGGCTACCATCGTGTCGCACATAGTAATCCCTCCGTGAAAGTATTTAAGACCACTCTATGGGAGTCAGCCGGAAATCAGGCGTTTGCGAAATCGGCCCGCCGATAGTCAGGGAAGTTACTCCCATGTCAATAAAATCGTTATACAGCTCTTCGTTTTCCTTTACTCTGTTGATGTTAAAAAGCGAAAACTCGTCCAGCAGCATGGATGCCTTATAATGCCTGAACGAAAGGCGCGAGCGACGGATACGTTCAAGCTGCTGTTCGTTGCCTGCATGGCTTTCCGCCGAGTTCCAGAGGCTTTCCGTTTGCCGTCTTTCCTTCGGGGTAAAATACATCCCCTCATAGTGCCACTGGAAGGTGTAAAGATGCTGATTTGTGTTTATGACTTTATTTGTTACGATGTTTATGTACTCTTTTATGTACGGCGCCGATTCTTTTCCGTAGTAGCCCTGCAGAAAATCGTCAAGCAGGTACTCGACGTCGCAGTACGGGTCCCACATCAATTTTGCAAGGATATACGCCTTTGCCTCGCCGAACTCGCCGCTCTTTGAACTTGCCTTGCCCTCCTCAAAAACGCCCTGAACATTGTTTTCGGCGAAAAACCGCATATTCGGCGAAAACACATGAAAGTTCGGGAAAATCGCAAGGTAAACAAGGTAGTTGTTTGTATAATCCCATATATACAGCTTGCTGCATATTTCAGACCAGCCCTTTAAATCCCCGGCAAATTGAGATTCAACATCCTTTGAACGCCCCCACGGAGTGTCTGCTTCAAAGTACGGGAATTTGTCCGTCCGCCGCTCGCTTTTTATGCGGTGGTGTCCGCACTCCTCAAGCGGATGCGAAAAGCAGCATTCGATAGAGCACAGGCGCACAATTACATTATCGCGCGGAACTATGTTTTTCGGCGGAGTCCTTGTGTACTGATAAGCAAAGGTGTCGAACTCCACGTCGGGGAATTCCTCCTCAAGCGCTTCGGCAACCTGATTGACAAACCGGATGTTAGTCCCCGAAGGCCCGCCGTACATTTCGTCGGACGCCTTGCAGTCCGGGCACTGGCAATATTCCTGATTGTCGTTTTGCGTGACGGACATTATTTTAGCGCGCGGATTATTCAAAAGCGCCTGACGGGCGTTTTGAATAGTGATGTTGACTACATCGGGATTTGTAAGGCATCGCTGACCCTTTGTGCGGCGCCCCAAATCCTCACGGTAAGAAAAATACTCGGGATGCTCGTTAAAATACGTTTCGGGCACAAGCCTTTCCATAGTATGGCAGAAGTCGGCGTAAAACACGCTTCCGCCGTAGGCTTCGGAGCGCGCTCCCTTATTGATTTTTTGTTTTACGCGCCAGTCGGGGTCGTGGCTTGAGTGCCAGTCGGTATATCGGTATTCAAAAACAGGCTTTTGCGAATAATCAAGCGTCGCGTCAATTTTTAAGGTTTCGCTTTCCGGAATATATGTTACCTCCGGCGTATACCGGCGGCAGCCTAAGTCCTTTTCAAGGAAGGTGTAAACGCCGTACAGCGTGCCTCTCAGCTCGCCGCCCGCGATTACAAGCTTTTCGCCGACGACCTTTACCGTAAAGCCCTCGTCACCAAGCGCCGCCCGGTCAATGGTAAAGCCCCCCTCGCTCTCGCGGTTTGTTTTGCCCACGATGATTTCATGCTCCAAAGGCTCTGAGGCGTCTGTTTTAAGCTCAAGCGTTATGCCGCAAATTTCCGCTATGTATTTTTGAAGCTCGGCGGCTGCCGTTGTTTCGGAGGGGGAGCAGTCAGCCCCCTTGACAATTACGTAATCGCTGCTGCCGTTATCGGCAAGCGTAAGCCACTCGGTTATGACAGGCTCTGTGTAGGGGACTCCGCCGTAGTCGATATCCTTTACATCCCGGTTGAAAACACTCATAAAAAACGAGGTAAAAATCTGGGAAAGCGCAACAATAATTGCTATGATTTTTTCAAGCATTTATACCACTCCTTTATCATTGTAGAGATTGTAAGCCGGTGTCACAAACAGGTGCTTCGTAAGGTTAACCTCTTGACATCAATACTACCGTCTCAACGTGGTGAGTGAACGGAAACATATCCACCGGCTGTATGGCTTTTGCCGTATAGCCGTTTTTTGTGAGGTATTTCATGTCGCGCTCCTGCGTTTCGGGGTTGCAGGAGATGTATACAATCCTTTGTGGCAAAAGCCTGACTAAGGACGACAGGAATTTTTCGTCGCTTCCTGCTCTCGGCGGGTCCATAAATACAACATCTGCCTTTTGCCTGTCCTTTGCCATTTCAAGCATGAACTCGCCCGCGTCGGCGCAGAAAAACCTTGCGTTTTTTACGCCGTTTCGTTTTGCGTTGCTCACGGCGTCCCTGACGGCGTCGCGGTTCAGCTCAATGCCTATGACGTTGCCCGCGCTTTTTGAAGCGACGATACCTATTGTACCTATTCCGCAGTAGGCGTCAATAACCGTTTCGTTGCAGCAAAGTCCCGCCAGCCCCACAGCCTTGCCGTAAAGAACCTCTGTCTGCACGGGGTTTATCTGATAAAACGACGACGGGGAGATACGGAACACGCAGCCGCAAAGCGTATCCTCAATATAGCCCGCTCCGTACAGCGGCTTTTCGTTCGGACCGAGCACAAGATTTGTGTTGTAGGGGTTGACGTTCTGCACTACCGTCGTTATTTCGGGATGCTCGCTCAAAAGAGCCTTTACTAAGTTTTTGCTTGACGGCAGAATTGGCGACGATGTAACAAGCACAACCATTATCTGTCCGCTTTTAAAGCCGCGCCTTACCAGCACATGGCGTAAAAGACCCGTGCCGCTGTCCTCGTCATAGGCCGTTATTTTAAAGCTTTTAAGCAGATTTCGTATGCTGACTATTATGGCGTCTGCCTTTTCGTCCTCAATCATACAGCTGTCTACGGGGACTATCCTGTGCGTGCCGCTTTGGTAAACGCCGGAAATAATCTGCCCACGCCGAAAGCCGAACGCCGCCTGCACCTTGTTGCGGTAGTGCAGAGGATTCTCCATTCCGATTATAGGCGAAACCCTGCAAAACCTCGAGAGCAATATATCGACCCTTTTCTGCTTCCACGAGAGCTGCTCCTTATAGCTCATGTTCTGCATCTGGCAGCCGCCGCATTTTCTGTAAAGCGGGCATCGCGGGGAAGTTTTTTCGTCTGTCATTTTTTAGCGTCTGAAACAGTTGTTTTCAGGCTTAATCCTTTCGGGTAATTTGTTGTTGCCTTTATAGTAATTGTATAGCATTATACGCAAAAAAGCAAGCGGAATAAAGCCCGGAGTTTAAGTCTGCCGCGCCGCATAAAACAACGCGCTTTGCGGAAAATATTATAATCATATTCAAAAGGGGCGAGCGCTTTGGCAGAAAAATTCTTCACGGCTATTACCGCGCGTCCGCGGCTTGTGCTGCTTACAGCGCTCCTTCTGTTGATTCCGTGCGCCTTCGGCTATCTGAATACGGCAGTAAGCTACGACCTGTTTTCATATCTGCCGGACGGTCTTGAATCGGTTGAGGGTGAAAAGCTCATAGGTGATAACTTCGGCAACACCTCAAGCGTTTTTCTTGCTGTGGAGGGGAAAACGGCGGCGGAAACTGCGGAGCTCGCAAAAAGGATTGAAAAAACCGACGGCGTCAAGACGGTCATATGGATTGACGATATTTTTAACGTGACGGTTCCCGTCGAAATGCTTCCGTCTTTTGTAAGGGAGCTGTTCTACTCCGACGACGGGGACACAACGCTTATGCTTCTGATACTTGACGGAGAGGTTTCCGGCAGGACGCGCGCGACGGTCGGCGCTGTACGGAATATACTGCCGGAGGGCTGTTACCTCAGCGGCACCTCGGTGATACTTGCCGACACAAAGAAGCTTGTCAACCATCAGCTCCCGCTTTATGTTGCAGCCGCCGCCGCTGTGGCGTTCGTTATCCTGCTGTTAACCACGCGCTCATGGATTGTGACGCCGATGCTTCTTATAACGCTCGGTCTCGGCGTCGCGTACAACATGGGTACTAATATAATGTTCGGCCGGATTTCTTATATAACGCAAAGCATAGCGGTGGTGCTTCAGCTTGCCGTCACGATGGATTATTCCGTTTTTCTCGTCGACAGGTTTGAGGAGGAAAAGCGGACGGCGGTGGACAGCAGGGAAGCAGTTGTAAAGGCCTCCTGCGCTACCGTTAAGTCGATTTCGGGCAGCGTGCTGACTACGGTGTTCGGCTTTTTGGCGCTGTGCTTTATGAAGCTTTCGCTCGGCATGGACATAGGGCTTGTCATGATAAAGGGAACGCTGTTCGGAGCGCTGTCTGTCGTCGTTGTGCTGCCTTCTCTGCTTCTTCTGTGCGACGGACTTACGGAAAAGCTTCGGCACAGAAGCCTTATTCCCGGCTTTTCCCGCCCCGTCGGATTCGTCCTGCGGCACAGGAATATTTTCGCGGCGCTTTTTATTACGCTGCTGATACCCGGTGCCATGCTTCACAACAAGGCCGAAAAATACTACAACCTTGTGGCGACGCTTCCGAAGGATATGGAGTCCGTTAAGGCTCTTAACAAGGTCAAGGACGAGTTTGATATGGTGACGTCGCATTTAGTTATTATGGACGACGACATACCGGCGGCAAAGTTCACCTCGCTTATTGACGAGCTTGAAGCGGCGGACGGAGTAGCAAACGTAATAGCCTACAATAAATTCGTAGGGCCGGCGATTCCCGAATCTATGATACCCGACAGGATTCGCGACATATGCAAAAAAAACGGAAGGCAGATTATGCTTGTCAACTCGTCGCTCACGGCCGGAACAGCTTCCATGAGCCGACAGCTTGCAGAGCTCCGGGATATCGCCCGTAAATACGACAAAGGGGCGATGATATCGGGCGAGGGCGCGCTGTACGAGGATTTGGTGAGAGTCGCCGACAGCGATTTCAGGCTTACGGGCATTTTGTCCGTGCTGCTCGTATTTCTTGTGATAGCGGCGCTGTTCAAATCGGTAACGGTGCCGCTTATTCTGGTGACGGCTGTTGAGCTTTCCGTTTTTCTCAACGAGGCAGTGCCGTTTTTTATGAATTCGCAGATTTCGTTCATATCACCGACTGTCGTCAACTGCATACAGCTCGGCGCGACAATAGACTACGCCATCCTTCTTCTGCTTCGCACAAGGGAAGAACGAAGCGCGGGCGCGGGCTCGCGGGACGCCGTTAAAAAAGCCGCCATATCAACGGCAAGGTCGATAACAGGAAGCGCGCTTGTATTTTTTGGAACGACGTTATCCGTTTATCTGACAAGCGATATTGAAATAATAAAATGTATCTGCGCAATGCTCGCGCGCGGCTCGCTTATCAGCGCGGCCGTAATAATCCTTCTGCTCACCCCGTTTCTGGCGGTGTTGGGCAGACCGGGCGGAAAGGAAAAGGTAAAATGAAAGTATCTCATTCAAAACGTATTGCCTGCGCCGCGGCGTCGGTTTTGTTCCTTTTCGGCGGCTGCGTGCGCGGCGGAAAAGAAAACGGGCAAACGACGGAGCCGGAAATAACTGCCCCGCCGTCGGGAAACCTATACACGGAATCGCCCGGAGCCGTTAAGAAGACGGAAACGGTTTATGTAACACTGGATACCTCCGGCGCCGTTTTAAAAACAATAGTGACCGACTGGCTTCACACCGACAGGGCGGGAGTCAGGGTAGAGGACGCCTCCGACCTCGGGAACATCTCAACCGTAAAGGGCAGCGCCGTTTCCGTGAGAGAGGGCGATAATATCGTATGGCACATGGACGGCACAGACCTCTACTATACGGGACAAAGCGACAAGCCGCTGCCGATAGGCTTTGAATTTGAATTTTTTATTAACAATAAAGAATATTCCGCGGAGGAAATAAAAGGCAAAAGCGGAAATGTTATAATTAACATCAGAGCGGTGAACGGCGACGCAAGAGATGTTTACGTCGACGGCAAAAGGGTTACAATGTATAATCCGTTCATCGTTATAGGCGGCACGATTATACCGCAGGAGAACTTCAGCGACGTCACCGTGCAGCACGGACGTTCCTTCGGCGACGGCAGCAAGGAGATTGTGTTTTCCGTTATGACTCCGGGACTTGCCGAGAGCCTCGGCGACACGGGAACCGTTTCCGGCTATCTCGGCGGTCTGGAGTTTACCGACGGCTTTACAATATCGGCGAAAACAAGCAATTTTCAGCTCGGCAGCATGTACTTCGCGGTTATTCCCGTGGCGTCGCTCGACCTCGGTACGGCATTGCCCGAAACAATGGGCGATATAAAGGAAATGCTGTCCGGCATAAGCGGGTTCCGCAAAACCATAGAAAGCGCGGGCGCAGACCGGCTGATTCAAACGCTGCTTAAGGACCCCGCGAGGCTTGAAAAGCTTGCCGGCGCGGTCGGCGACACCATAGGGCTTTACAACAGCAACAGAAAGCTTCTGAATGTCATGTCGGAATATCTTACGCCCGAAAACCTCGCCATGCTGATGGCCACCGCGGAAAGCATAAAGAATATTGAAATTGAGGAATATATAGACCTTTTGCTTGACGAAAGGTTCCAGTCGCTGATTTCGGAGCTCGGAGCGGCTGCCGAAAACATGCAGGAGCTGATACCTGTGCTCGAAGCCATGAGCAAAGACATGAGCGACCCCGAAGTGCAGGCGGCTATAAGGAATCTGCCGCAGACGCTTAATAAGCTTTCGGAGATACGCGTTCTGCTTGATGAAAACAGCGACTTTCTGACGGCTCTTTCAAAGCTTTTAAACAGCGGCTCCATAGACCGCCTTTCAGAGCTTTTTGAAGCGCTCAACGGGATAATAGACAGCAATGATTTAGAAAAATACTCGGCGCTCACGAAAAACGCTTCCGAGCTTATAGCGCGGGCGGGTGAATGGCTGAAGCTCGGAAGTGGCTACAAGATATTCACCGCGTCAAAGGAAAACATGCTGACAAGTCTTGTCTTTATATACGAAGCCGGTTTCTGAAAGATAAGACACAATTAAGAAAGGATGTAAGAAAATGGACGGAATAGCGGAAAACAAAGCAACCGTAAAAAAAACACCGCCGAAATACGACGGTTTCCTCAGAAGCCACAGGGTTGACGTGCCCGAATGCATTCGCCGCTGCACCGGCATACTTATTTTCGGACGGCGGCTGAAGTCCTTCGCGTTTTCGACCGACGTCGCTATAATACGAAACATAAATTCCGAT
This sequence comes from Ruminococcaceae bacterium UBA1425, assembly GCA_002329365.1. Lineage (GTDB taxonomy): Bacteria > Bacillota > Clostridia > Oscillospirales > Acutalibacteraceae > UBA1425. Next base: position 20,436 of record DCUB01000027.1, read on the forward strand.
GCCTTAATAGCGGTATATCCGTTCACACCGCAGCCGGTAATCACAAACGCAATCCTTCAGGTGGCGGAGATGCCCGTGCTCGCCGGCGTGGGAGGCGGAGTAACAAGGGGCTCGCGCGTAATAGACATCGCCCAGAACGCCGAATTCATGGGCGCGGCCGGAGTTGTGGTAAACGCGCCTACCGAAAACGAAATAATATATAAGCTGAAAGAAAAGCTCGACATACCGGTCGTTGTAACGGTAGTTTCAATTTACGAGGACGTCGGCGCAAGGGTTTCGGCGGGAGCGGATATCCTTAATATTTCGGGCAGCGTCGAAAACCCCGCAATCATTAGAAAAATAAGGGACAAGTACCCCGACATACCGATACTCGCGACGGGCGGACCGACCGACGAAACTATACTTGCGACAATTGAAGCAGGGGCAAACGCGATAACATATACGCCACCGTCAAACGGCGAGCTGTTCGCCGTATCGATGCAGAAGTACCGCGAGATGAAAAAGGAGGGGCAAAAAAAGGATTAAGGCAACGCCGAAAAAGTACGGAGTTGCCTCACTTATAAACAGAACCGATACTTTGGATATTTCACGGCGCGTTAAGTGTGACGTACCGGTACAGGCAAGTCAAGAGAGCAATGTCTGACTCGATTCGATGAGATTACCTGCGCAGGTGCGCCCCTGCTTTATTTTTGTCGTTCAAGAAGTAGGGAACGGAGTCATCCGTTCCGTGCCAAAGTACGAATTGAATTAGCTTAAGTAAACGCGCATGATGCCATATCCTGCTTATGCGGCTTTGCCCTATATATTGCGTTTCCACGATGAGGGCGCAAACAGAAGAATCATCGGGAATATTTCAAGACGTCCTATAAGCATATCGGCGGAAAGGACAAGCTTGCTGAGCGGGGAAAATTGTGAAAAATTCCCCGTCGGTCCCACCATGCCGAGCCCCGGGCCTATATTGTTTAAACATGAAACAACGGATGAAATGTTTGTATCCAAGTTGAAGTCGTCGAGCGAAACCCCAAGCAATGATATAAGCATAGTAATGGTATAGAATGTTAAATAAACGTTAATTTCGGCCAACACTTCTTTTTCCACCACTACGCCGTTCACCTTTACAAGCTTTACGCTTCGGGGATGAATCATTTTCTGTATTGAGTTGCGCATGGCTTTTATCAGAATCAACAGCCTCGCAACCTTAATGCCGCCTCCGGTAGAGCCGGCGCACGCGCCGACTATCATCAAAGCAAGCAGCAGCATGCGGGAGAACTGGGGCCACAAGTCAAAATCGGTTGTGGCGTAGCCGGTAGTAGTTATAATAGACGACACCTGAAACAAACTGTGGTGAAAAGCCTCGAAAGTGTTTTCAAAAAGCGAACGTGTGTTTATCGCAATAGCCGCTACCGATACGGCGACTATTGAGAGATAAAGGCGCAGCTCTGCGTTTTTGAAGGCGGGGCGTATTTCCTTTATCAGAATAAGGTAGTAAAAGTTGAAATTCACGCCGAACAGCAGCATAAACACCGATATAACGCCCTGAAGATATACGCTGTCATAAGCGCCTATGCTCGCGTTTTTAATTGAAAATCCGCCTGTTCCCGCCGTGCCGAACGAATGCAGGACGCTGTCAAACAGTGGCATGCCTCCGCAAAGCAGAAGAATAATTTCAATAAGCGTCATTGAAATATAAATAATATAAAGGATGCGAGCCGTGTAGCGGAGCTTGGGTACAAGCTTCTCCACCGCGGGGCCGGGGCTTTCCGCCCGCATTATTCTTAAGGGGCTTCCGTCCCCTTTGCTCATGGGAACTATGGCAAGCATAAAAACGAGAACGCCCATTCCGCCAAGCCAGTTGGTAAAGCTTCTCCAGTAAAGAAGGCTCATCGGCATTGCTTCGACGTCCGTCAGAATACTCGAGCCGGTGGTGGTGAATCCCGATACCGTTTCAAAAAAACTGTCAAGAAAGCTCGGTATTTCGCCGCTGAAATAGAACGGGAATGCCCCGAAAAAGGACAGAGAAATCCACGAAAGGGCGACGACGGCAAAGCCCTCGCGCGAATAAATGAGCTTGTCCCCGGCCTTTATTCTGACGGCAACAGTACCCAACAGCGCAAGCAGCGCGATTGTAACGGCAAAAGACAGAAACGACGCGTGCTCGCCCTTGTAAAGAGCGATTAAAAGCGCCGGAAACATAGAAAGCCCCTCTATGCGGAGAATATGCCCTACATAATTTAAGACTATCCTGATATTCATTGCGGCTCCTTAAACTGTTTCGTCAAAAATATCATTAAGGTCGCTGAACATCCGCTCTGCCGTTGTTACGACTATTACGGTGTCGCCTTCCTGAATAAAGTCCCTGCCCTGTGGGATTATTATCTTCCCCGAACGCGTTATGCTTGAAATAAGAACATCTTCCTTAAGCTTCAGCTTTGAAAGAGGAACGCCCTTGTGGAGAGTTGCCGCCTGCGCTATGAACTCAAGAGCCTCCACCTTGTCACCGACCATTCTGTGAAGCGTCAGCACAGAGCCGCCGAGGGTGTTTTCCATTGCCCTGACATAGCGTAACACTTCGTTTGCGACAAGCTGCTTCGGGCATATCATGCTGCCGATGCCCTTCTCGCTCAGCAGCTGGCTGTACTCGGAGCGGCTGATTTTTGTTATTGTTTTCGGCACGCCGACATAGTCCGCGAACATTGACACAAGCATGTTTTCCTCGTCAATGTTTGTAAGCGATATAACGGCGTCCGTTTCCTTTATGCCCTCCTCAAGCAGGAGGCTCTGGGAAGTGCCGTCGCCGCAGATAATCAAAGCGTCGCTGAACATTTCGGCAAGCTCGCGGCAGCGAGCGGGATTTTGTTCGATTATTTTTACCTTTACGTTGCTTTTTAAGAGGTCGTCGGTAAGGTAAGCAGCGATACGACTCCCGCCTACAATCATCACGCTGCGTATCTTGTGATTTGCGATATCGAGCTTTTTAACAAGCTTTGCAAGGTCGCTCCTCGGCGCCGTAACGGCAATGGTGTCTCCCTCATCAAAAACGAACGAGCCCTTGGGGATAATAATTTTGTCGCCGCGTTCTACGGCGCATACGAGAATTTTCATGCGGAGGGCTTCCTCAAGCCTGTCGATTCTCAATCCGACAAGGTGGCTGTCGCTGCTTATTTTGTACTCGACCAGCTCTACGCGCCCCTTTGCGAAGGAATCCCGCTTCAGAAATGACGGGAACTGTACAAGCCCGAATATTTCACGCGCGGAGATAAGGTCAAGATTAACCGTCATTGAAAGCCCCAGCTCGTCACGCAGAAGCTGAAGCTGCTCGGCGTATTCGCGGTTTATTACCCTTGATATAGTGTTGCGGCAGCCGAGCTTTTTGGCAAGAATACAGCAAAGGATGTTAAGCTCGTCCGACGAGGTTGCAGCTATTAAAAGGTCGCTTTTGCCGACATCCGCTTTGCGCTGAACGGCAAGTGTCGCGCCGTTGCCGTGAATAACCATAATGTCCAGATTGTCGGACGACTCCCTTAACACACGGGGATTGCTGTCTATAACCACAATATCATGGTTTTCGTTGGCGAGCTGTTTTGTAAGATTATAGCCCACCTTGCCGTCGCCGATGATGACTATTCTCATTAAATTACCCCCGGTAGCGTGTGTTGCCCGAAGCTGATTTCGCAACAGACAAAAAACTTTTAATTTCCCGCACATTGTACATCTGCTGAAAAAATTTGTCAACATGAAAAAACAGTATTACATCATTAATAATTAATACCAAAAACGTCAATCGTGTAAAAACGTAAAAATAAAAATAAAAAAATTCTTGACAAACGCAATAACTGCTGATAGAATATCATAGCAATAAAGAAGAACATAACTGTTCTCACCTGCGAGGAGCTGTCCTGCGTACGGTCAATATCTTTCCGCGGCGTTTTACGCCTCACGGTTGTTTTGATTTTCTGCACGGACAGGTTTTCTGACCGTGTCTTTTTATTTTATTTGGAGGTGTTTTCACATCGGTATCAAAGAACTGCAAATCAATGAAGAAATCCGCGACAAGGAAGTGCGCGTAATCTCCGACAGCGGAGAGCAGCTGGGCATAATGTCGGCTGCTCAGGCGCTGAAGCTTGCCGAAAGCATGAATCTTGACCTCGTCAAGTTCGCCCCGCAGGCAAAGCCGCCCGTTTGTAAGATTGTAGATTACGGAAAGTACCGCTTTGAGCAAAACAAGCGGGAAAAGGAAGCAAGGAAGAATCAGCGCATAATCGAGATTAAAGAGATACGTCTCTCGCTCAACATTGACACGCACGATTTTGAAACCAAGCTGGGACATGCCAAAAGATTTCTTGAAGACGGAGACAAGGTCAAGGTTTCCATCCGTTTCCGCGGACGCGAGATGGCGCATCCCGAAATCGGACTCAAAACTATGGAAAGATTTGCGCAGGCCTGCGAGGGCTTTGGCACTGTCGAAAAGGCTGCCAAGCTTGAGGGCAGGCAGATGCTGATGTTTATCGCCGCAAAAACTTCCAAATAAAACAAAGGAGGAGTTCCCAATGCCCAAAATTAAAACCCATAGCGGTGCGAAAAAGCGTTTTAAGCTTTCAAAAAACGGAAAGCCCATCCGCGCCCATGCCAATAAGACGCATATCCTGACGAAAAAGAGCACAAAGCGTAAGAGGAATCTTCGCAAGACGTCTGTTGCGGATGTCACGAACCAGAAGCAAATAAAGCGTCTTATTCCCTATAAGTAAGAAAAACGCCAAATTAATTTTTCGGAGGTAATTTATCATGGCTCGTATAAAGGGCGCGACGATGACTCGCAAAAGAAGAAAAAAAGTATTAAAGCTCGCCAAGGGCTATTACGGTTCAAAGAGCAGGCTGTTCAAAACCGCCAAGCAGGCCGTCATGAAGTCGGGTCAGTACGCATATATCGGCCGCAAGCAGAAAAAGCGTGATTTCCGCCGTCTGTGGATCACCCGCATATCTGCCGCCGCAAAGATGAACGGAATGAACTATTCGACGTTTATGAACGGGCTTAAAAAGGCCGATATAACGTTAAACCGCAAGATGCTCTCGGAAATAGCCATCTCCGACCCCGCCGGCTTTTCCGCTATCGTCGAAAAGGCGAAGGCTGCTCTCAACTGAATCATATACAATCAACACACGGGCGGACATATTGTTCTCCCGTGTTTTTTTAAGGGGTAACAACGCACAGTTATTGTTGTGCAGTTGCGCCGTCAGATTTTTTGTCAAATTGCAGGAAAAGCGCAGGCAATACTTTATGTATTGCCGAGCATTTATGGGCGATATGACGGAAAAGATGCAAGCAAATGTGCAACAAAGGCTTTTGCCGCTGATTGTGCGGTGTTGCCAAAGGTAAGCATGGAGAGAATAACGAGTAAAGCGAATGAAAAAATAAAGCTTGCGGCGGCGCTTCGTTCAAGCGCGCGCGAACGCCGCGGGCGCGGGCTTTTTTTCCTTGAGGGAGCAAGGCTCTGCTGCGACGCTGCTTTATGCGGAGTGTCGATAACCGACGCCTTTTTAACCGAGGAGGCGTTTTTAAAATACGCCGACAGGGCTGGGATTATAGCCTCAGCCGCCGGAAGAGTTTATCTGATAGACAACGGTCTGTGCGGCAGGCTTTCCGACACAAAGGCTCCGCAGGGCATTTTTTGCATATGCAAAATGCTTGACAAAACAGAAAGCTGTAATAAAATAGATGAAAAAGGCAAATATATTGCTTTGGATAACGTTCAGTCGCCCGACAATTTAGGCGCCATAAGCCGGACAGCCGAGGCGTTCGGGCTTTCGGGGCTTGTTGTCGGCTCGGGCTGCGACATATACAACGCAAAGGCTCAGCGCGCGTCAATGGGCTCGCTTCTGCGGCTTCCCGTGATTGAGACGAACTCACTGCCGAAGCTATTGGAGGAGGCGTCGCGCGGCGGAATGCTCACGGCAGCCTCCGTGCCCGACGAAACTGCTCAAAGCGTTTTCGCCCTTTCGCGCGGGGGCGGGGTGATATGCGTCGTCGGCAACGAAGGCTCGGGCATATCGCGCGAGGTCATGGAAGCGTGCGAAACGAGGGTAACAATCCCCATGAGAGGCAGGGCGGAGTCGCTCAACGCGGCTGCGGCCGCGGCAGTGCTCATGTGGGAAATGACAAGAAACGGGTAACGCTGATGGTCGATAAAAGAGTTTACTGGATATGGCTCCAGTCGGGCGTCGGAGCGGGTGCGGCGACAGACAGCCTTTTGGCGTTCTGTCCGTCGCCTGTTGATTTTTACTTTCTCGGCGCCGACGAGTGGAGAATATCCGGCTCTTTGTCATATACACAGATTAAAAGGCTCGAAAATACAAAGCTTGACAGAGCCGCCGCCATTGTAAGGCAGTGCGACAATAACGGCTGGAGGATAGTCACGCCCGACATGTCCGACTATCCGCAGCTGCTCAAAAAAACAAGGGATTTTCCGCTCGCGCTTTTTGTCCGCGGCGATATCTCGTGCATTAACGGCAGCCTGCCGATTGCCGTCGTCGGTTCGCGCTCGGCGTCGCTTTACAGTATGAGTATCACAAGCCAGCTTTGCGAGTCGCTCGCCCGCGCGGGTGCGACTGTTGTCAGCGGCTGCGCTGTGGGAGTCGACAGCGCCGCCCACGCCGGCGCGCTCCAGGGCGGCGGAAAGACGGTGGCGGTGCTCGGCTGTGGCATTAACTTTCCGTATCTGATGCAAAACGAGGCTTTAAGAAACGAAATATCAAAAAACGGCGCCGTAATTAGCGAGTATCCGCCCGACACGCCTGTTACCAAATCGAGCTTTCCGGCGAGGAACAGGATAATATCGGGAATGTGCAGGGGCACCGTTATAATACAGGCGGGCGACAAAAGCGGTTCGCTTATAACGGCACACCGCGCCGCCGAGCAGGGACGCGACATTTTTGCCGTTCCGGGCGACGTGACGAGCGCCGATTATACAGGTGTCAACAAGCTTATAAGAGACGGCGCGAAGCCGGTTTTTTCGGCATATGACGTGCTTTGCGAATATGCGGAGCTTTATCCGGGGATTGATATATCCAAAGCGCGCGAGGGATTCGTATTCAACGGCGCGAAGGCGGCGTCGCCTGCGCCGGCTTCCGCGAGGCAACCCGCGCAGACACCCGGAAAACCGTCCGAACCGCCGAAAAAGAGACAGTTGCCCGAAGGCGCGGGAGAGGACGCCGCAAAGGTATACGAGGCGCTTTCGGAGGGCTCGCTGCACATCGACGAAATAGTAAGAAAGACGGGCATCGGCACAAATAAAATATTTACGGCATTGACAGAACTTGAAATTTATGGTTTCATTAAATTGCTCGAAGGCAAGCGTTACGAACAACAGTGAACATAAATATACAACACATATTAGGAGAAAAGCATGTCAAAGTTAGTAATAGTTGAGTCTCCGGCAAAGGCAAAGAGCATAAAGAAATATTTAGGCGGCGGCTATGAGGTAACGTCGTCTATGGGGCATGTGCGCGACCTGCCGTCGGCTAAGCTGAGCGTCGACGTCAAAAACAGCTTTGAGCCGAAGTACGCCATAATCAAGGGCAAGGAAAAGCTTGTCAAGGAGCTAAAAAAACAGGCGTCCGAAAGCGAGCAGGTTTTATTGGCAACCGACCCCGACCGCGAGGGAGAGGCTATTTCATGGCATCTCGCGACAATTTTAGGGCTTGACCTTAATGAAAAAAACAGGGTAACCTTCAACGAGATAACGCAGACGGGAATAAAAAACGGTATGGCAAATCCGAGAGCCGTCGATATAGACCTTGTCAACGCGCAGCAGGCGCGGCGCATACTCGACAGGCTTGTGGGCTACCGCTTAAGTCCGTTCGTTTCACAGAAAATCCGCAGAGGACTTTCCGCGGGGCGCGTGCAGAGCGTGGCTGTCCGGCTCATAGTCGACCGCGAGGAGGAAATCAAGGCGTTTGTGCCGGAGGAATACTGGAGCATAGACGCGAAGCTCGTAAATCATCAGAAAAAGTGCTTTACGGCAGCCTTTACGGGCGACGAAACAGGCAAAATAAAGCTGACGAACAAAGAGCAGACCGACGGCTACATGGCGCGGCTCGAAAACGCCGTATATACCATAAGCTCCATAAAAAGAGGCACAAGAAAAAAGTCGCCGCTTCCGCCGTTCATAACGTCAACGCTCCAGCAGGAGGCGTCGACGCGGCTCGGCTTTCAGGCGCAGCGCACAATGCGCGCCGCGCAGGAGCTTTACGAGGGCGTCGACATTGAGGGAATCGGCATAACCGGTCTGATAACCTACATGAGAACAGACTCGCTGCGCATTTCGGAGGACGCGAGGGCGCAGGCGGCGGAATTCATTAAAGAGAGGTTCGGCGAAAAATATCTTCCCGACAAGCCGAATTATTACAAATCAAGGTCAAACGCGCAGGACGGTCACGAGGCTATCAGGCCTACCATGCCGTCCTTAACGCCCGACAAGGTCAGAAGGAGCCTGACGCCGGACCAGTACAAGCTTTACGAAATCATCTGGAAGCGCTTTATTTCGTGCCTTATGGCAAGCTGCATACAAAACACCGTCAAGGCTGATATAACGGCAGCCACACCCGAGGACAGGACTGCGGGAAGATACTGCACTTTTTCGGCGTCCGGCTACACGGTAAAATTCGACGGCTTCACCGTGCTTTACGGCGACAGCGGCGACGATGGCAAGGAGGGCAGGCTGCCCGAGCTTGACGAGGGCGAGCAGCTTAAAATAAAGGAGCTTGAAAACGCGCAGCATTTTACACAGCCGCCGTCAAGATATAACGAGGCAACGCTTATCAAGGCTCTCGAGGAGGAGGGCATAGGCAGACCGAGCACGTACGCCACGATTATTTCGACCATAGTCAAGCGCGAATACGTCAAACGCTCGGCAAAGCTGCTTGTTCCCACGGAGCTCGGCGAAACCATGACCATGCTGTTAAAGCAGAGGTTCCCGAAAATAGTCAACGTCAAGTTCACCGCGCAGATGGAAAACTCACTTGACGAGGTGGGCGCGGGCAAGGAGAATTATGTAAAGGTTCTTGACGAGTTTTACGGCGATTTCGAAAAGACGCTCGCAAAGGCAAAGGAGGAAATGAAGGACGTCAAGCTGACGCTTCAGGAGGACTACACCGACGTTGTCTGCGAAAAATGCGGGCGGAACATGATTATCAAAACCGGGCGCTACGGCAAGTTTCTGGCGTGTCCCGGGTACCCCGAATGCAGGAACGCGAAGCCGCTTATAACGGAAACAAACGCGGCATGTCCGAAGTGCGGCGCGAAGGTAATAGAAAAGCACTCGAAAAAGGGCTATTTGTTCTACGGCTGCGAGGCGTGGCCTAATTGCGATTTCAGCACATGGGATAAGCCGGCTGGCGAGGAATGCCCGAAGTGCGGCAAGTCGCTGTTCAAAAGAAAGGGCGGCATAGTCGCCTGCCTGAACGAAAGCTGCGGCTACGAGAAAAAGGTCAGGCGCGGACGAAAAAGCGCAAAAGATAAAAACGATGAAAACGGCGGCGAAAGCGGCGGCGATGAATAATAGATGCACCGTAATAGGCGGCGGACTTGCGGGAACGGAAGCCGCGATGCAGCTTGCGAAAAGGGGTGTCCGCGTCACGCTTTGCGAGATGAAGCCATACCGTTTTTCGCCCGCCCACAGGTCCGATAAGCTCTCGGAGCTTGTCTGTTCAAACTCCCTGAAGGCTATGCGCCTGTCTTCGGCTTCCGGGCTTTTAAAGGCGGAAATGGAGCTGCTCGGTTCGGTCTGCTTAGAGGCGGCTAAAAAATGCTCCGTTCCGGCGGGAGGGGCGCTTGCCGTCGACAGAGACGAATTTTCACGGCTTGTCACACATATTATTGAGTCGGAACCGCTTATAGAGGTCGTGCGGGGCGAGATAACGGGTATACCTGACGACGGGGTTGTAATAGTAGCCGCCGGGCCGCTCGTTTCGGAAGACTTGGCAAACGACATCAAAAGGGTATGCGGCGGGCTTTTAAGCTTTTTCGATGCGGCGGCGCCTATAATAACCGCCGAAAGCGTCGATATGGATTACGCCTTTTCAGCTTCAAGATACGACAGGGGCGGCGGGGACGACTATATAAACTGCCCCATGAACAAAGAGGAGTACGAGCGTTTCCGTTACGAGCTTGTAAACGCGCAGCGTGCCGGGCTTCACGAGTTCGACAAAAGGGGAAGCGTTTACGAGGGCTGTATGCCTATTGAAGTTATGGCGTCAAGGGGCGAGGATACAATGCGCTTCGGTCCCCTGCGTCCCGTGGGGCTGCGCGACCCGAAAACGGGCAAAAGACCGTGGGCTGTTCTACAATTAAGGAAAGAAAACGCGCAAGGGACGCTCTTAAACCTTGTCGGCTTTCAGACAAACCTTAAATTCGGCGAGCAGAAAAGGGTTTTTTCCATGATTCCCGCTCTTCACGGCGCGGAGTTCGTGCGGTACGGCGTGATGCACAGAAATACCTTCATCGACTCCCCGAGGCTTTTAAACACCGACTTTTCGATGAGACAACGGAGCGGGCTGTTCTTCGCGGGACAGATAACCGGCGTCGAGGGCTACATGGAGTCGGTGGCGTCGGGAATCATCGCGGGGATTAACGCCGCGCGCAGAATAAAGGGTCAGGCGGCTTCTGTTCCCCCGCGCGAAACAATCACGGGCGCCCTGTGCCGTCATGTCGGCGAAAGCACGTCGGCAGACTTTCAGCCTATGGGCTCAAGCTTCGGTCTGCTGCCGGCTCTCGACGAAAAGATAAGGGATAAAAAGCTGCGCTACGAGGCTTTGGCGCAAAGAAGCCTTGAGCTTATGAAAATCTATTCGGAGGAAGTGCTGAAATGAAGATAATAGCTGACGCGTTCGGCGGCGACAACGCTCCTCTCGAAATACTGAAGGGCTGCCGCGAAGCGTCCGACGAATACGGCTTTTCCATAACGCTTACGGGCGACAAGGGAAAGATAGAAAGCTGCGCCAAAAATAACGGTATTTCGCTTGATGGTATGGACATTCTGCACGCGCCGGATATAATAGGTATGGAGGACGAACCGTCCGATATTCTCAAATCAAAGGGCGAAAGCTCCATGGCGGCAGGTCTTAAGGCGCTTGCCGCGGGCGAGGGCGACGCGTTTGTGAGCGCCGGCTCAACGGGTGCGCTCGTTGTGGGCGCGACGTTTATCGTAAAAAGAAGCGAGGGGATAAAGCGTACGGCAATAGGCTCCGTTCTGCCGTCGGCAAAGGGCCCCGTTTTACTGCTCGACTCCGGCGCGAACGCCGAGTGCCACGCCGAAAACCTTGTGCAGTTCGCGCATATGGGCGACGAGTTCATGAAAAAAGCTATGGGTATTAAAAATCCTTCAATCGGACTTGCAAACATCGGAACGGAGGAAACAAAGGGCGACAAGTTAAGGCTTGAGGCCTTCGGTCTTCTAAAAGGCGAAAACTTAAACTTCGCGGGCAATACAGAGGCAAGGGACATCCCCTACGGCGTGTGCGACATAGTAGTTGCCGACGGTTTCACGGGCAACGTGATACTTAAAATGTACGAGGGTGTCGCGGGAATGATGCTTTCGGGCCTGAAAGATATATACGGCAAGAATTTTTTCTCAAAGCTGTCATATCTTATGGTAAAAAAGGGCTTTTCAAATATGAAGGGAAAGCTCGACTATAAAAATTACGGCGGGGCGCCGATACTGGGCGTCAGGGGCGTCGTAATAAAGGCTCACGGCTCGTCAGACGCGAGAGCCTTCAAAAACGCCGTCCGTCAGGCAGCGGCGGCAGCAAAAACAATCTAATTTCAGAATATAACGGAGGAATTTGTATGGTATTGGAGAAGGTCACAACATTTATTTCCGAGCAGTTCAACGTCGACGAGGACAGCATAACGGAGGATACCACTTTCGAGGAGCTGGGCGCCGACGAGCTTGACATTGCCGAGCTTGTCATGGCAGTCGAGGGCGAGTTTGAAATCGAGCTCAGCGAGGACGAGGTAAACTCTATAACAAAGGTGGCTGACCTCACGCAGATTATCGAAACTGCGATAAGTCTTAGATAAGGGATTGTTGATTGGAATGGTTTTATTATGTCGGGAGATGTGAAAGAGCTACAAAAGAAGATAGGGTACAGGTTCAAAAACGGGGAGCTGCTCACAAGGGCGCTCTCCCATTCGTCATATGTGAACGAAAGGCAGGGGGGAGCGGAGAGTAATGAAAGGCTTGAGTTCCTCGGCGATTCCGTGCTTGGCTTTATTGTTGCGGAGTATTATTATACGAACTTCAGGCATCTGCCGGAGGGCGAGCTGACAAAGCTGCGCGCCGCGACGGTTTGCGAAAAGTCGCTCGCGTCCTTCGCCCGCGATATTAATCTCGGCAAATATCTTTTGCTCGGAAAGGGCGAAAACTGCACGGGCGGTCGCGAAAGGCCGTCTATATTGGCCGACGCCTTTGAGGCGCTGATAGCCGCCATATACCTTGACGGAGACATTGACGAGGCAAGAAAATTCGTGCTGTATCATGTTTCAAACGCCTCAAAGGAGCTTAATGATTACCACGACTACAAAACAAAGCTTCAGGAGGTCATACAGAAGAACCCAGAGGAAAGCCTTCTGTATGTGCTTGTGGGCGAAAGCGGACCCGACCACGACAAGCGCTTTGAAGTCGAGGTGCATCTAAACAGCAACGTAATAGGCAGAGGCTCGGGAAGAAGCAAAAAGATAGCGGAGCAGCAGGCGGCAAGGGAAGCGCTGCTGCTTATGGGCATCAAATAGCCGTACGGGAAAAGGATAAGATAAGAACAATGTATTTAAAGACGCTTGAAATTCAGGGATTCAAATCGTTTCCCGACAAAACCGTATTGAGCTTCGGCAAGGGCATAACGTCGGTTGTCGGGCCGAACGGTTCAGGAAAAAGCAACATAGCCGACGCGATACGCTGGGTTTTGGGCGAGCAGTCCACGAAAAACCTGCGCGGCGCGCGTATGGAGGACGTCATTTTCGGCGGCACGAGCGTTCGCAAGGCGCTCGGCTTCGCCGAGGTCACGCTATGCCTTGACAACAGCGACAGGTCACTCGAAGGCTGCGACAGCGACGAGGTGTCGGTTTCGCGGCGCTATTACCGTTCGGGCGAAAGCGAATACAGGATGAACGGCGAAACCGTACGGCTCCGCGACATTCACGAGCTTTTTATGGACACCGGTCTCGGACGCGACGGCTATTCGATTGTAAGTCAGGGGCGCGTGGCCGACCTCATATCGTCGCGCTCCGCTCAGCGGCGCGAGATACTTGAGGAGGCGGCGGGGATTTCGGCGTACCGCTATCGCAGGCTTGACGCGACGCGCAAGCTTCAGCTTGCTGAGGACAACCTCATAAGATTAAGGGACATTTTAGCGGAGCTTGAAAGCCGCATAGGGCCGCTTAAAACGCAAAGCGAAAAGGCGCAGAAATTCCTTGTGCTTGCCGGGCAGAAAAAAGGGCTTGAAATAGGTCTGTGGCTTCACGCCATTGAAAAGGCAAAGACGGGGCTTCGCGAGCAGGAGCACAAGCTTTCGATAGCCACCGCCCAGTACGAGGCTGCCGACAGGGAGCTGCGCGAGAATACGGAGGAAATCGAGCGCGTTATAGCCGAGGGACAGGCCGTAACGGTTGAGATAGAGGAAATACGCGGCACTGCGTCCTCAACTGAGGAGGAGGCTGCGCGCATAGACGGCGAAATCGCCGTCGAGAAAAACACGCTGGAGCACAACAGGGTAACTATTGAGCGCATAACGCGCGACCTCGAGCAGGCGGCGTCGGACGAGCTTCAGGTCGACGAAATGATAGCCAAAACCGAAAAGGAAATAGAAGAGCTTGAAGCACTGAAGGAACAGCAAAACGAAATATTAAAACAGACGGCAGACGGCATTTTAGGGCTCCGCGACGAAAACGCAGCTTTTGCCGAGCATTCTTCAAAGCTGTCGCAAAAGCTGTCGGAGCTGACGCTGCTGCTGTCCGAAAAACGCATCGAAAGCACGACGGCATCGTCATCCGTTGACGAGATAAAATCAAGAACAGAGAACATCGACAAGGTCATTGAAAGCCGCGGCGGCGTGCTGGACGAAATAAGGGCGGAAAAGACCGACTGCGAATCGGAGCTTGAAGCACTTAGGGAAAAAGAGGCGGAGCTTCGGAATTTTGTCGCCGGTCACACGCTGCGCTCGAAGAACAAAAGAGAAAAGGCGCAGGAACTGAAAGACGAAATCGACGACCTTAACCTTGATATACAGCAAAAGCTTGCAAGAGCAAAAATGCTCGACGAGCTTGAGAAAAACATGGAGGGCTATTCGGGCAGCGTCCGGGCTGTCATTAAGGAGTCGAAAAGAGGTATGCTTCACGGCATACACGGAACGATTTCGCAGCTCATCAACGTTGAGGAAAAATACGCAACAGCCATCGAAACGGCATTCGGCGCGTCTGTTCAGGACATCGTCACCGACAGTGAAAACGACGCGAAAAAAGCCATAAAATACCTTAGGGAAAACCGCGCGGGCAGAGCTACCTTCCTACCGCTTGCGACAGTAAGGCACAAGCCCTTCACGGAAACGGGGCTTGAAAGCTGCGAAGGCTTTGTCGCAATGGCAGACGAGCTTCTTACATACGACAAAAAGTATGAGGAAGTAATGAAATTTCAGCTTTCAAGAACGGCGGTAGCCGAGGATATGGACAGCGCCATAGCAATAGCGCGAAAATACGGGCAGCGGTTTAAAATAGTAACGCTCGACGGTCAGGTGATAAACGCCGGCGGCTCCATAACAGGAGGCTCAAGGGGGCATAACTCGGGACTTCTGAGCCGTCAGAACGAAACCGAAAAGCTTAAAAAGCAGGCCGCCGAGCTTACGAAAAAAGCGGAAGAAAAGCAGGCTGCCTACAAGTCGCTCACCGAGGAGCTTGCCGCCGTGGACGCCGATCTGAGCGGCGCGTCAGCCGACCTCACGCGTGCGCAGGAGGCCGTTATACGCAAAGAGGGCGAGCTGAAGATAATTGAAGGCAGAATCGAATCTGTAAGCGGCGCGCTTTCCGAGCTTAAGGGCGAAAAGGAGAAAAACGCCGAAAGGATTTCCTCCCTTGAGGAGCAGATAAAAAAATCCGAGGTGGAAATATCCGTAATATCGGGCGAGATAGACGAAGCTCAGGACAAATTGGGCGAGCTCGGCAAAAGCCGCGAGGACATCGAACGCCGCCGCGAGGAGCTTTCAGCGGCGGAGTCCGAAATAAACATGAAAATCCTGTCGCTGCAAAAGGACATTGAGGCAAAGCGTGAGGCTATCGAGTCCTACAACAGGCTTAAATTCACAAGCAAGGACAAGCTTGCCGAGCTGAACGAAGAAATTGCCGGAATTGCCGTGGGCAGCCGCGAAACAAAGGAAAAGATACATCAGATGGAGCTGCGTGCGCAGGAGCTTCGCGCGTCAGTCGGCAGTATTAACGAAAAAATATCAGAGCTTATAAACAAAAGAACAGAGCTTGAAAGGCTCAGCACGGAAATGCGCCGTAAGGAACGTGCCGTCAGCGAGGTCAAGGAAAATTTAAGCGGCGAGCTTGCGAGGCTTGAAGAGCGGCGCGCGGCGATGGAAAACGAGCTTGAAACTACAAAAACAAAGCTTTACGACGAATATAATCTTACCCTGCGCGAAGCGGAGGAAATGAATATCGTAATTGACGACTACCCGAAGGCGCAGCGCGAGCTTATAGAGCTTCGCAACAAAATACGCGCCTTGGGCAGCGTAAATGTGGGCGCCATTGACGAATACAAAGAGGTTTCCGAGCGCTATGAATACCTAAGCGGCCAGATTAACGACGTCGAGCGCTCAAAGGAGGAGCTGACAAGGCTCATCGGCGACCTTACGGGAAAGATGGCGGAGCGCTTCCGCGAGCAGTTTGCCAGAATAAACACCTTCTTCGCCGAAACGTTCGCGGAGCTGTTCGACGGCGGCAAAGCGGAGCTTATACTCGAAAATCAGCTTGACGTGCTCGAGTGCAATATCGACATCAGGGTTCAGCCGCCGGGCAAAAACGTCCAGAACATAGACCTGCTCTCCGGCGGCGAAAAGGGGCTTTCGGCAATAGCGCTGCTGTTCGCCATTCTCAAGGTGTCGCCGGCTCCCTTCTGTGTTTTCGACGAGGTAGAGGCGGCTCTCGACGACGTAAACGTCACGCGCTATGCCCAATATGTCCGCCGGATGACAAAGAACACGCAGTTTATATTAATAACACACAGGCGCGGCACAATGGAGGAGTCGGATACGCTTTACGGCGTCACAATGCAGGAGGAGGGCGTCTCAAAGCTGCTTGAGCTGAAAACCGCCGAAATGGCAAAGAGGCTCGGAATAGATTAAATTTGCAGTAGTCTGTAACACCTTAACATTGACTCAGATATATTTGTGATTCAAACCATTGATGTAGGGATTTAGGCAGGTTTCAGACGATACATGGCAGCAGGGAACGCATTTATGCGTTCCGCAGATTTAATGTTGTCAAAGGACGGTTATAGCATGGAAAGCATAAAAATAATGAAGGTCCGCGATAACGCGAAGATTCCGATAAGGGCGACGGAGGGCAGCGCGGGGCTTGACCTCTGCGCCTGCATTGACGAACCGATTACCATTCCGGGCAGAGGTCACGCGTTTGTGCCGACGGGCATAGCCGTTGCGCTGCCGGGCAGCGCATGGGCGGCGTTTGTTTTTGCGCGGAGCGGTCTTGCCATTAAGCACGGAATCGGTCTTCTGAACGGCGTCGGCGTAGTAGACAGCGATTACAGGGGAGAGGTCCGCGTAGGGCTTATAAACCAGTTTGACGAGGATTATACAATATCGCCGGGCGAAAGAATAGCCCAGCTTGTCGTAATGCCCGTGTCGATGATGCCTGTGGAGGAAGCCGACACGCTCGACGAAACGGACAGGGGAGCGGGAGGCTTCGGCTCAACAGGAAGATAAGGAGCAGTTATGGACAGAAAAAGGGTTTTCATAATTGCGGCGGCTGTCGTGATAGCCGCCACAGGTGTTTTGTGCTGCGTTATAGCGTATGTCGGCAGACAAAGCGGTGGTCAGACGGGGCAGATTGTGGCGGGAGCCGATGAGGACGACGTGTTTTTTGATTTTAAGGGCGAAACAGCGGCCGAAAGGGAAGCTGAAAATGCGACGTGCCGCGCTAAGGTTACGGGTGACAAGGCGCGCGCCTTTGAGATGAGGTTTTCACGCAGGGAAAATATTGAACAGTATATAAAGGGGGGCGAAAACATATATTTCGCCTCCGTCGATTACGGGAACGGCCCCGTAGCCATACCGATGGAAAACGTGAAGATTCTTGAGGACATAAAGACGGCAGAATATGTGCTGACGCTTGTCCCGACCGGCGGAGACGTAGACGCCGGCAGGGCGGAGGGCAGCACGGTGCGGTTTTATATAGCTTCTCCAGAGGCCGAAAGCTCCTTTGTCCTGTTTATGGCGTCGGCAAAATGCGAGGGAACGGTAAGGGATTAACATTATAAGAAGGCATAGATTATGAGAGCTGTAATTCAGCGTGTAACCTACTCCTCTGTCAGTGTAGGCGGCGAGCTTATCGCCGAAACGTGCAGGGGCTTCAATATCCTGCTCGGTGTTGTCGAGGGCGACACAAAAGCCGAGGCGGAGCTTTTGGCGTCAAAAACGGCAAAGCTACGTGTTTTCGAGGACGAAAACGAAAAGATGAATCTTTCCATAACAGACGTGGGCGGCAGCGCGCTCGTTATTTCGCAGTTTACCCTGTGCGCCGACTGCCGGAAGGGCAACCGCCCGTCCTTTGCGTCATCCGCGCAGCCCGTGGAGGCAAGGGCCCTGTATGAGTATTACGCCGAACAGCTCAGGGAAAACGGCGTCGGGGATGTAAAAACGGGCGTCTTCGGGGCAGACATGGCGGTACGCATCGACAACGACGGCCCCGTAACGATTATTCTCGACACCGACATTTACAAACAAAGCAGGAGAAAATAACTATGAAGCTTCAGACATTTCCTATCGGCACTTACGGCGCGAACTGCTATGTCCTTACCGACGAAAAAAGCGGCGAAACTGCTGTAATCGACCCGGCATGGCTTACAGACGAGCTGAAAAAAGCCGTAGACAGCGCTGCTTTCGTAAAATACATTTTTCTCACCCACGGTCATTTTGACCATATATGCGGAGTGTTCGACCTTCACGCCTATACCGGCGCGCCCGTCGCTATCCATGAGGCGGACGCGGACTGCCTTTTCGACGAAAAAAAGAGCCATGCGAATGAGAGCGAATACACCTTTAAGCCCGTTCACGCCGATATTCTTCTGAACGAGGGCGACGTTTTTTCTCTCGGCGGCAGCAGCATAACGGTAATGCATACGCCCGGTCACACCAAGGGCGGCGTATGCTTTGTATGCGAGCCGGATAGAATGATTTTTTCGGGCGACACGCTTTTCCGCTCTACGGTCGGAAGGACGGATTTCGAGGGCGGCAGCACACGGGAAATGGCGGAATCAATAGAGCGGCTCAGGCATCTTGACGGCGATTACGACGTATACCCGGGGCATAGCAGAAGCACTACGCTGCAGCATGAGCGCGAGCGTAATTTTTTTATAAGGCGGCTGGGCAGAATATAATGAAACTATACCTTTGCGGACACGGCTTTCGCTACGAAACCGAAAACCTTTGCAGGGTGTTCTTCCAAAACGAGGAGATTGAGGTGTCGAACGACGCTTCGGGCTTCGGTTCCGGCGGCATATCCGTCCTGACAAAGACAGAGGGCAACACGCTTTTTGTTTGGGCTCGCGCCGGCGGCAGGGAGCAGACAAGGGAAAAAGCCGTTCCCGCGGATATAGACGATAACGAGAGCGAGAGGGAGCTTTTATGCCTTCTGTTTTCCGCTTTGTCCGGGCTTACGGGGTATGTTCCGCCGTGGGGGATACTCACGGGCGTACGTCCGTCAAAGCTTATGGGCGCGCTGATAAACGAGCTGTCGTATGATGCCGCGAAAAGGTATTTTACCGAAAAGCTCCTTGTAAGTGCCGAAAAAACAAATCTTACGGCAGACGTCGCGCTGCGCGAGGAGAAAACAATCAAAACGTCGCAAAAAAACTCGTTTAGCCTGTACGTCGCCGTTCCGTTCTGCCCGTCAAGATGCAGCTACTGCTCGTTTGTTTCACATTCGATTACAGGGAATAAGGCGAGGTCTCTCGTTTCACCGTATGTCGAGTTGCTTACAAAAGAGCTTTCCGAAATCGGCAGAATAGCGCGCGAGCTTTCGCTGAAGCTTGAAAGCGTTTATTTCGGCGGAGGAACGCCTACGGTGCTGAGCGCCGGGCAGCTCGGCGTCGTCTGCGAAGCCGTTGAAAAGAGCTTTGACCTTTCTTCCTGCCGTGAATACACTGTTGAGGCGGGCAGACCCGACACGATAACAAAAGAAAAGCTGAAGACGCTCAAAGAGAGCGGTGTTTCGCGCATAAGCATAAATCCGCAGACAATGAACGCGGAGGTTTTAAACAAAATAGGGCGGAAGCATTCCCCGCGCGATACGCTCGACGCTTTTTCGCTCGCGCGCGGGGCGGGGTTTACAAATATCAACATGGATTTGATAGCGGGGCTTTACGGCGATACGACGGAAAGCTTTGCGGAATCACTTGATATCATAAGGTCGTTAATGCCCGAAAGCATAACGGTGCACACGCTGGCGCTTAAACGCGCGTCGTCGCTCGTCGCCCGCGAGAACGCCGAGGCTCCCGACGGTTCGGCAGTAGCCGTTATGCTCAAAGCCGTTCAGGAAAAGCTGCCCGAAAGCGGGTATCAACCTTACTATATGTACCGCCAAAGCCGCTCCGCCGGCAACTTTGAAAACGTCGGTTGGTGCCTTGAGGGCTTTGAATGCATATACAATGTTTTTATGATGGAGGAGTGCCACACGGTGCTCGCCGCAGGGGCGGGAGCCGTCACAAAGCTCCGCAGCCCAAACAGCGGCTATATCGAAAGAATTTTCAACTTCAAATATCCGTATGAATATATAAGCCGTTTTGACGAGCTTATCGAACGAAAGAACAGAATAAAAGCTTTTTACGCAACATAATATATAAGGTGGTCGCAAATGAGCGGAACTACAAATAACCTGTCCGATATTAACAGGCTCGCCGCCGAAGACGCAAATGCTTTCGTCGAGGCGTGCGAGCAAAGATATAATACAATGCTCGGCAATATAGCGGAGACGATACCGCACGACGACGAAATCATGATTGTAATGCTTGCGGGCCCCAGCTCGGCGGGCAAAACAACAACGGCAAACAAGCTGATGTCCCGCTTTGCCGAAAAGGGCAAAGCTGCCCGTCGCGTTTCACTCGACGATTTTTACCTCGAGGAGCAGCGCGCACCGCTGTCGGAGAACGGTGTTCCCGACTTTGAAACCGTTTACGCGCTTGACCTCCCGCTAATTGAAAAAACTGTTCGCAATATTTTGTCCACAGGCGAGAGCGAACTGCCGCTGTTTGATTTCAAAACGCACAGGCGCGGCGTAAATCCGCAGCGTCTTTCGTTAAAAAACGGCGACGTCGTGATTTTTGAGGGGCTTCACGCGCTCAACCCCGTCATAACAGATATGTTCTCGCAAAAAAGTCTTTTCAAGCTGTATGTCAGCGTTTCTACGAGGATTTACGACGACGAGGGCGAGGTGGTGCTCAGCAAGCGCGACATAAGGCTTATCCGCCGCACCGTGCGCGACCATAAGCACCGCAGCAGCCCCGTTGCAGACACCTTCGACATCTGGTCAAGCGTAATAAGCGGCGAAAACAAATATCTTTTCCCGTTCGAGGACAGAGCCGATGTCAAGCTGAACTCTTATTTTCCCTACGAGCCATGCGTCATAAGGGACGAGGCAATATGCGTCCTAAAAGAACTGCCGGAGAACAGCGTGCATTATAATAAATGCGAGTCGCTTATACACAATCTTGAAAAATTCGTCGCCCTTCCACAGTCTTTAATGCCGCGGGACTCGCTTCTGCGCGAGTTTTCGGGCAGTTAAAGCGGAATATTTGCGTAAATTTGGCATATATGATATACTAATTCAAATGTCGTCTTGATTTTCATGTACGGGAAGTGTCGCATTGGCTGAAAATTCAAAAAAGCAATCCATGCTCAACGGAGCAATTATTCTCGCGGTCGCCACTGTTATAGTCAAGTTAATAGGCGCTCTTTATAAAATTCCGCTGACAGACCTTATTGGCGCTGTCGGCAGGGGTTATTTCAACTCCGCCTATGAGATATACACGCCTATTTACGCCATTTCAATGGCAGGCCTGCCTGTCGCCGTTTCGCGCCTTGTCGCCGAGAGCGTCGCTTTGGGCAACTACAACAACGCGAGAGCTATTTACAAGGTTGCTTCAAGGATTTTTCTTATAACCGGTCTTGCCGGAACCGCAGTAATGTTTCTTATAGCGTACCCCTACACGCATTATGTGGCCGACCCGCGAAACCTGCCCGCCGTTCTCGCCATCGCGCCCTCGATATTCTTCTGCTGCGCCATGTCGTCATACCGCGGTTATTACGAGGGGCTTCGCAACATGACGCCCACGGCGCTTTCGCAGGTCATAGAGGCGGTAACCAAGCTTGCTCTCGGGCTTGGTATTTCATACGTCGTGCTTCGGTACGGCCTTTCGCAGTTTAACTCGGGAGGGATGGTTTTCGGCAGGCAGGCGTCCGACCTTTCGGAGGCGTACAGCCTTATTTATCCCTATTCGGCGGCGGGCGCCATACTCGGAGTTACCGCGGGAACGGTTTTCGGTCTTTTATATCTTATGATTTTCCACACGCTGAAGGGCGACGGCTTCACACGCGTTCAGCTTGTAAATTCGCCTAAGGCGGACTCAAACAGATTTCTGGCGAAAAGGATTATAGCGTTTGCCATACCGATGGTCGCGAGCGCGCTTATACTAAACGTAACGAACCTGATTGACACAGTAACAATCCAGAAACGGCTCGCGACGGCAATACAGCTTAATCCCGACCTGATAAAGTCGATGTACAGCGCGTCGTTCGCTGCTTCCGGCACTCTCGAAAAGGACTTCGTTAAGTATCTGTACGGTACATACGGCTCAGTTCTGGACTTTAGAAACCTTATCCCGACCATAACAATGTCGCTCGGCGTCAGCGCACTGCCCGCCTTGTCGGCGGCGTGGACAGTCAAGGACAAAAGGAATATACGGGTTACAATTGAGTCGGTTATCCGTGTGACCATGCTGATAGCTCTCCCGGCCGGGTTCGGGATGGCCGTTCTGGCGGAGCCTATACTGTCGCTCGTCTACTCAAACAGCGCCGACATTATCCCCATAGCCGCGCCGCTGATGACTGTTTACGGGCTTGCCACCTTTATTATGGCGGCGTCCTCACCTGTCACGAGTATGCTTCAGGGACTGGGAAGAACGGATATCCCCGTAAAGACGCTCGTTATAGGAGCCGTAGTTAAAATTGTAATGAACTATATTCTTGTCGGCACGCCGCGCTTTAACATAAACGGCGCGCCGGTCGGTTCGATTCTATGCTATATAATAATAGTCGGTTTGAATATGTACTTCCTGCTGAAAATAAGCAAGACTCGCGTTAACTTCACGTCGGTTTTCATGAAGCCTCTGATTTGCGCAATGCTTAGCGCGGCGGCGGCGTGGTCGTCATATTCGCTATGCGAGAGGTTCCTTTCGGCAAGGCTCGCGGGAATCAGCGCCGGCGGCATAGCCGGAAAGCTCCTGTCGCCGAACACGTTTTCAACGCTGTTTGCCATCGGAATCGCGGTATTGGTTTATATTCTTTCCCTGCTTTTGACAAAGGCGCTGTCAAAAGACGATGTTACCATGCTGCCAAAGGGAGAAAAAATTTCAAAAACGCTTGAAAAATATGGTTTGTTGAGTTAAAATATATGAAAGAGTTTAAGGAGAGTTTATGGTCGGCGATTTTGAGTTTAAGAATAATTATGATATAAACGATCTCCTCGTCATAATGAGGCGGCTGCGAGCGCCTGGCGGCTGCCCGTGGGACGCGGAGCAGACGCACGAGAGCATAAAGAAAAATCTTATTGAGGAAACGTACGAGGTTATCGAGGCAATAAACAAAAACGACCGCGGGCTTCTTCTTGAAGAACTCGGCGATCTGCTTATGCAGGTTGTATTCCACGCACAAATCGAAGCGGAATGCGGCGGCTTTGACTTCAGCGACGTATGCGACGGCATCTGCAAAAAGCTGATTGAGCGTCATCCTCACGTTTTCGGCGACATCAGCGTCGGCGGAGTTGACGACGTGCTTTCAAACTGGGACGCCATAAAACGCCGCTCAAAGGGGCAGAATAAGGGTAGCGAAACAATGCTGACAGTGCCGCGCGAGCTGCCGGCGCTTATGCGGGCGTCAAAGATACAGCAAAAGGCCGCAAAGGTGGGCTTCGACTGGCCCGACGTAACGGGCGCGGCGGACAAGCTCGCGGAGGAGCAAAAGGAGCTTTTCGAGGCTATCGGCTCCGGCGACACAGAGTCATGCGGCGAAGAACTCGGCGACCTTCTGTTCAGCGCCGTCAATGTTTCGCGCTTTTTGGGATGCGACGCGGAGGAGGCGCTTACCTCCGCGACGGACAAGTTTATAGCGCGCTTTCAAAGGCTCGAGCAGCTCGCAAAGGAGCGCGGAATAAATCTAGAAGAATCAACCCTTGCCGAGATGGACAAGCTTTGGGACGAGATTAAAGCGGCAGGGCAAAATTTGCGTAAATGATATACTGTTTCGGTATTTCATGAATATTACTTCAATAAAAATGGAGGACGAAAAATGAACAAGGCAGAACTTATCAACGCGGTAGCGGCAAAAAACGATCTCGATAAGAAAAACGCCGAAAAAGCGGTTAACGGCGTGATTTCGGCAATTTCAGAAGCTCTTGCGGCAGGCGAGAAGATTCAGCTTATCGGATTCGGCACCTTTGAGGTACGCGCAAGAGGCGAGAAGAAGGCCCGCAACCCCAGAACGGGCGAGGTCATCACCGCACCGGCAACAAAGGTTCCCGCATTCAAGGCAGGCAAGGCCCTTAAGGAAGCAGTAGCAAAATAAATCGTCATATTCTTTTATGCAGGGGCTCCCAAAAAAGGGAGCCCGTTTTTCGGTTAAAGAGGATAAGATTGAAACATTTTAATTTGG
>DCUB01000062.1:0-50083 GCA_002329365.1 Ruminococcaceae bacterium UBA1425
GCATCGACATCGCGCCCGAGCCCACGAGCAGCACGACGATCGTGCGCTTCCGGCCGAGCTTGTCGGAGACGATGCCCCAGCAGAGCCTGCCGAGCGAGTTGCACATCGAGATCACGAGCACGCCGACCGTCGCGGTGGAGGCGAGCCCCTTCGCGACGGCGATGGGCTTCGCGAAGCCGATCATCATCAGCCCGCCCNNNNGACATCTCTAAGCACGCGGCCCGGGGCGAGGCTCCTGTCCTCAACCGCCGCGCCGTTTTTCGACGCCGCCTTCATGAAGTCCGCCGGCGGGTTCTTCAAAAACAGCGCGCCGACCGTGCAGACGACCAGGAAGATGCCCGCGAGCACCATGAACGTCTTCGGTTCCCCGACGCCCTGCCCGCCGAAGCCCTTGATGAGCTGCTCGATGATCGGCGTAAACACCACGCCGCCGAAGCCCAGCGCCGAGACGATCAGCCCGGTCACGAAGCCCTTCTTGTCCGGGAACCACTTCTGCGCGCACGCGATCGTCGTCGAGTAGGTGAATCCCATGCCGGTGCCGCCCATGACGCCGTAGCCGACCCAGAGGATCCACGGCAATTTCGCGCTGGCAAAGGAGGCGAGAAGGAATCCGGCGCTCAGGATCACGCCGCCGATGATGACAATCGTCCTGGTCGAGTACTTTGCGGCCAGCTTTCCGCCGATGACGCTTCCGACGGTCAGCGTGGACAGCAGAAGCGAGAAGGCCAGGCTCGCCGCCGCGTTGTCGCCGCCGAAGATGCTGTTCGCTATGCCTGTCTGGAAAACGCTCCAGATATAGGCGACGCCGAGACACAACTGGATTGCAATGGATGCAAGGATGGGAACCGTTCTGGGATAAGTTTTCATGGTAAGCCTCCTTAAAAATAATAAGACCCCTTACCGTTTTGCGGTAAGAGGTCTGTTCCCATAATTATACTTACGCCTATACGGATACTATGGGCCCCACGCAAAACACAGCCAAAACCTTATTACTGCTACTGTCAAAATAGAATAATAAAGATAATAATTAGGCTGTTTAGTTTTGCGGAAAGACTAAACATGCATCTGATCCTTCGGCATAAATTTTGTACATTATGCCACAGGCTTTATACAAATGTCAACAATAAATTTCAGTTTTTTATGTTTTTTTATTTCAGTCAATCAGGGCATACAGGGTGTTAAAACCGTAAGTCAAAAGCTTTACTATGAATTTTAAAACACCGTCGCCGACAGGGCGAGGCGAAGCCGGAACGTCGCAAAACAGATTGCCCGGCACGACGGCTGTCATGTGAGCCGGCTGCTCGACGCCGAGAGCGTACAGCGCGATTGCCGCTACGTCCCTGTTTTTCGTTCCGCGGCTCATATCGGCTCCGGGAATAACGGTTTTGCCCGACACGGCGAGGGTAACAAGCGATTCGCCGCGCGTTATGCCTCCGTGTCCGCCCGCTTTTGTGTGTCCGTGGTCTGCGACGACAATTATAAGCGCGTCGTCAAGCAGCCCGTTTTCGTCAAGGCAGTCGTAAACCTGCCCGATATAGCCGTCGACTATATTAATCTGGTCTAAGTATTCACTTGAGCTGTTTCCGTGGCTGTGGCCAGCGCCGTCAACGCTGTCGAACTGGACGAAAAGCAGCGCCGGGTCGTTCCCCGCGTTGTAATAGTCGCATATCGCCTCCGTTACCTTGTCGTCGTCGCCGGGATTGATTTTGTCAACGCCTATGTCTGTTTCAATAATGCCGTGATTTATGGGCGACCAGTTGCAGACTGACGCCAACTTTGCCTCGGGCATTTTGTCGCGGACAAGAGCAAAAATTGAAGGATACTCCGTATCGCTTGTTCGCTCGTATTTTGAGAGACTGCCGTTTGTAAACCCGTGGTTGATATAGGATACGCCCGTCAGCATCGCGCCCCAGTTCTGCGCGCTGACAGTTTTAAACTCGGCGCGGGCATTGTACTTTACAGCGCCGTTTTCGAATATTCTGTCAAAATTCGGTGTATCCGCCTGTTCAATGAACGAGCCGGCTCCGTCGACGCCCAGAATAATTACGCGGCTGTAAGCGCCGAAGGAGCTTTCGCCATCTTCGCCCGACGCGAAAGCGGGGATCGTCACAAGGACGGACACGGTAAGTGCTGTGAGTACTGCCAAGACCTTTTTTATCATTGTTTTAACCTCCTAAAATTATATTGACAAAAAACAATGCGAAAGAAGAAAAAGTTTATACCTGGCCACCGCTTACATTAAGACCGCTGTCATACAAAAGCTTTGTTGAAAGCAGCCTTGAGCTGCCGTCGTCGTTTTCCTTAACTTCATACCGGACAGTTTTTGCCTTCAATATGTGAGCGGTGTCCGAATAGTAGTCGATTTCGACGGTGTGATGTTTTGTCAGCGGGTTAAACTTCTCGGACGACAGGGAGCAGTCGAGCCAACAGCCTCCGTGCCCGCCGAAGGACAAAACATCTTCATTCTCATAGTAATATTTGCATTTTTTAGAATCAATTCCGGTTATGCCCAGCGATTTTTCAACAGCCTGTTCAAAGTCGGCACATTTTATCTCGTGTTCCAGATTTAAAGCGTCAACAACCGAATGGCAAAAAGACGAAAACGCCTCGGTGTCGCCGTCATCGGGAACAATTTTGTTGAAATCATCTGCTGTTTCAAAGAAGTTCAGGTATATTGAAAAATTCATGCAAAAATATGCCGCATCGCTCGGGGGCGGGGAACTGTCATCTCTGTAAAAAAAGTTAATCTCTTTGTACGCGGGCTTGAACAGCATGATATTATAATCTAAATCACTGACCACAAGGTTCCACAGAGCGGAGCCTGCGTGGAACAGGTCGCTGCCGCTTTTTGAAATGTCGAGCCTTACAAGAAAAATGCCCTCGCGCGGCCGCGATTCAACGAATTCATAGCCTGTAACGTCAACCGTTTTTATAAAGGAATAAGCTTTAACGGGGTCGCCCGGATCGTCGGCGCTGACGCCCATAAGCTCAAGCGTTGTTATCAAGTCTTTATTCATAAGACTTTCAAGAAAAGACTTTGCGCTTGATACGATATACTTCTCATCGTCGTTATACTCCGGTTCGGAAATCCCGGTTGCCGCCCCCGTCCGGGTTTCGGAAACCGCTGTGTTCCGATGCTCTGTCGTACCCGCGCCGTCCGGGCTGCTGTCCTTAGCTTTTAAATAATACATCGCGCCGAAAACAGACGCCGCGACAATAACCGCGGTGCACAGCAGCACGGCAAGCACCTTTGCCGCGCCCGATTTCTTTGTTTTGTGTTCCGGCTGCCCGCCGTCCGCCTGAGTATTTTGCGTGTTTTCCGTGCCGTTCACGCTGCCCGGTTTTTGCCCGGCTTCAATTTTCTGCCCGCAATGGGCGCAAAAGGTATCATCGGGCGAAACAGGGTTTTTGCAGTTGGGACAAATCATTACAGACACTCCCGAAGTTTATGTGGCATCAATAAGCATTATTAAAAAATAAGACATCAGAAAACACAGAACAGTAAACCGTTTTTGTCACAACACACATTCAACGCCGCCCGAATTCAGACGGCTTTTGCTGCGGTTTACGGCTTTTTCAACTCCGGGCGCGCGTAAGCCTTTCCGTATTTCCGCGCTTTTAAGCCTTACGGGTGTTTTATTACCCTTTTGCTGTGCGCGGCGGCGCCAAAAGCTTCAACGCATTATCAGTTGATACGCCGCCCCGTATCTCATATCGTTAAAGTTCTTAAGCGGTATTTATGCTCGCTTCACCTGTTTATATCATTATACTTCATTTCAGAAATTCTTCAAGCATTTTCGGAAATTTATCGCCCGGATCGCTTTAAATTTAAGATACGGTGTGGAATGCCGCTGCATTAAAGCGATATTTCGGCGATTCTGCCCGAATCTCTTAAAAAGCATTGACTGTCAACAGGAAATATAGCGTAAAAAGAAAAGACTGTCTGTTCTGAATCTTCAGACCGAGAAAACAAAAATCGGGTATTGAAATTGCCGGTTGTATGGTATATAATGATGTAGCTCACACGCGCCGGTGTGATGGAATTGGCAGACGTGCCGGACTCAAAATCAAGTTCGCCGTTTTCCCTCCGAATCGCCGGAACCCCAGTAATATAAAGCATTTTCAAATCACTCATTCTTCGATTTTTTGAAAACGACCTCCAAAACGACCTCCGTTTTCCGAGAAAGCGTTTCGGATCAGTTTTCTTAAAATACACCTTGCCGGTGTGATGGAATTGGCAGACGTAGTGGACTCAAAATCCACCGGAGTAAAATCCGTGCCGGTTCGAGTCCGGCCACCGGCACCATCCCGAAACCCTTTCATATCAAGGGTTTCGGGACTTTTTTTGCCTTTTGAAAGTGCCGATTTTCGCCTCGATTTTCCCTCCAAAAACGACCTCCAATGGAAAATCCGCTTCGCCCGACACTGCGTTTTTATTTGGCGTTTGGGAAAAGTCCGACAATCGCATTTGCCGATGCCACTTTTGAAGAATAATCCAAGTGAGTATAAATATTACTGGTTGTGCCGATGTCGCTATGCCCTAACCATTCCTGAATATCCTTGAGTGCTACGCCGTTGGCATAAAGCAGACTTGCACAACTGTGACGGAGATCGTGGAAGCGTATCGGCCGCATATTATGCTTTTTGAGGAACTCGGGAAATGCCTGTGTCAGATAGCCGGGCTTTATCCGTCCCCCGATTTCATTGACATAGATATACTCGCTGTCTTCCTTGTGATAGCAATTACCGCACAGCTTTCTGTTTATTTCCTGCTTCTTTTTCAGGTTCAGAAGCAATTCCTCAAACGGTTTCATCAGCGGCAAGCTTCGGTTGGAAGATTTCGTCTTCGGACGATCCTTTTCAACAATTGTACTTTTTCCGTCAATCGTCGTTTGTGTCACGGTATGCTTGATTGTAATTGTCTTTTGCGTAAAATCAATCGCATTCCATTTCAGCCCGACTACCTCGCCTCTGCGCAATCCGTAAAATGCCGCCAATATTACGCCGAGTTCAAGCGGCGTTCCTTTTACAAGCTCGCAAAGCTTTTCAATTTCTTTGGTATTGTAAGGATGTGTTTCAAACGGAAGCTTTTTCGGCCGCTGTACTCTGTCGGCGGGATTTGTGTTAAGCAGACCTGTCTGAAAAGCATATTGCAATGCTTTTCGGATGTTGGCGTGTCGATGAATTACCGTATTTGCCGTTACACCGCACACATCCAATTCGTAGGTGTAATAATCCTGAATATGCTTGGGCGTAACATTCTTCAACAATAATCTCGGGAAATTCTTGTCAAAATACGGAATTACCTTATTCTTGATACAGAGCTCATAAGCTGCATAGGTTGTAACCTCGACACTTGCCTTCATCATTTTCAGCCAATCAGCCAGAAAATCGGTAAATTCAATATCTTCCGGCTGAACACCCATTCCGCTTCCTTTCATGCGAATGCGATATTGGAGCTTTTCCTCCATTTCTTCGCGCGCCTTTTGAAGAAGCTCCTCGGCACGCTTTTTGTTTCCCTTTACAGGGAGTTTTGTGCTTTTGGACGGTGTTTTCTTTACACCGTTTTCGTCAGTATAACTCAGAACAATATGATACACACCGTTCTTTTCTCTCAGATGACCTGCTACCATACTATTTCTCCTTTCGAGTAGCTTTTTTATTTCATCTGCCATTGACGGGAACAGTATAAAACATATTCCCGCCCTTGACAAATCTACGACGTCCTACGAAACGGATTTTTCGAGGGATGTCAAATATTCGATTACATTGATTTTCGGTATGAGGAACTTTTTCCCGATAAAAAAGCTCGGAATCAGCTTTTCTTTTAACAAGCGGCGAACCGTCTTTTCGCTGACATTTCCGAGCATTTGTCCAAGTTCCTTTACATTGACTACATCTGGGTAGTCTGTAAACATTACCTTGTATAAATCCCTTGCTTCTGTTTTTGTCATAGGAGATTACCTCCCATATCCGTACTTTTGCCACAAGAACCCAAGGTGAATATAATATATACTGAAACGCCGGAATACTACCTGAAGGACAAGAAAAGTTATCCGTTCCTCGGTCGATTCACTCTTAAAATGATTACCGAATACATCGGCTTCAATCGTCTTTTAACGGTTATCGCGCGGCGGTATCTGTTCCATAATGCCGACAGCAGTATAAGGGACGACAATCCGTATGAACGGATCGACCTTGCACGGCGTGCGCTATGTGCTTGGTGCAGTATTGCAGAAAGCAAAAAAGCCACTCGCAAGGAGTGGCAGCTCGGCACGGATTTCAGAGAATTGTACGGCGAATTTCCCGACCTTGTGGACGAAAACGGCAACGGCTGGTATATCCGGCATCTGCATAACATCGTGGATTTCGTTAACCAAAACCGAGATAATGTCGGTTCATCGGCCGTTAAACTTGCGGATAACATCAAGATAATAGAAAACAAATGGCGGGACAAGGTTGTGCAGTATCAGGTGGCGGTATTCTCCGAAAGCACAAAGGGCGATAAACTCATCCGATTTGACGATGTGATTGCCGATGCGTTGGAGCTTGGCGCGTTGCGGACGAAACCGCTTGAACTGACTGAAGAGCAAAGACAGTGGCTTGCCGAGAAAAAGCCCGAAGATGTGCCACTGAAGGTCGCCGAAACGGTGCTTGAATACTATCTTGCCAACAAGCCAGCCGACACCGATTGGTGCGTCCTGCCCATAACGAACATCGATGCGTTTCTCGGCAGTACCTCGCTCGGTAAAACTTATATGTCCCAGCTTACCAGCACAGTGCTTGAAAAGAAAGCAAATATAAAAGATGTGAGTATTGTCAAAATGCTCCTATAAACGCAAAAAAGCCCCGATGAGTTAGCAAATGACTGCTGATTCATCGGGGTTATTCTTAGGTCAATTTTATGAATAAGAGTGATGATTGCAAACATTAAGTTGCACACGACCGGTGTCAAGCTTTCTCCATCCCGCAGGGATACACTTCCATTGCCGACTGTTCTTCTTTTAATACACTGCGATAATACCCGTATCCACCAGTGAAATTGCAGCAGTCATATCCGTTTTGCGATAAAATTCTGCACGCAAGATAACTACGCAGACCGCTTTGGCACATGACATAAACCGGCTTATTCTTTGGTATTTCATCGAAATGTTCGCGGATGGAATCAAGCGGAATATTCACAAATCCTTCAGCACAACCACCGGCATATTCCTTCGGCATTCTTGCATCGAGCAGGAATACGCTTCCGTCTCTCGGCAAAGACTTGCAGGTGTCGAAGCCAAACTGCTTCAGCTTTCCGCTAACCACATTTTCGATGATAAATCCTGCCATGTTGACTGGATCTTTCGCCGATGAGTACGGCGGTGCATAGGCAAGCTCCAGTTCTGCAAGCTCGGTTGCTTTCATTTTTGCGCGGATTGCGGTTGCAATCACATCAATGCGTTTATCCACGCCATCAAAACCGACAATCTGTGCGCCGAGTATCTGCAAGGAATCTTTATCGAAGGTCACTTTTATCGTCATTGCCTTGCCGCCGGGGTAATAGGAAGCATGGGATGCCGGAGACAGAATGACACTTTCACAGTTGTAGCCAAGTTTTCGGGCAGTGGCTTCATTGACACCTGTAGAAGCAACGGTTCTGTCAAACAGTTTGAGAACGGACGAACCCTGCGAACCGTTATAGTGGCTATCGCCGCCGCAAATGTTGTCGGCAACAATTCTGCCCTGTTTGTTGGCGGGACCCGCCAAAGAAATCAGTGTATCGTTTTGCGTGACGAAGTTCTTAACCTGAATCGCATCGCCGACGGCGTAAATATCCTTCTCTGAGGTTTCCATTTTGTCATTGACGATGATACTGTCCCTGATGCCGAGTTTCAGTCCCGCTTCTTTGGCAAGTCTGGTGTCGGGCGTTACGCCGATAGCGAGAAGCACCATATCGTTCGTCACGGAAACGCCGTCTTTCGTATGAGTAACGGTTTTTCCGTCCTTTTCTTCAAACCCAACAACGGCTGTATTCAGCATCAGTTTGACACCGTGCGCACGCATTTCGGCATGAACATAGGATGCCATATCCTTGTCAAGCGGCGCCATTAGATGATCAGCATACTCGATAATCGTTACATCAAGTCCCGTATTTTTCAGATTCTCTGCCATTTCAATGCCGATAAAGCCGCCGCCAATGACCGATACCGATTTTACACCGTTTTCGTGGATATACTTTTTGATTTTCAGCGTATCTTCCACATTTCTGAGCGCAAAAACATTGGGCAGGTCGATACCGGGCATATTGGGTTTCGAGGACTTTGCACCTGTGGCAAGAATGAGCTTGTCGTATTTTTCATCAAAAATCACATCGGATTCAATGTTTTTGACCGTTACGGTCTTGCTCTGCGGATTGACCGAAAGCACCTCATGGTGCACTCTTGCGTCAATGCGAAACCGTTTATTCAGCCCCGTAGGCGTCTGTACGGTCAACTTGTCCTCGTCGGTAATCACATCGCCGACGTAATACGGCAGTCCGCAGTTTGCATAGGAAACAAAGCCGGACTTTTCAAAAATCACAATTTCTGCTTTTTCATCGAGCCTGCGGATTCTCGCGGCAGCAGAAGCACCGCCGGCTACACCGCCAACAATAACAACTTTCATTTATCTTTCCGTCCTTCCGTTGTAATTCATGATTCCACCAATATTGCGAACATCTGTAAAACCCATTTGTTTCAAAGCTTGTGCCGCACGGCTACTTCTTGCACCGCTTTGGCAGTAAGTAAATACTGTTCGGTTCTTTTCAACCAGTTTTTCGGCTTTTACTATTTCATCGACTGGCAGGTTGATACTGTCTGGAACGTGTCCCTCGTCGTATTCTTCTTTGGTACGGACATCGAAAAGAACGGCATTCTCGGTGTCACGGAAATCAGCAACACCCGCATTGATGTCCGGCGTTTTCAAAAAATCAAAAAATCCCATATCACACCTCAAGCATTTTCACAAGGTCTTCCTTCGGTCGGTAGCCGACGGACTGATTTACAATTTTTCCGTTTTTCATGACAACAACGGTGGGAATACTTGCCACGCGGAATGCTCCCGCAAGCTCCGGCTCATCATCAACATTGACTTTTCCGACCTTGATTTTTCCGCCATATTCATTTGCTATTTCTTCGACTATCGGTGCAAGCATTCTGCACGGGCCGCACCAAGTCGCCCAAAAGTCAATCAGTAACGGCTTGTCCGATTTCATTACTTCGTTTTCAAAGTTTTCCTTTGTAATTCTGATTTCTGCCATTTTCTTATTCTCCTTTTTTCTTGTTCTTAATTTTGCAAATCATCTGTGTCATTGTTCCCATCGGGCAGAATGTACACCATGTTCTCGGCTTAAAGAACACCATGACAATCAGTCCAATCAACAATGATGTCAACATTAAGCTGTAAAATCCGAAGCTGAATTGTGCGATCCAGTCAGCCGTTGTGCCGACAGAATAGGTCCATCCCCACGGCACCCGTATTGTCCAGAACAGCTTGATTGCCTCACGCAAATTCTGTGCGCCGCCCGCTACCAGATAAGTCTGATAGACCATATTTCCAAACATCGTCAGGAAGAATACAAGGAATCCGTATCGAAACCACTTGGAACACATCCAACGCGGAGTGAGTTTGTTCATTGAGCATTTGCAGTTTTCTCCCAACACCTTATACAACTGTCCCCGTCCGCACAGATGGTTGCAGAAGAATTTATTGCCTCCGATAATTGCAAAAAACAGCGGAAGGAGGAAATCAATCATTCCAAGCCACGCAAACAGAATATTGAAAAAGCCAAGGGCAAAATAGATGATTGACCATATCCAAAGATAATCATACCAATATTTCTTCTTCATTTGGCATTCTCTCCTTTACGGTAATTGCACCTGCGGGACACGTCTTTTCACATTTTCGGCAACCAACGCATTTACCGGTGTTGACCTTTGCGTAAACGCCCTTGTACACCCGAATGGCGCCCATAGGGCAAGCATTCTCACATGCGCCGCATGCTACGCAAAGCTGCTTATCAACGTAAGCCATATTTTTTGATTGCACAGCACATCATCATCCTTTCAACGATTTATAATACAGCATACAATGGCAATAACCTTCAAAGTTCGGATCGGCGATCTGTTCTTTGAATTCTTTACACATACATTTTGTGTCTTCCGTTTTTTCTCTGCGGCAGGGGCAATAACCGCCGGTTCTTTTCAGACCTTCCTTTACGGTTTTTACGATTTCTTCGTTTTCATTCAGCGTTATTTTCATTTTCTTCTCCAATCAAAATTTCAAGATATTGTCTGAGCGTTGATTCGTTCATCAGACCTCGATGCGTTTTATAGAGATTTCCGTCTTTATCAATCAAAAGCGTCATAGGAATGCTTTGAACACTGTATGCGGTTGAAGCACTGTAATCGGCATCGAAAAATACGGGAAATGTGTATTGATTCTTTTCGACAAAACTCAATGCACTGTTTTTGGTTTCCCGGTAACCGTCCGGCAGATCGACCATCATAAACTGTACGCAGTCGCTGTATTCGGCGGCAAGTTTATTAAAATCGGGAAGCTCCTCCACACAGTATCCGCACCAAGTCGCCCAGAAATTTACCACAACCGGTTTCCCGATTTGCTCGGAAAGCTTTACGGCGTTACCGTTACGGTCATACACCGTGAAATCCGTTGCACGGCTTTCACTTTTGATTTCGGTGTTGTCAGCCGTTTCAACAGGAGGCGTGTAGTTGTCCCGAAGCTTCGGAAAAAGAATGGCAACGGTTACAAGAGCCAGGATAAATACGATTCCGATAATCAAATATTTGTATTTTTTCATAATACACCTCACGATAATATTGACAGAAGAATATTCAGCCAACCGAAAGCCATGGCAATTCCGACAACAATCAGGAAGATTCCGCAGACTGTGTTGATAACTTTATAATGCTTCTTTATAAAAGCGAAAGTACCTTTCAGTTTATCAATCAAAATTGCCGAAATTACAAACGGAATTCCGAGTCCGAGCGAATAGATTGCAAGCAGCAACAATCCCTGCAATGCGCCTCCGACGGTTGCCGCCAGCATCAATGCCGAACCGAGAAACGCGCCGACGCAGGGTGTTAAACTGACAGAGAAAACCATTCCGAAAAGAAAGGCGGAAATAATTCCGTCGGCATCGTGCTTTGTCTGCATTCCTTTCAGAAAATTCAACGGTATGATTTCAAGATAGGAAAGCCCGAAAAGAATGACGATAATGCCGCAGGCGATATTAACAACGGTCTGATGCTCGTGCAGAAAAGTGCCAACCGTTCCGGCAAGTACGCCGAGAATGCAAAAGACCAGCGAGAACCCTAAAACAAAATTCAAAGCTCTTGGCAGCACCTTTTTCTTTTCGTTATTTTCTCCTGCAAAGTATGTCAGATATATGGGAATCATCGGCAACATACAGGGAGAAATAAAGGAAATGAATCCCTCCAAAAAGGTGAGAAGATATTGCATACATAGTCCCCTTTTTCAGTTTCTGCCCGTATTATAGCAAAAAAAGCGGCTCAGTTATGTAACTGAGTCGCATTTCTGATAAAATTATTCGATTTTTTCAAGACCTTCAATGTCTTTCAGTTTGACCACACCACGTTTGCTTTCAATCAAACCGTCCGAAGCGAACTGCCGGAGCATTCTCGCCACCACTTCTCTTGCGGAATTTGTGGACTCGGCAATTTCTTCCTGCGTCATACGGATTTCTCTTTGTCCTGTTCTTTTATATTCGGTGAGGAAAAAATGTGCCAACCGTTTATCAAATCCGTAAAAGATGATTTGTTGCATTACCCACATAACGGTTGAAAAACGCTCCGTGGCAAGCTCGTATGTATAACAGCGGACATAGATATTGCTTTCCATCAGTTTTGAAAAGACAGCTGACGGAAGAATCAGCACTTCCGCATCATTCGTTACACACAGTTGCGTTTCAAAAGTAATCTGTGACAACACGCAGGAAGCGGACAATACACAAGTGTCTCCCGCTTTGAGCCGGAAAAGCGTTATTTCCCGACCTTCTTCGGAAAGCACAAAGGCGCGGAGCTCACCGGAAAGGATATGAATCAATCCGAGATAGCTTTGATTTTCGCAGCCGCCGAGGAGATAAGTCCCGGCTTCGTAATGATTGATGACAGCACTCATTTCACAATGTGACTGTTCCTGTGCAGACAGTTTATTCCAAAAGGGCAGATTTTTAGTAAAATCTTTCATCAAATCACATCCTCCATATAGCGATATTGAATTGCTATTTCAAAAACTTTGCGTTTACCAAATGACAATATTGCGTTTGACCTTCCATGTAGGTTTGGAATTCGCCAACAACGCTGATTTCCGTTCCCAGCTTCGGATAATCGTCTGGATATTTATAATCGCCCGCAAGTACAAATTCAAGTCCTTGCTGACAGCAAGCCGTTGCATCGGCGATAACACAGGCGTAGTAATTCATCCCAGTGGAATCGTCATGATAAATTGAAAACTGACCGTCCATTTTTATTGTTTTTCCTCGGTAATTTTCGGGAGTTTGCATCATGTTGTAAACCTCCGAGTACACCATTGTACTGTTAAGCGTTGTAAGGTCAACGTCAATTTCGGATGAATCAACGGCAGTCGAATTTGCCTTTTCGGACTCTTTTTTTGTCTCGGCATTATTCTCGTTGCTATTCTGATTATCGGCTTGGCTTTCCTTGCCGATTTGCTCATTCAAAACATCGTTGACCGATTTGCTTTTATTTTGAGGACTTTTGCTTCCATTTGAGGTATTGCCGCATCCGACGACTGACAACAACAATAGTGATATAAGAATCAAACATACTATTTTCTTCATTTTCTGACACCTCCGGCTATTTTGCCGATAACAGTACTGCAAATGAACGCCACAATATCCACCGCAACGATTGTAGAACCGACCGGCGTTCCGAATAAGACTGATACAAGTATGCCGAGTGACGAGCAGAAAACGGACAGAACAGCGGAGCATACCGTAACAGACTTGAAGCTCTTGAACATCCTCATTGCCGAAAGCGCCGGAAAAATTACAAGTGCGGATATCAGCAAAGAACCCACAAGATTCATTGCCAAAACTATAATAACCGCAATGATAACGGCGATTATCAAATTATAAATCTCTGTTTTGGTTCCAGTCGCTTTTGAAAAGGATTCATCAAAGGTAACACAAAAGATCTTATTGTAAAAGAAGAAAAAGGCTGCAACAACAATCAACGAAAGAACGATGCACAACCACACTTCTGTTTTAGTCAGAGTAAGGATGGATGTTGAACCGAAAAGCGTTGTGCAGACATCACCTGACAAATTGGAAGAGGTTGAAAAAATATTCATAATCAAATAGCCGATGGCAAGTGCGCCGACAGAAATCATAGCGACTGCTGCATCGCCTTTTATTTTAGTGTTCTGCCCTGTGCGAAGCAAAAGCACGGCACAAACAATCGTAATCGGCAGAACGATCAGCATATCGTTTGTCAGTCCCACAACAGCGGCAATCGCCATTGCTCCGAAAGCAACATGGGATAGTCCGTCACCGATAAAGGAAAAGCGTTTTAATACCAATGTTACACCGAGCAATGACGAGCAAAGTGAAATCAGAACCCCGACGATCAAGGCATAGCGAACAAAAGGATAGGTGAAGTAGAAAGACAGTTTTTCTAATAATTCCATTACCGTTCGCCTCCGTTCGTTGTGAATCCGCCGTTTGCGACATATTCTTCCTTTGTTCCGTAGAAGACGGTTTTGCCGATGTGAAGAATATGGCTGGCATATTTAAGTGCGGAACCGATATCGTGAGAAATCATTATCATGGTAATTCCGTCTTTGTTCAGGGTTTGAATCAACCCATACATTTCTTCCGTTACCTTTGGGTCAAGTCCCGAAACCGGCTCATCGAGAAGCAGCATTTTCTTTGTGGCACATAAAGCACGGGCAAGCAGAACTCTCTGCTGTTGACCGCCGGAAAGCTCACGGTAGCAACGCTTTGCCAGATGCGTAATGCCCATTTTTTCAATGTTTTCTACTGCCCGTTTCTTTTCCTCTTTTGTGTAAAACGGTCGAATACCGCAGGCACCCTGACAGCCGGAAAGGACAATTTCGGAAACAGTTGCGGGAAAATCCTTTTGAACAATTGTCTGTTGCGGCAAATAACCGATTTCATTCGATGACAACCCGTCGCCTGTCAGAATCTCTCCCGAAAGAGGTTTTTGCAAACCGAGAACGGTTTTCATCAATGTGGATTTGCCGGAGCCGTTTTCACCGACAATACACAGATATTCACCGGCATATATTTCAAAATTTAAGTTGTGCAGAATTTCTTTACCGTCATATCCGAGGCAAAGATTCCGACAGGTGAGTTGAGCTGTCATTTTCTTTTCCTCCTTACTTGATGGCTTCCGTCAAAACATTCAGGTTTTTTTCCATGATGGATAAATAGGATGCACCGTTTTTAACATCTTTTGATGTTGTGGATTGCATGGAATCCATGGAAAGAATTTTTGCACTTTGTGCTTTGGATGTTGCAATTACGGTTTCTGCGATCTTATGGTCGGTACCTTCCAAAGTCAAAACTGCTTTAAGCCCAAGCTCGTCCACCTTTCCCGCAAGGAAAGAAATGGTTTCAAAGCTTGCTTCGCTTTCGGCAGAGCATCCGACAAATGCCGCATAATAATTCAGACCGTAATCATCCACAAGATAGCGGAAGGGGAATCTGTCACCGAACAAAACGGTTTTTTGAGAGGCAGCTTCAACCACAGCTCTATATTTTTCATCAAGTGCTTGAAGTTTTTGATTGTAATCCTTTGCATTTTCGGAATATACTTTTGCATTATCTTTATCTGCTTTTGCAAGTCCGTCGCTGATAGCAGTTACGAGAATTTCCGCATTTTTCAGAGAAAGCCATACGTGCTCGTCGTATTCGGGACCTTCCTCCTCGGTTTCTCCTGCTTCTTCCTCCTCCGCTTCCATTCCCTCAACGACTTCCTCCTCTTTTACGGCGTCGCCGAGAACATCAAGCAAATTGATGACAACCATATCTTTATTGACGGATTCTTTTAACGCATCGTCCACCCATCCGTCCGATTCACCGCCGACATAAATAAACACATCGCAGGTTGATATTTTAATAATATCGTCTGCGGCCGGCTGATAGCTGTGCAAATCGACACCGTTGTCAAGGAGCATAGTGACATCAGCATTTTCGGCTTTATCGCCTAAAATGTTCATCACCCAATCGTATTCCGGGAAAATAGTTGTTACAACAGAAAACTTCTCACTTTTTGCCTGATTTCCACCGCAGGCGGTTAATGAGCAGACAATCATAAGAATGCCGAGAACTAATGACAGTATTTTTTTCATAAAAATAAACCTCCGAATTATATAAGAACTTAAAAATAGGTATAAAAATACAAGGGTATATACAATACTCCCTTGTAATCCCGTTCTTATTTAATCCGAAAGTTTTACCTTAAGCGATACCAAAGAATCCGTCAGCGATGCAAGACGGACAGAGCATGGTGAAACTGCGGTTAAAGACAATGACAGAGCAGTAACACCGATTTCAAATCCAGCAAGCCCTATTGTTTTTAATGTGTTTTCGCAAATACTTATCTGATAACAAATAGGACAGTCTTCACCGATACAAATATGGTTCGACTCCGCTACTATAAAACAAACGGAAAAGAGCATAACAATAACAAACGCAACTGCCAAAATGCTGGCAAGAATCCGATTTTTCTTTGTCATACTCCGTTCCTTCTTTCTTTGTTTATTTTTGACAGGACTCGCAAATCCCGTACAGTATGGTTTCTGTTTTATCCACCTTGAATTTTTTGTGTTCAAGCGCATTCCGCATCAGTATTTCCGTATCGTCTATCGGCATATGTGCGGTTTTTCCGCACTGTTTGCATTTTAGGTGAATGTATTCCCGACAACCGTCGGACTTTGTGTATGTATAGAAGGATTTACTGCTTCCGCTTTTGGAACACCGCATAATCAGCCCTTTTTCTTCCAATTTGGAAAGATTTCGATAAATTGCGCTGATACTCACATTCGTAAGCATTCCCTGAATATCTTTTGCGGAATACATTTCATGAGGGTGCTCGGCAAATAAATTCTGCATTAGTTTTCTTTGCTCGGTTTGATAATTCATTTAGCACTATCCTCCTGAATTTGCGACATTTTCGCAAATTATTATACTACACTCTAAGTGAAAAGTCAATAAGAACAGGAAAAGAGCAGCGAGAAAAACACTCACTGCTCTTTTGATCAAATTGATTCCAACAAATCCGCGATATTCTCAAGCCAGGGAGTATCCAATGATTCCACACAACCGTCATCACAGGCAGCCGAAATTGCCGGATCATTTGGCAGACGAGCGAAATTTACGATATCCGAACGTTTCGCAATCTCTTCCAAATGACTTTCGCCAAAGATGTGATGCTCTTTACCGCAGGTGTCGCACTTGAAATAACTCATGTTTTCAATAATTCCCAGCACCGAAACATTCATCATTTTTGCCATTTTCACTGCTTTTTCAACAATCATGCCAACAAGCTCCTGCGGAGAAGTCACGATCAGTATACCATCCAGCGGCAGGGATTGAAAAACAGTCAGCGGTACATCACCTGTTCCCGGAGGCATATCAACAAACATAAAATCTACTTCGCCCCATTTGACATCCGACCAAAACTGTTTGACGGTACCCACAAGAATCGGACCGCGCCATACTACGGGATCTGTTTCGTTGGGCAACAGCAAATTAAGTGATACAAGCTTAATACCGGTTTTGCTTTCAGCAGGAATTATTTTTTCATTATCAGCCTCCAATTGGCTGTGAATACCAAAGGATTTTGGTATTGACGGTCCGGTAATGTCCGCATCTAAGATGGCTACATTATGACCGCGGCGGCGCATTAACGAACTCATCAGCGATGTCACAAGTGATTTGCCGACGCCGCCTTTTCCGCTTACTATGCCAATGACTTTCTTTATATGGCTTTCAGCGTTTGCCGGAGCGGAAAAGTCCTGTTTTTCACCGTTACGGCTTGAACATACTTCACTGCAATTATTACAATCATGATTACAATTCTCACTCATAATAAAATGCTCCTGCTTTAATTGTGATGGCACTCGTGATTTCCGCAACCGTGTTCACCGCATTGATGTTCTTCACCGTGATGGTGGTCGCAGGTCGCATTTGTAATCTGTTGCAGATTTCCGGCAATCAGACACTTTACGGCTTCGTCTGCGTTGCCGCTGATACCGGCATACAGTTTGATTCCCGCTTCCGCAAGTGCCATCTGTGCACCGCCGCCAATACCGCCGCAGATTAAAATATCTGCTTCTGACTGCTTCAAAAAGCCGGCAAGTGCGCCGTGTCCCTGACCGTTGGTGTCAACGACCTGCTCTTTTACAATCGTTCCGTTTTCCACATCGAACAGTTTGAACTGCTCCGTGTGACCGAAGTGCTGAAATACCTCTCCGTTTTCATAAGTTACTGCGATTCTCATACAATTACTCCCTTTCTTTGAGACGCTGATTTGCGTTTT
Organism: Ruminococcaceae bacterium UBA1425; assembly: GCA_002329365.1. Classification (GTDB taxonomy): domain Bacteria; phylum Bacillota; class Clostridia; order Oscillospirales; family Acutalibacteraceae; genus UBA1425. Next base: position 17,589 of record DCUB01000062.1, read on the forward strand.
TTCTTCATAAAACCGATAATTGCCACCCGATATTCGGATTCGCTTTCCGTTTACAAGTGCATCTGCTATCTTTTTTCTTGCACAATCATAGATGGATGTGATAGTTGTTCGTGCCACCTGCATCTCATTTGCGGATTCTTCCTGCGTCTTTCCAAGCCAATCAATCAGACGAATGACTTCAAATTCATCCAACGAAAGAACAACACTCTCGGCGGAACCGTCATCTGGCGAAAAGCTCCAATAATCGGGATAGCCGCATATTCGCCTGCATTTCTGCGGTCTTGGCATTCAATCATCTCCGTTTCTGACTTATGTCGGATATGGTATAACACGGTTTCTGACAAATGTCAATAATATAGACAGATTTTATCGCGGAATTTTGAATTATATACTTGTATCAAAAAGGTTCAAATCCCGTCGGGCGAACACATTTTGCGTTCCTTAGCATCCGTAAAGAAACGCGAAAAATACACCAGCATACACAATCGTTTATATGGCTCTCGCACATTCATCATCCCGTCAATTTTTATTGTTGTTTTAATCATTGTATTTCTCCTAAAAAACTGAGGAGACGCCAACGCACCTCCTCCGCATAATGTTACTTGGAATGGCAGGAGCCGCACATTGCACAGTGAGCGCAGTTACCGCCACAGGTGGATTTGCCCTGCTTTTTATCTTTTCTCATTTTTATTACGACAAGGGATACAACGGCAATCAGAATCGCCGAAACAAGAATTGTTCCCCCGTTTGCTGCAAGCCATGCGAACATAGTATCGACTCCTTTCTTTATGCGAGTTTGGTAGCTTCTTTATATTTCTTAAAGAAGAGCATATAAATCATGAAGCAAAGTGCCGCAAGTGCAAAAATCAAGCCAACAACGTTGAGATTGCCCGTAAAAGCACCGCCGAACTGATTTATCATCAGCGCAATCAGGTAAGCAAATCCGCACTGATAACCAATAGCAAACCATGTCCATTTTGCATTATTCATCTCACGTCTGATAGCGCCGATTGCCGCAAAGCACGGAGCGCAAAGCAGATTGAAAACCAGGAAGGAATATCCTGTCACAGGAGTAAATGCCTGTGAAAGAGCTTCCCAGGCAGTCAGCTCTCCGCTTCCATAGAAAATGCCCATGGTACCGACCAAGTTTTCCTTGGCAATCAGACCGGTGATGGAACCGACAGCAGCCTGCCATGTACCCCATCCGAGAGGAGCGAAAATCCATGCGATAGCTCGTCCGAAGTAAGCGAGAAGTGAAAGCTCCAGCTCTTCACTTTCAAGAAGACGGAAATTGCCGTCCACGAAGCCGAAATTGCTGAGTGCCCAGACAACCATGGTGGAAAGAAGAACAATGGTGCCTGCTTTTTTAATAAACGACCAGCCGCGCTCCCACATAGAGCGTAGAACATTGGAAAAAGTCGGCCAGCGGTATGCAGGAAGCTCCATAACGAACGGAGCAGGGTCGCCTGCGAACATCTTTGTCTTTTTTAGGATAATACCGGAGATAATGATGGATGCCATTCCGACAAAATATGCGGATGTGGCAACCCAGGCCGAGCCATGGAAGATAGCGCCGGAAATCATGGCGATGATCGGGAGCTTTGCGCTACACGGAATAAAGGTGGTGGTCATTATCGTCATACGGCGGTCACGCTCATTTTCAATTGTACGGCTTGCCATAATGCCGGGGACACCGCATCCCGTACCGATAAGCATCGGGATAAAGGATTTGCCGGAAAGACCGAACTTACGGAATACTCTGTCAAGTACAAATGCAATTCGCGCCATATAGCCACATGCCTCGAGGAATGCGGGCATAAGAAACAGAACAAGCATCTGAGGAAGGAATCCGAGTACGGCACCGACACCGGCGACAATGCCGTTGAGAATCATTCCTTTCAGCCAATCGGCGGTATGAATCGCGTCAAGGCCCTTTTCAGCAAGTGCCGGAATGCTCGGAATCCAGATTCCGTAATCGGCAGGATCCGGTTCGTCACCGATTTCTTCAAGCGTTTTCTTTGCGTTTTCATAATCGGTGATCGATGCGCTGACTTCACTGACTTCAAGCGTTTCATCGTCTTCGACCGTATATGTGAAATCACCTGTCGGGGCAGTACCGTTTTCTTCAATGTAAGAGTCATATCCATCCACGACAGCGGAAGCTCCGGCATAGTTCTCGGCAATTTCTGTATAACCGCCGTCGTTGAACAGATGGAAACCTTCGTCAAACACCTTATCGTTGACAAAGTCGGTTGCAGGAGTTCCGATAGCTACCATGGAAATCCAATAAACAAGGAACATAATCAGCGCGAAAATCGGTAGACCGAGCCAGCGGTTCGTTACGACCTTATCTATTTTATCGGAACTGGAAAGAGCTCCTGCATTTTTCTTTTTATAGCAGGATTTGAGAATTTCAGCTATGTAAATATAACGCTCGTTTGTAATAATACTTTCGGAATCATCATCGAGTTCTGTCTCTGCGGCTTTAATATCACTTTCAATGTGAGTGAGCTTGTCAGCAGGAATATTTAACTGAGAAAGCACCTTGTCATCACGCTCAAAGACTTTAATGGCATACCATCTCTGCTGTTCATCGGGAAGATTGTGTAATGCGGCTTCCTCGATATGTGCAATGGCGTGCTCAACAGGCCCGGAAAAGGTATGTTGCGGCACGGTTTTGCCGTTCTTTGCGGCTTCGATTGCCGCCTCTGCCGCTTCCGCAATGCCGGTTTCTTTGAGTGCGGAAATTTCGACGATTTTACAGCCGAGTTTTTTTTGAAAGCTGTGCGGTGTCGATTTTGTCACCGTTTTTACGGACAACATCCATCATATTGATTGCCAAAACGACCGGAATACCAAGCTCGGTCAACTGTGTGGTAAGGTAAAGATTTCTCTCCAGATTCGTGCCGTCGATGATGTTGAGAATAGCGTCCGGCCGTTCTCCGATCAGATAGTTTCTCGCCACCACTTCTTCGAGCGTATAGGGCGAGAGCGAGTAAATACCGGGAAGGTCGGTGATAATAACCCCGTCGTGTTTTTTCAGTTTACCTTCCTTCTTTTCAACTGTTACACCCGGCCAGTTGCCGACAAACTGATTTGAGCCGGTCAGTGCGTTAAACAATGTGGTTTTTCCTGCGTTCGGGTTTCCCGCAAGAGCAATTCTTAATTCCATGATGATTTCCTTTCTGCGTATAAAACGCTTTGAGCGGTTAGTCTTCGCTAACCGTAGCCTGAAAAAATATGGGGATTTTCCCCGTGTGAGTTTCTTACTCGACCTCGATCATTTCGGTATCCGCTTTGCGAAGCGACAGTTCATAGTTGCGTACAGTCACTTCAATCGGATCACCGAGCGGCGCAACCTTACGGACATAGACGGACGTTCCTTTGGTAATGCCCATATCCATAATTCTGCGTTTGACGGCTCCCTCGCCGTGGAGCTTCACGACCGTAACGGTTTCTCCGACCTTGACATCTCTGAGCGTTTTCACTTTTTATTCCTCCTTAAAATGATTTACACCATAATTTTTCTCGCCAGTTCATCGCTGAGAGCGACGCGGGATTCCTTGACCTTGACAATCACATTCCCGCCGAGCATACTGACGATTTGTACCTCGCCGCCGACATTGAAGCCGAGGTTTTCGAGGTGCTTTTTCACTTCGGGTGTACCGCCGATCTTCTTGATAATCTGCGATTCCCCAATGTCTGCAAAGTTGAGAGGCATCATTTATCTTCCTCCTATCAGCAGGTTAGCATTTGCTAACCACAAGTCAAAAAATATCGGTTAGCATTGCCTAACCACATAATATTATAGTTAGCAACCGCTAATCTGTCAAGGGGTTTTACAAAAAAATATACTTTTCGTTTGTTTTTACGAAAGACGGTTAGCATTTGCTAACCTCTGTTGTGCATTTTATCCAATCGAAATATAACGGTAAATAAAAGCGAATTGTTTTTCTTAAAATCTATTGAAAAAATGCGCATTTTGTGGTATGCTATTGCTAACCTAAAGTCGGAGGTGAACAGAATGGCTATGCTTGAATCCGGGGAAATGTACCTTGAAACGATATATATCCTTTCACAAAAATCTTCTGCCGTGCGCGGAATCGATATCGGCGAATATATGGGCTATACCAAACCGTCCGTCAGCCGTGCTGTCAACCTTTTGAAAAAAGACGGACTTGTAGATACCGATAAGGAAGGACACATTATCCTCACTGCCGAAGGAAAAGAAAAAGCAGTTAAAATATATGAGCGACATACGCTTCTTGCAAAATTGCTTGTGAATCTCGGCGTTGACGAAGAAACCGCAACAGAAGACGCCTGCCGCATTGAGCATTATCTCAGCGATAAGACTTTTGAAGCCATAAAAGCTCATGTAAAAAAGTACGGAACAAAATAAGTAATGACGGCACGGTTGACCCGTGCCGTCGCTTTTTTCCGAATGATTAAAATTTTATCATACGAACACTACCTCGCTTTTGACGATTTCTTCCGCACGGTTGCAGATGGAATTCATTCGCCGAACCCACTCCATTTGATTATCTGCTTTAAGCCGCTCGGTAACATTTTCGTTTTCAGCCAGTTGTTTTACCAACTGAGAAAACATCTCTTCCGCTTGGCGGTCAATGCCTTCTATGTACTCGTTCATCTCGCCGGAAAGCATTAGTCCATCAAATACGGCTCTTTTTGATTTTCGGAGATAATCATAGTGCATCCGCCCGAATCTGCCGATTTGAGGTGCTTCCGGCACTTTCAGACAGGGCAGATAATAATCGCCGACCAACTCATAATCCAACCCGTTTTTGTCATCGTGAATAAATCTTTTCATATTCTTTTCTCCTCTCAGTCGATTGTGTGTTTTAACTTGTTTTTGTATTTCCTATAGTGTTCACTCACAATATAATCGAAGGCACATTGCTTGGGAATGAATATCGTTGTGCGAACCATATAGTGCTTCACCAAGTTTTGATTTACGAGTTTTCGTGCTGTTGAATCGGCGATGCCGCCGAGCAACTCACGAAACTGTACGAGAGTGAGAACATCGGGATAGGATGCAAATTTTGCTGTTAAATTTTCTCTTGTCATAAATATCACCTTTCAAAAATTATTGTCAATGGCAGATGATATTTTGCTTGTTTTTTGAAAACGACCTCCAAACGACCTCCAAATTCCCGGAGATGGAGCAATTTCGGAAAAATCGTGCAATGTCAGTCGTAACAGACTTTTTGGGGATTTGATGCCGGAAAACGCCTTAAATACAGGGCTTTGCGAAGTTCTCTTGCGACCTCCAAACGGATATTCAAATCAATCATCTTCCGCTTGGCGCAAAAGACTCAAAATCCGGTGGTAGCGATACCGTGCGGGTTCGACCCCCGCCACCGGCACCAAGCCCGAAACCTTTGTATATCAAGGGCTTCGGGCTTTTTCTTTGTTTGTTTTGCGTTTATCCGCATTCGCTTCGTGAAAGCAAATCAATTATCGGTATGACAATAGAAAGGCTCCCGGAATCATAGATTTCGGATGCCTTTTTCAATAATGTGCTTGTCCTTTCTTTTTGACATAAAAACGCCCCGTTTTCTGAGCGTTTTCTGATTTTTATTTAGGTAGGCTTTATGCAATTTACGCGCATAAAGCTGTCAGCTTAACCTTCTGCCCCTGACCTCACCTGCACAATGGTTTTCATCAGTGTCAAAGTCAAAGACGCTGACCGTTACTTCGCATTCTGCCGATTTGCTTCTGTCCTCCGAGATAACCGTAATTGCAGCCAATAATATGCTCAGCCCGCTTAATATCTGCCGAGGCGTTTTACAAGGTCGGATATCATGCGGAAATTTTCAAGGCTCACGGAGTTCGGTATGGAATGGTCGGAGGAAAAAATGTAGCCGCCGTCCTCCTTCATCGCGGGCACGACGCGCTCTATCTCTGAAAGAATCTCGTCCGGCTTATCCCAGAGCGCTGCGTTTACGCCTCCGTGAAAGGCTATCTTGTCGCCGAAGCGCTCTTTAAGCTCCACGGGGTTCATTCCCGCCTTGACCTCCAGGGGATTCAGCATATCAACCCCGATTTCTATAAGGTCGGGTATTAACGGCTCTATATAGCCGCAGGAATGAAGCTCCGTAAACATGCCGCGCTCGTGCGCCCAGTCGCAGGCTTTTTTGTGGTAGGGCTTTAATATTTCGCGGTACATCTGCGGAGAGAAAAACGTCGTGTTTTTGTAGCCCATATCGTCGTACCAGTGGACGCAGTCGAATTCGTAGCCGGCGTCGAGCATTTTTTCGGCAAGCGCGAGGGTGACGTCGAGGAAGTGCCCGAGCATGTCCTTTATCCATTCGGGGTTCTCATACATTCCGATAAGCACGTTTTCCGTTCCCGCCATGTGCGAATGTGTTACGTCAAAGCCGAACCAAAGACCGAGCTGTACTATCTCGCCGTTTTTTCGCCACAGGGGATAATCTTTTTTCAGCCTGTCCCACGGGATGCGGTCGTCGTCCGCGGTCATCCTCGCTTTTGCCTCCTCCCAACGCTCCGGCGTGCTGTAATAGTAGTCAAGACATTCGGGCGTTGAGTCAAGCTCGCGGAAATCCTTGCGGGTGATTCCCCACTCCGTGGTGCTTATGCGGTAACGCTCTGTTTCCTCCAGCACCTTCCGCGGGTATCTCGGCGAGTTGTCGGTGCCTGCACGGATAATGCGGTCAAAGCCGAAATAATCCTCCCAGCTTGTGTTTTCGGGCATGCCTTCGGCGCGCCAGCGGCGGATTGTGCCGCCCCACGGGCTGTCAGCCATCAGTATTCTGTCAATCTCCCTGCGTTCGATCGTGCGGATAAACCGCTCCCTGTTTGTAAGCCCCGCCATATGTTCAGCCCCTTTGAGTTTGTTTGTTTTAGTATATATTACCGGGAATTTTTAGTCAATCGAATGTTTGTCAGCCTACTGTTCCGGTTTCCTGCCCGCAAAAGGTTATGCCGGCTCACTTGACATGATGTGAGTATTGTGATAAAACAAATTAAGGCACGCGCGGGAATTTTTTGTGATATCGCGCGCTTTGTCGTCCGGCGCTGCCTTAAATTTTAGATTAAAGAAAGGATTGCCCGACGGAAACCGCTTGCATTAAGCGGTTTTTTGCCGTGACTGCGTATTATGTATTCTGACGGATTTTCACCCCTCACCCAGGCGGATTTTATATCTGAAAGCGACTATAAGGCAGGCTCTTTTGACACGCCTGACCTCGGAATCACGTCGGCTGTCGCGGACGTGGGCGGCATACCGACGCTCATAATAAACGGCGAGCCTGTTTCCTCGGCGGCATATGTAACATACTTTGACGAAAACAACTGTTATAAAAGCTTTGGCGACGCGGGCTACCGCATTTTTTCGGTGTGCATATCCTTCGGCGGACGGAGCATAAACACAAAATCGGGCATCGCTCCTTTCAGCAAAGGTATATACGAATTAAAAGGCGCGCCAGATTATACAGTTATCGACGACGCTGTCCGGCGCGTGCTTGACGCCGTGCCCGAAGCGTTTGTTTTTCCGCGCGTCAATATTTCCATGCCGGAGTGGTGGGAGCGCGAAAACCCCGACGAGCTGAACATACTACCGGACGGCAGCACCTGCAGGGAGTCGCTGTACTCCGAAAAGTGGCGCAGGGACGCGGGCGAAATGCTTGCCGATTTTATAAGACATGTAAACAGCTCCCCTTACCGCTCCCGAATCATCGGTTACCAGATTTCCGGCGGCTACACCGAGGAGTGGTTCCATTTTGACCTTAACGCCGGATATTGCAAAACAGCCCTCGGCGGCTTTTCTGAGTTTCTGAAAAGATTTTACCCCGACGAGAGCTACGAAGGGCTGCCCGATTTTTCGCTTTTTGACGGCGGCGACGTTGTAACGGACGCTCACCTTGTAAGGTTTATAGAATACGCGAACTTTGCCGTTGCCGACGATGTTTCGTATCTGGCGGCGATTGTAAAGCGCGAAACGGGCAACAGGGTGATTGCAGGCTTCTTTTACGGCTATCTGCTTGAGATTTTAAACTCAAAATTCGGCACGCATATGCTAAGAAGGCTTCTTCGCGACGAAAATATCGACTTCTTCTGCTCGCCGAACTCATACCTCGACATGCGCAGGACAGGCATAGACTGGGGAGAAATATCCGCTACCGCCTCAATGCGCCTGCACGGCAAGCTGTACATCTCGGAGTGCGACGTAAGAACTTCGCTGACAAAATACATGAACGAATCGCGCCCCGGGTCGGACCCCCGAAACGTCTATTACTCCGTTCTCTGGAAGGGGCCCGATACGCTGTGGGAGTCCGTCATGCTTTTGCGGAAGACCTTTGCACGTCAGATAACAAACGGCAACGGCTTTTACTGGTTCGACATGTGGGGCGGCTGGTTCGAAGACGAATGGGTTATGTCCGAGATGAAGTCCTTCAAGGCTGCCGCCGACTTGTCGCTTCGCTGCCCGGATCGCGGGAGCACGGCTCAGGTAGCGGCGTTTGTCGACGAAGCGTCTTACAAATATTTCAACCCGTCGTCGCCCATATGCAAGCTTGTGTATGATTCGCGCCTTCCCCTCGGTCTTTCAGGCGCGCCGTACGACGTGTATGAAATAAGCGATTTTGAAAGGGTATATAAGAATTATAAAGCCGTCGTATTTATTACGCCGCTTAAAACGGATGATGTCGTCCGAGCCGAAATGCTTTGCTCGGAAAACAAAACTGCTTATCTTAACATGGGGGATACGTGCAGGCAGTTTACGACAGACGAGCTTCGCGCGCTTTATAAGCGCGGCGGCGTGCATATCCTGTGCGAAACGGACGACGCTGTTTTAGCTAACGAAAGCTTTGTCGCCCTTCACGCCGCGACGGCAGGCAGAAAAACAATCCGTCTTGACCGTAAAAGAACAGTCACAAGGCTCGACGGCGGCGACTCCTTTGTGACGGATAACATAACATTTGACGCGCAGAAGTTTGAGACTGTAATATTCTGTCTTGACCTTTCATACTAATTCCAATTAAACCATCGCTAATACTTTTTTGTCTTATTTGCGTTCTGCTTCGTTTTCCTCCTCGCCATACGTCAGTATGGCTTAGTCGTCAGCCTTGCATAACACAAAAAATCCTCAAAAATTCTATCGCTATGTTTAAATGGAATCGGTATCAATATGACGTTATAAAAATATATCGGTGCCTGTTTGTGGTATAATATATGTTAAATTTGTTATAGCCGAAAGAAACGGTGAAAAATGGAAACAAAGCTTTACAATATATCCTCCGCCGACGACGCGTGTCAGCTTGCGGAGGTTGCCTCTATACTGCGCTCGGGCGGGCTTGTGGGAATCCCTACCGAAACGGTTTACGGGCTTGCCGCAAACGCTCTCGACGCGCAGGCTGTAAGAAAAATCTTCATAGCGAAGGGCAGGCCGCAGGACAACCCGCTCATAGTCCACATAAGCAGCATTGAGGAGCTGTACGCGCTGGCGGAAGAAATACCCGAAAAAGCATTGTTTCTTGCAAACGCCTTCTGGCCCGGTCCTTTGACAATGGTCTTGAAAAAATCGCCGGCCGTTCCCGACGAGGTGACCTGCTCGCTGCCGTCTGTGGCTGTGCGTATGCCATCGCATAAAATTGCCAATGCTATAATAAAGGCTGCCGGTCTGCCGCTTGCCGCGCCCTCCGCGAATCTTTCGGGCAAGCCGAGCCCGACCACCGCCGCGCACGTCATGCACGACATGAACGGCAAAATCGAGGCTGTTGTAGACGGCGGTGAATGCGAGGTGGGCGTGGAGTCAACAGTAATCACTCTATGCACCGAGCCGCCTGTGCTGCTCCGCCCGGGAGCCGTAACTCTGCGGCAGCTTAAGGAGGTCATAGGCGATGTGGCGGCTGACCCGTCTATATTTTCAAAGCCCGGCGCCGAATTAAAGCCGTCTTCGCCCGGAATGAAGTACAAACACTATTCGCCCGACGCCGAGGTCATAATAGTAAAGGGAGAGCTTCCGGCGTTTGAGGCTCTTGCACGAGCCGCGGGCGAAGACGCCGCCGTGCTTTGCTTCGACGGCGAGGAAAAGCTCTTTCCGGGCATGACAGTTTTCAGCTTCGGAGCCGAGGACGACGTTTCGGCGCAGGCGCACAGGCTTTTTTCCATACTTCGCAGGGCGGACGAGCTTAAGGTCAAAAGGCTTTTTGTACGATATCCCGGCACCGACGGCGTTGGCATGGCTGTTTACAACAGGCTGCTTCGTGCCGCCGCTTTCAGGGTAGTTGAGGTGTAGCTATGTTCGTTATAGGGCTTACGGGTCCCACCGGCGCGGGCAAATCGACCGTGTCGCGCGCGCTGTCGGCGCACGGATTTTATGTTGCCGACGGCGACGCTTACGCGCGGCTTGTCACAGCCGCCGGCTCGCCTGTCTTAAAAGAGCTCGCAAATGCCTTCGGCGACGATATCATATTGCCGTCGGGCGGGCTTGACCGCCGTCTGCTTGCCTCCCGCGCCTTTTCGTCGCCCGAAAAAACGGAGCTGTTAAACTCCATAACACACCCGGCTATAACCGAACGGATATTTTCTGACATAAAAAGGGCTGAACGCGACGGCTTTGATACTGCCGTAATAGACGCGGCGGCGCTTATCGAAAGCGGCATAGCCGAAAAATGCGACCTGCTTGCCGTCGTCACCGCTCCGCCGGAAATAAGGCTTGAACGGATACTTTCCCGTGACGGAATGTCGCGCGCGGACGCGCTGCGGCGCATGGAAGCCCAGAAAAACGAGGAATACTATAAGGAATTTGCCGATATTATTATCAGGAGCTATCCGCCGTATTCTCTTGAAAGCGAGCTTTCAAGGCTGTATGAGGCAGCCGAAAGGAAACGGGATGAAGCAGCGAAATAAACAAAAACATCAAAACAGGCTTTATGTGCTTCTGTTCGTCGCCGCGGTGGCTGTTATGGCGGCAGTCACGAGCGTCAGCGTCATGAAGGTTCTCTACCCGATGAAATACACCGATTATGTCGTAAAATACAGCGAGCTGTACGGAGTGGATGCGGAGCTTATTTACGCCGTTATCAATACCGAAAGCTCCTTTAATCCCGAAGCTGTCTCGGACGTCGGCGCCCTGGGGCTGATGCAGATAATGCCCGACACGCTTGACTGGATTTGCACAAAAACGGGCGAAAAGCTCGAGTTTGAAAGCCTGAAAGACCCCGAGATTTCCGTCCGCTGCGGAACATATCTGCTAAGCTGCCTGCTCGACGAATTCGAAAACGACGAAACGGCGCTCGCGGCATACCACGCGGGCAGGGGAAGGGTGAACAACTGGCTTTCGGACGGCGACGTTTCAAGCGACGGAAAAACACTTGACAGAATCCCCTACCGCGACACGGCGCACTATGTAAGCAAGGTCATGAGAGCTAAAAACATATACGTTAATCTATATGACTGAAAGGACGAATAAAATGGAAGAAAAAACATTGTCCGAGCAGCTTGCCGAAAAGCTCCTTTACAGGCAAAAAAATTCGGCTCTTATAATGGACGACGACGCCGTAATGGCTGCCGACGATTTCTGCGAGGGCTATAAGGCTTTTCTAAACGGCTGTAAGACCGAGCGCGAGTGCGCTTCGTTTTTCATTGCAGAGGCGGAAAAAAGAGGCTTTAAGCCGTATGACCCCGCAAAAAAATACAAGGCGGGCGAAAAGGCATATCTTATTAACCGCGACAAGTCCGTCATACTGACGGTGTTCGGCAAAAAAAGCTGCGCGGAGGGTGTAAGGATAGCGGCGGCGCACATCGACTCGCCGCGCCTGGACTTAAAGCAGAACCCGCTTTATGAGGCGGAGGAGTTTGCACTTTTTAAAACTCACTACTACGGGGGCATAAAAAAATATCAGTGGACTGCCGTACCGCTTTCGCTGCACGGCATCATTATATTAAAGGACGGCTCATCAGTCACCGTTTCGATAGGCGAAAAAGACGGCGAGCCGAAATTTGTGATAAACGACCTTTTGCCGCATCTCGCCGCCGAGCAGATGAAGCGCACGCTCGACAAGGGCATCGAGGGCGAGGAGCTTAACGTTTTAGTCGGCAGCCGCCCGTTTCGAAGCGACAGCGGCAGCGAGCTTGTAAAGCTGAACATTCTTAAAATACTCAACGAAAAATACAACATGACCGAGGATGACTTTTTAAGCGCGGAGCTGGAGCTTGTACCCGCGTTCCCCGTGTGCGACATAGGCTTCGACCGCAGCCTTGTCGGCGGCTACGGGCACGACGACAGGGTGTGCGCCTACCCCTCCGCAATGGCTGCCTTCGACTGTGAAAAGCCCGAATACACCGCCGTCGCCGTTCTCACCGACAAGGAGGAAACGGGAAGCGACGGCAACACGGGGCTTAAATCGTCATATTTCAAGTTCTTCCTTGAGGATCTGGCGCGCATGGCGGGCGTCGAGGGGCGCGACGTCATGAGGAAATCAGAGTGCCTTTCCGCCGACGTAAACGCCGCCTTCGACCCCACGTTCCCGTCAGTACTCGAAAAAAGAAACGCAAGCTTCGCAAACAAAGGGATAGTAGTAACAAAATACACGGGCGCGCGCGGCAAGGCGGGCACGTCCGACGCTTCGGCGGAGTTCATGGGCAGGATACGCCGCATATTCGACGGCGCGCAGGTCATATGGCAGATAGGCGAATTAGGCAAGGTCGACGAGGGCGGCGGCGGAACGGTTGCGAAATATATCGCAAACCTTGACATTGACACAGTAGACGTCGGTGTACCCGTTTTGTCAATGCATTCACCCTTCGAGGTAGTTTCAAAGCTTGATGTCTTCATGGCATACAAGGGCTTTAAGGCGTTTTTCGAAGCGAAGTAAAATGTTTTCCCACGCGGTACTAAAAAGAAAGGAAGATTGTTTTGTCAAAGCTTTACGAATACATTAATTATCTGCTGCCGAGCGGCCTTGCGTGGCTTTTTTCACAGATTATAAAATGCATTATATGCGGGTTTAAAAAAGAAAAGAAGGATATGTTTGCGGCGGGCGGCATGCCCAGCGCGCACACAGCGGTTGTTATTGCGCTCGTAACGCGCCTTTTCTTCACCGTGGGCTTCGGCTCGCCCGTGTTTGCCATTGCCTTTGTTTACATGATAATGACCATATTCGATTCCGCCAACGTCCGCCTCATGACGGGCTACCAGTCGATTGAGATTAACCGTATGATGAATGACCTGTACAGGGACAAGCCCGAAGAAATAAAGGCGCTTAAGGTCGTCAAGGGTCACACCTACCCTGAAATCGTCGTCGGCGGGATTATAGGATTACTGCTGACGGTAGCTTTTCAGATAATCGAGCAGTCATTATTGAAATAAACCGAATCTCCGATAAAAAAGATTGCAAAACACGCTGAAATTTGGTAAAATGCAAGTTGGTTTTATTATACGTTAACGGCACGCAAAAAAATAAAGCAAAGGAAGATTGAACAATGAGCAAATCCTGTAAAATCACGAAAATCAAGGCAAGACAGATTCTTGATTCCCGCGGCAACCCCACAGTAGAGGTTGACGTAACCGCGGAAGGCGGCTTTTTCGGCAGGGCTTCCGTTCCCTCCGGCGCCTCCACCGNNCCCTCCGGTGCATCAACCGGCATATTCGAGGCGGTTGAGCTTCGCGACGGCGACAAATCACAGTATCTCGGCCGCTCCGTAAATCAGGCTGTAAAAAACGTTAACACCGAAATCGCTGCCAAGGTAACAGGCATGAATGTTTTCGACCAGGCTGCCATCGATAAAGCAATGATTGAGCTTGACGGAACACACAACAAGGCGCGTCTCGGCGCCAACGCCATTCTCGGCGTGTCCCTTGCATGCGCAAAGGCGGCAGCGGCGGCAAGCGGTGTTTCGCTGTTCAAGTATCTCGGCGGCGACGGCGCGGTAACACTCCCCGTTCCCATGATGAACATCATAAACGGCGGCAAGCATGCCGACAACAGCATCAATATTCAGGAGTTTATGATTATGCCTGTCGGCGCCGGCAGCTTTTCCGAAGCGCTCCGCTGGTGCACCGAGGTCTATCACAACCTTAAGGCTGTTTTAAAGGCGAAGGGCTACAGCACAGCTATAGGCGACGAAGGCGGCTTTGCCCCCGACCTGAAAAACGACGAGGAAGCTATACAGTGCATAATTTCCGCCGTTGAAAAGGCCGGCTACAAACCTTACGATGACTTTATGATTGCCCTTGACCCCGCCGCTACCGAAATGTACGACGAGGCAGCGAAAATCGGCGAGGAGGGCAAGTACTATTTCTGGAAGACAAAAAAGCTCTTTACAAAGGAAGAAATGGTCGACTTCTATGTTGACCTTGCCAACAGGTACCCGATTATTTCCCTTGAGGACGCCGTCGCGGAAGAAGACTGGGAGGCATGGAAAATCCTTACGAACAAGCTTAAGTCAAAGGTTCAGCTTGTCGGCGACGACCTGTTTGTTACAAATTCGCAGCGTCTCGCAAAGGGTATCGGGCTCGGCGTTGCAAACTCCATTCTCATTAAGCTAAACCAGATAGGCACGCTTACGGAAACTCTCGACGCCATCAGCACGGCGCACAAGGCAGGCTACACGACCGTCGTATCACACAGAAGCGGCGAAACCGACGACGCCTACATTGCCGACATCTCCGTTTCGACTAACAGCGGCCAGATTAAAACGGGCGCGCCCGCCAGAATCGACAGGGTTGCAAAATACAATCAGCTTATCCGCATCGAGGAGGAGCTTGGCGAAGCCGCCAAATATCTCGGCAAAAAAGCCTTTACAAGCATAGGCTGAAATATTCCGTTCTTATCTTAAATTTTCGTGTCCGCACGCTTCACGCCAAAGGCTTGGCGCAGGGTGCGGACACAAGCGTTATGGATTGTTTTTTTAGTCAATAAGAAAGGCAGGTATTTTTATGACAAGCCCGCCCGTAAAAATGCAGCTCTGGGACAACACCCCGGGCATGTGCGCGGAGATACCGAAGATAACATACTATGCGTCGGCTGATAAAAAAACCGACGCCGCCGTCGTCATTTTCCCCGGCGGCGGCTACGGCGGCAGGGCAAATCACGAGGGCGAGGGCTACGCCGGATTTCTGAACTTTGCCGGCGTCGACGCGTTTGTCGTCGATTACAGGGTAAGCCCACACCGCTTCCCGCTTGAGCTGCTCGACGCGCGCCGTTCTGTGCGCTTCGTGCGGCATAACGCGTCAAGGTTCGGCGTTAATCCCCACAAAATACTTGTTATGGGCTCGTCCGCCGGCGGACACCTCGCCGCGATGCTTTGCACATACACAGAGCCAGTCGACTTTGAGGGCGCCGACGAAACAGACTCGCAGGACTATATGCCGAACGCACAGATTCTCTGCTACCCCGTCATCTGTTCTCCTAATCCCGAGGGCGTAACGCACGTGGGCAGCTATGAAAACCTGCTCGGCAGCGAAAACATGTTCTTCGCCGACAGATTAAGCCCCGAAAAAAACGTCGGAGAAAAAACTCCGACGGCGTTTATATGGCACACCGCGGAGGACGCCGGCGTAAACGTCATAAACAGCTACCGCTACGCCACTGCTCTCAGGGAGCACGGCATAGCGGTTGAAATGCATATTTTCCCGTTCGGCAGACACGGGCTCGGCACGGCGCCCGATTATCCGCATGTGGCGCAGTGGACGCGGCTGCTTATAAACTGGCTGGGCGAAATGAAGTTTATGTAATATCTACTTCGCGGCATACGCCGCCGTTCCCCGATGCACCTTAAGGGCTTTTTGACATTGTTCTTTAATCCGTTCCCCTGTAAAACAGCCCGCGCGTAAACCCGCCCTTCGGCGGCAGACCGTGTCTGTATGAATTCAATACGCTTTCCGCCCCGGACTTTTCCTCTGTTGTGAAATTCAGCAGAAGAAAGTCCGCGTTTTTTATGTCGCCGAGCCTGTCCGCCATATATACAGGGCAAGAATTTAGCACCTGCGCGCAGCCGTTTACACATTCAATCGGGAAAACGATATTTTTCCTGTCGGTTATCGTGCCGCTCTTACGGCAGACGGCGCAGCTTTTGCCGTTTGACGACGGACAGTTTCTTGTTAGCATGAGCGGCACACGCCCGTAGGCAAAAACGCCGCGCGGTATTTTGCCGCCTATACGGGCGGCTTCGACCGCCGTTAGCTCCGTCGACAAAAGGACTTCGGACGCCCCCAGACGCTCCGCTTCCGAAACGGCGCGGGAGTTATAGATATTGCTTCCGAAGCCTGATATAAACTCAAGCCCCGCCTTTTTTGTAAGCGCCGCTCCGTCGAGAGTGCCGCAGACGGCTTCTTTAATTCCCGCGTTTTTCAGCTCCGTGAGCTTGTTTAATACAGCTTCGGAACCGCCGAATATGCCGCGCGGCAGCTCCGGCACTGCGTTGTATTTTACAAAATCCTCCGTTTTGCAGCTTAGCGGGAGCATAATCTTTTTTACGCCGTCAAGGTTTTCGGGGATTTTGTCGGCGGAGGGAAAACGGGCGTAAAAAACGCGCTCCCCCGCTGTGTGAGCAGGTATGGCTTCGCTATTATAATTAAAACTTCGCGCGGGCGGCGCGGCGAGCATTTTTAAAAGCCCGTCAAGAGATGTTCTGCGAAGGCGGTTTATCTCCGAAATCGGAACATAAAGCTCATCGTCAAGCATGACGTCAATCTTTGCGGCGTAAAAGCACGTTCCGCCGCACTTTGAAAGCTGCGCCGACGCGTCCTCTGCCGTCAGTCCGCGCTGTTCGGCGGGAGACGGGACACACTCGGAACAAGCTTCAAAGCTTTTGCCGCGGGCGGTCGCTGTAAGCTTCAGGGGACTTCCCTTTTTACACTCGAACGTAAATTTTACAGCCACTGTCTGCGGCTCCTTCTCATAGAGCTTCGAAAGCCCCGACAATACGGGCGCGGCTGCGGCGACGTCCTCGCGGCGGCGCGTTCCGAACATCGTTTTTCCTCTTTTGCCCGTGTAATATCCGTCGGTGAAGCCCGTGCGCGAAAACACGCTTTTAAGAGCCGCTTCGATGTCCGCCGATACCTCGCCGTCAAGCGCCATCCGGCATGCGGTTACGGCGGCGGCGACGTATTCGGGGCGCTTCATTCGCCCCTCTATCTTGAAAGAGGTCACTCCCATAGCCGCAAGCTCGGGAAGATGACGTAAAAGCGACAAATCCTTAAGGCTGAGGTCGTGCCCCGTTCCGTTTTCGGCCGCGAACGGAAGCCTGCACGGCTGGGCGCAAAGCCCCCTGTTGCCGCTTCGCGAGCCGAGCGACGCGCTCATATAGCACTGCCCCGACACGCTCATGCACAACGCTCCGTGGACGAAAACCTCTGTTTCGAGAGAGGTTGACTTTATTATATCCGCAAGCTCGTCCTTTGAAAGCTCCCTCGGCAAAACTGCGCGGCAAAAGCCCGTTTCGCGCAATAATTCAAACCCCGACGGAGTCTGGACAGACATCTGCGTCGAGGCGTGCATGGGCAGGTCGCAGCATTCGCGGACAATCCCTGAAAGCCCCAAGTCCTGTAAAATAAGCGCGTCGGCGCCAAAGGCGCAGGCACGCTTAACAGCCGATACGGCTTCTTCGGTTTCGTTGTCGGATATGAGTGTGTTAAGGGTAACGTAAAGCTTAACTCCCCTTGCGCGGCAGTATTCCGCCGCCGCGAAAAGCTCTCCGTCGCTGAAATTGCCGGCTCCCCTGCGCGCGTTTAACGTCTTGCCGCCGAGATAAACGGCGTCGGCCCCGCAGCGTACCGCGGCAACGAGCGCGTCTAAGCTCCCCGCGGGGGCAAGTATTTCGGGACGCACCGTTATTTCTTTGCGCGAAGAGCGGCAAGCTCCTTTCCGAGCCGCTCCACCTCGCGCTTTGTAATCTCGGAATCGGTTCTTGCCCTTGCCGCGTCCTCAAGGTAATCCTGTATCTGGGAGCGGAGGTTCTCGGCGCTTGTGTCGGCCTTTTTGAAGGCGTCGGCGTATTCAAGGGCGCAGAGTATCGCCGCCTGCGTTACGGACAGACGGCTGTTGCTTTCGAGAAGCCCCTTCATCTTCGCGTCCAGCTCCTCGCCGAGAGCGGCAACATATTCGGGGTCGTCCTCGCTGCTTATTATATATTCCGAACCGCAGATTCTAAGCTTTATCTTGTTCTTTTCCATACCGTTCACGCCTTTCAGGAATTATCCGCTTATATTATACATCTCTAAATTATATTTTACAATATCCGTAAGAAAGAATCAACAGATAAACCGAAAAAAGTAATTTTCTAACAACTAAAATTTATTATTTATACAACCTTATTTTCACATGTCCGTATATGCCACCCTTTACGGAGTCGCGCTCGAACCCCGCCGTTCTTTCGTTGTAAGGGCCTATGTCGCGCTGTTCAAGCCCCTCGCGCCAGATGTTTTTTACATACTGGTTTGCCAGCGTGTTCGTAACGCGCAGACAAAGCTCGTTTTCGCCCTCCCGCACCTCGCTTGTTTGGAACAGATACGGCTTTGCGGTGCGTGTGCCTATGCTTTTTCCGTTGAGCATGACCTCGCACACGCAAAACACGTCACCGCAGAAAATCTCCGCCCTTGCAGTTCCCTTTGGAGCCGTGAAACGCATAGTGTAATCGGCCGTGCCCGAAAAGTCGTCGCCGAGTATCGAAAGCCAGCCGTCGACGCCCGCCCTTTGCGGCTCCTGTTTTAAGCTTACGTTGTGAAAGCCGTCGGGCAGAACAACCGTTTTCCGCACGGGGCTGATTAAAAATTCGTTGATTACTTTTTCTTCTATCAGTACCGCCGTTTTTTGCTGCGCAGGATACAGCTCTTTGTCCGTAAAAATGAATCCGCGGCTCTCGCCGCTTTCGAGCGTTACAGGCTCTCCGACGTGCGGCGTTAATTCCCCGCTTTCAAAGTCGAACATGAGGCAAAAGCCCGTGTCGGGAAAGCCAAGCCTTGCCGTCACCCTTTCAAGCCCCTCGTTGAAAATGAAATAAAGCCTTTCGCCGCCTTGGGCTATTTGCTTTGCCGCCCTTATACTTTTGCAGTCTGTTTTAACTACGGGAAACCTGCCCTCAAGCCCGCCGCCCGAATAATATGTCAGCACCGCTTTGCTTTTTTCAAGCGCAATGCGCGTTTTCTCCGGCATATAAACGCACTCTGGAATTACGATTTCGTTGAAAGCGCCGAACCTTTCGGCAACGTCGTCGTCAATTATTTCAAAGTCGCATTGGCTCGTTTCAAGCCGCCGTCCCGCCTCTGTAAAAAGCCTCGCCGCCCTTTCGGCGTCGGGCCCTCCCGCCCAGATATCGCAAAAGGGATAATAAAGCGCCGTTTTTCTCTCGGGCTTTCCCTCGCTCAGAAAAGCGCAGACGCGCGAAACGGCGGTGTTGTGGACGTCAAGCCCGACGCAGGCGGGCGAGCCGGGCTGAAAATCGGGACGCTCGTGGTGCACGGGCGTTCCGTTTTTATAGAAGCTTATCAGCATGTAATTGAAAATATTGATGCCGCGCACTGCCTGAAAGCCGACGACATACCGCATCTCGGACATAGTCAGTCCCGCTCCGTAGACAGCAAAGGATTCCGACATGGCAAGTAATCCGCCGTTTTGCGCCGCGGCGGAGGAGGCAAAGCGCGGGAAAAACATGTTGTCCGCTTCATTAGACGGAAATATCTGTCGCCATATAGTGTCAACGCCCGGCACGTCCATTACGCGCAGGCTACGCATAAGGTGTCCGCCGTGATTGTTTACGGCGGCGGGTTCGTCCTCGTTGCTCATGTGGCCGCCGAGCAGCATGCCGTGTCCGGCGCACCATTTTCTGAGGCTGCCGTTAAACGTTTCTGCAAACCGTCTGCCCAGCGCGTCATAATAACGGATACGCCCGAGCTTTCCCGCTTTGCCCATGCACTCGGAGTCGAAAAGGGCGGGCAGAATGTCCGAAAATCCGCCTGTGTCCGCGTCAAACCACGGAACCCTGCCCGACGGCTTCGGCTCGTCAGTAAAGAAAATCGGAATATAGCTTCCGACAAGACCGCCCAAGTGCTTTGCGTGTCTTTCGTGCGTCAGCTCGATAAATCTGCCGACGGCGGCGGGGCTTAATCTGTCGGGCGCGCCTGTAACCGACACGCGGTATTCCGTCAGCTTCTCCTCTTTTTCTGCCGTATAGGGAATCAAAAGCCGCTTTGTACCCCTGAACAGCGCCACGGTACATTCGTCGCCCTCAAAGGCTTCGCCGCTTTTCAGGACTATATCGTTTTGCACAAGCTCCCTCTGGCGCAGCTCGGGATGGCCCGATACCACCTGCCCGCACGCGCTGCCCGACGGCCATCCGCCCTCGTCGTAAAGCCACATCACCATGCCCTTTTTCCTTGCGTGTTCGGCGGCGGCGCGCACAAGTTTAAGATACCTGTCGCTTAAGTATTCGGGCTCTAAAAAGGTGCGCATTGTGGCCGGACGAAACGCCTCCGGCTCGGGAATTATGTAAAAGCCGCGTATTCCGCAGCCGTAAAAGGCGTCGATATCCTCGCATATACGCTTTTCGGTAAGCTTCCCGTCCCACTTCCATGAATATACGGGGTAACATGTAGAGGGCGGATTTTTTATTCTGTCAAACAGTGAATGTATTTTGTTATTGTTGTTCATATAAGGCTTCTTATGTGAGCGGCGCGTCCTGCTGATACACACGGACATAGTCGATGTAATATTCTACGGTAAGGTCAGTGTCGGACGGCGCGACGGAGGGGTGCTCGAGCGATATGATGACATATTCCTCAAACTGCGAAACTCCCCAAGAAATGCGCCCCGATTCAACGCCGTTTACATAGAAAATATATTCGTCGGGTGTCCACTTCAGGCCGTAGGTGTTGTACTCGTTGTATATGTCATTTACCTTATACCTGCCCACAATGCGGGAGGTAAGACCGTCGCCGTAGCCGCCAACATGTACCGTGGAATAGACGTGGCTTTTTTTCGGATTGCCGGGCGATTCGAAAATATCGATTTCGGCGCCGCCCCTTCCGCCGTCGGACATCTCGGCGCTTGCCATTCCGCGCGAATTAAGCCAGAAGGCGCTCCAGAAGCCGCCGCCTCCGCCAATTTTGCAGCGGATTTCGAAATAGCCGTATTTGTACTCGGCTATGGTGCGTATCATCGCGGAATACCAGCCCTCGCCGTAGACACCGTCTTTGTACTCTGCCTTCATAACAAGGTTGCCGTTTTCAAGCCTGTTCTGCCCCTTCCAGTTAAAGCCGCAGCGGCGGGGACCGTTTGAGCGGTACTGCCAGATTTCGGTGTTAAGGCTGTCGCCGTTGAAATCGTCGTTCAGCACAAGCGAATAGCCCGTAAGGTCAAGTAGTTCGCCGCCCGGCGTTACGGGCAGGTCGAACAGCACGCAGCCCAGACACTCGGCCATGATTACAAGGGACGCTATAAACTTTTTGAAGGAGGAAGCCGAGCCGCCGCCGAAGAAGCCCTTCAGGACGGAGAAGAATTTCCTGATTGCCGCTTCCTGACGATAGGCAAAATCCTTGCCGAGCTTTTCAAAAATCTTATCAAGCATAATATTGCCGCCTTTTCAAAAGTATTGTTAAGCCGCCGCAGGACGCGGTTTGCTCCTGACAAAATTATTCTACCAGATTATAACGCGTATGTAAAGGAGAGAAAAAACCTGTTGAGAGTAAGAAAACCTGTCATTCTGAGCGTAGCGCTGTCATTCTGAGCGTAGCGCTGTCATTCTGAGCGTAGCGAAGAATCTTTAAGCTAAAATCCTTCGGCACGTTGCGCCTCAGGATGACAGTGTTATTGTCATTCTGAGCGTAGCGAAGAATCTTTAAGCTAAGATCCTTCGGCACGTTGTGCCTCAGGATGACAGTATGGTTGTCATTCTGAGCGTAGCGAAGAATCTTTTCTGTTAATACCCTTCGGCGCGGTGAGCCTCGAATGAATATTCCACTCCTTCCCCGCCAAAAATATACAGGTGAATTTTACAATTACAGCGGAGGCTTTATATGCATTCGGCAAACGGCGAAACATCCGTGTACGGCGGGATTGACAGGCTCAGACTGCGGCAAAGGCTTTGGCTTTTTTATTGCGTTTTGTTTCTTTTTCTGCTTTTGTTGTGCTACCTTTTTCCCTACATGGGCGACGACTGGGCGTGGGGCTCCGACTTGGGGCTTGAACGCCTGTCGACGTTTTTCGCGGGATACAACGGGCGTTATTCGGGCAACCTGCTGATACTCGCGCTGAGCCGTCAAAGGCCTCTCCGCGCACTTACGGAGGCGGCTGTTCTGACAGGTATAATATCCGCCGTCACATATCTTGCAGGCGGGGAAAAGAGAAACGCCGCCGTTTTGTCGTCGTTTCTGCTTTTAACCTGCGGCAGGACGCTTTTCCGTCAGTCTGTTGCATGGGCTTCGGGCTTTTGCAATTACGTCGTTCCCGTTCTTTTTATCCTGCTTTACCTCTGCTGCCGAAAAGCCGTACAGCCGAATTCCGAGCATGAAAAGAGAAAGCCTTCGCCGGCTCTGAACGTAATGCTCTGCGCGGGAATGCTCGCGCTGTCGTTCGTTACCTCCATGTTTGTCGAGCACGTCACCATATTCGTCATTGTTCTGGCGGCTGCCACTCCCGTTATCGAAAAGATAAAATACCGCAGGATACAAGCATTTGGCGCGTTTTACCTTGCGGGCGCTCTCGGCGGCGCGGCGCTGATGTTTTCAAACGGAGCTTACGACAGCATTATTGACGGCGCCGACGGCTATCGGACTATGGCGGCTGGCGTTGCCGGACTGACGGCGCGCGTTTTTTATAACGCCGGCACGATTTTCGTTGAAACGGTAAAAAACAATCTTGTGCTCAACACCGTCACAACGGTTCTCCTTTCGGTTCTCGCGTGCAGACATCTTATGTCGGAGCCGCGGAGGGGAAAGGCCTCTGCCATTCGCCTGATAGTCGCGTACAATATCGCTTACGTTCTTTACACCTTTTTCGCCGCAGTGTATCCCAAGTGGAAAATACTGCTCGGCTATACGCTGCGTTTTGAGATTTTGATAAGCTTCTTTTATCTGCTCTTCACTTTTTTGCTGTCGATGCTCTGCCTGAAAAGCAGACAGCGAAAGCTCAGTATTCTGTTTTGCTTTGCGTGCGTGGCAATACTGACTTTGCCGCTGTTTTTTGTAACGCCTATCGGCGGACGCTGCTTTTTCCCGTCATATGTGATTCAGATATTAATTGCCTGCTTTATCTCGGAGGAGGCAATATCGTCTGCCGAAAAAAGCGCCGCCGCAGCCATGTATGCCCGGCAAATACTCGGGCTCGGCGTTGCGGCGGCATGCGTGTTCCGGGCAAGCATTTTCGGCTATGTTTTCAAAACGGAGCTGCGGCGAAACGGCTATGTGGAGGAGCAGCTTAAAGAAGGGCGGGCGACTGTTTATGTAATCGCGCTGCCGTACGCCGAATTCATGTGGAACGCAAACCCCTCCGACGCCGAAGTGTGGACAGACAGATACAAGGATTTCTTCGGGATTGATGAGGACACGAAAACAGAGGTTATAAGCCTTGAAGAATACCTTTACGGAAATACAAAATAATTAAGAGTGCTGTTTCAAAACAACCCCCTGTACACTGTGTTATCTAAATGCAGGGAACGCGTTCGTGCGCTCCGTAACAACCGAAAATCACAATGTCGCAGGGACACGGCGTGCCGTGTCCGCCTAATGTTTCTTATGGCTTGCGGAACGGTCTTGACCGTTCCGCGAAATACATCCCTTACATCGCATAAACTATCTTTCCCACTTCGAGCACAGGTCGTTAATCTGGCTCGTGAACTTCGCGAGGTCCTTGTTTGCGCTGCCGCGGTTTCTTTCGATTACGGCCATAAGCCTTTGCCCCGCCTTTAACAGCCTGTCGTAGGCGGCGGACGCGGCGCGGCGTTTTTCCGCCTTTTTCTCCTTCTGAAGCCTTACTGTATTGCCCGTTTCGATGCAGGCGCCTGTTTCAAGGTCGTACCTTGAGCCGCAAAACGGCGCAACTGCGTCGATTCCCAGCTTCGTGTTTATCTCCTTTGCGAAGGCTTCGCACACATAGTCGTTGCCGTGGTTTACGAACACAAGCTCGGGCGGTTTTTTTATGTTTTTAAGCCAGTCTATGAGCATATCCTTGTCGGCGTGGCCGCTTATGCCTTCCATTTCCACAATTTCGGCGTTTATGCGGATTTCCTCGCCGAACAGCTTTATAAACTTCGCGCCCTCGGTAATTACTCGCCCCGGCGTTCCCACCGCCTGATACCCCACAAACAGGACGGAGCTTTCATTTCTCCAGAGGTTGTGCTTTAGGTGGTGACGTATGCGTCCCGCCTCGCACATTCCGCTTGCCGAAATTATTACCTTCGGCGTTGTGTCGGCATTGATTTTCATTGATTCCTGACTTGTTAGCGACATGTGCAGACCGTTAAAGCGCAGCGGGTTTATGCCCTTCGCGAGCAGGCGGAGCGTTTCATCGTCGTAATAGTCAAGAAGCTCGCCGCCGTATATCCCGGTAGCCTCAATGGCGAGTGGGCTGTCTACCCACACCTGAAAGTCGGGGTGGTTCCTGACCATTTCCTTTTCTTTTATCTCCCTCAGCAGCCACAGCATTTCCTGTGTTCTGCCGACGGCGAAGGCGGGAATCACGACGTTTCCGCCCCTGTCAAACGTTCTCTGAATCAGGCTCGCCAGCTGTGATGTGTAATCCTTCCTCTCGCCGTGCAGCCTGTCGCCGTATGTGGATTCGATTATCACGATGTCGGCCTTTTCCGGCTTTTGCGGGTCTCTGATAAGCGGCCTGTCGGTGTTGCCGACGTCGCCGGAAAACAAGACCGTTTTAGTTACGCCGTTCTCGGTTATCGTTATCTCGATGCCGGCGGAGCCGAGCAGATGACCGGCGTCGATAAAGCGCACCATAACGCCGCTTGCCACCTCGTATTCCCTGTTATAGCCGCACGGCACAAACAGCGGCAGCGTTTTTTGCACGTCCTCAGTCGTGTAAGGCGGGAGATAATCTCCTTCGCCCGCTCTTTTTGCCTTTCTGTTGCGCCAGAGCGCCTCCGACTCCTGAATGTGCGCGGAATCCATAAGCATGATGCCGCAAAGGCTAACCGTCGCGCCGGTGGCGTATATGGGACCGCTGAAGCCGCCTGCCGTAAGAGCGGGCAGCTTGCCGGAGTGGTCGATATGCGCGTGCGTGAGAAGAACAATATCTATCTGCGATGGCGAAACGGGCAGCTCGCAGTTTTCGTATGTGTCGGGTCCCTGCTCCATGCCGCAGTCGACAAGAATTCTTTTTCCGCAGGCGTTTATCAGCGTGCACGAACCCGTAACCTCACGGGCGGCTCCCAAAAACTCGATTGTCATATTATCATTCTTTCGTTAAATATTGCTGGCTTTATTGTACATCCGGTCAAAATCCGTGTCAATAGCTCCCGACCTTGACAATACGGCGGCGGGAAGCTAAAATATTACAAAAAGGCAAACATAAATAAAAGTCCGGCTGCTGTTTGCTGACCGGCAACGGAGAACAATATGAAAAAAAGATTTCTTTCTATAATTTCGGCGGCGGCTCTTGTTTTCGTTTTTGCCGCCCTGTATGCCTGTAACGGCTCGGAAAACGGAAAAAGCTCAACCGACAAAACCGAAGCGGGGACAACCGAGTGGAGCGCGCAGGACGAGTGGCGCCATATCTCAAAAAAGGGCGCGCTAACCGTCGGCTATATCCCGTCCGAGCCTATGATTTACAGCGACGAGAAGGGCGCGCTCGTGGGCTTTGACGCCGAGGTTGCGAGAATAGTCTTCTCCCGGCTTAACCTTAACACTGTTTTTATGGCGGTTGATGAAAAATCCGCGCAAAAAATGCTGAATTCAAAGGAAATCGACTGCATCCTTGGCGGCTTTGCCGCCGGCAAAAACAATTTCCGGGGCTTTGTTGTTACGGAAGGCTATATTAATAACAGGCAGGTAGTAGTCGTCGGCAAGGACGACGCTAAAAAATACAGTGCGGTTTCTTCGCTTAAAAAGGCAAGGCTAACGGCTGCCGCAGGCTCGGACGGCGAAAGGCTTGCGTCCGAAAAGAAGCTTTCCGAAAGCTATAACGCGGCCGACTCTCAAAAGGCCGCGCTTTTGAGGGTTGTCGAGGGCAGGGCCGACGCAGCGCTTGTCGGCAGCGTCACCGCCTATCATCTCATTAATACGGACAAGGCGTTTTCCGGTCTCGCCGTGCTTGAGAGCAAGGAAATGACGCTTGACGAAGGCTTCTTTAATATCTGCGTGTTCAGAAAAAGCGGTTCCGTCACAGCCGAAAAAGTTGACGGCATTCTGGAAAAGCTCCGCTCGGAGGGAGCTATCCTTGACATCGCGGAAAAATACGGCATCGCAAACTGCATTAAGAAGTAAGATTTGTTTGGTCGCTTCAATAGTCAGTTGGAACGTGAACTGTCGAACCCCTGATAATACAATAAATCGCAGGGAACGCATTTATGTGTTCCGAAAACGAGCAATAAACCTTGCGGAACAGTCAGGACTGTTCCCTACATACGAAACATATGAATCATCTGGCGTTCAGCGTTTGTTTTTCTGCGGTTAAGTATAAATGTGACGTTTCGCAATTTACTGTAGCACTAATAAAATCTAAGGGGGAATTTTTGTGTTTGTTTTCGGCAACGGCTTGCTGTCTCTTAAGCGTTTTATCGGCTCGGTTCTCGTAACCCTTTTAAGCTTCGGCTATTCTCTCGGCTTAAGCCTTGATTTTCAGGGCGTCTACTACGACAGGTCGTCCGTCGTAACTTATTGCTTTTACGACTCGACTAAAAAAATCGGCAAAGACGAGTTTATAGGAAAAACAAAGACGTACGACATCAGGCTTGCGCGAAACGAGTACGAGGCTTGCCAGATAGTCATACGCTCAAAACTCAACAGTACGTCAAGCAGATATACAGTTGAATTCTCCGATTTTACAAACGAAAACGGCGACGTGCTGAAGTCTGAGGTGTTCGAGGAAAAGTACATCACCTGCATAAGCGATAAAAACTACGGAACTTATCCCGACGCTCTTGTGCCGTATACAGGCGTGCAGGAGTTCCGGCTCGGCTACGCGCGTAACTGGCCGTTTTATATCAGGGTTCACGCCGACGAAAACACGCCCGCGGGTGTTTATTCGGCGCAGGTAACGGTAAAAAGCCTGCGCGACGGCGAAAAAATCCAGCTCATAGCCGACCTAACGGCGACTGTGTGGGATTTTTCGCTTCCCGTAACCCCGTCATGCGAAACGGCCTTCGGTCTCAGCCGTTACAACATCGCGAGAACGTATTATACAAGCGGCAATCCCGCTCGCGAGCAGGAGCTTTACGAAAAGTATTACGAGTTTCTGCTCGACCATAAAATCTCGCCTTACGAGCTGCCTGTAGACATTTTGTCCGACGAGGCCGACGCATATATGAGCGACCCGAGGCTCACCTCATTTCTGATACCGTATCCCGGAAACGACGATGCGCTGCTTGCGTATTATCAAAAGGTGCAGTCAAATCCCGACTGGGCGCGCAAGGGATATTTTTACCCGATAGACGAGCCGGGCGACCTTGAGGCATACGGAAGGTATAACGCGATAACGAACCGCCTCTCGGATATATGTCCCGGTTACAGCATGGTCACGCCCTTCTACACGCCGAGCTTTAAGGAGAACGGTCAGACCTACTACGCCACGGAGCTTCAGGCGGGCAGAAGCAACATCCTCTGCGGCATTTCAAATATTTTCGACAGCAACGACTTTCTCTGTCAGGTTGACGGGCGCAGAGCGGACGGCTCGAAGATATGGTGGTATGTCTGCTGCGGCCCGCAGGGCGATTACTGCAACATCTTCATTCATTTTGAGGGTATAAGGGGCAGGCTTCTTTCGTGGCAGCAAAAGAAGCTGAACATCGGCGGCCTGCTTTACTGGGATACAACCTTCTGGCGCGACGTGATTTCCCCGTGGGGCGACGCGCTTACTACTCCGTGGACAGGCAACACCGCGTTCGGCGACGGCTCGCTGATGTATCCCGGGCAGGACGGCCCCGTCAGCTCGCTTCGCCTTGAGGAGATATCGGACGGCATCGACGACTATGAGTATCTGACGATTGCCGAGGAGCTTTTCGGCAGGGAATATATCGACAAAAAGATAGCCCGTGTATCGAACACGCTTACCGATTACACGCTTGACGATTTGCTGCTTGCAAAGGTGCGCGTTGAGATAGGAAACGACATCGAGTCAAAGCTTGCCGAAAGATAATTGCAGGTTTTCTGACCGTTTATGCGGCCGACGCGACGACGCTCCGCTGATTGCGGAACATGACGCCGGATACTCCACAACAATTGAAGACATATAAAGCAGGGGCGGCCCTTGCGGCCGCCCGTGGTGTGTCATAGATATTTCAGGAGCTGTATTAAAACTATATTTTCGTAACGGTCAAGACCGTTCCCTGCAAAGTTAATTATCCATAGCATTGGAATATAAATGTAGGGATTTGTCTTGACCGTTCCGCATGTGCTTATATAACTTATAATAGAACGAACCGCTATGTTCAAAATGACATGACGGTTATCACTGATTTTCAAAACGTATTAATGCGTTCCGTGCTTATATAGATTTGCTGTTTCATGCTCGGGTGAAACTATTCAACTGGCAGGTTGAAGCAGTGGGCGTGCCTTTGTGACAAAACCCGAAACGTCTCCGCCGCCTCATACGCGGTGCCCTCCGCAAGGTGCCGCGACAAAAGCCTTATAGCCACATCTAACGCCGGCTCCCTTTGCGAGACGTGCGCGTGAACAGCTTTAAACTTCAGCTCCTCGTAGCGCCCGATATCCACAAGCGTATTAGGCTCGGCGGTGTAATATAACGCGAGCGCCGGTGTGTTCCATATGTCAGTTCTCGGCTTTCCGTTGTCGTATTCGGGATAAAACGGAAAACGGGCGTCCATAAAGGCGTATTTAACAGCCATTCCGACCTTGATGTGGTCCTCGTGGCACTCCGTCGAAAGATTCGGGTCGGCGGTGAAGATGATGTCCGGCTGAATAAATCGTATAACCTTTACTATCTCCTTCGAGATTTCGCGGGCTGACGCCTCCGTCCTGTCGCCGAAGCCTAAAAAACCGGCGTTTTTAATTCCGAGCACCCTCTGGGCTTCAAGCGCCTCCTTCTGGCGCACAGTATAGCCTTCTCCGGAATAGGTGAGGTCAGTATATCTGTCGTCGAGCACCGTGAGCTCATAGACTTCCGCGCCCCTGTCGACAAGCCACGCAATGGTACCGCCCGCCGCTATCTGGTTGTCGTCGGGATGCGGCTGAATAAAAAGCGCGCGCTTTACGTTTTCAAGCTTCGGCGGCTCGCATATAAGCTTTACCGCCGGCAACACCGCCTGCGCTGTTTTTCTGATAAGCCTTGTTTTTATCGTAGCTTT
Organism: Ruminococcaceae bacterium UBA1425; assembly: GCA_002329365.1. Taxonomy (GTDB): domain Bacteria; phylum Bacillota; class Clostridia; order Oscillospirales; family Acutalibacteraceae; genus UBA1425. The sequence continues at coordinate 47,037 of DCUB01000062.1, forward strand.
TTTGCGCATCTTGAATCCCTCCGCCCGTGGGCATTTTCTAAAATTATACTGCCGCCCCGGTCAAAAAGCAATAATTTGTGAAGACAAAAATATAAAGTTATTGTATAATGTCCTGGCAACGGCTGTTTTTGCCGGGCAATATGCCGGATTTCGCGTTTAACCGTTGGGAACGTCTTGACCGTTGTGCAAATATAAGGTGAAGAATTATTATTGATTTCAGATATGATAAAATACGGTAAAAGACAAAATCATTAAATTACAGGAGTTATGTTATGGCGGCGCCGAGGAAAGAAAACGTAAAAGAAATAATTATAAGCGCTACGGAGCGGCTGCTCGCGGACAAGCGTTTTTCCGACATCTCGCTTGCGGATATCGCAAAGGCGGCAGAAATATCAAAGGGAACGCTGTATTATCACTACAAATCAAAGAACGAAATCCTGTTCGACATCACCGACAGATATCTTGACGAGCAGTGGCGGAATCTGATTGAGTGGACGGAGAACAAGGAAAAGGACACCTCGCTGCACCGCCTTGTGATGTATGTTATGGAGCGCGGCGTCTCAACCGCGCAGCTTCGCGTGCACCTGTTCTACGACGCGATACTCGGAAACGAAGAGATACGCACAAGGCTTATCCGCAGATATTCGGAGTTTGAGGAAATGATAGCAAAAAAAATTGCCGAGCGCACCGACGCCGTTCCCGCCGGGTATTTTGCATGGCTTATCCTGCTTGCCTCCGACGGTCTGCTTATACAAAGCCTGCTGCGCAACGAGGCTGTTGATTCAAAGGCGTTTATAGCCCAAAGCACCGAATATATAAAGAAGAAAATCACTTAAAGGTCACGCCCGCGCCGCAATATCACCGGATAATACGTTACGGTTTTTTTGATATCACAATTATCATTCATAAACAACCTTAATCGGTAAGAACAATTAAATAAGCACACGAAAATGCAATTTCTTCCATCCTGCGATTTTTTTCGGAAAAACTTGCATTTTAATAGATTTTATAGTATTATAGATTTGTATAATTGTATTACTGCTGTTTGCGACAGCCGTACCCTGTCAGGCGGCTGCCTAACCGTATATAAACAATTAATATGTATGTCAGGAGGTAGAAATATGTTCAGGACGCTGAAAAAACCGTTTGCGCTTTTTCTCGCCGTCGCGGTTCTCGCCGCCGGAATCCCTTATTTCGGCACGGGCGGAATCGATTTGCTTTTTAACAACATAACGGCCGACGCCGCGACAAAATACACAACCGACGGGTTTGTGTACACCGTTTCAGGCGGCAAGGCAACAATTGTAGACTACGAGGGAATACCGATTATAGTATCAATACCCTCAACGCTTGAGGAATATACCGTTACGGAAATCGGAGAGGGTGCCTTCAGCAGCGATTTAACCCTGCTTTCGCTGACTATCCCCGATACCGTGGTAAAAATCGGAGACAAGGCGTTTTACAACTGCTACGGACTCCGTACGCTTTCTCTCGGCAGCGGTTTGCAGAGTATCGGCGAGCTTGCCTTCGGCAGGTGTTCAAATCTTACGTCCGTAACAATACCTAAGAGCGTTTCGTTTTTGGGCGACGGAGCGTTCGCTTACTGCACGGCGCTTGTGGGGTTCACCGTGGCGTCGGGCAGCCTCACGTTTTCAAGCACCGGCAACATCCTGTTTAACAGCACAAAAACAAGCATTATTGCATATCCCGCCTCAAGGGACGGCGATACCTTCACAGTGCCGTCTACCGTAAAGAGCATCGGCTGCTACGCTTTCACAAACGCAAAGCTTGATAAGGTAGTCCTCGGGTCCAAGGTTGAAACCATAAACGCCTACGCCTTCGCCGGCTCGTCCGTAAAGACTGTCGACATGACGGAAAGCGGGCTTACGACCATCGGGGCATACGCCTTTGAAGGCTGCACAAAGCTTTCGGCGGTTTCGCTGCCGGGTACTGTTTCGGCAGTGTCTTCGGGAGCCTTTTCGGGCTGCACGGCGCTTATGTCCGTTAAGCTTTCAAGCAAGATGACCACGCTTTCCGATTATCTTTTCGACGGCTGCAAGGAGCTGTCGGAGCTGTCTATCCCGTCAACGCTGAAAACTATCGGCAAGGCGGCTTTCCGCAACTGCTCGTCGCTTTCCGCCGCGTCCGTTCCCGACTCAGTTACGAAAATGGGTGACGAGGCGTTCAAGGGCTGCTCGTCGCTTAAAACATTTACGCTCGGCAGCGGAGTGGATTCGGTTTCGGGTAGCATGTTTGAGGGCTGCACAAAGCTTGCGGAATTCAAGGTAACCGAAGACGATTACTATTCCGCGACTGACGGCGTTCTGATGAACAAGGCAAAGACAAAAATAGTGTGCTATCCCGCGGGCAAAAGCGCCTCCTCATATACCGTGCCGTCCTCCGTCACAAGAATCGGCAAGTCGGCGTTCTACAAATGCCTGAAGCTGAAAAGCCTCACAATTCCCGCGACTGTCACAACAATCGACGACGGAGCCGTTTTCGGCTGCACCTCGCTTACAATCTACTGCACCGAAAATTCCGCCGCGGATAAATACTTCTCAGAAAACACAAGCGGTTACGACACGCTCCGCGTTTCGGGAACCTCTCCCGCTTATGTGGTGTCAAGCGCCTCCGGCAAGACGGGCGGAACGGTGACAATTACCGTCAGCATCGAGAACAATCCCGGTCTTGTGGCGGCGGGCTTTACAGTCAAATACGACGCCACGCAGGTTTCTCTCCAGAGCGTCAAGGCGGGTTCTGTTTTAAAGGGCTTCTCATATAAGGATTATCCGCTCTCCTCGCAGTGCAAGATATCCTTCTCCGACGACAACGTAACAAAGGACATAAAAACAAACGGCGTGCTCGTAACGTTAACCTTCAAGCTTCTGTCAATCTTCACGTCCGGCTCGTCAGCGATTACGGTAATTCCTGACAAGAGCAACACATATAACGTGGACCTTGACGAGGTTACAATCAAGTCCGCGACAGGAAAGATAACCGTCGGCGGCTCCTCCGAAAGCGGAGACGTTAACGGCGACGGCAGCGTA
>DCUB01000062.1:50113-53185 GCA_002329365.1 Ruminococcaceae bacterium UBA1425
TTGCGCCGTTATGTTTCGGGCTGGCCGGGCATAACGCTCAGCTGATTATGAGTTAAGAAAGAGAGAGAATACATATGAGAAAGAATATTTTTTCAGCCCTCGTTTCAGTAGTCCTGTGCGTCGTCCTTGTTGTAACTGCTATGGTGTTCCACACCAGCGCCGCCGACGGCGTTTCGGTATCGCTCGGCAGCGCTAACGCAAAGGCAGGCGACACGGTTACGGTATCGGTAAACCTTAACAGCAATCCCGGCATTATTTCGCTGGGTCTCGACGTGAGCTACGACACCTCAAAGCTTAAGCTGACTGGTGTTACGGACAAGGGCGTATTAAATGGCTGGTCCGGCGCCGGCGACTATTCGGGAAGCTCCTACCGCCTTTTCTGGTCAGACGACCTTGTAAAAACCAACAACAGCGCTACCGGTACGGTTGCCACTTTAACGTTCCAGGTTCTTGATGGCTTTTCCGACTCAACTTCAGTATCCGTTTCGCCCGTTTCCGGCTCAACCTACGACTACGACCTGAACGATGTTTCCGTTTCGGCTTCGGGCGGCAAGATTAACGCGTCAACGGCCCCGACAAGCAGCACAAGCGCAATCACCACAACCACAAAAAAGGCTACCTCAACGACAAAGAAGTCGACAACTACAACAACAAAAAGATATTCCACAACCACAAGTTCTTATGACGATATTGATTTAACGGAAACCGAGAGCTACACGGATTACTTTGATTTTACGGACTTCACCTTTGAAACGGAGCCGGAAACAGAGGAGTCCACTACGGAGCCCGAGCAGGAAGAGAAGAAAATGTCAAAAACCAAGGCAGTCCTCATAGTCCTCATGGTCTGCTTCGCCATAGTCGGAGTTGCGATAATCATCTCAATAGTCAAGAAGAGCAAGGACTAATATAATAATCAAAGCCCCTGTGCCGTCCTCAAAAAGGGGGGCACAGGGGATAATTTTTTAAAAGGGTACAGCGATGAGTTTCAACAAAGAAAAGTACGCGGTGTTTATAGACATTGACGGAACGCTTATATCAGACAGCTTTACTCCGCCGGACGGAAATTTAAGGGCGATTGAAAAAGCGCGGAAAAAGGGGCATCTGGTGTTTATAAACACGGGACGCTCGCTCGCAAACATTCCCGACGAGCTGCGGGACTACGCCCTGTCGCTCGACGGGGTAATTTCGGGCAACGGCAGCCATATTGTATTTAACGGCAAAGAGCTTTTTTCCGCCTGCTTTCCGGACAGCCTGCTTTTTGATTTTTGCCGCTTCATGCTCGCGGACGAAAGCAGAACGTGCCTGTTTGAGGGCGTTGACGAGTTGTTCGCGATGGGCGCCGAGCGCGGACGCTTTGGCAGGTGTGGGCATGTAATAAAAAGCATGGACGACTTCCACATAATTCTTGAGGGGCGCCGGATTTCCGTTATCGCCGTAAAGGGCGTAACGGTTGAGGAATGCAGCCGCCGCTTCGGCGAAGACGTTGCTTTTTATTCCTACAAATCGTTTTTCGACTGCGTGCTGAAGGGCTGCGACAAGGCAAAGGCTGTTGACATAATCCTGAAAGCCGCCGGCATACCGCTTGAAAACACAATGGCAATCGGCGACAGCGCGAACGACCGCCCGATGATTGAGCACTGCGCAATAGGCGTGGCGATGGGAAACGCCGACGAAGAACTGAAGGACGCGGCGGATTTTGTAACAGTCCCTAACACGCAGTCGGGAGTGGCCGCCGCCATAGAAAAGTTTCTTTTGTGAGTGACAGAGGAAGATTTACAGCTTTTCGCCGTCGCCAAGGCTTTCGGCGAAGCTCAGGAGATTGTCGAAAACGGGCGTGCCGCCGGGAGGAATGTCTTTCTTTCCGCTTTTCAGAAAAGCCGTTTTGCAGCCTGCCGCGCGTCCGCACATAATGTCCGTTGCGCTGTCGCCGACCATATAAGAATCCGTAAGGCTGATGTTAAAATCATCAGCAGCCGAAAAAATCATACCCGGCTTCGGCTTCCGGCAGGAGCATTCGATTTTCAGCTCTGCTGTTTCACCGTCGTATCCTCCGTCGGGATGATGGGGGCAGAAATAAATGCCGTCGAGGTAGGCGCCCTGCGCCCCAAGCAGCGTTTCGAGCCTGTTGTGTATCGCCGTAAGCTGTGGGAAGCCGCACATGCCTCTCGCCACAACGGGCTGATTTGTAACGACTACGGCGAGATAGCCCAACTGATTGAATATTTTTACTGCCTGCGCCGCGCCTTTTGCAAGCTCAAGCTGTTCGGGCAGGCAGATATATCCGTTGTAAACGTTCAGCGTGCCGTCTCTGTCAAGAAACACGGCGCGCTGTTTGTTTGTTATCCTCTTTTTTTCCGGCAGCCCCGCGCGCACGTCGCGGGTTACACGCTCGAGCCTTTCAGGCGTTCCCATGTCGCGGACGTATTCGGCGGTTCGGTATGAATAAACGCGGCCGGTGGCGACGGCGGGAATTAATATGTCGCGGTCAAGGCTTGCCCTGCCGCGAATATCCGCCATTTTTAAAAGCTCCGGCGAAATAATATGAAGCCCCGCGTTTGCAAGGTTTTTTCTGTCGGCATGCGGTCTGTTTTTCGGAAACCATGCCGTAACCCTGCCTTCGGCGTCGGTTTCTATCAGCGCGCTGTCGAACGGGTGGTCGCTCGGATGTGTAAGAATAGTGGCAAGAGCGCGTTTTTTGTTGTGATAAGAAATAAACCTGTTTATGTCGATGTCGAAAACGACGTCGCCGTTTATAAGGAGAAAGTCACCGTCGTGCTTCATTCGAAACAGCGCTCCGGCGGTTCCGAGAGGCTCGCTTTCACGGACATAAGATATGACGGCGCCGAAGCGCTTGCCGCCGCCGAAGAAGCTTTCTATTGCTTCTCCCAAAAAGCCCGTTACAATGGTGGTATCGGTGACGCCGCAGCGCGCAAGGCATTCAATCTGCCGCAACAGCACCGGCTTGCCGTCGACGGGGAGCATCGGCTTCGGCACCCCCGTCAGGGCTGAATCCATCCTCGTTCCCAAGCCGCCCGCCATTATGACAGCTCTCATGTTTATGACCATTCCTTT
>DCUB01000056.1 GCA_002329365.1 Ruminococcaceae bacterium UBA1425
GTGCCGTCCTCGCCGTTTTTGCCGTGAAGCACGGGAAAAACAACGTCTACGCGCACGTTTTCGACCTGACCGCCGCGCATGACGGTTATTCCGTGTATGCTTCTGTCGGGCGATACGACGGCAGGGCATAAAAACCTCTCGAATTTGAGCCACGCCCCGCTGCCTATGTTCTCGGAGCTGCCGGTGTACAGCAGCCACCGTCCGTCCTTTGTTATACCGAGTGTCAGAACCTCGTATTTGTCCTTCGGGATATTGTCTATCACCGAATGCGCCGAGCGCAGCGAAACCTCGTACTCCGGGGATGCCCCGCCGAAAATGACAAGAGCCTTTTTCATTAATCGACAACTCCTGACTTGCTTAGAAGCAAGCGAACTTTACCTAAGTTAACATAATATCATATGTTATAACCGCCGTCAAGCGTAACGAATTGTTTATTATACTATATATATTTACAAAAAATATGTATAATTCTTATCCGTAATGATAAAAACTATATTTTATGGTATAATTAATCAGTTTGATTAGGCAAAATTAATCTTTTTACAGATTGAAAAATATCGGAGGAACAAACAGATGCACGACGTAAATCAAGTCCTTGCAGCGCTTGCGGACGGACTTAAGGACGCCTGTTCCGCCGCGGGCTTTGTTGTCTGCCGCCCCGCGGATATCGCGAAGGACATGCCCCCTGTCGTTGTTTCAAACGACCGCCGCTATATCACCTTTGACGGCGACGGCTGTTCGCTTAAGCTTGAGTTCTGCAACGACTCCATAGGCCTTTATTTTGCCGAGTCCGTCACCGCGGAGGCGGCCGACGGCGATTACACAAGGCTTTCGCTTTCCCTTTTCAATCCGTCCGAGGCAGACGAAAAGGATCTGAAATACATCGTCGAGGACTTTGCGGACACTCTCGGCGAAAGGTTTTCAAGGGGCAAAAAGCCAAAGGCCAAAAAAGCTCCCGTTGCCGTTTCAAAAACGGCGGTGCGAAACGGCGCGTTTTACGACGCTGTTTCCTTCGGCAGCCGTTTCACGGCGCTTTACCCCGAGCTTCGTCCGCATTTCAAGCAAAACTGCGACGAATACGGCGAATTCCTGCCGGAGGACTTTTTCAAAAAGCACGGTACGCCCTTTATCCTCGGCATTATAAAAGAAAACAATCCGCAGAAGATGAAAAAGATCTTCAATCTGTTGAACGAGATATACGATAACGGCATAAACGATGTTCAGAGCCTTATAGTCGTTTCCATACTCGGCTCTTTGTACGAGGACGAAAAGCTGTTGGCAAACTGCGTCGACTATATGAACGACGAGCTTTGCGTAAACGTTATCAGGGTAAACAAGTACCTCGGCGCAGGCGGCTCTAAGGGCATAAGGATGAGGCTTGAAAACCCGCCGAGATACAAGCCGAAAAAGGCAAAAAGAAATCTTTTCGCCTCGCTATTGGGCGGGCAGCAGGTCTGACAGTATTGATTGGAGGCATTTCCCTTGAATGACACTGGGTTTAACGAAAATACGGAAAACATTAATATAAACGGCGCCGAAGATGATGTCGAAACGATGAACACGGCCGTTACAGAAAAATACGACGCAAGCCAGATACAGGTGCTTGAGGGGCTGGAGGCGGTCCGCAAGCGCCCCGGCATGTATATCGGCTCCACAGGCCCGCGCGGGCTTCACCACCTTGTGTACGAAATAGTCGACAACTCGATAGACGAGGCTCTTGCCGGCTTCTGCACAAACGTCGACGTCGCCATACTTCCCGGCGACATAATAAGCGTGCGCGACAACGGCAGGGGCATCCCCGTCGGCATAAACGAAAAAATGGGGCTTCCGTCCGTCACCGTCGTGCTTACCGTTCTCCACGCCGGCGGCAAGTTCGGCGGCAGCGGCTACAAGGTGTCCGGCGGACTGCACGGCGTCGGCTCGTCCGTCGTCAACGCCCTTTCCGAATGGCTCGAGGTCGAGGTTTCGCAGGACGGCCACATTTACCGCCAGCGTTTTGAAAGGGGCGAGGCGGTAACGGAGCTTGAGATTGTGGGAGATACCGGCGAAACGGGCACGCTCATACGCTTCAAGGCCGACCCGGAGATTTTTACTGAAACAACCGCTTACGAGTTCGACATACTCGAACGCCGTCTGCGCGAGTCCGCGTTCCTGAACGCCGGGCTCTGCATAAAGCTCAGCGACCTACGCGACGAAAATAACGTTATAGAGCGGAATTACTGCTACGTCGGCGGACTTTCAAGCTTTGTCGAGTATCTCAACACAAGCAGGGCGCTTACGCCTCTGCACGAGCATCCGATACATTTCAGCACGGTAAAGGAAGACAGGGAAGCCGAAATAGCCATGGCGTATACCGACAGCTACAACGAGCTGATACTCTCATACGCCAACAACGTCAACACCGTCGACGGCGGCACGCACGAAACGGGCTTTAAAACGGCTCTCACAAGGGTATTTAACGATTACGGAAGAAAATACGGTCTTCTGAAGGAGGCCGACAAAAACCTTTCCGGCGACGACGTGCGCGAGGGGCTTACGGCAGTCATAAGCGTCAAGCTTACCGAGGCGCAGTTTGAAGGACAGACAAAGGGCAAGCTTGGCAATACCGACATCACCCCGCTTGTGTCCTCGACGGTCTACGATAAGCTTATGACATATTTCGAGGAAAATCCGTCTACGGCGAGGGCTATTTTCTCAAAGGCTCTCGACGCCTCAAGGGCAAGGGAAGCCGCCCGGAAGGCGAGGGACCTTGCCCGCAGAAAGAGCGCGCTTGAAAGCAACGCGCTCCCCGGCAAGCTCGCCGACTGCACCGAAAAGAGCGCCGAGAACACCGAAATTTACATCGTCGAGGGAGATTCCGCCGGCGGCTCCGCCAAGGACGGGCGCGACAGGCAGTATCAGGCGATTCTCCCGCTTTGGGGCAAGATGCTCAACGTGGAAAAGGCGCGGCTCGACAAGGTTATAACAAACGACAAGCTGCTGCCCGTCGTCACTGCTCTCGGCACCGGTCTTGACGAGGACTTCGACATTTCAAAGCTCCGCTACGACAAGGTTGTCATCATGGCCGACGCCGACGTCGACGGAGCGCATATACGCACGCTTCTTCTCACGTTCTTCTTCCGGTACATGCGTCCGCTCATCGACGAGGGGCATATCTACATCGCGCAGCCGCCGCTCTTCAAGGTAAGCAAGGGCAAAAAGTACTTTTACGCCTTTTCCGACGAGGAGAGGGACAAATATATCGAGGAGCTTGGCGGAGGCTGCGACGTTCAGCGTTACAAGGGACTCGGTGAAATGGATCCCGAGCAGCTTTGGGAAACGACGATGAACCCGCAGACGCGCACCATGCTCCGCGTTACCATTGAGGACGCGAGGGAGGCCGACGAAACCTTTTCGATTCTTATGGGCGACAAGGTCGAGCCGAGGCGCGAGTTTATCGAAAAGAACGCCAAGTATGTACAGAATCTTGATATTTAAGGAAGGGAGGGCGTTTCGACATGAACAACAAAAACAACGACGAGCAGGCAATGCATGACGACTTTAAGGAGCACCTGCTTAATCAGAAAATAATAAACGTAGAGCTTAATAAGGAAATGCGCCAGTCCTTCCTCGACTATTCGATGTCGGTCATAACCCAGCGCGCGCTGCCCGACGTCCGCGACGGGCTGAAGCCCGTCCACCGCCGCATTCTCTACACCATGTACGAAAACGGGCTTACGCCCGACAAGGCATACAGAAAGTGCGCCGACACGGTAGGCTCCGTCCTCGGTAGGTATCATCCTCACGGCGACGCCTCCGTTTACGACGCCATGGTCCGCCTCGCGCAGAACTTTTCAATGAGATATATGCTTGTAGACGGTCACGGCAACTTCGGCTCCGTCGACGGAGACCCGCCCGCCGCCTACCGTTATACCGAGTCGCGCATGAGCAGAATCGCGCTTAAAATGCTCACGGACATTGACAAGGAAACGATAGACTTCACATCAAACTACGACGACCGTCTGAAAGAACCCACGGTCCTGCCCTCAAGGTTCCCGAATCTTCTTGTAAACGGCACAACGGGTATTGCCGTCGGCATGGCGACCAACATTCCTCCCCACAATCTGGGCGAGGTCATAGACGGAATGTGTCTGTTAATCGACAACCCCGACGCCGGTCTTTTCGAGCTGATGGAGCATATCAAAGGCCCCGACTTCCCGACACGCGGCATAATAATGGGTAAGGCGGGCATACGCGCCGCTTACGGCACGGGCAGGGGCAAAATAACCGTCCGCGCAAGAGCTGAGATTGTCGAAAAGAAAAACGGCAGGTTCGAGATACAGATAACGGAAATACCTTACATGGTCAACAAGGCAAGGCTGATTGAAAGTATAGCCGAGCTTGTCAAGGAACACCGCATAGAGGGCATATCCGACGTAAACGACTATTCGTCAAGAAAGGGTATGCACATATCCGTCGACGTAAAGCGCGACGCGAACCCGCAGGTGGTTTTAAACCAGCTTTACACCTACACGCAGATGCAGACAACCTTCGGCGTAATAATGCTCGCGCTTGTAAACGGCGAGCCGAAGGTTCTAACGCTGAAAGAGGCGTTGCAGCATTATATCGATTTCCAGCGCGAGGTAATCGCCCGCAGAACGCAGTACGAACTCCGAAAGGCGCGCGAGAGGGCGCATGTTTTGGAGGGCCTTATGACCGCGCTCGACTATATCGACGAGGTTATAGAGCTGCTCCGCAACTCAAAGAGCATTCCCGAGGGCAAGGAGGCGCTAACAGAGCGCTTCGGGCTTGACGACGTTCAGACGCAGGCCATTGTCCAGATGCGCTTCGGGCAGCTTACGGGGCTTGAGCGCATAAAGCTTGAGGAAGAGCTTGCCGAACTGCGCGAAAGAATTGCGGAATACACTGAGATTCTTGCAAGCGAAAGCCGTATTCTTGCCATCGTCAGGGAAGAAGCAATGGCCATACGCGATAAATTCGCCGACGAACGCAGAACTGAGATACTGAACGTAAGCGGCGAGGTCGATATCGAGGATTTAATCCCCGAGGAAACCTGCGTTTTCACGCTCACCGACAAGGGCTACATCAAGCGTATGCCCGCCGACACATACCAGCTTCAGAACAGGGGCGGCAGGGGCGTAAAGGGTATGACGCGCCGCGAGGAGGACGTTGTTCAGACAATGTTCACCTGCTCCACCCACGATTTTGTCATGTTCTTCACAACGGCAGGCAGGACGTACAGGCTCAAGGGCTATGAAATTCCCGAAAGCTCGCGCACGGGCAAGGGCATAAACATTGTAAACATCCTTCCCATATCGGGCGAGGAAAGGGTATCGGCCATGATACGCGTCCCGCAGACAGAAACGGGCAGGTATCTGTGCATGGTCACCCGCAAGGGAATAATAAAGCGCACCGGGCTTGAGGCATACAAAAACGTGCGCAAAAGCGGCGTGATAGCCATAAGCCTTGACGATGACGACGAGCTTGCGTGGGTAAGGCTCACCGAAGGCAACGACGACCTGATAGTCGCCACCGGAAACGGTATGTCAATCCGCTTCAACGAAAACGATGCGCGCCCCATCGGCAGAACGGCAAGGGGAGTCAGGGCAATCACGCTGCGTCAGGGCGACGAGGTTGTGGGAATGGATGTCCTTTCCGACGGCAAAACCGTCCTTACCGTCAGCGAAACGGGCTACGGCAGAAGAAGCCTTCCGTCCGATTACAGGGAGCAGTCAAGGGGCGGCATAGGCACAATAAACTATCACACCAAAAAGTACGGAAACGTCGCGGCTGTATCCGTCGTCGGCGAGGACGAGGACGTCATAATGATTTCGTCCGACGGCATCATAATCCGCATTCCCGCGGACCAGGTAAGCACCTTCGCGCGTCCGTCCAAGGGCGTCCGCGTGATGAAGGTTTCCGAGGGTGAAAAGGTTGTCACCATAGCCTGTGTCGAAAGGGACGAAAGCGAGCAGACGGACGACGTCTCCGACGAAACGGAAGGCAGCGCGACGGAAGCGGATGAAACAATAGATGCCGGGGAAGAATAGACGCGCCGTCGGCTCTGATAATTTGCGGCAAATTCATTTTTAGACGGTGACATAATGGACTCTACATTTTTTATGTTCTGCTGCCTGTTTATACTGTTTGTTGTGTTTTATGTGCAAAACACGCAAAGAGAGCAGCTTATGCGGCGAATAATAACAAAAAAAAGACGCGGGGTGAAAAACGTCATGCTTGAAATAGTAAACAGTTACATCGGCAGGGAGTGTGCCGTATATACAATGAATGCCCAGATAATCGGCACAGTCAAGGAAGTATCGGACGGCTGGCTCCTGCTTGATAACGGAAAGGATACGGAAGCCATCAATCTTGATTATATTATCCGTATCAGCCCCTACACACGCAAAAAAAGAGCAAAAAAAGCCGACGCGTCAGATTAAAACACAAAACGGGCGGCTGTTTTATAAAGCGGCGCGCCGAATTGGGTTTTTTCTCTTGCAAAGCGGGCTTTGTTCTGTTATATTTCAATTTGTCCGGCAGACATTATAATTTCTCACTAAGGAGGGCACCCATGAATATCGCCTTAATCGCGCATGATGCAAAGAAAGAGCTTATGACGCAGCTTTGCATAGCATACTGCGGCATTCTCAGCAAGCACAAAATCTGCGCCACCGGAACAACGGGCAAAATAGTAAGCGAGGCGACGGGACTTGATATTTTCAGGTTCTTGAGCGGTTCCCAGGGCGGCGACCAGCAAATCGCCGCGCGCATAGCGTGCAACGAAATCGACCTTCTCATAATATTCCGCGACCCGCTGACGCCAAAGCCTCACGAGCCGGACGAGGCAAATCTTCTCAGGCTATGCGACGTCCACAACGTGCCGGTCGCGACAAATATAGCGACAGCCGAGGCGCTTATACACAGCCTTAACAGAGGCGACCTCGATTGGCGCGACATAGTCAACCCGAAGAAATAATACCGATTCCATTTAAACGTAGCGATAGAATTTTTGAGGATTTTTTGTGTTGTGCAGGGCTGACGACGAAGCCATACTGACGTATGGCGAGGAGGAAAACGCAGCAGAGCGCAAAAAAGACCAAAAAGTAATCGCGACGGGTTAATTGGAATCAGTACAAGGAGACATAACTGATGGCGCTGATAACAAAGGCTATTAAGGGGACACAGGATGTGCTCCCCTCTGCTGTTTATGAGAACCAATTCATCGAAAGGGCGATGACAGACATAGCCGGCAAGTTCGGCTACGGCGAAATCCGCACGCCCGTTTTCGAGCACACCGAGCTTTTTCAGCGCGGCGTCGGCGGCACAACCGACGTCGTGCAAAAGGAGATGTACACCTTCGAGGACAAGGGCGGTCGCTCGATAACGCTTCGCCCCGAGGGCACCGCGGGCGCTATGCGGGCATTCCTTGAACACGGCCTTTTTAACGAAGCGCTGCCGCAGAAGGTCTGCTACGTCATCTCCTGCTACCGTTACGAAAAGCCGCAGGCGGGCAGACTTCGCGAGTTTCACCAGTTCGGCGCGGAGTGCTTCGGCACGCCGTCTCCCGCGGCCGACGCCGAAATAATAGCGCTCGCAAACGCTATTTTCGATTTTCTCGACATTAAAAATCTTCGGCTTGAAATAAACTCAATTGGCTGCCCGTCATGCCGTGCCGGTTATCACAGGGCTTTGCGCGAATACTTTGAAGAAAAAAGAGACGAGCTCTGCAACACCTGTCTTGAGCGGCTCGAAAAGAACCCGATGCGCATTCTCGACTGTAAAAGCCCCGTCTGCTCAAAAATCGCCGCCGACGCGCCGGTTGTAATAGACTATCTCTGCGCCGACTGCGCGGAGCATTTTGAAAGCGTGAAAAAGTTCCTCGACGCCATGTGCATCGAATATACGATTAATCCGCGCATTGTCAGAGGGCTCGATTACTACACGCGCACCGTCTTTGAGTTCGTTTCCGACGAGATAGGCGCGCAGGGAACTGTCTGCGGCGGCGGACGTTATGACGGGCTTGCGGAGGAGCTTGGCGGGCAGCACACGCCGTCGCTCGGCTTCGCTTTAGGGCTTGAGCGTCTTTTGCTGCTTATGCACGCGCAGAATACACCCGTGCCTCAGCCCGAAAGGTGCGAGCTTTATATAGCACCCGTGGGAGAGTCGGCTTCGCTTGAGGCGGCGAAAACAGTAAACGACCTGCGTCTTTCGGGTATAAGCGCGCAGACCGACGTTTACGGGCGCTCCTTAAAGGCGCAGATGAAATTCGCGGACAAGCTAAATGCCGTATACACCGTCGTGCTGGGCGACAGCGAGCTTCAGAGCGGCGAGGTTTCGGTCAAAAGGATGGACGACGGCGAAACAACGAAGCTCAGCCTTGAAAACTTTGTCGAGGAATTTCTCGAGCTGTCCATAAGCTATTCAACCGATTCCCTTACCGATTTGATAAACTCCGAAAACCCCGATTTCAGTAAATTCATTGGAGGCTTGCTGTAATATGGACTTTATGTCAGGACTGAAAAGAACGCGCTATTGCGGAGAAATCCGCATTAATGACTGCGGGAGCGAAATAACCGTTGCGGGCTGGGTACAGCGCCAGCGCGACTTAGGCTCGCTTATCTTCATCGACCTGCGCGACCGCACGGGCATTCTTCAGCTTGCCTTTGACGAAAACACCGACAAAGAAGTATTCGACAAGGCGTTCTCGGCGCGCAGCGAATATGTGCTTATGGCAAGGGGCGTCGTGCGCGAGCGTTCTTCAAAAAACCGCGAGATTCCAACGGGCGAAGTAGAGCTTGAGGTCCGGGAGCTTAAGGTCCTGAACAAAAGCGAAACCCCGCCGTTTGAGATTACGGAAAACTGCAACACCGCTGAGCAGACGCGCCTTAAATACAGATATCTCGACCTTCGCCGCCCGGACCTTCAAAAAAACATACTCTTGCGCCATAAAATATGCAAGATAACGCGCGACTACTTCGACGAAAACGGCTTTATCGAGATTGAAACGCCGATGCTCATCAAATCCACGCCCGAGGGCGCGAGGGATTTCCTTGTTCCGAGCAGAATACACAGAGGCACCTTTTACGCCCTGCCGCAGTCTCCCCAGCTTTACAAGCAGCTTTCCATGGTGGCGGGCTTCGACCGCTATATGCAGATTGCCCGCTGCTTCCGCGACGAGGATTTGCGCGCCGACAGGCAGCCGGAGTTTACGCAGATAGACCTTGAGATGTCCTTTGTCGACATAGACGACGTGCTTGAAATCGGCGAGGGCTACATGAAGCGCGTGTTTAAAGAGGCTTTGGGAATAGACATTAAAACACCGCTAAAAAGGCTCACCTACAAAGAGGCTGTGGAGCGTTACGGCTCCGACAAGCCCGACACGCGCTACGGAATGGAGCTTTTTGACCTTTCCGATATCGTAAAGAACTGCGGCTTCGGCGTGTTTGCGGGTGCAGTCAGCGGTGGCGGCTCGGTGCGCGGCATAACAGCCAAGGGCGCCGCTTCGAAACTGACGAGAAAAGAAATCGACAAGCTTACTGAAACTGTCAAAGGCATCGGCGCCAAGGGGCTTGCGTGGTCAAGGCAAAACGAGGACGGCACCTCAGCGTCGTCGTTCGCGAAGTTCCTTTCAGATGATGAAAACGCGGCGATTTTAAAAGCCGCGGGCGCGGAGCCGGGCGACGTTGTGTTCATTGTAGGCGACGTTAAAAATTCGGTAGTGCTTTCCGTTCTCGGCTATCTGCGTCAGGACTTGGCGAAAAAGCTCGGAATAATACCCGAGGGACGCTTCGACCTTTTGTGGATAACGGAATTCCCGTTCTTCGAGTGGGACGAGGAGTCGCAGCAGTTCGTCGCCATGCACCATCCGTTCACCTCGCCCATGGACGAATGCCTTGACTACCTTGAAACAGACAAGGCAAACGTCCGCGCGAAGGCATACGACCTTGTTTTAAACGGAATCGAGCTGTCGTCAGGCTCCATACGAATAACGAATCCCGAGCTTCAAAAACGCATATTCTCGCTTCTCGGCTTAAGCGATGAGGAGGCAGACAGGAAGTTCGGCTATCTTCTTGACGCGTTCAGATACGGCGCGCCGCCGCACGGCGGAATGGGAATAGGTCTTGACAGGCTTGTTATGCAGCTTTTAGGCTGCGAGAGCCTGCGCGACGTAATAGCCTTCCCGAAGCTCCAGAACGCTTCCGAGCCTATGACGGATTGCCCGTCGGTCGTCGACGATGTTCAGCTTGACGAGCTGGGAATTGCCCTGAAAGGCGAATAAGGCGCAAGCATAAGTCACGCCATATTTTTATTTGTTTTTAACACCAAGAGTTTCGGCTGTTGCGTAGGGAACGGTCTTGACCGTTCCGCAAGGTTGTTAAAACTTTATATCGTAAGATCCTTCGGCGCGTTGCGCCTCAGGATGACATAGAGAGGGTTAAAAAACCTTGTCATTCTGAGACTTGCCCAGAATCTGTTCAATCTTCAAGCGGACACGGCGCGCCGTGTCCATACGACACTGTATCGGCTTATGTCTAACGCACGAAATTGTAGGGGCCGGCGCCCTCGGCGACACGTTTGTTGTTTCTTTATACAGCGTTATATATCGGGACACAGTGGGCGTCGTCCCCTACATCAATGGCTTGAATCACAAATATGTTTGAGTCAAGATTAAGGTTTAACAGACTACTATAATTGTTCTTGATGTGTTTAAACTGAAATTAAAATCCACCCGGTTTTCGTATAAATCGGGTGGATTGTTTTTGCTTTTATTAATTATTCTATTCTCCGCTTTCGGTTGTTTCGGTTTCGGTCACGGCTGTTGTGGTTGTGGTCGTTGTCGTTGTTGTAGTAGTCGGCTTTGTCGTTGTGGTTGTGGTTGTGGTGGGCTTTGCGGTTGTTGAGGTTGACGGCGCGGTCGTAGTAGTTGTTGTTGTGGTAGTTGTTGTTGTGGTTGTAGTGGCAATCGTCGGGAACTTCTTCGGATACGTCGCGATTTTCGGGAACAGCGCCGCCAGATGCATTCCGGGCAACGAGGAGCCCCTCGCAACGCTCACGTTGTCGGATACAGCCTTCAGCTCCTTGCCGCTTATCTTGAACAGCATACTTGTTCCCGTATCCGCGCTTTCATCCTTCGGATGATAATTTATGCATACAATGCCGTTTTCCCTGTAATAGACACCGGCTACCTTCATGCCGCTTTCTTCAAGGCTCTTTATCATACCCTCCGTTCCCTCGTATGTATAAAGCTCCTTGAGGCTTATCTTTATTCCGCCGTATTCCTTAATACCGCCGTCGTAGTAAAAATAATACTTGGTTCTTTTGTAGCCCTTTCCCGCGCCGGAGTCTTCGCCGTAATAAACACTGTACGCGCTGATGTCCTTAGCTGAGCTGACTGCTATTTCGCCCACATTGCCGGACAATACCTCTTCTTCCTTAACATTCGGGCCGTCAACGTACCATATGCGCGAAACGGAGCCTGTCAGCGAATACTTTTCAACAAAATAATATTTTATGTCCTTAACGTCGAGTATTCCGCCCACCTTCCAGTAATCGCCCCATTCGGCAAGCTTTTTAATGCCCGTATAGTTTATGAACCAAAGCTCACCCGCGTACACAGCGAAGTATGTTCTGCTTCCGGGTATCTCTCTCTTTATGCCGGTAAACGCGAAGGCTTCGTACAAGCCGTCTTTGTCAAAGTCGTTGTACTTGAACGAAAGTATCTTATCAGTTGTTTCGTTTGCCAGCAGCGCCTTCATCTTCTCCTCGTCAAGCACTTCCGGCTCGGTGGTCTGCTCCGCGCTTTCGCTCCCGGCCTCGGTCACCTGCTCGGACACGGACATTTCTTCCGTTACCGTTTCGTCTGCATGACGCTTACCGCCGCAGGCCGCAAACGTAAGGACAAGCACGGCCGCAGATATGAGCGATATGAGCTTTTTCATTAGACAGACTCCTTCTTAAGCTGTTGATTCAATAATAATTATACACATCCGCGCCGCCTGCGTCAATAGAACAGCCCTGCCAGATTATTACACGTTATGTTGTCTTGAACGCTCCCCTGAGGGGCGTGCGGCTCCTGTTTTTAAAGAAGCCCGACGGATATATCTCGGCGGTGTATTCCGTGCCGCCGTCAAGACCTGTTACCGTGCGCGATATCTTCTTCGGCATGTCCGTAAAGTAGTAGCCGGACCAGACCGAAAGCTGTCTGACGATTTCATTGTCCGACGACCTCCTGATGACAATGTCATAGGAATTTACATACTGCTCGCCGTCGGCGGGGATTGCCTGCGGGAAGGAGATTGTAACGCTGCCGTCCGCGCATTCAAACGAACAGACAGCGTCGTCGGCAAAGCGAGGTACGGACGTTGTTTTGTATCTGTCGTCGGTATAAAGAAACGTCGAAGGGTCAGAAGGCACGTCAATTTTCCATGTATACGGGAAAAAGCCGTTTGTCAGTACATCAAACGGATAAATCCGCACCCTGTTTTGCGCGTCCGCCTCGACTATCAGCATCTGAGCCGCCTTGTCGTCGTCGTCGGGTATCGTGCCCGTGATTTTGTCGAACTCGTCAAGCTCGAAATAGCTTAAGGTGCCTGTGCCGAGCGACGTAAAATGCCTTTGGTGTATTGAGCGCGGGTCGTTTATCGGAGCGTGCGAATGGCCGGAAAAGTTTATAATCTGCGGGTAGTCCATAAGTATCGCCGTAAGCTCGTCCTCGCCCCAGTTGATGCTTCCGTAAACGGTGTCGGTTATATGCGGATGCTGGAAGAAAAATATGGGCTTTCTGCTGTCGTCCGCGGCGGCGGCTTTGAGCTGCCCGCGAGCGAAAGCCTTTTGCGGCTCTTTGAAGTTACATCCGCCCGTAGTTGTTACGGCGATGAAGTGAAACCCGTTTATAACCTCGTGCGTGTCAAACGGCTGGGTGAATATTTCGGCAAAGCGGCGCCTTGCGCCCTCCTCGCCGTCGAATTTGTATTCGTGGCTCGCCATTGTAAGAATGACCTTTGTGCCTTCCTTTACATTTCTGTCTATTATATCCTTTGTCGCCCTCATTGAGGCTTCCGAGCCGTTGTCGGCAAAATCGCCGACTATGTAAAGCGCGTCGAGCTTTTTATAGCTGCCGGACGATTCGGCAATGTCGTAAGCGTACCGGATAGCGTTCGCGAACCTTTCGCGCTCCACCGTTTCCGTGTCATGAACGTGGATATCGCTTACGACCATGAATCTGAGCACCGGCTCAAAGCTTTTGTCAAGTCCCATTATTTTTATCTCCTTGTTTTGTGTACTCAAGTTACCTGTCGGTCAGCAGCGACATAACCTCAGCCCTTGTCTTCGCGTCGCTTCTCATAGTTCCTCTTAAAGCGGAGGTCTGTGTTTCGCTTCCCGCCGCGCGCGCCCCTCTCATTGTCATGCAAAGGTGCTGCGCCTCTATTATGACAGCGACGCCCTTCGGATTTAGCTCCTCATATAAAAAATCGGCTATCTGTGCCGTTAACCGTTCCTGAAGCTGCGGCCTTTTCGCGTAGGCGTCGACAATGCGTGCAAGCTTTGAAAGACCTATGACGCGTCCGGCATTCGGGATGTATGCTATATGCGCCCTGCCGATGAACGGAATCAGGTGATGCTCGCACATCGAGTAAAGCGGGATGTCGCGGACGATTACCATCTCCTCGTTGTTGTCCTCATTGAATATTTTGAGATATCGCCGCGGGTTGTCTTCAAGCCCTGAGAATATCTCCTCGTACATCTTAGCAACTCTTGACGGTGTTTCGGCAAGCCCCTCCCTGTCGGGGTTTTCGCCTATTGCCTCAAGAATATCCCTTACCGCTTTTTCGATTTTAACAATATCCATCAATGTGTTTCCTTTCAGGAGTACGTTATGTAAAGCTGAATTATATTAAACCTCTCATCGGACGAGTATCTTGCTTTGTCCGGGTTGATTTTTGCCGAGCAGATATCGAGGGCGCGTTTTTGAAGCACATAAATCCGTTTGTCCATAAACAGCGACTTATGCGCCTTTTTGTATGCCTGAGGCGTTGAAAACCTGATTTCCAAAAAATCCTCTCCGGCGTCGGCCGCGTCGGCTATAAGCCCCGTTATTTTTTCCTCTGTGGCGAGGGTGTAACCGGAGAACATAAGACCGCTTTTTTCAAAATAGTCCTGCTCCGTTTCGACGCATCTGTTGTCGTTTTCGTAATTCGAATGCGTCGCGGATATCTGCGCGTCGGTTAAATTGAAATAGGTGTGGCGGATGCTCCTGTCGTGCGCGTCGGCGGGGTCGTCCCATGTGATATCGAGATTGTACCAGCCGCCGCCTATATTGACGACGTTCCACATGTGGTCCACCTTTTCTCTGCTGTGATTTTCGGCAACTCCGCACATGACATAGCACTTTATTCCCATTTTGTCAAACAGGTATTTCGCGGCCTTTGAATATCCCTCGCAGGAGGCGGTGCCGCGCACAAGCGCGTCGTATATTGTCGCGTTGTACTCGTTGTAGGAACATCTTGAAACAAGGTAATCGTGGACGGCAAGCTCGAGTAAATACTCGTCGGTGACGCCTTTTACGGTTGAGAGGAAGCTTTGGGCGGCTTTTTCGACTGCCGCCATCTGGGCGGCGTAAACGTCGCGGTCAATGGCGTATTCGGGATGAAAAAAGGCCCTGCTTCCGGTAAACCTTACCGTGCATTCCCTGCCGGTAAAATAAAACTCCGGGTTGTCGTAAAGCAGCGCCTCGAAAACGTTGCCGAGCTCGTCTTTTGTCAATGAAGGAACCTTAATGCGCGGAGGATATCCTCCGGTTTCCGACAGTATACAGTTGTATGCCCGCTTTTCAAGCTCGGAGAGCCTGTTGAAGTAATATTTGTACGCCCCGCCAATTAAGAGCTCCTCCGGCGGTCTGTTTGCACTGTCTGCACGTTCGAGCATTATGAGGTAACCGAACGCCAGAACGGAGAAGACGAGCGCCGCTATAAGCAAGCGTCTGCATAATCGCAAAAAACCTTTCATTTATTACCGTCCTTTGTGGATGCCGGGTGCTTTTTACTCGCTTGTATCAGCTTCGCTATTGATTTCGGGGGACTTTTCCTTACCGCCCACTATGTCAAGCCGCCTGTCTTTAATATCGCGCATAGCGCTGCGGGATATCCTTTGCTTTCGTCCCGGCTTATACTCTTCATTGTACTTCCAGGGGTAGTTTCTTTCCTTTATCGGCTTCGGTTTGTTTACCGGCGGCTCGCAGAAATAGAAGGCGTCCTTGCGGAGCATATAATAAAAAACAATGATGACCATTATTACCAACGAAAGAATAAAAGAGATTATGAACGTAATATCGGCGAAAATATCTACTTTTATCACATCGGGTAAAGCACGGTTGAATACAGGCTTGATATGACCGTAAAGAATCAGGGAAGCCAAAACAATCCTCAGGCCGAAATACACAAAAATTCCGTAAAACGCGTATCCGGAATAAGTCACAAAGCCTGCCTGCGTTATAATGTTGACTATAATCTGAACAGCCTTTGTTACCAGATAGGTATATAAGACATAGCGGGAAGCAGCGGCCAATAAAAAGTCCTTGCTTATATAATAGCAATAGAAGAAATAAAAAGTAATGACCAAATCCGCGGGAAGGAACAGCAGCCTAATAAAATTGTGGAATTTCATCGGCATGTCAAAATTGTCCATATGGGGCAACCTTTCAATTACTTATTTTATTTTATTTTATTGCCACATCCAAGTATGCTCATTCGGGACTGTCTGAATTATCCTGCCCGTCCTCGTCTTCCGGGCTTTTTTCTTCAGACAGGCGCTGCAGCCTGCGGGCAGCTATGGTTATCTCTTCCTCCTTCGATATTTTCACGCCGCGATCGGGAACATAGCGTTCCGTATTTCGCCACGGGTCCTTTTTTCTTTTTATCCCGTTATCCGATTTGCTGAAGCGGAAAAGTTGTTTTCTCTTCGCGTAGTACAAAATAAATACAACAGATAACCCCAGCCCGAATACTATTCCGAGACCCAGACAGTTTCTATAATAATTTGTTAAATCTGCCAGTGTTTTCGCATCCCTAAACAAGCTGAAACTGGGGTTCGATCTCAGTGAGGCGTACAGCATGTTATAGATTGCTTCCTCGTTATATATATAGGAGAACATAAAAAACGAATTAGCTATGTTGAGTATACGGATTGCAAGAAAAGAGTAATAGGAAAAACCATGCATGCGTATAAAGCCTATCTGAGTTATTACATTTAACAGCGCAGTAATAGAAATAAGAATAGCATACGATATTGAAATCTCGGCTCCGTAAGCGTAAAAAAGCTGTTCTGTGTTTCTTATCATCCAGAAAACTTCGTAAACGTACCCTATTAAAGACAAGGGCAAAATAACAAACTGATTGAACCTGTGAAATTTCATTGTAATTTCGCCTGAAGCCATACGATCTTTTCTCCTTCGTACAGATATTTTATCATACTTTTGCGGGCGGTGTCAAATTATAGGCTTTATTTCGCTCTCCAGAATTTCCTGTCAAGGCTCCTGTATTGAACGGCTTCGGATATATGCCCGGTTTCGATTGTTTCGGAGCCGTCAAGGTCGGCTGCCGTGCGGGCGACGCGCAGTATTTTGTCGTATGCCCTCGCGGACAGGCCGAGGCTTGTAAACGCCTTTTCAAGAAGCACCACAGCCTGTGCCGACGGGCGGCAGAGCTCGCGCGTCATGGCGGAATCCATGCGGGCGTTGCAGGAAACACCCGTTCCGGAAAGCCGCTTTTGCTGGATTGAGCGGGCGAGGTTTACGCGCTTTCTGATATCGGCGGAGGACTCGCATTCCCCGTCACCCGAAAGCTTGTCGAAATCGACCGGCGGCACCTCTATGTGTATGTCGAGCCTGTCAAGCAGCGGGCCCGACACCTTGTCAAGATACCTTGCCGCCGCGCCCTTCGGGCAGGTGCAGGGCTTTGAGGGATGCCCGAAATAGCCGCACGGACAGGGGTTCATGGCGCAAACGAGCATCACGGAGCAGGGAAACGACAGCGTGCCCGCCACTCTCGAAATAGTTATCGTCCCGTCCTCGACAGGCTGGCGCAGTATTTCCATTGCGTTTCGAGAAAACTCCGGCAGCTCGTCGAGAAAAAGCACGCCGTTGTTTGCAAGCGACACTTCTCCCGGCTTCGGAACGGAGCCGCCGCCCGAAAGCCCCGCGGGCGAAACGGTGTGGTGCGGCGAACGGAACGGGCGCTGACGCATAAGCCGGACATTGTCGGGCAGCGCGCCGGCTATCGAATAAATCTTTGTCGTTTCAAGGCTTTCCTCAAAGGTCATGTCGGGCAGAATTGACGGCAGGCGCTTTGCGAGCATGCTTTTTCCGGAGCCGGGCGGGCCGATCATCATTATATTATGCCCGCCGGCGGCAGCGACCTCAAGCGCGCGGCGCGCCTCAAGCTGACCTCTGACGTCGGCAAAGTCGGGATAACGTCGTTCAGGCTCGGCGGAAAAGGACGACGGGTCGACGGGAGAAAGAGGCGTAAAGCCCGTAAGGTGATCTATAATCTCCCTTGCGCCCGCCGCCGCGAAAACCTTTATACCGCTTACAACAGAGCTTTCGGCAGCGTTCTGAACGGGTACGAAGACCTCGCGTATCCCCGACGCCCGCGCCGCCATGACCATCGGCAGTGCTCCGTTTATTTTGCGCAGGGAACCGTCGAGCGAAAGCTCGCCGATAAACGCCCTTCCCTCGCGCCCGAACGTAAGCTGCCCGGACGCCGAAAGCAGCGACAGCATCATCGGCAGGTCGTAGACGGAACCCTCCTTGCGCACGTCCGCGGGAGCGAGGTTTACTGTAATTCTGCCCGCGGGGAAATCGAAGCCGCAGTTTTTGACGGCGGAACGGACACGGTTGCGCGACTCGGAAACAGATTTGTCGGGCAGTCCCACAATGTCAAACTGCGGAAGTCCGCCCGAAATATCCGTTTCAACCTCAACGGGGTATGCCTCCATTCCGAACAGCCCCGTGCTGTGTACTTTTGAAAACATCTGCCGTCCCCCAAGAGCGGATTATCCGCGCTTCTATGTAATCCTTACCATACAGGATTAATATATCACATTCATATGGTGAAGTCTATTGTTTTTATTGAAATATGTAATATTTTGACTGTATATTTCACACATTATGCCT
>DCUB01000048.1 GCA_002329365.1 Ruminococcaceae bacterium UBA1425
ATTAAAATGTTTCAATCTTCACCCCCGGGAACTATCCTACCGAAAGTTTATTTTTTGGCCGTTAAAGCGCGGGCAAGCCGGAATGGCTTTTCACCGTCCATAAACACAGGCTTGATAATAAATGAAAGGCTAAACTCCCTGCAGTCAAGAATCCTCTCCGGCTCGAGCCTCGCGATTTCCGCGTCGGCGCTCGACGAATTGACGCGCCAGTCTGCGCAGACTACCGTTTCGCCCATAGGCAGTAGCTCGCAGTCGTGCGCCGTTTCGCGAAGCTGTTTTGCAGTGAAGTGCAGCGCCGAAAACGAAAAGCCGTTGCAGTCGGAGGAGCAGAGGAAAAGCCCGTGACCGTTTTCATTGCCTGTCATGCCCCAGAGGCAGCCGTAATGCGCACCGTTTTCCTGCGGCCTGACGTAATGCTCGTGGTTTTCGGACACTGTTGTTTTGTATCTTGCGGTTTTTGCCGCCTTGTGCTTGTCAACATATGTTTCAAACGGACCCTTGCCGAAATATTCCATGCGCTCCGCGCCCTCGGTTAAAATGAGCCGTATGCCGAGCCTCGGAAGCGGCGGGGAGTTTTCGCGCACCCTGCCGTTTAAGGAAACGCTCATGTGTCCTTCCCTGTAAAAGACGTATTCGGCTGTTCCGCGTATAACGGGCGGAACCGACGGCCCGCCGAGCGAGATGTCGGCGCTTATTACTATTCTGTCGGAATCCGCTCTCTTTATTTCGCAGCCGTATGTCTTTTGCCTGATGTTATAAAACTCCGCTCTGCGCCAGCGCTCGCCTATGCCCTTGCTGTTGTATTCGGGGGCGCGGTCAAGGTTGAAGTGCATCGGCTCCGCGAGCAGCTCACGCCCGTTATCTGTTATCGAGCAAAGGCAACCGTATGTCATGTCAAAGGTGTAAACTGTATCACCGCTTGAAATTACTACCGTTCTGCCGTTTTGAATACAGGTCAGGGCTTTATTTGAATTGGCTTCGACAGGAGGTGCGGCTTTTGCGCAAGGTAAACAAAACTGCGCAAAGCCGACCTCATAGCCGATGCCGGCCCATAGTGTTTTTGTTTTCTGACGTATAGAAACGTTAAGCAGGCACTCGCCGTAAAGCTTTGGCGGGCAGGAGAAAAGCTCATAGGCTTTTTCGCCGCGCGGCTCTATATCGAGGGAGCCGGTTTCCCCCTCTAACGTTGTTTCGCCGTCGCACTCTATGCTCCATACGGCGTACAGGTCGGAAAGCGAAGTGAAATACCGCTTGTTTTTTATGGTTATCGAACCCTTCCCGTCAAAGGCGACGGAAAACGGCTCGTAGACCTTTTTCATGTCGTAATAGCCGGGGCGGGGACGCCTGTCGGGGTATACAAGCCCGTCAATGCAGTATACGCCGTCGTTCGGGTATTCGCCGAAATCGCCGCCGTAGCAGTATTTTTCCGCTCCGTTTTCGCGGACAAGCACCGAGTGGTCGGCAAATTCCCATATGCATCCGCCGAAATGGCGTTCGGAGCTTTCGACGACGTCCCAGTTCGCGTACACGTCGCCCGTAGTTATGGAATCGACGTACTCGCAAAGGAAGAACGGCTTTTTATTCTTTTCGTCGGCAAGATATTCGCGCTGGTAGGGGATTGTCGCGTACATGCGGCTTTCAACGTCGGAAATGTCGGAATAATTCTCGCCCTCCGGCACGCACGGGAACTCCTTGTGTGAGTTTTCGTAGTGGACAACAGCCTTTTTGTCGCGGCCTTTAATGTAGCGCGCCATCGCGCGGTGGTTGTTTCCGACTCCCGCCTCGTTGCCGAGCGACCACATTACGACGCAGGCGCAGTTTTTGTCGCGCTCGAAAAGACGCGCGGCGCGGTCGACGTATGCTTCCTCCCAGTCGGCGCTGTCCGAAAGCGACGACCATCGCGGCCAGTCCCAGTCGCCGTAATCAACGCCCATGCCGTGGGTTTCTATGTCCGCCTCGTTGACAAGCATGAAACCGAGCTCCGAGCAGAGCAGCGGGAACCGCGGGTCGTTGGGGTAATGCGACGTCCGGATGCAGTTGACGTTCGCGCGCTTCATAAGAAAAAGGTCGTTTACCATATTCTCGAGCGGCGTGGCGTAGCCGAGCAGGGGGTTTGTGTCGTGGCGGTTTACGCCGCGCGCCTTTACCGCCCTGTTGTTTAAAAGCAGAACGCCGTCTTTTATTTCAAGCCTTTTTATGCCGTATCTGATTAAAATAAACTCGCCGCCCGCTGAAAGGTAAATGCCGTAAAGCGACGGCGTTTCGTCGCTCCAGAGCAAGGGGGAAGCGACTTCAATGTCCGTTTTTTCGGTAAGCCTGCCGCTTGCAAGCGTTTCGCCGCCGGGCGACACAATTTTGTATGTCGCGTCCGGCCTGCCGGAAAACTCGGCGTCTATGTGAATCACGGCGGAAGACCGGTCTATGTTAACGTCTGACGTTACAAACACGTCTTTTATATGCTCATGCGGCCTTGACAGTAGATAAACCTCGCGGAAGATTCCCGAAAGGCGGAAAAAATCCTGACTTTCAAGGTATGAGCCGTCGCACCACTTCACGACAAGGACGGCAATCCTGTTGCTGCCCGCACGCACGAGCCGTGTGACGTCAAATTCGCTTGTGCAGTGGCTCACCTGACTGTATCCCGCGAACTGCCCGTTTATGTGGACGTAAAAGCACGACGCGACACCCTCGAAGTTCAGGTATACGCTTCGTTTCGCAAAATCCTCGTCAAGATAAAAGTCGCGCACATATATGCCGCAGGGGTTTTCTTCTGGAACGTGCGGCGGGTCGGTCGGGAAGGCGTAACGCTCGTTGCTGTAAAGCGGGGCGTCGTAGCCCCTGCCGGTATATGTCTGCCAGCAGGACGGCACCGTGATTTTATCAAAGCCCGATATGTCAAAGCTTTCGTCGGCGAAGGACTCGTCGACGTCCTCAAAGCTCGGTAGCCAGCGAAACGACCAGTCGCCGCAAAGCGTTTTAAAGAACGCTGACGACTGCCGCGCCCCGCCTGCCTTTTCTTCGCTTTCGAACGGAATAAAATACGCCCTCGGAGGCTCGCAGCCGACGTGAAGCGCTGAAAGGTCCTTATGGTAAGCCGGAACGGTCATTTTTACACCCACTTATTAAATGTACAATGTACAGTGTACAATTTAAGTAATTGTCAAAAATTCATTGTACATTGTACACTGTACATTAATAAAGTCAGCCATGCCTAAAGCCGCAGTCTTCGTTGAACTCGCCGAGGAGCTTCGGCAAAATCTCGTCGCGCGTTCCCTGCGAGCGGATTACGCCGTTTGCTATTACGATAATCTCGTCGGCAAGCTTCATTATTCTTTCCTGATGGGAAATAAGAATTACGCTGCTGTGCCTGCCCTTGCAGAGTGCGCGAAAACTCTCGACAAGCATTGTGAAGCTCCACAGGTCTATTCCCGCCTCCGGCTCGTCGAAAATAGCAAGTCCTAAATCCTTTGCCATTAGGGTGGCTATCTCGATACGCTTGACCTCGCCGCCGGAAAGAGAGGAGTCGACCTCTCTGTTAAGATACTCGCGCGAGCAAAGCCCGACGTTTGTAAGATAGGCGCAGCACTCGTCCTCGGGCAGGTCGCTGCCGTGCGCAAGGCCAAGGAGCCTTCTCACCGTAAGTCCCTTGAACCTCGGGGGCTGCTGAAAGGCGTAGCCGATGCCGAGCTTCGCCCTTTCGGTTATGCTGAGACCGGTTATATCGCTGCCGTTAAAAAGAATTTTGCCGGACGTGGGTTTTTCTATGCCCATTATAAGCCTTGCTATGGTCGATTTTCCCCCGCCGTTCGGGCCGGTTATGACAAGAAACTTTCCGTCGTCAAGCGTAAAGCTGACGTCGTCGATTATTTCAAGCTCTTTTCTTCCGTCATTTACGGCGAAGGACAAATTTTTTACTTCAAGCATTTCAATAGTTTTTCCTTTCCTAAACAAATGCGTACGGGAATAAGTACACGAGCGCCGCCGTCGCTCCCGCAAAGAGAAGCACGTTTATACCGTATCTTTCAAGAAGCGAACCGGCCGTGATAACCGCCACGGGTGCGGCCGAAAGCGCTTTTTTTGCCCTGCCTGCGTCTTCGGAGTGCAGCTTTTCCTTAAGCTGAAGCGCGTCCTCATACAGCGGATATTTGCTGCACCAGAGGGACATTCCGACCCAGAACATAATTACATAAACAAAAAACATTATGTTTGTAAGCCCCGTGACGGCATCTTTCATGCCGACGCCGAGATAAAAAAGATTAACCGAGCTTGTGAAAAGCAGGGGAACGGACAAAAGACCGTTTATAAGACCCGGCAGCATGCAGAAAAGCATGTTTTTCGCCTTGCCCTCAATAAGGCTGTGCTCTATGTGACCGAACAGCTCGTTTAAGTGCAGGAACGACGCGTCCTCGACGGGCACGCGCAGCAGCTTTAAGATGCAGTGCTCCCAGAATGCCTTAAGAAAGGCTCCGGGAAAAGTGAGCAGCTTTGCGGCAAGATATACTGCTGTCAAAACAATTCCACCTTTCCTTCAACAAACACTTCCTTAAGCGTTAGCTTTTTGTCTGTTATTTTCCGCACGTTGTCCGAAGGCTCGCCGAGCTGTTCCTTTACAGTTTCGATAGCTTCCTCGTCGCCGACAAGATAGGCGCTGAGATACGTCATGTCGATAAGCCCCTGCGTAATCGGATTGCTGCTGCCAGTAATGTAGGAGTAATAATAGGCGTAGGTGTAGCCGTAGTCGTACATAAGGTCGCGCGCGCCGGAATAATCCTTTAACAGCAGCATAACGGCTGCCTGACTCATTGTGAAATCAAACGACTGCAGGAAAATGCTTTCGGACTGCCTCGGCATTTTATCCTTTGCGGCAAGATATTTTTTGAACACCGAATCGACAAACCCGCTGTTTGCCGTATCGCCCTGAAAGCTCAAAGCCTCGGCCGTCTCGATATCGTTTTGGCGGAGCTTACACATTATCATAAGAGCGTAATATTCGGGGCAGTCGCCGTTGTATTTTTTCAGCTCCCCGCACACCGCCTCCGCCGCCTTGTAGTCGCCGCTGTTTATCATGGCGCGCGCCTTTATTGAGTATGCGCTCACGTAGTTGCGGTTTTTAGCTGTAACCTTGTCGCACTCCTCAATAAGCTTTTTATTGTCGCCTGTCTTTTTCGCGTGCTCATAAAGAGCGCTTATATATGTGTGAAACTCGTCGGGCAGAAGGGTAATCATCTTTTCAAGGTGCGGCAGCGACTCCTCGAAATCGCCGCGGACATACTGCATCACGGACGCCTTGTAATATTCGACATACCCTCTCTTTTCGTCGCTTGAATTTTTCGCGGCTATTTCGTCGAGCTTTTTTAGCAGCTCCTCGTACGGCACGTCTTCGGGTTTTTCTATCTTGTATTCTTCCGTTAATTTGCCGAGCGTTTCGGAGGTGTCCTCATAAATTTCGCATATATCGAGATACCCCTTAAAGTATTTCATCTGGCCTTTTGTAAGACTGTCAAGCTTTATGTCTTTTTTTATGGCATAACCCGTTTCAATTCTTGTGTCGGTTTCGGCCATCAGCCGGTAGCGTCTGACACATGTGCCGAAGCCCGCGTTGAACCAGTTATAAGAAGCAAGCCGCGGAAACCTTTCGGTAAACGCCTTGTCCTTTTCGGACATAACCAGCTGCGCCTCCTCAAGCTTGTCGTAAGCGTCGTAAAGCCTGTGTTCTTCGGCAAAGCCGCGGCTCTCAAAAACGCAACTTGCGGCGGGAGCGGCAATTACCGCGGCCCAGACTGATACGGCGACAAGCGCAAGGACGATTAAAAGCACGGGGTAGGCGTACCATTTCGGGTGCGTGCCAAGCATTTTTTCGCAGCAGGAATTGCAATACTCGCCGTCGTCTTTAAAATGGTTTTGCCTTTTGATTTCACCGCAGCGCTTGCAGAATCGCTTGCCCTTCGGGATTGACTGGACGGGCATTTCAAATTCGTTCAAAACACTCTTCCTTTCGGATGATTTGACGTAATAGTCAGCCGTATTTTTTCATTATGTGTCTTGTAATAAAGTAAAAAACGGGCAGCCACAGTATGGTATATATCCCCGACGGCAGGTAAAACGTGAAGAGCGACAGCGCGCCCTTAAACCCGCCTCCGAAAACATATATCCTGAGCCAGTAACCAAGAAGGTATAAAACAGTAAACACGGAGCAGAGGAGCAGCGCGGTGACGAGGTTGTTTCTCATTAGATATTTAATAAGCATGCCGCAGGCAAAGCCTATAAAAGCAAACATTACAGCGTTGAAGCTGGCGCCGTCTGGCGCGCTCATATCCCACAGCAGCCCCGCGAACACTCCGAAAAGCGTGCCTGTAATTTCACGCTCGAACATCGCGACGCAGACAGCGGCGGGCAGAAGCAGCATTGCCCGCGCCCCGAATATATCGGGCAGAAGCCCCGCGGTATTCTGGAGCATCGAAGCGGCGACAAGCACCGCCGTTAACCATACGCGCCGCAGCAATATGCTCTTTTTTTCCGTGTTTAATATCGACAGCATGTCCTACTCCGAAAATCCCGTGATTATGAACAGGTCTATAAGCTTTGAAAAATCGACGAACGGCCTTACAACTGCATAGGCGGATATGTTCTCGGTAGCGTCGGCGATTTCCTCCACCTCGCCCACAAGCAAATCCTTAGGATATATTCCGCCCGTGCCCGACGTGCAGACCATGCCGCCGGGCGCGATCTGCGTAGACCTCTCGATGCCCGACAGCCGGCAAAGCCCTTTTTTTGACATTGCCGCGTCGGTTTCAACATAGCCGGACTCGCGCGTTCTTGTTTCGTACGCGCTTATGTTGACGTTCGGGTTGAGTATAGTATCGACGTTGCACTGCGTCAACATAACGGAGGTGACAACACCGACAAGGTATTTGTTGTATATGACGGTGTCGTTTACGCTTATGCCGTGAGCCGTTCCCTTGTTGAGCGTGAAGGAGCCGTAAAGGTCCTTGGCGTCGCGGGCGATGATTGACGCCGACACGAAGGTGTAATCGGGGTTTTCCTCCTTGATTTCAAGGAAGTTTTCGTACAGGTCGATTTTATTCAGAGCCTTGTCGTAACCCGCAAGCTTCCCGCGACACTCGGCAAGCTGCGACTCCAGCTCCTCCGACTGTTTTTTGTAGTATGAGGCGGACTTAAAGCTGAAGGACAGCTCCGACATCTCGCGTGCGACCTTTGCCGAAAGCCGCTGAACAGGCCCGAAAACAACGGCGACGGCTGAGGCAAAGGGCGACGAGCCGTTTTCCGTAACCGCGGCAAGCGCCGAGCCGGAAAAAAGCACGACAAGCACGGCAAGAAACAGCTTAAACCCGTTGCTTTTAAAAAAACGTCGCATTTCAAAAAGCGCCTTTCAAAAGTGTTATGAATAGCTCTTTGCCGTAAACCGTGTGAGATTGTTGCTTTCAAGGTATATGCCCGTTCCGTCAACAACGCAGTCGAGCGGCTTTTCGGCAACAAGCACGGGTATTCTTGTTTCGTCGGCTATAAGCCTGTCCAGCCCGCGCAGCAGCGCACCGCCGCCCGTAAGCATTATGCCGCGGTCGATTATGTCGGCCGCAAGCTCGGGCGGGGTTTTTTCAAGCGTTGCCCTCACGGCGTCGAGTATCATGTTAATCGGGTCGGAAAGCGCCTCGCGTATTTCCTCGGAGGTTATCTCGACATGCTTCGGCAGACCGTCCATGAGGTTCCTGCCCTTAATGTCCATGGCTCCCTCGCCGTCGTAAGGGTAGGCGGAGCCGATTTTTATCTTTATATCCTCCGCGGTGCGCTCGCCTATCAGCAGGTTATATTTCTTCTTGATGTAGGCTATTATAGCCTCGTCAAAGCTGTTTCCCGCGACACGGGCGGAGCGTGACGTTACAATATCGCCGAGCGAAATGACGGCAACCTCCGCGGTGCCGCCGCCGATATCGACGACCATGCTGCCCACCGCCTCGCTGACGGGAAGCCCCGCGCCTATGGCGGCAGCCATTGGCTCCTGAATAAGGCTTACGAATTTCGCGCCGGCGCTCTTTGCGGCGTCGTAAACCGCTCTGCTCTCCACCTCGGTAACGCCCGACGGGATGCAGATCATAACGCGCGCGCGGCTGAACGGCGAGCTGCTTATTGCCCGCTGTATAAACGCCTTGAGCATGTCGGCGGTAATTTCAAAGTCCGCTATTACTCCGTCCTTAAGCGGGCGCACGGCGGTAATAGAGCCGGGTGTGCGGCCTATCATCTCCTTAGCCTCTATGCCGACGGCGACGACGCGCGGCGGGTTGGAGCGCTGGTCGACGGCGACGACCGACGGCTCGCGGATTACAATTCCCTTTCCCTTTACGAATACAAGCGTGTTCGCAGTGCCCAGATCAATGCCGATGTCCTGTGAAAACAACATTTTTCTTTCCCCACCTTATCTGAACTTAATGCCGTTCAATATTCCTTCATAATCTATCTTGCCGTCGTATTCCGTTTTGACGGAAACTCCGAACCTGTAAACCGTGTCGTTCATCATTACAAAATATATATATCTCTGCATGTCGCCGAGGTCGTAACGGCACTTGATGCCGGTTGTGCCGCATATTTTATAGTTTTTCTCGACGGTGAAGGGTATGTCCTTTTCCGTCAGCTTGGCGCGCTTGGCTTCAAGATCGTCAAGTCCCTCTTCTAAGGAGCTGTAGTCTCCCTCGTATGTGTCTATTACTGTTTCGGTTTCCGTATGCTTCAGAATAATGCTGAGGCTGCCGATCATCTCCCAGCCCCCGGGCTTCGGCATGATATAACGGGCGACCTCGACGGAATCCTCGTTTTCTATAAACGCAGGGAAGGTTATGGACTGCGTCTGATACTCCTCTGGAACCTCAAATTCGCTTACGACGCTGCCGCTGTCGTCGGTTACCGTTACGGTTCTTGCGGGATTTACAATCGGCTTTTTGCTGTCGCTGTCGGTGACCACCTCGACAAGATGACCGTTGCCGTCCTGAACGGTTTGACCGTTTGCGTCGGTTACAAGCACATGCGTCATTCCTATCTCGTCGGTTATGAGCACGCCGTAGCGGCTCTTTTTTTCACATGACGCGAGAATGAAAAGCGCGGCAAACAACAGCGCCGTTAAAGCTGTATGTTTTCTGTTCATCTTTTGTTTTTCATTCCTTTCTGTAAATCCTTTTTAGGCTCGCCCAACTCCGTCAGTACGAACGCGAGCGTCCAAAGCAGAACGCCGGCAAATACGATGATAAGAAGGAAGCCGGCGCTTGTAATCTGAAGCACCTTTATGGCAACGAACACGTCAAGAAGCGAGTTTATTATGCCCCACTCAATAAGGCCGAGGTCGGAAACGGATATAGTGCCGTCGGTAAAAGGCCTTGCGAAGCCGCCGTTAAAGGATAGAAACATCGCGATTACGGCACATACGGCGCCCGCGGAAAGGAAAACATTGACGAGCTTTTTGTTTGAAAACGCCGCGAAACACGCGATTATAACAGCCAGTATAAGAGCCGCGGCAAGACAGCAGCCGGACGCTATAAGCGCGGGCATCGTTTCCTTTACGCCGTCTGTAAGATTCATTCCCTCGGCAAACCCGGAAAACGTGCTGTCCTTGCTGAAAAACAGGCTGTAAACGTCCCACAGGCTCAGTTGCTCGTAAACATAGCTATCGGTTATCGAAACCTCTCCGACGACGCGCACAATCGGCGCGAATATGGCGGCGGGAAAGGCGCAAAGCGCGATAAGAGCCGTGACAACCCTGTAAATAATTTTCGACGCCATTATTTATGCTCTCCTTACCACGACGAATTAAGCGCGACTGTTCTGTTTATTATGATTTTTTCGGCAGTGCTTTCCTTGTCGGCGCAGAAATAGCCGTGCCGCATGAACTGGTATATTTCGCCGGGCTTTATTCCCCGCAGCGCGCCCTCAAGCAGACAGCCTTTAAGCCTTATAAGCGAATCGGGATTAAAATGCTTCTGGTAATCATCGCCGGGGTCCTCCACATTGAACAGCCTGTCGTAAAGAATAACCTCAGCCGGCACGCAGTCCTGCGCGCTTACCCAGTGGAGAGTGCCCTTCACCTTCCGCCCGTCGGGAGAATTGCCGCCGCGGCTTTCGGGGTCGTATGTGCAGTGAAGGCATGTAACCCCGCCGTTTTCGTCGGTTTCATAGCCCGTGCAGGTGATGAAATAGGCGCTTTTAAGACGCACCTCGTTGCCGGGGAACAGGCGGAAATACTTTTTGACCGGCTCCGCCATGAAGTCGTCGCGCTCGACATATATCTCGCGCGAAAAGGTTACCGTCCTCCGGCCCATTTCCGGCCTGTCGGGGTGAATCTCGACCGACAGTTCCTCCGTTTTGCCCTCGGGATAGTTGTCTATAATAACCTTAAGAGGCTTCAGCACCGCCATCGCTCTCGGCGCGGACACGTTAAGCTCGTCGCGCACGCATGCCTCAAGCAGACCGTAGTCGACGACGCTGTAAGCCTTTGCCACGCCGACACGCTCTATGAAGTCGCGGACTGCCTTTGCTGGATAGCCGCGCCTGCGCATTCCGCACAGCGTAACCATGCGCGGGTCGTCCCAGCCGCTTACTATTTTTTGTTCAATCATTTCAAGGCATTTTCTTTTGCTCGTGACGCAGTAGTTGAGGTTCAGGCGGGCAAACTCTATCTGCCTCGGCGGCTCGTCAAAGCCTATCTGCTCGATAAACCAGTTGTAAAGCGGCCTGTGGTTTTCAAACTCGAGCGAGCAGAGCGAATATGTTACCTTTTCGCACGCGTCTGACAGCGGGTGCGCAAAATCGTACATCGGGTAGACGCACCATTTATCGCCCGTCTGGTGATGGCTCGTATGAAGAATCCTGTAAATGACGGGGTCTCGCATGTTGATATTAGGCGACGACATGTCGATTTTCGCGCGAAGCACCCTTGCTCCGTCGGGGAACTCGCCCGCCGTCATCCGCTCGAAAAGATTAAGGTTTTCTTCGACGGAACGGTTTCTGTAAGGGCTTTCCCTTCCCGGTTCGGTGAGCGTGCCGCGGTATTCCCTTATTTCGTCGGTCGTCAGGTCGCAGACATAAGCCTTGCCCTTTTTTATCAGCTTAATGGCGCACTCGTATATAAAGTCGAAATAGCTTGAGGCGTAAAGGCACTTGTCCCACTTGAAGCCGAGCCACCGTATGTCCTCCTTGATGGCGTCGACATATTCGACATCCTCCTTCGACGGGTTTGTGTCGTCAAGACGGAGATTGCACACGCCGCCGTATTTTTCGGCTGTCATGAAATCTATGCAAATAGCCTTTGCGTGACCTATATGGAGATAGCCGTTCGGCTCGGGAGGAAAGCGCGTCTGAACGCGCGTGTTGACGCCGTTTTTAAGCTCCTCATCGATAATGTCGTATATAAAATTAGACGGCAGTCCAGCTATTTCTTCCAAGCATTATTCCCCCTTAACACTCATAAAATTTATCGCTCCGCTTATCCTTGACCTGACCTCACGCTCGCCCAAAAGGGCCATTATGGAGTGGAGGTCGGGCGTGTTCGTCCTTGAAGTTACAGCTATGCGGATAACTGTCGAAACGTCGCCGACATGACCTTTGTAGGCTTCGGGATTGCTTTTGTATTCCCTGACGTCGGGAGTAAAGCCGAGCGGCGCGCATAGCCCTTTGATTTTTGAAAACCAGACGTCCTTGCCGTCAGCCGCATCGTAAACCCTGAGATAGCTTTCAAGAACAGCCTTCGCGTCGGCGGCTTTAATGTTTTCGGGCAGCGTGCTGTCGGGCAGGTAAATGTCGGAATAGAAGTATTCGACATATTGACGCACATCGGACCATTTAGCGATATCCTTGCGCGGCTTCGGAACGTCTCTGTCAATCGCGAAAATCGCCTTGGCGTATTCGGGAGCGGCGGAAAACAGCCCGTAAAGCTCGGAGTCGAACTCCCTTGCCCATTCGCAGGCTCTTTGGAAGACCTCGTCGGCGCTCATCGCGGAAATTTTATTCTTGCATATGTCGTTCATTTTCGCAAGGTCGAATATTGCGCCGCTCTGGCTCATCTTCTTGACTGAAAAGGGAAATCTGCCGACAGGCTCCGTCGGATTCGCCCTGCGCCAGTCCTCAAAGTTTGAGTTTGCAAGCGTCAAGAGGTATTCAAGCACGCCATCCTTCGGATAGCCCTGCTCGCGGTAAAAGCTGACTGCAAGCTCGGGGTCCTTCCTTTTTGAGAGCTTGCGCTTGTTTCCGTTGTCGAGCTTCATAATCGGGGAAATGTGGACGTATTTCGGAGGCCTGAAGCCAAGCAGGCGGAAAAGCTGAATGTGGACGGGCAGGGAGGCTATCCACTCGTCGCCCCTTACGACATGCGTCGTGCGCATGAGGTGGTCGTCTACCGCATGGGCAAAATGGTAGGTGGGTATGCCGTCGGACTTTAAAAGCACGATATCCTGTATGTTTTCGGGCATTTCAAGCCTGCCTTTAATAAGGTCGTCGACGAATATCCTTTTGCTTTCGTCGCCGTCGGAACGGAGCCGCAGCACATACGGCGCGCCGGACCGCAGCTTTTTTAGCTGTTCGTCGAGCGTCAGCGAGCGGCATTTCGTCCACCTGCCGAAATAGCCCTTTACGGGCGCGTTTTCAGCCTCCTGCTCCTCGCGAAGCCGCGACAGCTCCTCCTCGGAGCAGAAGCAGGGATATGCAAGGCCCTTTTTAACAAGCTCCTTCGCGTAGCACTGATAAATCTCCCTGCGGCGGCTCTGCTGGTAAGGTCCGTAGGCGCCCTTTTCCTCGTTCTGCCCCATGACGCCCTCGTCGGGAGTAATTCCGAAAGCGTTTAGTCCCTCGAAAATTTTCGAAATGCCGTTTTCGACCTCGCGCTTTTTGTCGGTGTCCTCAATCCGCAGATAGTAAATTCCGCCGGTGGTGTCGGCGTTGAGTTTGTCAATCAAAGCGGAGAAGATATTTCCCATATGCATGAATCCCGTGGGGCTGGGCGCAAAGCGAGTTACTCTGGCGCCCTCGGGCAAATCCCTTTGAGGATACCTTTCCTCAAGCTCTGCGGGAGTTACGGTTATTCCGGGAAAAAGCTGCTGAGCCAAAATCTCAAAATCGTCCAAGCTTACACAACTCCAGTATAAAATGAGATACCAATCTTTATTATCGCAGAAAACCCGCCAGGTATCAAGAAAATTTTTAAAATTTTTACAATTAATTTATTATTTTTTTCCCTTATCGTTTGCAATCATATATATATTCTGATATTATTAAACTGAATGGGAAGTTTACAATAATTTCTAAGGGGGGAGTAGCTGTGGAAAAAACACTTGTTGTAGCCTGGTGCAGGGTGTACCAGAGCGTGATGAAGGTCGCGGCCGGTCTTCTCGACTGGTCGGAGCCGAAGCTGCTTGAGGGCGCCGGGAGCGTAAAAAACCTGCCCGCCGTGCTGAAATCCTCGGGAATTGATAATGTGCTCTTAGTTACCGACAAAGGACTGACAAAGCTTCGCTTAACCGACGGGCTTATTGAGGAGCTAAAAAGGAACGACATTAAGGTAACCGTTTACGACGGCGTCCAACCCAACCCGTCTATAGAAAACATCGAGGAGGCGCGCAGGCTGTATCTCGAAAACGGGTGCGGGGCGGTAATTGCCTTCGGCGGCGGCTCGCCAATGGACTGCGCGAAGGCCGCCGCGGCAAGGGTTGCAAACCCCGGCAGGTCAACAGAGCGGATGAAGGGGCTGTTTAAAATCCGCAAAAAGCTGCCACCGTTTTTCGCCATACCGACCACCGCGGGCACAGGCTCCGAAACGACTGTCGTCGCCGTTGTGACAAATACGCAGACGCACGAAAAGTACGCAATAAGCGACCCGAAGCTCCGCCCGAAATACGCCGTGCTCGACCCCGAGCTTACAGTCGGGCTGCCTCCGCACATCACGTCGACTACGGGCATGGATGCGCTTACTCACGCCGTCGAGGCATATATCGGCCGAAGCAACACGAAGAAAACAAGGGAGTGCGCCGAAAAGGCTGTCGGGCTTATATTTAAGAACCTTGAGGAGGTCTTTAAAAACGGCGGCAACCTTGAGGCAAGGGAAAAAATGCTCCGCGCCTCTTATCTGGCGGGAATCGCCTTCACAAGGGCATACGTCGGGTACGTCCACGCGATAGCGCACAAGCTCGGCGGGCTTTACGGCACGCCCCATGGTCTCGCAAACGCCGTTATCCTTCCCTATGTTCTTGATTATTACGGCGAAAGCGCCGAAAATACTTTAGCGAAGCTTGCCGACATCGCCGGCATAAAGGGCGCCGACGACGGCGAAAAGGCAAGGGCTTTCATAGCCGAAATACGGGCGATGAACGAAAGAATGAACATACCCGCTCACATTGACGCAATAAAGGAAGGCGACGTTTCGGTTATCGCTAAAACAGCGCTGAAGGAGGCAAACCCGCTTTATCCCGTGCCGAAAATAATGAGCGCGGAAGAATGCGAGGCGCTTGTCCGTAGAGTTGCCGGTCTGGCATAACTAAGAGGCAGCAAAGGAATTATTTAACGGCTGTCGGGTATCATAACAGCGACAGCGATATTTAAAAGGAGAAACCGGAATGGGCTTTGAGATTGTAACAGACTCTTCGGCAAACCTCACCGACGAAATGATAAAGAAGCACAATATTCACATAATCAGCTTAACCGTCAGGGTTGACGGCAGGGATTTTAAGAGCTATAAAAACGGCGAAACGACAGACAGAAAAATGTTCTATGATATGATGCGCGATGGCAAGGAGCTTTTAACGTCACAGATAAATCCCGCCGACTGCGCAAACCTTTTCCGCGAGATTCTCTCGCGCGGCAACGACGTGCTGTACGTCTGCTTTTCGTCAACGCTCAGCGGCACATATCAGGTTGCCATGCTGACGGCGGAGGACATGGCTCCCGAGTATCCTAAGCGGAAAATACTTGTCCTCAACTCGCTCTCGGCCGCCTTAGGCGAGGGAATGCTCGTCCTTCGCGCGGCGCAAATGCGCGACGAAGGCGCTGCCATTGACGAAACCTTCGCGCATCTTAACTCAATCAAGCTGCGCGTGTGCCACTGGTTCACCGTCGACGACCTTAAATACTTAAAGCGCGGCGGCAGAATACCGGCAGCCACGCAAATAGTAGGCACAATGCTTAACATCAAGCCGATTTTCCATATGGACAACAACGGCAGGCTTACTACCGCCGGCAAGGTAAGGGGCAGAAGAGCGGCGCTGAACGAGCTTGTAAACAGGCTGAGGGAACAGATAGAGGAGCCGGAAAAGCAAACGCTTTACATCGCGTACGCCGACTGTCCCGACGACGCCGAATATCTCCGCGAAACGCTTTCGGAGCTTAACCCTGCCGATATAGTCATTTCAATCCTCGACCCTGTAATCGGCAGCCACACAGGGCCCGGAACCATATCGGTCTATTTCTTCGGCAGGGAGCGCTGACCTTCGGCCGTTTTCCCGTCCTTCATACGCAGCCTTGCGACCCACACGACAAGCCCCGCGGGTATTGCCGCAAGCGCCGCGGCAACAATAAAGTCCGTCGGAATGTACTCGTAAATCCCGAAGCCGAGCACCGTCAGCAGCGCGACCCTCGGCATAACGCCGAGCAGCGACATTAGCAGGTACGGGCCGAACGGAAATCTCGACGCGCCCAAAAACAGGCTCGAAAGGTCTATAGGCAGCGGAGAAAGCCTAAGAAGAAGCACAAACGAGTTTTTACCGCCGCGCTTTAACCCGAGAAGCTTTTCGCCGCTTTTGCTTTTTTCCAGTATCCGCAGAACGCTCCCGCCGCCCAGAAGCCTGCCGAGAAGATATGTCGCCGCCACCTCTAAGGTTATGCCCGCGAAATTTATAAGCAGTGCGGGCAGCGCGGGGAACGACATGCCCACGGCGACATATATAACGGAAGCGGGCAGCACCATTGTCAGAGCCTTAAAAAGATAAACCACCAGCACCGCCGCGACGGCGGCAAAACGTGTGTCGGACTGCGCCGTAATGGCGCGAACGTCTATTAACGTCAGCCTGTCATAGTTTATGACAACCGCGGCAAAAAGAGCGGCCGATACGGTAACTCTCAAAAGCGCGGACAAAAATGCCCGGAGCTTTTCCCTGTCGGATTTCTTCAGCTTTATTCAATCCTTTCAAAAATATACTGTACGGCGGGCGTTCATTATGGTATTATAGACACTGCTTGCCGAAGAATACGACACTTATATCTTATTTCTTACTTCTTACATCTTATTGGAGGCGAAAATACTTGCGGCTGACCGAAAGAATACAGCGTACCGCCGCCGGGGCGGCAACGGATCGCGTGCTGCGATACATCGACAAGGATCCCGAAAGGAATCTTTTAAATCTCATTAACAACGCGCAAAGGCTTGTCGGCGGAACTTTTCCCGAAAAGTATTTCGACAGCTTTCGTGCCGCCGTAAGCGACCCCGAAAACGTCTGGTCGCAGTTTGCCCGGAACCTGCTGTCCGACGTCGACAGAACCGTCCTTAAAAAAATGCTGCTGGCTCTCGGGCTCGGCACATACAACGGCACGAAGGCGGTCCGCGCAAACCGCGAGAAATACAAGTGCAACATCCCTTATATCATCCTGCTCGACCCGACGAGCGCGTGCAATCTTAAGTGCCGCGGCTGCTGGGCGGCGGAATACGGGAACAAAAGCAGCCTTACCTATGACGAGATGGAAAGTATTGTGTCGCAGGGCGTCGGGCTCGGCGCGCACCTTTATATGTTTACGGGCGGCGAGCCGCTCATAAGAAAAGACGATATCCTCCGCCTTTGCAGCGCGCACCCCGACTGCGCCTTTCTCGCCTATACAAATTCAACGCTGATAGACGACGACTTCTGTATAAAGATGAACGAAGCGGGCAATCTCTCGCTTGCCTTAAGCATAGAGGGCAGCCGCGAAACAAACGACAGCCGCCGCGGAGAAGGCAGCTACGACAAAACAATACGGGCAATGCGTCTTTTGAAAAAGCACAAATGCCTTTTCGGCATCTCCGTGTGCTACACAAGCGAAAACCTGTCTACGGTTACGGGCGACGAGTTCCTTGACAGCATGGTCAAAGAGGGCGTAAAGTTTGCTCTTTGCTTTAATTATATGCCCGTCGGCAGCAGCGCAAGACCGGAGCTTGTGCCTGCGCCCGAGCAGCGCCGCGAGCTTTACCGCCGCCTTCGCGTTTTAAGAAACGGGAAAACGGGCAAGCCGATGTTTATTATGGACTTCCAGAACGACGGCGAATATGTCGGCGGCTGCATCGCGGGCGGCAGAAACTATTTTCACATTAATTCGGCAGGCGATATAGAGCCCTGCGTTTTCGTGCATTATTCCGATTCGAACATCCGCACCGACACGCTGCTCGACGCGCTTAGAAAGCCGCTTTTTCAGGCGTTCTGGCACAACCAGCCGTTCAACGACAACCACCTGCGCCCGTGCCCGTTTTTTGAAAATCCCGCGTGCCTGAAAAAAATCGTAAACGAAACGGGCGCAAAGGCAACGGACCTTATTTCGCCCGAGCCTGTCGAAACGCTTTGCGACCGCTGCGCCGGGTACGCCGAAAAATGGGCTCCCGTAGCGGACGAGCTGTGGAGCTCGACAAAGCACCCGAACCCGAAAACGCAGTATTTCCGCGACACGCCCGAGGGCAGGGCAAGGTAGAAAAAGCTTTAAGCTTCTTATAAGCCGCAACCCGAAAAACGGTATGCAGCTTCACGAAATACAGCCCGCTTGACAACCTCCGATAAAAAGCAAAAAGCCCTTGTGTATCAACAACGATACGCAGGGGCTTCAAGTTTGGTGATCCATCGGAGATTCGAACTCCGGACACCTTGATTAAAAGTCAAGTGCTCTGCCGACTGAGCTAATGGATCGCTTGCAAACGCTAAAATATAATATATGATTCTCCTGACGTTGTCAAGGGTTTTTGCACATTTTTGCGACAAGATTGATTAATATAACGCCGTGCCGTCGTCGTCCGGCTCTGTTGACCGCTCATTTTCCCGCGGTTTTCCCGGCATTTTGTTCATTATTCCCGCAACGTCGAAAATCATTCATATTCGGAACCTCCGCGGCATACTATTAGTGATACGTCTGCAAGGGAGGTCATTTTTTGAAAGGCATCGTTGAGGAAAGAGCCGTAGACCTGGGCGAATATATCGTCGAAAACAAGACCACTGTGCGTGCGGCGGCAAAACAGTTCGGAGTAAGCAAATCTACGGTACATATGGACGTTTCTCAGCGGCTTCGCAAGCTTAATCCGCAGCTTTACAACGAGGTGCGCGAAGTGCTTGATATAAACAAGTCGCAGCGTCATATCCGGGGAGGTCTTGCAACTAAGGAAAAATACAAAAACGGCGTGTGACAAAGCGGTTTCGCATATTTTGTCGGCAGCGTCTCAAAACGCCGCGTCATCCCATAATGACGCGGCTGTTTTTGTTGCGCCGTTTTATTTTAAGGCTGATGCTCACAACTCATACTCTTGTCCTTTTTTTCTCCGCCGGGCTGGTTCGGATTTTCCTCAAGCAGCCTTTTTGCTTCTTTTGCCGCCGCCCTCAGCGCGGGCGTTGTTCTGCGCCCGGATTTTATGCATGCTCCCGCCTCGTCCCACAGCCTGTAAACGGCGCATTTAAGGTCGCAGTTATGCGAAACCTTTGCCTTTGACCTGTACGCGTCATAAAGCCCGAGCCGTTCCCCGTCAGCGTCTTTCAGTCTGAACAGCTCATAATCCCTGTCGGCATACATCGCGTTCGCCGTGCCCGTAAAGGCGACGGGCAGAAGCGTTGTTGTGTCTGCCAGAATATTGCCTGCGCTCAGATTTCCGTGAATGAGAGCAGCGGACGTAACGTTTTCGGAAAGGATTTTGTCAAGACGCGCGCTCATACTTTCCATAACCGAAACGGCCTTTTTGTCGAAGCGCCCGTTTTTTGCTTTTTCGCGCGCGCGGCGCAGTATCACCTCGGCTGTCGGCTTGTAAAACGCCAGCCAGCTTTCAAAAACAGGCTCCGAAGCCGAACCGAACCTGTCGCATGTGTTTTCGTGGATGGAAACGAGCGCGTCGGCGAC
Organism: Ruminococcaceae bacterium UBA1425; assembly: GCA_002329365.1. Lineage (GTDB taxonomy): Bacteria > Bacillota > Clostridia > Oscillospirales > Acutalibacteraceae > UBA1425. Next base: position 19,099 of record DCUB01000048.1, read on the forward strand.
AGCTTCCGCAAACCGCGCCCTCCGCACACGGTCTTTCAAAATCCTGCGCCTGAGGGATGACGCGTCGCGGCCGATTATATGCTCCATGCACAGGAAATCAAAGGGGACATCCTCTGTCGCGTCATGCGTAAAAAGCACCTTCGGAAGGCGTATCGGTGAAAGCCCGCCGAGCAGTCCGAGGTTTATAGCCTCCCTCTCCCGCACCGCTCTATTTGAATAAGCTTTTACGACGACTGCAAAGGGCGGGACATTCATCGTAACATAAAAGGCTTGTCCGTCGCCGCCGCCCCGTAATTGTCTGCAGCCGGTGACAATGCAGTTCATGCGGGCTTCCACGGCTGACGCAATCTGCAGCATTGTTTTTTTCATCCTGCCGTCCATCGTCCCCTCTTTCCTTTCCCGTTGTCAAAACGGAGCCGTTTCGCAGCAATACGCGCAACGGCTCCGTTAATTCGTTTACCCTACTGTCAGATAATCAGCAGCAGCGCCATAAAGCCGCCGCCAAGGAACATAAACCCCAACACTATGAACAGCAAAAGAACAATCCCGATAACTCCCGAAGCGGCAAGCACGCCGAAGGTTGTCTTTATTGCCATTGTGTTCTCTGCCTCGGATATATCCTGCCAAATTATATGAACGTCCTTTCCGTCCACATAAAACTTATCGTGAATAAGGGCCTGCTCGTTGCCGCAGTCTATGAAGCCGCAGTCCACAAGACCCTGCGCGAAAAGCGCAGCCATTTCCTCGTCCTTCATAGTGATGGTTGTCGTCATGCGAAGCTCGTCTGCCGGCTCGACGTCGCGCAGATGACCTGCCTTGAATCCCGTACACCACCAGTATTTGTCGTACGGACGTTCAAGCTCGAACTCATAGTTGCCGTCGTTCTTCTTGTCGTGATACAGCGACATTTTAATGTCGAGCCAGTTTTCTTCTTCGGGACACTTAAAGTGTGTAAAGACCGTTGCCTCTTTGTCTGACATCTTCTTTGTATAAACGCCTACCTCGCTTCCGTAGAACAGCAGGCCGTACTGCCCTTTCCAGAGCTGAATCATCCAGTCAAGGTTGTTGTATCTGAAATAAACACGGATATAGTCGTACTCGAGAAGGATATAAGGCGCCACAAGGTCGTAAATATTGGTGAATCCGAATGCGTACTGCCAGCAGTCCTTGTCGTCGGTATAATAATAGTCGTCGTCGTAGCTGTAACGGTAGCCGAGCCTTTGACGTTTTTCAAGCATGTTTAACAGGAGGTTACTGTTTCTTACGCAGTAAATAACAAAGGAATCGGAAATGTCAAGCTCCGGCACCGCCGCCTTTATGGTTGCCCTTCCTATGGAACACCCCGTAACAAGACCGTTTTGATCCACCTTTGCCACGCTTGTGTCCGACGAGCTCCACTGAATGCTGTAGCTCCCGCCGTCGACCGTTACGAGCGTTGCCGTCATCTGAACGGTTTTGTTCTTTGTGACCGACATGGACGCTGACGAAATTTTAATCGAGTTTTCCGGGGGAGGCTCGTCTGCAGCGACATAAACCACGGTAAAGCTTGCGAAGATAATAAGCGCCGTCACCAGAACGAGAGCTTTTCTCAGGTGATTCTTCATATACGCTGTTCACTCCTTAATATTAATAATGTTTAATCAGATATAACTGATTTATTATATAGTATAGTGTGTTTATTGTCAATATATTCCGGCTCTGCCGCATTATTTCCTGTTATTCTCCCGTTTCGCCGCGGTAGCTTTCGGCAAGCTCTGATGTAAAGTTGCTTTCGGCAAAAAACGGCGCCGCCGCTTTTTCGGTTGACGTTTCCTCCGCGCTGCTTTCCGTTTCCGTCTCCGTTTCGGCTTCCGTTTCAGTCACGGTTTCCGGCGGAAGCGTAGCTATTGCCGCCTCGACGGAAAGCCTTGCGTTTACAAGGGGATAGCTGTATTCCTTTAAGCTTTCGTGGAAATATACCTCCGCGCCGTATCTGCTGTTTCCGGGCGAGCAGACAATATCCCTGACCTGCGCTCCCGTAAGCTGCGGATTTACCGACCACACAAGCGCGGCGATACCCGTTACGACGGGAGCCGCCATAGACGTTCCGGACTTGTAGGAGTAATTTCCGTTTTCCGCCGTATCGCAGCTGAACACGGAGCTGCCCGGCGCACAGATGTCCACGTTTGCCCCGACGTTTGAAAACGACGACTGGTAATAGCTCTCGCCGTTAAAGACGTTTATGACGCTGCCGACTATTATGATTCTGTCAAGCACTTCGCGTTTTTTTTTCGCGGGAAAGTCCCGCAAACACGTTTTTCTCCGTTATGCTCGAGAACGTGCCGTTATAGAAGCTGTCGCAGGGCGCTCCTGTCACGCCGTCGCCGTTTCCGGCGGACTGAACGACGACAAAATCGTAACCCCTTGCGAGCAGGCGGGAAATGACGAGAGAGAAAAACCCCGCCTCTATGTTCATCCCGATGTTCCAGAAAAACTCAAACCTTTTGTCAAACGAGCCGCTTGAGCCGAGCGAGAGGTTAATAACCTTTGCGCCGCTTCTGACAAGCGCTATGAAGCCGGTGACAATTCTCTCCTCGTTCACCCAGTGCTGACCGTCGCTGTCCGCCTCCCAGTCGACGCAGACAAGCTCCGCGTTGTCGCAGATGCCCGTTATGCCTTTTTGATTGTTTGCCTTTGCGGCTATGATTCCGGCGACATGCGTTCCGTGCGAATCCGGCGCGCTTCTTTTTTCAAACCATTTTGAAGGGAAGGATATCCTGCCCTCCAAGTCCTCGTGCGCCGTGTCAAAGCCGCTGTCAAGCACTCCTATTTTGATTTTCCCGAAATATTCCGAGTAATCCCACGCGCTTATTGTCTCCGTCGCCTCAAGCCACCAGTTGCCTCCGTTCGGGCGGCTCTCGTCCCAGCCGTACGACTGGTCAGCGCCCTCGGCGTTTGTCCACGGGTCGTCAGGAACGGCCGCCTCTTTCCTGATAAAAGCCATGTTCGGCACTGCGAGCGCGACGTCGTCGTGCTCCGTCAGCTTTTCGCACAGCGTACAAAGCTCCCCGAACGGAAGCTCGCGTATTTTTACCTGATATTTATTGAGGATTGCCGAAAAGCCGACAACCCTGCCGCCTATGTCTTTTAATACGGAAAGCTTTGACGACAGCGGCGCGCCGTATTCAAACATTATGATAAGCTCGTCGTCAACATAGCCGACGCCGTCCGAAAGCGCGGTTATGTCGCCGGTCGACGGCTCGCGGAAGTAGTCGCCGCCTGTCGATTCCTTGATATTTACTCCCTCCGCCCTTAACGCGTCGGCCTTCATCTGAGCGTGGGTTTCAAGCTCCTCGGGGCTGCTCTCCTCCGTGAACGGGCCGTCGGCGGTAACGCTATTAGCGGTCAAAAAAGATTTTAATGTCCCCGTTCCCGTTTTTATTCCGGGGCTTATAACCGCGACAGCGATAACGAGAGAAAGCGCAAGCATTCTGTTTTTAATATCATGTTTATGACCATTCCTTT
>DCUB01000037.1:0-1645 GCA_002329365.1 Ruminococcaceae bacterium UBA1425
ACTTTAATTGACAAATCATCGCTTATTTGCTAACATATAAATTGTAAATATAATGTGTTTATGTGAGTTGATATTATGCTTTTATGCATCGACACGGGCAACACCAACATTACTCTCGGAGCCTTTGACGGCGACAGGCTTGTTTTTGTATCACGCCTTGCCACGGAAAGGGACAAAACAGAGGATCAATACGCGGTGGTGCTTAAGGATATTCTGGGGCTTTACAACGTTTCTGCCGAAGATATTGACGGCGCTATTGTCTGCTCCGTTGTGCCGGAGCTCAGCCGCGTTATCTGCTCGGCCGTCGAAAAGCTCTGCGGAACAGCTCCCATGCAGCTTGTTGCCGGTGTAAAAACAGGGGTAAACATTTTAACCGACAATCCTGCCGAGGTCGGGGCGGACCTTGTCGCCGGAGCGGCGGCCGTCGCCGCGAAATACGCGCTTCCCTGCCTTGTTATGGACCTCGGAACGGCAACAAAGGTAAGCGTTGTTGACGAAAGCGGCGCTTTTCTGGGCTGCACCATAGCTCCCGGCGTAAATATATCGCTTGAGGCTCTTTCCGCCGGAACATCACAGCTTCCGCGAATCAGCTTCAGAACACCGAAGAATGTAATAGGAAAAAATACTGTGGACAGCATGCAGTCGGGAATAGTTTTCGGAACAGCCGCCATGCTCGACGGGATTTGTGACAAAATAGAGGAGGAGCTTTCTCGCCCTGTCAAGACGGTTGTCGCTACCGGCGGGCTTTCAACAGATATAGTCAAAAGCTGCCGCCGAAACGTGATAATAAACCCGGAGCTTATTCTTGAAGGACTGCAACTGATATATAATAAAAACAGGCAAAAAGACACGGCAAAATAGAAGGCTGTACGAAACTGATGCGCTGTATCCCCAAAAAAGGGAGCGGCAGCACAGGTTCTTTATATAGATATTTTATTGCGTCGTATCCGCTTAAAACGGAACGGCAGCAGGGAGGAATTTTTGTGTCAAACTCACCGGCAAATCAGAAGTCATTGCGTTCCCTTATCCTCGCATCCGTTTTTTCGGCACTGATAATCGTTATGACGGTTATTCCTTACATGGGGTACATCTCCTACGGAGTAATTGAAATAACAACGCTTCACATCGTCACGGCACTGGGCGCGGTATGCCTCGGCTGGAAGTACGGGGCAATCATAGGCGGCGTTTGGGGATTCACGTCACTTCTTCGCGCTTACATGGTGTACCCGGTTTATCTGAATTACGGGTTCGGCAATTTTTTTGTGGCGGTTCTGCCGAGAATAATTGTAGGCATGGTGGCGGGCTTACTTTTTCTGCTTCTCAGAAAAACAAAGCTGAATGACATAATAGCGGCAGCGGTTTCAACTGTCGTCGCAACATTAACAAATACCACGCTTGTGCTTTCCGCCATGAACATCTGGCTAAAATTCAACGGAGGCGATTATTCAAGCTTATATCAGACCTTTAAAAATATTCTCAGTACCGTGGTTACCATAAACGGACTGACAGAAATTATTGCCGCCGTCATAATAGTTCCCGCGGTATATAAGGCAATATCAAAAATCCTGAAAAACTCTGCTGTCTGAACATAAAATAGCTGTCTCATTTTCTATCGGGGTTATTCCGGCAAAAAATGAGACAGCTT
>DCUB01000037.1:1654-23502 GCA_002329365.1 Ruminococcaceae bacterium UBA1425
CTTCATGTATTCGTTCCAGCGGTCAACAACAGGGCTTTCCGCCTGCGTTCTTGCGGCAAAATCAACGCCCTTTTCACACTCGTAATAGCCGAAAAGCTCGTTGCCGGTTATCCAAATGGAATAATTGCATATCCCGGCCGACTTTAATAGCTCCTTAAGCTCCGGCCATATGTTGTCGTGCCTTTTTTTATACTCCTCAAGCATTCCTTCCTTAACAGTTGCTTTCCACGCGTATCTTTCCATAGCTTACACCTCGTTTAAAAATTCAGATTATTATACAACGCCGAGAAGTCCTCAAGAGTAAAGCTCTCGGCGCGTATGTTCAGGTCGAAGCCTGCGGCAGAAAGCGCCTTTTCAACTTCGTTCTTTGGAATTGACAGGCCGGCGCTTATAGAATTTGCCGCTGTTTTTCTGCGCTGCCCGAAGGCGGCGCGCACAAGACGGAAAAACTTCGTTTCATCGTCGACGCATACCGGGGGCTTGTCCCTAATTACAAGCCTTATAACCGAGCTGTCTACCTTCGGGGACGGTACGAACGAACCCTTTGACACGGGGAACAGCTTTTCTACGGTTGCGTAATAGTTTACCGCCGCGGTGACGGCTCCGGCATTCCGGCTTCCCACGTCTGCGCAAAGCCTGTCGGCAGCTTCTTTTTGCACCATAACCGTTATGCTTTTCAGCGGCAGACGGCTTTCAAGCAGACACATTATAACAGGCGACGTTATATAATAAGGCAGATTGGCGCAGACGCACACGTCCATGCCGGCCATTTTACTGTTTATCAGTTCGTTTAAGTCGGTTTTAAGGACATCTTCATTTATGATTTCGATATTGCCGAAGTCCGACAGCGTTTCGGAAAGCACCGGCAGGAGGGTTTTGTCTATCTCGAATGACAGAACCTTAAAAAAACGCTTTGCAAGCTCGCAGGTAAGCACCCCTATGCCGGCGCCAATTTCGATTACTCCGCCTTTGCAGGTTTCAAAAGCCGCATCCGCCATGCGGGGACATACCGACGGGTTTATAAGAAAATTCTGACCGAGCGATTTAGAAAACCTGAAGCCGTTTTTAGAAAGCAACTCCCGAATTGTCGCCATGTCCGAAAGATTGTACATTTAAAGGTGTTCCTTTCAGTCTTATACATAAAGCATATCAGAAAATTCCAAAACAATCAACCTTATGTTTTTTATCCGTCATCCGCTTGCGCTTTCACTCAAATCGCGGCTTTCGGTTTCTGTTTTGCCCATGTTTTTTTCTTCGACTGTTTCGCGCAGGCTAAGCGGTTTTTCGGTAAGCTCGCTGTATTTTTGCAGAGCGGCGATAAAGGTTACTCCCTCCGTGTTTGAAGCAAGGCTGTAGCTGCATACAGCCGTATCATAATACTTCGTTCCCGCTTTTTTAAGATTGCCGGGTATTTTCATTCCGAGCGAATCAAAAACAACCGTTATGTCCTCGTCGGTTTCACTTACAAGAACCCCGGCGGCCGATTCGGATATTTTGCAAAATGCCTCGCAAGTCGTTTTGTCGCCGTCAGACGCAGTTACGCTGAATGACGAAACGGTTCCGTCCTTTTCGGAAAACAGTGTAAGCAGTATGGTTTTGCCGCTTTCAGTTTTTATAAAGCACTCGTATTCGCTGCTCCCGTCTTCGTTTGATATTGCCGTAACCTCCGGCAAATCTATTTTGTACTGCGTGTCTTGATTGTTAAAGCTTTCGGCAAAAATCCATATATCCGCCGAACCGTCGCTGTAGCACGAATTCATAAAAGCCGCGGCTAAAACAACTAAAATCAACATAACTGCTCTTTTCATATTTTCTCCTCCGGCATTTGTTTATTAAGTATTTGAACAGCATTTTATATCTGTTCATAAATTGTTCACAACTTATAAATACGACGGCTTTTTATTGGTGCTTTAATGATTATCGGTGCATTAATACTTTAAGTATATTACTTGTTACATATGATTTATGTCTTGCGAAAGGCGGGTTGTGTTAATATGAAAAAGATGTCAAAGAAAAAGAAAATTACTCTTACTGTAAGCCTTGTAGTGATTTTGGCGGTAGTCGGCGGCGTTCTTTACTATGTGTTAAAGCCTGACGAGGGCTCAAAGGTTACACTTACAAAGGTAACACGCGGCAACATAACGCAAAAGCTGGAAACCTCGGGTACCGTCGAGTCAGCCAATCAAAGCTCGTTTACTGTGCTTCAGGGCACGCGGGTTGATGAGGTGTTTGTCAGGGTAGGGGATAAGGTTGAAAAGGGGCAGCTTCTTGCGACCTTTGACACTTCTTCGATATCCGGCATGCTTGGCGAGAAGAAAAAGGCGTACGAATCGGCAAAAAAAGCCTACAATAATTTTGTCGCCACCGCCTCGGATTCAACAGACGACCTTGCCGAAGTCAGCAAGCAGGTTAAAGCTCTTGAAGCCGAAATGAAGGAGCTTCAGGCAGTTGTAGACAAGCAGCAGGGCAAGGCTTCCGACAGCTCGACCGAAAACGAAACGGGTAACAAGCTGCGCAAATTTCTTGGTCTTGACAACTCCAATTCGCTTCTCGGCAGGATTTCCAATCTTCTGGGAGGCAACTCCGCTTCCTCGTCGATGGTTTCAAAAATTCTCAGCGGCGAAAGTTTAAGCAGCTTTGATATTTCTTCGCTCGGCGCTGCGCTCGGAAAAACCGAAGAGGAGCAGAAGCTTATTTCCGATACGCTTGAGCTGGCGCAGCTTAAAGCAAAGCAGCTCGTGCTTCAGACACAGACAAGCACATCTCTTGAGTCTGTTTATAAACTTGTATATGAAAATGCCGAAAAAGCCTACAAAGAAGCGGAAAAAACAATAAGCCTGCTTGAAAACGGCTGGTATGCCGAAAACGACGGTATAGTAAGAGAGGTGAACATAACAGCGGGCGCCGTTTATGACGGAAATAAAAACGCTGGCTCAGGCAAATCTCCCATTGACGTATCGACGCTGCTCGGAATGATTTCCTCCGGCTCTACCTCCGACATCTCAAGCCTGATAAGCGGCCTGTTCTCCGACGCGACGGGCGGAATGGTTATCGAGTATTATCCGTTTGAGGTTTCGTTTGTAGTAGGCAAGTATGACGTATCAAAGGTTCATATGGACCAGCCCGCGAAAATCACGTCGGTAAGCGGCAGGGAGCTTGACGGACAGATAGTTTATATCAGCCCCGTAGCGACTGCGGAAAGCTCCATTAACATAAGCTCGCTGCTCGGCTCAAGCGGCTCTTCAAGCGGTATAGAGGTAAGGGTATCCGTTCCCGAACCCGACGAAAGCGTCATAATCGGCTTTGACGTTGACGTTTCGATTGATGTCGAAACCTCCGAAAACGTGCTGCTCGTTCCTATGAGCGCACTTCAGTACAGCGCCGACGGCAAAGTACACGTTTTTGTTTACAACGAATCGAAGAAAACAATAACCCAGAAGGAAATAAAAACGGGACTCTTTAACGGCGAAAGCTACGAGGTCCTGTCGGGAATCGAAGAAGGCGATGTAATAGTCAAGAGCCCCATGACCACAATGAAGGACGGCGACAGAATAACGGTAAGAACAATAGAAAAGGGAACGGCCAATAACGCCGAATAATATGCGGGGGGAATCAGGGTGCATCTGAGCGAAAATATCAGAATAGCCGTTTACAGCATCAGAACCAATCTTATGCGATCCCTCCTGACGATGCTCGGCATAATAATCGGCGTATCGTCGGTTATCGCCATTATCGCCGTTGGCAACGGCGGGCGCGATTACATAATCTCTATGATAGAGGATATGGGTTCAAACACTGTCAGCATAATGGTTAACACAAACGCGTCTACAAGCGAGTACATCAGCAGGGACGATATTCAGGCAATAAAGCAGCTTAACGAGGTTTCCTATGTATCTCCCACTGTTTTTGCCATCGGCAGCTGTTCCACAGAGCGTGGCGACGGCATTGCGTTAGGTCTTGCCGGCACTGCCGATATGAAGCAGATAATGAATGTCAACATTCTTCACGGGAGGTTTTTTACCAACGAGGAGTATATGGCGGGCAGCAATGTCTGCGTCATTCCTCCAATGGGGGCTGTGGCTCTTTTCGGATACGAAAACTGCGTCGGACAAAGCATCGACTTCACGCTGAACGGTAAAACGGTAACGCTGAAGATCATCGGTGTCAGCGACATGAGCATTGAAGGCGGAGAGTCTATTGACTATTCGAGCATGATGTCAAGCTTCGGCGGCGAGCAGGCAGCGACCGGTTCCGCTATTCTTATGCCCGCTACCGTGCTTGACCCGCTGATGGGCAGCGACGGATATTACGATACGATTTATGTTATGGCGGCGGACGACAGTATGCTTGAAACCGTCGGTAATATGGTTCAGAATCTGCTTTACGCCCGCCACGGAAACCACGGAAGCGACGCCTATGTCGTAACAAAAATGGCAACCTACATAGACCTGCTCGATTCCGTAATAAAGATTCTGACTACGTTCATTGCCGGCGTAAGCGGCATTTCTCTTGTCGTCGGCGGCATAGGCGTAATGAACATCATGCTTGTATCCGTAACGGAACGGACAAGAGAGATAGGCATCCGCAAGGCTCTGGGAGCAAAAACATCAACTATAATGTTTCAGTTTCTAACGGAATCCGTTATATTGTGTCTAATAGGCGGCATGATAGGGCTTTTCCTCGGAATCGCGGGAGCGTCCGCCGTTTCGGCATATATGGATATTCCTATCGAGGTCAAGTTTACTACTATTGCAATAGCGGTGGGCTTTTCAAGCGCAATCGGCATTTTCTTCGGCATGTACCCCGCCAAGCGCGCCGCCGATATGCTTCCCATAGAAGCGCTGAGGAGAGATTGATTTGTTGGAGGATAACGTAAATGGTTGATTACCGCGAGCATCTGACCGAACTAATGGAAAAAACGGGATTTCCACCCGATTCGCGCGACACGTTTCTTCAGGCTGACAAAAGGCTTTTCACCGACTCTGTTCTTTCAGAAAAGCTTGATGATATTATTGAGAAGTACAGAGAAAAACGCTTTGAGAGCAAAAAGGATATGCTCGAAGCGCTGTCGGCACTCGCCGCCGAGGCGGGCATACACGAATACACAATGCATCTGCTGTTCTTCATGTATCTCGCAAAGGAGCTTCGCGAAACATACAGGAAAAATAATGTTTCCGAGGAAATATATTGGGACACCATGTGCGACCTTCGGGCAAAGCTTATAGAGTGTAAGGACGTACATGATGTCTGGGGAACCTTTGTCGGCTCGTGGTTTTCGGGCTTTTTTGAGTTTGACCGCTTTGCGCTCGGCAGGCTTCAGTACGAGCCGCGTACATACGACAAAGACACCTACAAAAAAAACGGAGCAGTGGTTGAAACCGGCGACCCTGTTTATAACATGCATATTCCGTCCCTCGGGCCGCTTACGGTTGAAAGCGTATATGATTCCTTCAGGCGCGCTTACAGGTTTTTCGAGCCGAAGCTTTGCGGGAAGCCTATTGTTTTTGTATGCGGCTCGTGGCTGCTTTATAAGGAGCATTACGACTTTCTGCCCGAATCATCGAATATATTGAAGTTTATGGATTGCTTTGATATAATCGAATCGCAAGAAAACGATTTCGGTGACGCGTGGCGCATTTTCGGAAAATACGCGAATCTGCCTCCCGAGGAGCTTCCGCAGGACACCTCCTTGCGCAGAGCGTACAGAGTAAGGCTGTTAAAGGGTCAGAAAACCGGCTACGGCTTCGGAATTATTGTGTTCGACGGCGAAAAAATAATTAACAAGTAATTATTTCGGGGTGATTCAATGTACTATCTCATGCTGCCTTTGGCTTATCTCGTCGGCGGTATCAACTTCGGCATTATTATCTCAAAGCTTTTTTTTAAAGAGGACGTCCGTAAGTCCGGCAGCGGAAACGCCGGCGCGACCAATATGCTAAGAAGATTCGGTAAGCTGCCCGCGGCGCTTGTGTTTGCAGGCGACATGATTAAGGGGGCGGGCATTGTTTTTTTAGCCGGGCGGGCGACGGGCTACGATGAAAAGTTGTATTATATAGTGCTTGCCTCGGGCTTTCTTACGGTTATCGGTCACATCTTCCCCTTATATTTCAGGTTTAAGGGCGGAAAAGGAGTTGCCACCACTCTGGGCGTAATTCTTGCCGTAGAGCCAATCGCGGCTGCTGTCCTTCTCGGCTTATTTTTAGTTCTGGCAATTACCACAAGATATATTTCTCTCGGTTCGGTTGTCAGCGCCGTGCTGCTGCCGGTTTCCATGTTTTTGCTGCCGTATTTCAGGGGCGAGCCTACAATACCGCGCGTGCTGTTTGGCGTGGCTCTTGCCGTGCTTGTTATATTTATGCACAGGCAGAACATTGCCCGTCTTATTAAGGGAACCGAAAACAAAATAAGCGCGGGAAAGCGCTGATAAAAACGTAATTTTATGAAGGAATGATAAAATGGAATACAGGTTTTCAAAAAGAATCGAAAATTTAAAGCCGAGCGCGATAAGAGAGATTTTCAAATATGCATCCGACCCGTCCGTGGTTTCACTTTCCGCGGGTAATCCGTCGCCCGATGCTTTTGCTTCTGACAAAATTGCTGAAATCTGCGCGAACCTTTTCGCGAACAGGCCAAAGGACGCGCTGCAATACAGTATTACCGAGGGATATACGCCCTTACGGGAGCATATGCTTGGCTACATGAAGCAAAAACACAACATCGGCAGAGCTTTTGACGATATTCTTATAACCTCGGGCGGTCAGCAGATTATGGAGCTTTCCGCAAAGGTGCTTTGCGACGAGGGCGACTATGTAATCTGCGAAAACCCGAGCTTTATCGGTTCGTTAAACAGCTTCAGAAGCATAGGAGTAAAGCTAAAGGGTGTTGATGTCGAGCCGGACGGAATATCGGTATGCGGTCTTGAAACGGCGCTTAAAGAAACACCGAACGTCCGTTTTATCTACACTATTCCGAATTTTCAGAACCCTTCGGGCGTCACAATGTCGCTTGAAAAACGAAAAGCAGTTTACGAGCTTGCGCAAAAGTATAATGTAATGATTATCGAGGACAATCCCTATGGCGACCTTCGATACAAGGGCGACGATATTCCTAATATCAAGTCCTTCGACGAAGACGGAAGGGTTATTTACGGCGGAAGCTTTTCAAAGGTTATAGCGCCCGGTCTGCGCGTCGGCTATACCGTTGTTCCGCAGCAGGTTATGAAAAAAATGGTTGTGGCAAAGCAAGGCGAAGACGTTCACACAAACATTCTTGCACAGATGATTTGCTTCGATTTCATCACAAAGTATGATTTTGAAGAAAATCTCGCAAATTTAAGGCGTCTTTACAGCAAAAAGGCAGAGCTTGCCGAAAGACTGCTCGACGAATATGTCGTGCCGTGCGGAATTACTTACAATCACATAAGCGGCGGGCTGTTTATATGGTGCAGGCTTCCCGAAAACGTAGATATGCTTAAGTTTTGTTCCCTCGCGGTCAGGGAGCACAAGGTTGCCGTCGTCCCCGGTACGGCGTTTTTGGCAGACGAAAACGGCTCGAGCAACTGCTTTAGAATTAATTTCACAACACCCTCGGATGAAAAGCTTGAAGAGGGGATTAAAAGGCTCGGCGCCTTTGCGTCAGGCTACATAAAATGAAATATAATTAATTTAAAAATGTTTCCATTTCGCATTAAGTATTGTTCTTATTTGTTGAATAAGACTCAATAATTAGTGCGAAAAATTTTTATGTGTAATTATAACAAAATGCTGTCGAAAAAACAGTAAATTATAAATATTATGTTTAACAATCAACTTTAAAATGTTAAATAGCTATTGATAATACTAATGTGTGATGATATAATGCATAAGTATTATTCTGGTATTTCTGCTATTTAAAAGCAGTTTAAGCGAACCATTTGGAAGTAATATTAAAATTCAGTAGTACAGGAGGTCTTTTTTTTGGATTCAAGAAAGCCTTTTCTCAAAGCAGTATTGTCCGGGCTGATTGCGGTTGCCTTGCTGTGCCAGCCATTCAGCCTTGCTTTTACCGGCTTTGCCGCCTATAACAATATTGCGGGCGATGTAATAGGCAACATAAACTACACTATTACAAATCCGTACGCAAACGTCAACTGGAACACCTGGACAAAATATAAGGGTGCCACGCACGTCCACACTCACGTCAGTGACGGTAACGAGGATATCGACGAAATGATCGAGGAGTATTACTCCCTCGGTTACGATTGTTTGGCACTTACCGACCACGGAACGGTAAACTACGGCTGGACCAGGAGTGTTTCCAGACATACCATATTCGCGTATCAGGCGTTTGTACACGGCAGTCCCGCTCCTCTTTCAGAAACAAGGAACGCCCAGATAACCTCCGGCTACGGCAGAGGCGGCAGGGGAATGATAGATGTCATCCTCGGCATTGAGCAAAACGGCGCGTCAACTCAAAAAGTGCACGTTAACAGCTACTTTGTCGACGCCGGCGACGGCGAAATGGCAATGGGCTCCACATGGCCTGACGGCGCGTGTTCAAGAGTTCAGAACGCTACGGCGCCTGACGGCGGCAAGGGAGTAAGCCGTATCAACCATGTCGGCGAGTGGTCGGGCGGTAACGACGGTATCGGCACTTACAACGCGTCGTTTGTAAACAGCTTCGCGCAGTTATTCCTTACTTACGATACCTGCGTCGGTATGGAGCTTGTAAACACAAGCGACGGACGTACACGAAACGACCGTTATCTTTACGACCGCACCTTGATGGTGCTTGCGCCTCTCGGCAGGAATATCTTCGGCTTTTGCGAGGACGACTCGCATGAATTCAGCGACTGCGGCAGAAACGCAAACTATTATATCATGCCTTCCAACACATGGCAGAATGTCCGTACATCAATGAAGACGGGCGCCTTTTTCGCTTGTTCAAAGAATTCAAAGGGCTCGCATGAGCTGGGCGAAGGTTTTAGCGCAAGCGGCGATTATCCCGACATCAGCAGCTTATACGTTGACGAAGCTAAGGACCAGATAACAATAAACTGTACAAATGCAAACAAAATCAGAATGGTTGCCGACGGCAATATTATAGAAACCTACAACATCAGCACAGGCGGCGCGACAGTGGTATTCGACCTCAACGCTTATGAATCCTTAATCAACAGATATGTGCGTATATATCTTACAGGCCCCGGCGGAATTACATATGTTCAGCCGTTTCTGCTTTCCGCATCCCCCTACAACCAGTGTACTTTGAATTTTGTGCTTCCTTCTCAGGATACAACCTTTGTTCTTAAGAACGCCTCTAACCAGGTAATGACACCCATAAACTCCGTTTATTACTACCAGCTTCCCGCGGGAACCTACTACTATACCGCGACAAGGTTCGGTTTTGAGGACGCCGTTAACGTTCCCGTAACAATTACTGCTTCGGATATAACAAACGGCAGAAGAATTACCGTTAACGTTACTCTTGAGGAAGATACCTCGGTAAGCTTTACTTATTTCTATGTTCCCGAAACAATTTATCTAAACCCGTCTGACATGAAAACCTTCCAGTATTACGTCGACAGGGCAAACGCCAACAACGGCGCGCTTAACGCTAACGGCGCAAAAACAAACGGCAATGTTTATTTTTTCAGGGCAGACGCGTCAAACGTAACGATTTCAGCGTCCGTAATAGCGGGTGGCTCGTTAGGCTCGCTTCAGATGTCGTCAAGCTCAACATCGGGCAATACTTTATCGGCAACCGTTAATTCGGGTCAGCTGACTTCAGCTCTGTCCTCGGGTCAGAATGCCGTTATCGAATGGACGGCGCAGTTTAACGTAGGCGGCGCCGTGCTGTACGCGTATAACTATTCGTATGTCTATGCTCCGCTTGCCGGAACCTCCTCCACAGCAGCCGCCGGCGGCTATGCTGAAACTACTAAGAACGTAACAAACTGGCAACATTCCACAATGAGTGTCACAGGCACTATCTGGCTTGCCGGCATACATTCAGTTTCGGGCGGTTCATACGGCTATAAATTTGCTCCGTACGGCGGCAACAATTTTGTAAACACGAGCGGAGAGGGCAACATCAGAACTTCGGGTGTCGGAATGAACACCGGGAGCGACAGATCAAGCGGCGGCTCGAAAAATGTCAACGTAACAGGCGGCACCGGGTATTTAACGGTCGATACAAGCCGTTATACCAACTTTAAGCAGATACCTCAGCTATGTATAGGTCTTGACGTCAACAACGCCACACAATGCACGGGCTCCAGTGCCGACAATCAAACAAACTATATCAATTTCGGCTCGACATCAATTTTTTCCCTATCGATTGATAAGCTGAACGATTACAGCGGAACGAGATTATTTACCTCAAGCAACGCCGACTCATCAAAAGACCTTGACGTACCCATTAATCCGAATGAATCTTCGATTACCATTACCGGCAAGGTTGCCGGAGCAAAAGAGGAAAGATCAGACTCCGTAACGGGAACCGTAACGCTTGGTCTTAATTATGTCGATAAAGAGGCTTTGAGAACAGCGTTGTACAATGAGCTTATTATTAACAAGCAGCGTATACTCTTTACGGACGTAAACGCGTTCGACGCTTATATGAACGCCATAAGAAACGCCGCCACGGTATTGGGTAATCCGAGAGCGACGCAGTCGGAAATCAATGCTGCTATCCCTCAGATATCAAGCACTTCAGCCGCCATTACGCCGAGAACAAGCACAGCTACCATCAGGCACACTTATGTTCTCACAGATGAAGTCTTTTTAACCGAAACAAAAGAATATGAGCTTGGAGATATGCTGTCGGCTCAGGCATATGAGTTTGAAGGACGTGATTACGCCAACAGCTTTAAGAGGTTTTCCGAAACCACGCAGACGGGGCAGGGGACTGCTGCTTCGGACGAGGTGTTTGCCAACTCGGAGAACATGTCGTGGATTTTTTACTACAACCCACATGAGTATAACGTTACTTTTGACCCCGTCGGCGGAACGTTTAATCCGCTCGGCGCAAGCATGACGGCTATCTACGGGCTTACATATACAATTCCGTCAAGCGTTCCTGTTAAGCCCGGGTATACGTTTGACGGTTGGCTGCTCGATTACGACGATTTGCACTATGACCCCGGTGATACTATCAACTGCAACTTCACGGTTGATATAACCTTTACCGCCGAATGGATACCTAACATTTACAGCATTACATACAACTTTAACGGCGGTGACAATGTTGCACTCATCGGTCATTCGGGCAACACCGTCCAATACGACAGCACATATTCCCTGCCAATCAATATTCCGACACGCACCGGCTACAATTTTTCCGGCTGGAAGCTTAACAGCTATAATACCGTTTTCTCGGGCGGTATTTCAATAACATGGACTTATGCCGAGAACGGAACGTTTTATGCCCAATGGATTCCCATTAATTATACCATAGCCTTTTCAGGCGGCAGCGGAACAACCGGCTCCGTACCAAGTATCCCGGCCGTGTATGGTCAAAATTATACCCTTCCCGCATACGGCGGATTCAGCAAGACGGGTTCGCATCAGACAGGCTGGCTTGTAAACGGTGAAACGCTGCAGGCGGGGACCGCCGTTTCAAATCTTACGAGTACAGAATATGCAACCGTAACTGTCACGGCTGTATGGGGATATACGACATATACGCTTAGCTTTGATACTACTGTCGAGGGAATTACATGTAACCCGAAAAACATAACCTATAATTCACCCTACGGAACTTTGCCGACACCCGTAAGAACAGGCTACGACTTTTTGGGATGGTATCTGTCGGGCAATCATATAACATCCTCAACTATTGTTACGACACCGTCCAACCATATCCTCACTGCGCACTGGTCACCAAAAACTTATACGCTGAGCTACTCGACCGGTGTCGAAGGTCTTACATATCCGAGTAAAACAGTAACGTATAATCTGCCGTACGGCACACTGCCTTCGCCCACAAGGACAGGCTACAGCTTCCTCGGCTGGTACTATAACGATACACTCGTTACCGCGAGTACAGTTATGTCCACGGCGTCAAACCATATGCTTTCCGCTCGCTGGTCCGCGTTAACCTATACCGTATCGTTCAACTCAAACGGCGGTTCGGCGGTATCGTCAAAAACCGTTACCTTCGATTCTCCTTACGGCACTTTGCCCACGCCCACCCGCGCGAATCACTGGTTTTTGGGTTGGACTTTAAGCGGCAGTCCCGTCACGAGCGAAACAATCGTTTCCACCGCCGCCAACCATACGCTTGTGGCAACATGGGAGCCGTATTTATACGTTACGGTATCCTTTAACTCCGACGGCGGTTCTTCGTGCGACAGTATCAGCGTCGTTTACGGTTTAACATACGGCACGCTGCCTTCGCCCACAAAGAGCGGCTATGTTTTTGCGGGCTGGTACAGCGGCGCAACCCTTGTCACGGCAGCAACTTCTGTTCTTACGAATACAAATCATCAGCTTACGGCACACTGGTCGTCCGACACATTTACGGTATCCTTCGTAACGGGCGTGTCCGGTCTTTCCTGTGACCCGATTGAAGTTGTTTACGCATCCGCCTACGGAACACTTCCCGTAATTTCAAGGCAGGGCTATACGTTCAACGGCTGGAAGTATAACGGCTCGTTTGTTACATCCGAAACCACCGTCAATGTTCCGTCAGACCATCAGCTTACAGCCGACTGGTCCCCCAACACATATACCGTATCATTTAACTCCGATGGCGGCACGCTTTGCGAGCCGAAAACGGTTACCTTCGATTCCGCATACGGAGCGCTTCCGACGCCTGAGAAAACCGGCTATATCTTCTCCGGCTGGTATCTGCTTGAAGCACATATTACCGCTTCGTCCGTTGTTTCAAGAGCCGCAAATCACACGCTGATTGCCAGGTGGACGTCCGAAACATATACGGTCACGTTCGACTCGGCAGGCGGTTCATCGGTTGACAGCATTACCGTAAGCTTTGGACAGCCTTACGGGCCTCTCCCGTCGCCCACACGTACCGGCTACACCTTCAGAGGCTGGCTTTACGGCTCGTCGTTTATAACGCCGTCAACAACGGTCGCTGAAACGTCGTCACATGAGCTTACCGCCGTATGGAACAGCAATCAATACACAATTTCTTTCAACCCCAACGGCGGTAGCACTGTTGAAAGCATTGTAGTTCACTTCGGCGGAACATACGGCGAAATGCCCACGCCCACGCTTGTAGGCTCAACCTTTATGGGGTGGTATCTTGATGGCGTTCACATAACCGAAAACACGGTTGTTACGCGGGCGGAGAACCATACCTTAACAGCGATGTGGCAGGCGGCGCAGTCATATACCGTATCGTTTGATTCAAACGGCGGCAACGAGATTTCCGACATTACCGTCACAAACGGTTTCCCTTTCGGCACGCTAATCACCCCCATGAAGAACGGCTACACCTTCAGCGGCTGGTATTTAAGCGATGACACAACTCTTATTACATCCGCTACAATTGCAAACCTGATTACAGACATAACTCTGTATGCGCACTGGACACCCAACTCGAACAGAATCACCTTCAATTCAAACGGCGGAACTGCCTGCTCCGATATTTTTGTAAACAGCGGCGCAACGTATGCTTCGCTTCCTGCTCCGACAAGAACGGGATTTGATTTTGCCGGGTGGTTCTACAACAATGAAACAAGGGTATACAACAACACAACAATAATGACAAACGCGCCGCATACTCTTACCGCGCATTGGACGCCGCTTACATATACCGTTTCGTTCGATTCCGACGGAGGCTCGACACACTCCTCAATTACCGTAACCTTTATGGGCAGCTACGGCGCGCTGCCAACTCCGACAAAGGGCGGATACACGTTCCTTGGCTGGTACTATAACGGAGAGCTGATTAATTCTGCTTCGGTTGTTGAGACCGCGTCAAACCATACTCTTACGGCGAACTGGACAACAGCCCAGACATATGAAATTTCGTTCGACTCTAACGGCGGTGAGGAAATCGAGTATAAGAAAACGGTAGCGTCGGGAGCAACACTCGGAACGCTACCTGTTCCCGTAAGGACGGGATTTACCTTCGTAAGCTGGACATATCCTAACATCAATACTATTGTAGATTCTTCAACCGTTTTCAATTACGGAGAAGATATTACGTTGACAGCGAGATGGACGAGGAGCACATATACGGTAACGCTCGATTCGGCCGGAGGCACCCCGTGCGATTCAATTACCGTCCTGTATAACATGGCGTACAATTTACTGCCGGAAGTAAACCCCACGAGAACGGGCTACACTTTTGCCGGCTGGTATCTCGGCGAAACGAACATTACGAAAACTTCGTTTTGTACGCAAACCTCAGACCATACTCTTACGGCACACTGGACGGCTAACACATATACACTGTCCTATAACTCGGCGTCCGGCTCCTCCGTTTCTTCAAAAAGCGTCACATACGATTCGGCGTACGGCGAGCTTCCCGAGCCGACAAGGTACGGGTATGAGTTTATCGGCTGGTATCTTGGCGAAACTCTTATTACATCGGAATCAACAGTATCAACCGCCGCAAACCACGAGCTTACGGCTCATTGGAATTCGCTTTATGTCAACGTCAGCTTCAACACCGGCGTTCCGGGTTACAATTTAAACCCGATATCGGTGCTTACAGGCGACGTTTACGGTCAGCTTCCCGCACCGACGCGCACGGGCTACAGCTTTAACTGCTGGTTCTATAACGGCGATTACATATCCGACGACACGGTAGTTACCGCAACCTCCGCACACACGCTTACGGCTCTTTGGGATGCCAATGAATATGTGGTAAGCTTCAGCACAAATGTCGACGGCATAACATGCGATAACATCACCGTCACATACAATTCCGCATACGGCACGCTTCCCGCTCCCGTCAGAAACGGTTACACCTTCATTGGCTGGTATAAGGGCATAGACGCCGTCACTTCCTCGACTGTCGTTTCAACGGCCTCAAACCATACGCTTAGCGCCGTCTGGTCGGCAAACTCGTACAACGTAAGCTTTTCAACCGGGGTATCGGGTCTTACCTTTGCCGATATTGAAGTAACGTTTGACCAGCAGTACGGGGCGCTCCCCAACCCGACAAGAACAGGTTACACCTTTGGCGGCTGGTATTATCTCGGAGAGCGCGTGCTTTCAACCGACACCGTAGTCACGTCATCCGACCATACGCTTACGGCTTCGTGGACGGCAAATACCTACACGATATCATTTGTTACAAATGTAAGCGGTCTTAGCTGCTCCGATATCAGCGTCACCTTCGGTTCAACCTATTCAAACCTTCCCGCTCCCGTCAGAACTGGCTATGATTTCATCGGATGGTTCAACGCTTCTAATGTAATGGTGTCTTCAACCGATACCGTCAATACAGCATCCAATCAGACGTTTACCGCCCGCTGGAGCGCGCACACATTCAACGTCAGCTTCAACACGGGCGTCGAAGGCATCACATATGACCCGATCAGCGTTACTTTTGACGAGGCTTACGGCACTCTCCCGTCGCCGTCAAGAACAGGCTATACTTTTGAAGGCTGGTATTCGGGCGCCGTAAAAATCACCTCTGCCACAGTTGTTTCAACAGACGGAGCGCATACTTTAAACGCCAATTGGACGGCAAATAAATACACCGTCAGTTTTGACACCGGTGTTGAGGGACTTTCCTGCGACGCGATTCAGGTAACGTTCAACTCTGCATATACGGGACTGCCGAATCCGGTGCGCGCTGGCTATACCCTTGAAGGCTGGTATCTTGACGGCGTAAAGATTACTTCTTCAAGCATTGTTGCAACCGCCGTGAACCACACGCTTACGGCAAACTGGACTCCGAAATCATATTCGGTATCGTTTGTTACAGGTGTTGACGGCTTGACCTGCGACAGCATACAGGTTGTGTTCGGGTACGAATACGCTGAATTACCGTCACTGTCCAGAACGGGCTATGTGTTCAACGGCTGGATGCTTGACGGAAGCCTAATCACCTCGGGCGACATTGTAAATACTCCAAACAACCATTCGCTCACGGCAAGCTGGACGGCAAAAACATACACACTGAGCTTTATAACGGGCGACAGCGACGTTGTCTGCGAGAGTATAACGGTTACTTATGATTCGCCGTACGGTCAGCTTCCCGCTCCTCAAAGAACAGGATACACGTTTAACGGCTGGTTCTCCGGCTCTGCTCAGATTACCGCCGAAACAGTTGTAACCGCTACGACCAATCATTCACTTACTGCTCAATGGACTGCAAATCAATATACCGTCAGCTTTATTTCGTTAGGTAATCAGGCTGCTCCCGATATTCAGGTTACCTTCGGTCAGCGCTACGGGACACTGCCCGTTCTTGTCCGGCTCGGATACATATTTACTGGCTGGTATGTCGACGGAACACTTGTAAACGCGCTGTCAACCGTCACAACGGCTTCAGACCACGAGCTTGTCGCCGGATGGACGCCGCTTGTTTATCAGGTCAGCTTTATAACGGGAACTCCGCTGCTGGTATTCAACAGCATAACGGTCACCTTCATGCATAATTACGGAATTCTTCCGTCACCCGTAAGAGCCGGCTACATATTCAACGGATGGATGTATAACGGTAGCGTTGTAACATCCGAAACCCAGGTAACCGCGACCGAACCTCATTCGCTTACGGCAAGCTGGACGCCACGTCAGTATTCCGTTACCTTTAATGAAAACGGCGGCTCAGGTGTTGAGGACGGCACATATACTTACGATTCCGCTTACGGCGAGCTTCCCGTAACCACACGTCCGGGATACGCGTTTGTCGGCTGGTATCTTGACGACGAGCTTATTACGCCTTCATCCATTGTGGAAACAGCGATGAATCACACGCTTAATGCTGTCTGGGAATATGCAACATATATCGTCAGCTTTGATACAACCGTCAGCGGAATTACGGTCAACAACAAAACTGTTACATACAATTCGGCATACGGTACGCTTCCGTCGCCCGTGAGAACAGGGTACACGCTTGACGGCTGGTATACAAGCGAGGGTAGTAAGGTTACAGCATCAACCATTGTTACGGCAACCGAAAACCACACGCTTACGGCAAGATGGAGTATAAACACATATACTGTTTCGTGGGTAATAGACGGAGTGGAAGTTGCCTTTAACGAGTATGAGTTCGGCTCGGCAGTCACATCTCCTCCGATTCCTCCGAGGCAAGGCTACACGGCCGAATGGGACATCAGCGTTCCCGAAACGATGCCCGCGACAAACCTCGTTATAAATGCCGTTTATGATGCCATAGCATACAATATAACGCTTGCTTCATCGCTCGGCGGCACAATCCTCGCCTATGTCGGCAACAACCTTGCCGCGCCTCAGGCAGGTGTACTCAAGCTCGACTACGGCACAACGGTCACCATCAGACCGATATGTCAGAAGGGCTATGAGCTTAGCCAGGTTTATGTAACGCATCAAGACAATTCACGCGAGTATCTGAACGGCTATTACACCTTTGTGATTTCGGATGTAACGAGATTTACGGCGATATTTGTAGAGTCCGATTCCCGTAACCTTGTATCCGTCATAAACGGTACCGCAAACGGCAAGTGCGCTCTTAAGGTCGATATGTACGGCGGCGTAACGGCAATCGCCGACAAGCCTCTGAGCGGGCAGAAGTTCTCCCACTGGATTGACGATAACGGCTCCATAGTCAGCTACGATGAGGTATATACATTCATTTCCACATGCAATATAACGCTTACAGCCGTTTATGTCGATTCGGTTAGCGAAATAACGCGGCAGCCTTCAATAACCACAAACAGCGCTTGTGAAAATCATATTACGATTGTAAACGGCGCTTACAGCCTTTCGTACTCGGGAACAATCATAGTACCCGACGGATACGAGCTTGTTGAATTCGGTCTGCTGCTCACAAATCAGGCAGAAGGCATAACCGCCGAAAACTTCATAATCGGCGGAACAATAAACGGCGTAGGAGTTCAAAAGCTTATAGGCTCCACAATTAACGAAAGCAATCAGATGCGTATGACCGTCAATAAGGTAGCGCCGAATGCCACAAGAGCCGGCAGATTCTACATGATCTATGCGGACGGCAATAATAACATTATTACACTTTACAGCGATTCATGGTCGGTGCTCACAACGCCTGCAATCACACCACAGGTTTAAAGCCAAAACAAAATATAAACGGGCTGTCCGATTTAGGCGGGGTGTCATAGGGACAAAAGGTGAACCGGGTATAAATCCCTATGATGGGGCGGACAGTTTCGGCTGTCCGCCTTGCTTTTTGCCTTATGCTGTTAGGTTTGCAGCTTGGATATCCATGAGCTCGAATTCCTCAGGTACTGCTTCTGTTTCACAGGATTGCTCCACCGGCGTGTCCATCAGCCCAATGTCCCGGTAGTAAATCCAGATATCCTGCTCGGCGGTGCGGGAGTATTTTTCGGATTTTTCACCCACCACGATCTTTTCAATGAACAGCCGCAGGATTTCCGGCGTGAGCTCCGTGATGTTGCTGTACCGTTTGGCTTTGTCAATAAACTGTGCCACATTGGTCAGCGAGTTCTGAAGTCGTTCCAGCCGTTGCTCCAGCTTCGGGAGCTTCTCCCGTAGTTCCGCCTGTTCAGTGGTGTACTCTGAGGAAAGCAACCGGAAGTGTTCGTTGGGGATACGTCCCAGCACATTGTCCTCATACAGCCGTTTGAACAGCGCGGTCAGTTCACCATCCCGCCGCTTGGCGGCGTCAATCTCCCGCTGGATGCGGGTGATTTCCTGCCGGGTTTCGGCGGAATTCTTGCGGGTGATATGCTCGGCAAACAGCTTTTCTTTTTGCCGGGCGTAGTGGGTTACCCGCTTTAGATCGTCCAGAATAATTGCCTTGAGCTGGGTTTCCCGAATGTAGTGGGAGCTGCATTCCTCTTTGCCGCGCTTCTTGTAGGTAGGGCACATAAAGTTGTTCTGCGTTTCCTTCATGGTGTGCGCCCGGTGAAGCACCAGAGTGCCGCCGCAGTCGGCGCAGTACACCAGCCCGGAAAATAAATTCGGCGTATCCATCTGCTTAGGCGGGCGCTTCTTGTGCTTGCGGATGTCCTGCACGATGTCCCACAGCTCCTGTGAAATCAGCGGCTCATGAGTGTTTTCAAACTTCAGCCATTCGGATTCGGGGCGCTCGATTTGCTTCTTGTTCTTGTAGGATACGGTGGTGTAGCGCATGTTGATCGTGTGCCCGAGATAGGACACATCCTCCAGAATACTGGCCACTTTAGTCTTACTCCAGTTATACGGCCTTTCCGTATCCAGATTCACCAGTGCTACCCCGGTCTGCCGGTAGTAGCAATTGGTGGGTGTCAGAACCTGCTCCGCTTTCAGTTGCTTGGCAATCTGGCTGGGGCCTCTGCCCTCGGCGCAGAGCCGGAAAATATGCTGCACAACCTCAGCGGCCTGCTCGTCGGGGACAATCTGTTTGGGATTGTCCTCACTCTTTTTGTAGCCATACGGCGGCCTTGTACCGATCCGCTCCCCACGCTCCGCCTGCGCCTTTTTTACCGCCCGGATTTTCCGGCTGGTGTCTTTGGCGTAAAAATCGTTGAACAGGTTGACAAAGGGCGTAAAGTCGTTGTCGCCATAGAGGCTGTCCACGTTGTTGTTGACGGCGATGAAGCGGACGCCGTAGCTGGGAAAGATCATTTCTGTGTACTGTCCCACGAGCAGGTAGTCCCTTCCGAGCCGCGACATATCCTTGACAATGAGGGTAGCGACTTGATCTCTTTCCATCAGCTCCATCACCGCCTTCCATGCCGGACGATTGAAGTTGGTGCCCGAATAACCGTCGTCATACAGGAATTTCAGGTTGGTAAAACCGTTGTCCTCCGCGTACTTCTCCAGCATCATGCGCTGGTTCTGGATACTATTGGATTCTCCCTCACGCTCGTCCTCCTGACTGAGCCTGCCGTAAAGTATTGTATATTGTTCCTGGTTTGCCATTTTCAAAAAATCCTCCTTTTCCTGCGGCAAACCGAATACGGTACCACACATCATACCGTATCGGTTGCCGCAAGGTGGATATCGATACCCTGCGGGATATCCATGATTGGAAGCTGACCGAACAGGAGGAGTTGTTGGAGATCATGCATCAGGACGGCGAGGGAGTTAGTCTGATGCCCTACTACCTCATTGAGTATCTGGACGAGATGCTGTTCTTTGAGTTTACCGAGATGCTGAAAAACGGCCAGTATGTGAAGCCATGTAAGCTCTGCGGGCGGTATTTCGTGCTGACTGATAAGCGCAAGCGGGATTTCTGTGACAGGCTGTACAAGGGCAAGCGGACCTGTAAGCAGGTGGGGGCAAAGCTGTTCTTTGAGAAAGGGATCGAGGCCGACACATTTTTACAGCAATATCTCACCGAGTACAACAAGGTTTATTCCCGCCGGTACCGGGCAGCGGAAAAGTACGCCGAGGAGCACAGCGGCAGGGATTTGACCGGGGAGCAGTTCAAAGCCTAGTCCGCCGCCGCCAGTCAGACCCGGCGTGATTATGTGGAGGGAAAAATCTCCGGCGAGGAGATGCTGGCAAGGGTGCGATTGGATTAAAGGCAGAAGAAAAATCAGGTGTGTGAGGATTCGTTACGCACAGGTTGGCTTATGGTAGAAGGGTTGATGGTCAAAGTAGTTAATATCTCCATAAGAAAAGAGAGAGCATAGAAGCTTAGCCGTCGCGTGAAAGAAAGAATGCGCAGCCATTTCTATAAAAAACTAACTTCAAAGAAATTTTTCAAAAAGTGCAACCTGAACCGATTTTTCCGGTGAATATAGGTGAAGGCCTTCCAATCCTAAAGCGAGGAGGTGTAAGCGTGGGAGACGATGAAATTGTCGAGTTGTTCTGGAAACGTTCTGAAGCGGCTCTAACCGAGACCGAACGCAAGTATTCCAAATACTGCCACTCGATTGCCTTCGGTATTTTAAGATGCAAGGAAGACGCTGAAGAATGCGTTAACGATACACTCGCAAGGGTGTGGAACGCGATACCGCCCGCCCGCCCCTCCGTGCTTCGCACATTCCTCGGCAAAATTACCCGCAATCTTGCTTTGAATGCCTTGGAGAAAATGAGCGCAGAAAAGCGTGGTCTCGGTCAAGTTCCCCTGACTCTATCTGAACTTGACGAATGTGTCTCCGGCTCTGATTTCGAAGCTGAGCGACACATTGAAGAGGAAAACATTACGCAAGCCGTTAATGGGTTCTTAAGCAAGCTGGACCCAGATAAGCAGAAAGTGTTTGTCAGACGTTACTGGTATGCGAGCAGCATTGAGGAAATCGCGGGTGATTATGGCATGAGCGAAAGCAAGGTCAAATCTATCCTTTTCAGACTACGAAAAAAGCTGAAAAGAGAACTGGAGAAAGAAGGTTTTTCACTATGAATAGCAAAAGGTTGATGAACGCCATCGGCGGCATTGAGGACAAATACATCGAAGCAGCAGAATCGACCCCACAGGCTACCTACGCTGCAGTTTCAAGCAAGAAACCGTTCAGGGTGTGGAAATTCTCTCCGATTGCCGCGTCCCTCGTGATTGTTGTTGTCCTCGCTGCTATTTTCGGGAGCAATCCGTCTTGGTTCAACCATTCTGGCAACAATGGCGTGGTTGTCGCTCCTGATGAGACTGCGAATAATCCAGCGGTTCAAACACCTATAACAGATAACGGATACCAAGCAGATTCTTCTATACGTGGCTTGCCTGTCGAAAACTTTAATCTTGCCGATGTACAAAATGGTGGCGTTTCTATGGATAGAATGGTATTCCCGGATTTCGGCTCTCTTTTTCAATGGGGGGTTGAC
>DCUB01000037.1:23559-24390 GCA_002329365.1 Ruminococcaceae bacterium UBA1425
GGCACCACAAATCTTCTGAGAGAAGGTGCTGTTTATTTATTGCCGCTCAAGCAATCCGATGATGATTGGTATGTCATCGGTGATATGGATGTTTTGTTTGAAGTGGATGATAAAGGCAGGGTTTGGTCGCATTCCGCTTATGAGGACTTCAACCAGTATGATGGGCAAGATGTGGATAAATTTATAGGCGAATTGCAGACACTAATTTCGAATGATGATTTCTTGCTTGCGAATTCACCGTTCAGCAGTACGTTGCAAAGCTGGACGTTGGCTGACATTACCGTAACGGATAAAAGCGGTGCGTTATCTGACGAATATGGAGAATATTATAACTACTCTTTCTCTGTTAATGAAGTACTTTCAGTGCCGACAAATCCAAATTCTGACCGCTTGGGTGCGATGGGCAACATTATGGTATATGCCGATGATGCCGCAATCAAGCTGACACCCGGAAGCAGGTATTTACTCTGTTTGGATTGCTTTGAAGGAATAATCAATGCGAACGCCCGAATGATAGCTGAAATAAAAAACGATGGAGCCATCAAAGTAATACCGGCCGATGACAATAACAGCAGACTTGGCTTTAGCGTGTTTACGCCTTACGATGGTTATACAGTAGATGAAATCAAGGATTTAATTTCGCGCATTGATTTTTGGCAGGAATCAAATTCGTAACTAAAGCGTTGGGGCTGTTGCAAATTTTTATTTTGCAACAGCCCCTTGCTTTTCCGTATCCAGTTTGCCTTACAGGGTGGGGTCATAACTTATCCCTGTGACTTCCCGACTTTTTCGGGCAGCCCGTTTAAATAGTGCGCTCGGCATGGGTGACAA
>DCUB01000038.1:0-7974 GCA_002329365.1 Ruminococcaceae bacterium UBA1425
AAGGAATGGTCATAAACATGAAAGTCGTAATTCTCGCCGGAGGTTTCGGAACAAGGATAAGCGAGGAAAGCCATTTAAAGCCGAAGCCGATGATAGACATCGGCGGTATGCCCATTCTCTGGCATGTCATGAAGCTTTATTCGTATTACGGATACAACGACTTCATAATATGCTGCGGCTACAAGCAGCATGTCATAAAGGAGTTTTTCGCCGATTATTATCTGCACAGAAGCGACGTCACGTTTGATTTTACCGACTCGAACAGGATGACGGTGCACAGCAATATTGCCGAGCCGTGGAGGGTTACGCTTGTCGATACGGGGCTGAACACAATGACGGGCGGACGAGTCAAGAGAATACAAAGATATATCGGCGACGAGACGTTCATGCTCACCTACGGTGACGGAGTGTCTGACGTAAACATACCCGAGCTTGTAAAATTTCACAAGTCGCACGGTAAAATCGCGACGCTGACGGCGATAAACGTCGGACAAAAATTCGGCGTTCTCGAAATTGACGACGCCGGCGGCATTACGGCGTTCCGCGAAAAAATGGAAAACGACGGCAATATCATAAACGGCGGCTTTATGGTGCTTAACCCCGATATCTTCAATCTGATTGACGGTGACGATACGATATTCGAAAGAAAACCGCTTGAAACGCTCGTAAACAACGGACAGCTTATGGCTTACCGCCACAAAGGTTTCTGGCAGTGCATGGACACACAGCGCGACAAGCATCTGCTCGACAGTATGTGGGAATCGGGCAACGCGCCGTGGATGATTTGGGAATAAATTTTTGCGAAAGGGGCGTTTTTATGGGCGACCTTGGCTTTTATAAGGATAAACGCGTGCTTGTTACGGGACACACCGGCTTTAAGGGCGCGTGGCTTTGCCGCATGCTGTCAAACGCGGGCGCAAAAGTAGTCGGATACGCCCTCGAGCCGCCCACACAGCCTAATCTTTATGAAATATGCGGCATAGAAAACGAGATAATTTCCGTAATCGGCGACATCCGCGACTTTTGTAACCTTAAGCTGACCTTTGAAAAATATATGCCCGATATTGTGATACACCTCGCCGCGCAGCCCATAGTCCGCGAAAGCTACCGCGAGCCGCGGTACACATACGAAACAAACGTTATGGGCACCGTCAACGTGCTTGAATGTGTCCGCAGCGTCGGCGCTGTGAGGTCGTTTCTGAACGTTACGACAGACAAGGTTTATGAAAACAGGGAGTGGCACTGGGGCTATCGCGAAAACGATGCTTTAAACGGCTTCGACCCGTATTCAAACAGCAAATCATGCTCCGAGCTTGTAACGTCATGCTACAAAAACTCCTTTTTTTCAAACGGAAGAACAGCAGTTTCAACAGCCCGTGCCGGCAATGTTATCGGCGGCGGCGATTTTGCTTCGGACAGAATCATTCCCGACTGCGTAAGGGCGGCGCAGGCGGGGGAGGAAATAATAATCAGAAACCCGTATTCCGTCCGCCCGTATCAGCATGTGCTTGAGCCGCTTTACGCATACCTTCTTATTGTGCAAAAGCAGTATTTCGACAGCTCGCTTGCCGACAACTATAACGTCGGACCGGACGATAAGGATTGTGTTACGACAGGCAGGCTTGCCGATATCTTCTGCGAGTGCTGGGGCGAGGGCATAGGGTGGAAAAACGTCTCGCAGGAGGAAGCTCCGCACGAGGCAAAGTTTTTAAAGCTTGACTGCTCAAAGCTTAAATCTGTCTTTGGCTGGCGCCACGTATGGGATGTTAAAACCGCTGTCGAAAAAACCGTCGAGTGGACGAAAGGCAGGCTGTACGGCAGGGATATAAACGAGGTTATGAACAGGCAGATACAGGAATTTTTAAGCAAGACCGAAAGGTAGCGCAAAGAATGTTTGAGGGAATGAACGAAAAGCAGGCAAGAGAGTATATTCTTTCGGCTGTCGGCGAATACTGCGATACTTATCACAACGTACAAAAGCCGTTTTCGGAGGGGCAGCGGATTAACTATGCCGCCCGCGTCTACGACAGGGACGAAATGATAAATCTGTCCGACAGCGCTCTGAAGTTCTGGCTTACTTCGGGCGAGTACACCGACGGGTTTGAAAAAAGCTTCTGCGGGCTTTTCGGTGTAAAGCACTGCGCGTTTGTTAATTCAGGCTCCTCCGCCAATCTGCTTGCCTTCGCTGCCTTAACGTCGCCGCTTCTGGGCGAGCGTGCTGTAAAAAAGGGCGACGAGGTAATAACCGTAGCCGCGGCGTTCCCCACAACGGTGGCGCCTATTATCCAGCTTGGCGCCGTTCCGGTTTTTATCGATATCACCGTTCCTCAGTACAACCTTGACGTTTCAAGGCTTGAGGCTGCGCTTTCCGAAAGGACGAAGGCCGTTTTTGCCGCGCATACCTTGGGCAATCCGTTTAACCTTGAGGCAGTCCGCGATTTCTGCGACGCTCACGGGCTCTGGCTCGTCGAGGATAACTGCGACGCCTTGGGCAGCCGTTATTTCATCGACGGCGGGTATAAATACACGGGCACCGTCGGCGATATCGGAACGTCAAGCTTTTACCCGCCCCACCATATGACTACGGGCGAGGGCGGAGCCGTTTACACAAACAATCCGCTGCTTTCCAAAATAATAAGGTCAATGCGCGACTGGGGGCGCGACTGCGTATGCCCGTCCGGCTGCGACAACCTCTGCGGTCACAGGTTCGACAGGCAGTACGGCGAGCTGCCGTTAGGCTACGACCATAAATATGTCTACTCGCATTTCGGCTTCAATTTAAAAGCAACCGACATGCAGGCTGCGGTCGGTTGCGCGCAGCTCGGAAAAATCATGGGCTTTATCGAAAAAAGAAAGCATAACTTTTCCGTTCTGTATGACGGATTAAAGGATTTTTCAGATAAGATTATTATGCCCGAACCGTGCAAAAACTCCGACCCGAGCTGGTTCGGCTTTCTTATAACCTGCCGCGAGGGAATCGACAGGAACGCCGTTGTCAGATACCTTGAGGAAAAGGGTGTTCAGACAAGAATGCTGTTTGCGGGCAATATTTTAAGGCACCCGTGCTTCGACGCCATAAGAGGCGATAAATCAGCGTACCGTGTAGTCGGAGGGCTTGAAAATACCGACACGGTTATGAACAGCAGCTTCTGGATAGGCGTTTACCCCGGAATGACAGACGAAATGACGGGATACATGATAAAATGCATAAAAGAAGCGTTGAAAGACTGAACAGAATAATAATCACCGGCGCGGGCGGAATGATAGGCACCGCGCTGACAAAGCTTGCGCTCGACAGAGGCATTGAGGTTTTCGCTGTTGTGCGTCCGGGAAAGGATATGCCATTTTCGCGCGCGGGTCTTCATGTTGTGCGTTGCGATTTGTCGGAGCTTAAAAAATGCGAAGCGTCCGATTCCTGCGATGCTTTTTTTCATCTCGCGTGGGATAAAACAACCGCGCAGGGCAGGGACGACACTGACACCCAGTTTTTGAACATCGGCTATACTCTCGACGCCGTACGTCTTGCAAAAAGGTGCGGCTGCGGCGTTTTTATAGGCGCAGGCTCGCAGGCTGAATACGGCATAACCGACAGGCCTTTAAGCGGAAGTACCCCCGTAAACCCTCAAAGCGCTTACGGCATTGCAAAATATGCCGCCGGTAAAATGAGCGCTCTGCTCTGCTCGCAAATGGGTGTCCGCCATTGCTGGGCAAGGATTTTAAGCGTTTACGGCGAGCGCGACCGTGACACCTCGCTTATAAGCTACTGCGTCGACAGCTTTTTAAACAATGTATCGCCAGAGCTTACTGAATGCCTTCAGATGTGGGACTATATTTACAGCTCGGATGCCGCCGCGGCGCTGCTCGCCATAGCGGAAAGCGACGCCGGCGGAAAGGTTTACTGCGTCGGCAGCGGCCAATGCGCCATTTTGAGGGATTATGTTTTAAGAATACGCGAGAATACAAACAGCAAGGCTGAGCCTATATTCGGCGCGAAGGAATATTACGAAAACCAGCCGATGTACCTGTGCGCCGATATTTCGGAACTGACAAATGATACGGGCTTCGTACCGTCGGTAACGTTCGACGAGGGAATTAAAAAAGTAATTGAGTACAGACGGGCCGAATTTTCTTGACTTTTTTGCGGTTATATGGTACAATTGACATGCAAATATAAAGGAGTAAGTATTTATGCTGTTTAAAAAATCCGCCGCGCTTTTTATATCCGGGCTGCTTTTGATGCCGTTTGCCATGACGGCTTTCGCTGCAGGCGGCAGCTATGTAATCAATAATCCGTACAGTGAGGTTAACTGGGAAACGTGGAAGGCGTACAAGGGCAATCTTCATACCCATTCAACCATAAGCGACGCTGACGAAACAATGGTGGATATGATAAAAGGGTACTATGAGCAGGGCTTTGACTTTCTCGCCATGACAGAGCACGGAGTAACGGGCAGGCAGTGGAACGAAAAGCCTTATTATCATCCGCTTTATGTCTACCAGCCCATTATAGGCAACGAAAGGAACTGGCTCTCCGACGAGGAGTTTGACAGAATCACTTCCGGTACATATCCTCTCATTTCGACGGGAGAGGCAAGGGGCACACCGATGACATGCGTTCCCGGCGGCAACGAGCTTAACGCGGTTACGGCGACAAAAAGCCATGTAAACGGATTTTTCCTTCCCGGCGATCTCGGTAGCGGGAATTTCGGCTTTGAGAACGGATATGAGTACGCTGTAAGATTAGTCGAGAAAAACGGCGGTATTTCCCACTTGAACCATCTGGGCGACTGGATAGAAGGCGACGGTGAAAGCGAGGCATCAGATCCCGACACAGTCAAATTCTTCGCGAGGATTCTGAAAAAATACAAAACCTGCATCGGCATGGAGGTATTCAACGGCTCAAACAATACAACCCCGTATGACAGGATTCTTTGGGACAACCTTCTTATGGAGGTAATTCCCTACGGCAGAACCATTATTGGCTTCAGCAACAGCGACGCGCATGATACGAGGGCTATCGATTACGGCTTTGAAGTTTTCATGATGGAAGAAAACAATGTCGGAAACATCAAAAAGACAATGCAGAACGGAGCCTTTTTCTGTGTTACGAGACGCGTTAAAGCAACATCAAAGCTGGGTCCTGCAGAAAGCTTCAACGCCGAAAATCAGGGTCTGCCGTACCCGATGTTTAACTATATTGACGTCAGCGGTACAAAGATAACGGTAAAAGCCGAAAACTATTCACATATTCAGTGGATTGCAAACGGCGAGGTCATATTCGAAAAGAACGTAACAC
Organism: Ruminococcaceae bacterium UBA1425; assembly: GCA_002329365.1. Classification (GTDB taxonomy): domain Bacteria; phylum Bacillota; class Clostridia; order Oscillospirales; family Acutalibacteraceae; genus UBA1425. The sequence continues at coordinate 5,297 of DCUB01000038.1, forward strand.
CCGCCGAACAGGCAGACGAAGTTGTGCTTGACCTTGATACAATAGAGGGCAGCGAGGACTTCCTTTATGTCCGGGCGGAGCTTTTGGGCGAAGGCGGCATGTGCGCCTCGCAGGCCTTCATAATCGACGACGGCACGGAACCTCTTAAATACGAGGAAAAGCTTACGTTTGAAAGTTTCCTCAATCAATTAGTATTCATTCTTAAAAGCACACGACTGTACGTTTTTGCTTACGAAATCATCAAGCTCATAAAAAAATAGTTGACACACGGCAATCAAATTGGTATAATTTGTTTGACAATTTAATCATTTTCGGTTCTCACAGCTATGCTTTGAGATTAAAAGGGAACACGGTGCGAAACCGTGACAGCCCCCGCTACTGTATTACGGACGATGTTCTTCAAAAATGCCACTGAAAAATTTCGGGAAGGCGAAGAACAAAGGTTGATGTTAAGTCAGGAGACCTGCCGAAAACGACGAACAATCAATTCTTTCGGCGGGAAAGCATTTGAGCTGACAGTATGCAATATTTTGCATGCTTTGTGGTGTTATTTAAATGCGAGCCGACAGGCTCGCATTTTTATATTAAATGAAAGGAAGGACGAAAAAAATGAAAAAAATTATAGCTCTATTTCTGACGGTTGTTATGCTGCTTACCTGTACATTGCAGATATCGGCATACAGTGCTGACGAGATGAAAAGACACTTAAGAAGCTGGCTGCTTTTAAACGTGACAGTTCCCGAAACGGCTGACGGGCAGGATTCAAATCTTGACTGGACAATGCTTGCACTCGCAAGAGGAGGCGAGCGTGTACGCAACAAGGAATACAAAAAGTATGTGAAGGAAGCAGTCGAAAAAAATGCCGAGTCGCTGTACCTTTCCGACTGCGCCCGATATACTCTTTCGGCCGGTGCTGTCGGACTTAACGCGAGGAACGTCGGCGGCGTTGACCTGATATCAAAAATTACTAACGCTGACTTAACTCTTGAAGCGTTCACGGCGTCAATAGCGTTTGCGCTTCTCGCGCTTGATTCAAACTCCTTCGGAACAGACGGTGACAGGCAAAAGCTTATCGATATTCTTGTAGACGCGCAGCGGGCTGACGGCGGGTTTAACACATATCTTGAGGCAAACGCCGAACAGGATTTTACTGTAAGCGGCGAGATTGACGCTACCGGGATGGTTTTGCAGGCACTTGCACCCTACAAAAACGATGCCGAGTGCGCCGTGGTTATAAACGACGCGCTCGACTTTATCAAGGATAACAAGCTTATTACTGCCGGCTATGCCGCGTACGGGAGCGAAAGCGCAGAATCCACATCACAGGTGCTTATTGCCCTTTGCTGCCTCGGAATCAACCCGCTTTCGTCCGATTACATGAGCGGCGAAAATGATATAATAGACGCGCTTTCCGCTTTTCTTAACAACGACGGCGGGGGACGTTGCTGGGACGGCTCGTCGAACAAAATGACTTCATACCAGATGCTGATGGCGCTTACCGCGTTTGAACGCTTTGAAAAGAATATGACCGGTTTATTTGATATGAGCCGTTACGGAATAATCAGCACAAATATCATGTATTCGGCTTTCGGAGCCGCTCTTCCGAAATTTGCTTCATTTATTTGTTTGGTTTTGGGCTTTTTCCTCGGATAATTCGGCAACCTAATTTTAAATTTATTGTTTTGAGGTTTTTTCTATGAAAAGCAGGGTTTTGCCGCTCGTATTACTTGCTGTTGTATTCATGTTCGTTTCAGGCTGCAACGGCGGACAAAGCGTTATTGCCGACAGCACTTCCGAAGTGCCTGAAAGTACGTCGTACTATTTTTCCGAAACGACAGACATAACAGAAAGCACGGAAATTATAGAGCAGGATTCAGATGTCTATGAGCAGACAGACACTTTGACGGCTATTGAAAGCACGTCATATGTTCCGGCAAAGTCTGACGAGACACAGCCGGCTTCACCGACCGTCCCTGTGTCCTCATCGGCAGCAAAAACAACAGCTTCCGCATCTGGCACAAAGGCCTTGATTACGTCAACGTCGAGGATGATAACAACGACAAAAGCCGCAACAACTACAAAGCCCGTCACAACTGCAAAAGCCGTTACCACGACAGACTCGGTTACAACGACAAAGGAGACGACCGCGACGACAACAAGTCCGTCAGGCGGCTCCGTTATTATTACACCCGATGTTACTACCACGACGAGCGCGGGAGGAAGCGTAAAGCTTTACATAAGCTGTAGAAAGGCAGTCGATTACGGCATCCGCGAGCACCCGGGCTATGACGTGATTATACCCGAAAACGGAGTTTTGCTCAACACGACGGCAACGATAGAAAGCGGAGACACCGTTATGTCGCTTCTTGTCCGTGAACTGAAAAAACACGGAATTTCGCTCAACAGGAATGGCGATTACATAAGGGGCATCGGCGGACTTAACGAGAAGGACTGCGGAGCCACAAGCGGCTGGCTTTACAGTGTAAACGATGTTTTCCCGAGCAATTCGACGGCGAGCTACAAGCTTTCAGCCGGCGACAGTGTAAAGATTCTGTATTCAATAGTCAACGGCGACGTCACGCTGATAGACAGTTAATATGTATTAAAAGGGGAGAACGTAGGGACACGGCGCGCCGTGTCCGCTTGAAGCTTAAGAAGATTCTTCGCTGCGCTCAGAA
>DCUB01000038.1:8052-56716 GCA_002329365.1 Ruminococcaceae bacterium UBA1425
CCTGAGGCGCAACACGCCGAAGGATCTTGGAATAGAAAGCTTTTGACATACTGCGGAACGGTCAAGACCTTTCCATACGAAAAAATTATATTAATATAACAAGAACGGTCAAGGCGCGTCCCTGTATGTTTCATTCTTAGATATGAAAACAACACTTTCAGGGAACGGTCTTGACCGTTTCGCAATTTTTTTATTTGCCTTTGTGTACCGTAAATCCTACTTTCCTACGGCCTTTAAAATATTCATATAAGAACGGACGAGAGTTGAGGCAAAGCGGCTGCCGAAGCAAAGCATTTCGTGGTAACGTATGAGCGCGAAGTCGTTGTCGGGAACTATGTAGCCGACAGAGTCGTTCATCAGACCGAAAACAAGGATGTTTTTGCCCTTTTCAAAGCCGGAAGCCTCGCTGAAGGAGGGAAGCGGAAAAGCCAGACCGCTTACAGAGTGCTCTTCGGACAGGGTGTATTTTCCGTTAATAAGGTCGGGGCAGATTTCGCCGGGAACCATGGCTACCTTTTTTTCGCCTATTTCAAGATAGCCTACCTCCGTAAGTGCCTTATAGCCGTTTTTGCTCTTTAGGAATATATTGTGGGTGATTCCGAGCTTGCCTATGGCAATAATCATAGGATTGTCGGTTTCGCAAATCACCTCGCCGCCGCGTATGTTTATGTACGGGGATATTTCTTCGGCGTCTTCAAGCTTCATTGAAAGCACAAGCTCCGCGGTTTCTCTGCCGTATGCTGCGGCGCGGAGATAGCGCTGCGGGGCAAAGTCAGGGTCGTGCTCAACGTGACCTCCGCTTGTATATATGCCCATAATCGCGCCGTTGAAAAACATCAGATTGTAGCCGGCTTCGGTAATCACTTCGTCAAGATATGCCACATAGTCAGCCGAAAGCTGCCGTCCGCTGCTAAGGCACTCTCCGTAATTGATTTTTGTTTTGTCCTCGCAAAAGGTCTCAATCCCGACTGTGCAGGGGTGCGCGTTCATGTTTACTATTATTGTCGGCCTTGCGTTGCCGTCGTCGGGTACGAACGTAAACTTAGAGAGATTTGAAAGGTAGCTTACATCTTCGCCCACGACAAGACCTCTTTCGCCCGGGCGTTTATCGTGCATTCTATCCTTTATATCGGTCTCGTTGTAATACAGTCTGCCAGTCTTCATGTCGGCAAACGCTGTCTTGACAGCTTCGACGGTTTTTGAAAATAAAAGCTCAAGGAATTCTTTGTCCGCCCAGCCCGAAAGGTGTTTTTTGCGCTCCTTATCGTCGAGAATCCTTTCGTTGCGGTCTGTGTAGGAGCAGGACCAGAGACCCTGCGTATCAATACAGCTGTGCGAGTGAGTGGCGCCGATGTTGATGCTGACGATGTTATTCTTAGCCGCAAAGTCGGCAAGCCTTGAACGTATTACGCGAATATCTCCGTTTGCCACTCCGATACAGTCGACAACGGCAAAAACAACGGCGCCTCTGCCCGAACCGTCGTCAAGGCAGATAACGCGGACCTTCATGTCGTCAAGCACTTCTTCAACGAAATTGCCGTGGGGGTAATTCTGGGTATGGTCGGTGGACATGAAACCGCCGAGAAAATATCTTTTCGTAAAGACGTCGTCGGGTATCAGGCTTGCGTTTGCGAAACCGAGCTTCCAGCGGCAGTTATTCCCGCGTGCGTATTCGGCGTCGATAAAATAATCATGGCCTTTATAAAAGTTCTCCTGCATATAATCCTCGTCGGATATAAAATAAGGATTGTCGGGAAGAAGGGACACAAGAGTATTTGTGACGCGTTGAATTTTGCCTGCAAGATAGTTTTTTGTAAGCTTCATTTTATTCCACCCTCAACTGATTGATATATTTTAATAATACAGAATCACCGTGTAAAGCCTTTCGAAGAATTCGCGGATAAAACCGAATATTTTTAAGAGAAGCTGCGAAAAGCTTAAGGTTACGGCCTTTTCGCCGTAAGCGGGCAGCACCACGTTAAGGTCTTGCGGGTTTTTGTCGTCTACAGTAACCTTTTCGATTACGGGCAACACAAAAAATGCCATAAGCTTTGACACGACCGACTTGCGAAACGCGAGCTTCGAGCCGAAATCTTTAAGCTCCGTGTAAGTGAACGGAAGGCTTTTTGAACTTAAGAATTCGTCAACTTCCTCTTCAAGGGAGTCGAGCGAAGAAACGAGAGCAATCTTTATGCACTCCCAGAACAGCCGGAATTCAACCGACTGAGCCGGAATGTTTTCGTCACCCGCCATAGCGGAAGATACGATATATCCCGCAAGCTCGAAAAACGTTTCATAGTCGCTTTCGGGCAGGGTGTTGCCGTAGCTTTCGGCAATCTCCTCAAAGCTTGCGCCCGATGTTTCGGCTGTTTTGTAAACAGGAAGGCAGGCGGCTTCGTACAGGGACGGAATTAACAGGCGGATTAAGTTTGCCGCCGTTCCGTTCTTGTCGATTTTAAGAAACGAAAGGGCGGTTTCGGGATTTTGGGCAAAATTGCGGAGCATGAACTGTATGCTCGCGCCGACCATTCCGCGGGCGTAGCCCTGAAAATCGCCCGTAATCTTTGAAAGCTTAGCCGCGCTGAAGCCTCCGGGAAGGTGTGAGGTGTCGATGATGTCAATATTGTGAGCCTTAAACTCAACGCCGCTGCCGGAAAAGGTAACAAAACGGTATGTGCAGGGGAATCCGACAAGCGCGCTTGTAACAATGTCGTATATCTCGTTTTTATTCGCGGAAACTGCTTTTGAAATGTCGTTGACGTGGATGTGCCCCGTAAAAATGTATTTAATGCCCCAGTCCGCGAACAAGCCTGAATATTCGTCGGCGTTATCTATGCGCGCGTCAGCGGCAATGTCAATCAAATCGCCGACAGGGAAACCGGCATGCTGCAAAAGCCCGTAGTGCGTTATGGCAACAATTTTTTTGCCGTCGGCCTTCGCCGCTTCGCACTGTTCCTTAATCCATTGAAGCGTTGAAGGCTCAATAACCGAAGCCTTTTCCTCATATGTGGCGCTGCTGACGGATAATAGACGGTACCCGCCGCCGAGGTCGGCCGTATAGGAGAGAGTGATCTCGTCTCTGCTGAGCGCCTGCGAGAAGCCGAATTCGTTATAAATGGATTCGAACTCCTGCATTGTAGTGTTGCTGCTGCAGTCGTGATTGCCCACGGAAACGTAAATCTGCTTGCCGGTCTGATGCTCAAAGCTCTTAAACAACGCGGCAAGCTCAAGATGGCAGGATTTTATACCGTCGTTGACAAGGTCGCCGGGCACAAGAATGCATTCGGCGTCGGAAGCGGCGGCTTTTTCAAGAAAGCTTCTTATAATTGCCTCTGATTCGAAAAGCAGCTGGCCGTTGTACCTGACGTGATTGTAAAGCTCGGAGCCGGGCAGGTTGTTTACGTTTTCTATGCTTCCCGAATATGCCGCCGACTCGAAATGAAGGTCAGGAGCTACAATTACACGCAGCTCGTCATTCGCGGCAAAACCCGGAATTCCGGACATATAAGAAATCTGACCAAGAAGAAATACTATTAGAATGAAAATGCCAATCTTTTTCAATGTCAGTTTCCGCCTCTCTGATTTTTCAATTTCAATTGTATTAGTTGTTTTGGATTTTGTCAACAAAAATGAAATATTTAAGCAAATCATTTTGATTTTGATTGACTTATACGCGTCGGATATGTATAATTATAAGTCAATAAGTACTATCATTTATACGGGGTTATCATGAAAAAGATATTCTTATTTCTTATTATAATTTCCGCTGTTTTCACGTTTTCATCCTGCTCGGGCGACGAAAACGTTACAACAACAGCACCGTTTACGCTAAAATCGAGCGAGGAGCTTCAGGGAGTAGCGCCGACGGGCTTCGAAACAACCGGCGACGAGAAGAATCCTACGCGTATTATCTATTCCGACGCGTACAAGGCCTCCGATGTCAGAAGCTTTTTTCTCGACGTCGTATTCGGCAGTTCAAACATAAGGAAAACAAAGAACGAACGGCTTGAAAAGTGGGCGATCCCTATAAAGTATTATTTTACGGGCAGATACACAAAAACCGACGAAGAGGCTGTTGAGAATCTTGCGCGAACATTAAACGGTATAGACGGTTTCCCCGGAATCGACAAGGCAGGCTCTGAAAATGAAGCAAACCTTATTATAACTTACGGGGTTTACACCGATAAAGCCGAAACCTCACCTGATGTTTCGTCCACAGAAAGTATTTATAACAAAGGTAAAATAAACAGCACAGGTATTTATAAATGCAATGAAAATTCGGGCGAGATTTTCGAGGCGGTAATTGAAATAGCCGTCGGCAACGCTACCGATACACAGCGCAGACAGGCGGTTTCAACGGAAATAATGAGGATTTGCGGAATGTCCTTCTCATCCGAGGTTTTCAGCGGGAGCATTTTCTGCGAAAACCCCAATATCACGGGTTATCCGTCGGAAATCGATCTTATTGCTTTTGAACTGCTGTACAGCAGCAAGCTTCATGGCTCAATCACGTTTCCGGAATGCTATTACATTCTTGACAACCTGCTTTCGTAAACACTATGACTCAATACAGGAGGAAGATATTTATGCAGCCTATTTTAAGATCAGACAAACTTAAGGAAGTACATTCAGACATCAGGGGCCCCGTCTTTGTCGAGGCGATGAGAATGAGGGCGGAGGGTATAGACGTTCTTCGACTTAATACGGGTAATCCCGCAACCTTCGGCTTTGAAATGCCCGACAGCGTCAGAAACGCGCTTATAAACAACGCCGACAAGGCTGTTGCCTACTGCGACCTTAAGGGTATGCCCGAAGCGCGTCAGGCAATCTGCGAATACCACAAGGGAAAGGTAATAGAGAACATCACTCCCGACGACTGCTTCATAGGAAACGGCGTTTCGGAGCTTGTCACAATGGCGCTTACGGCTCTTCTGAATTACGGCGACGAAATTCTTGTTCCCGCGCCCGACTATTCGCTGTGGACAAATTCCGTCTGGATAGCAGGTGCCAAGCCCGTTCATTATATCTGTGACGAACAGGCAAACTGGTATCCCGATTTAAACGACATCCGCAAAAAAATAACTCCCAAAACAAGGGCAATAGTCTTAATTAACCCCAACAACCCCACAGGCGTTCTTTATCCGAAGGAGCTGTTAGAGCAGCTTGTTCAGATAGCCCGTGAAAACAATCTTGTTATCTTCTCTGACGAAATATACGACAGGCTTGTAATTGACGATATGGAGCATGTTTCCACTGCGACGCTCGCCCCTGACCTTCTCGTCGTCACTATGAACGGGCTTTCAAAGTCGCATATCGTCTGCGGCTTCCGCTGCGGCTGGATGGTTATTAGCGGAGCCAAGGAACAGGCAAAGGATTTTATGGCAGGTCTTGTTCAGCTTTGCGCAATGCGTCTTTGCGCAAACGCGCTGATGCAGCTTGTAATTCCCGCGGCGTTAAACGACCCGGAAAGCACAAAGGAAATGCTTGTGCCGGGCGGCAGGCTGTACGAGCAGAGAGAGGCTACATGCAGGGAGCTTGAAAAAATCCCCGGAATATCGTTTGTCAAGAACAACGCCGCTTTTTATGTATTCCCGAAGCTCGACGTAAAGAAATTCAACATCACCGACGACCAGCAGTTTGCAATGGACTATCTGCACTCAAAGCATGTTATGATAATTCCGGGCAGAGGCTTCAGCTGGGATAAGCCCGACCACTTCAGAATCGTCATGCTCCCGCAGCCGGAGGTTCTGGCAAAGGCTATGCGCGACCTCGGCGACTTCCTCGCTACATATCGTCAGTAAAAAATCGGGCGGTCTGAACGGCCGCCCGAACAAAACGACAGGAGTGAAATGATATGAGTATCAATATATGCAGGGACGCAAACGAGCTTGGCAAAAAAGCCGCCGCCGAAGCCGCCGCGTATCTGAACGGCGTTATAGCAAAAAATGGCTACGCGAGAATCGTCTTGTCAACAGGCTCGTCGCAGTTTGAAACGCTTTCGGCGCTTGTCGAATCAGATGTTGACTGGAGCAGGGTGGAAATGTTTCATCTTGACGAATATGTCGGTCTGCCCGAAACTCACATCGCAAGCTTCCGCAAGTATTTAAAAGAGCGTTTCATATCAAAAGTAAACCTCAAGGCATACAACCTTGTCGACGGAAACCCCGAAAGCATTCCGCCGCTTTCCGCAAAGCTCCGCGAACGGGACGTTGACCTCGGCATTGTCGGCATCGGCGAAAACGGGCACATAGCCTTTAACGACCCTCCCGCCGACTTTGAAACGACGGAGGCATACATCGTCGTCAACCTGAACGAAACCTGCAAAAAGCAGCAGGTGGGGGAGGGGTGGTTCGCGACGGTGGACGACGTTCCGGAGCAGGCCATTTCCATGACGCCCTATCAGATAATGAAATGCAAAAAAATAATTACCTGCGCGCCGCACGCCGTCAAGGCGGAAGCCATAAGGGCAACGCTTTACGACGCTGTGTCGAACACGGTTCCCGCGACGCTTCTGAGAACGCATCCCGACTGGTCGCTCTATGTGGACAAAAACTCGGGAAAATATATCAGAACTTTCTGAAATTTAAAAGTGCATATTTTCAACATATCCGTCGACAAAGGTCTGATTCGTTGTAAGGTCAACCGTTTCGGCGGATTTTGCTGTCTTTTCGGAAATTTCTATTAGTTCTTTGTCGAGCAACAGCATGGCGGCGCCCGCTCCCGCCGCGTTGCCCACGGATTTTGCCACGGGCGCAAGCCCGCTTTGAAGCATACCGATTTTTACGGCGGATTCGATATTCAGAAACGTTCCGAACCCACCCGCAAGACGGAATTCGGATATTTCGCCGACGGAAATGCCTGCTTCATAAAGCAAGGTATCTATGCCGGAGCGTATGGCGGATTTTGCAAGCTGCACCATTCTTATGTCCTTTTGAGTAACAATGATGTCGGTACCGGGCAGCAGAAAAGCGTCCTGTGAATCAAATTCACAAAGGCTTTCGGCAAAGCTGTGACCGTCCTCCGACAATCTCCCCGTTTCGTCGACGATACCCGCCTCAAGCAGCGCGGAGGTAATATCAAGCACGCCCGAACCGCAAATTCCGGCGGGCTTTACGCCCCCGATTACGTCATATGAGAAGTAAGCGCCCGTAAACCTTGCGCCCGAAATCGCGCCCTCCTTTGAGGTTATGCCCGCGTGTATGCCGCTTCCCTCAAACGCAGGCCCCGCCGCCGTAGAGCAGCAACGCAGCTTTCCGCCCGACAAAAGCGCCATTTCGCCGTTTGTGCCGATATCGGCGAGCAGCCGTGGCGCGCCCTCGGTGTTTTTGTGAAAGCCGGAGGCTATAAGTGCGGCTGTTATATCTCCTCCGACATATGAAGAAATACTTCTGACAAGATAGACATCGGCGTTAAAGCAAAGCGACAGCTCCGAGCCGCTTTTGAAGCAGCCGAAAAAGTTGTCCTGAACAAACGGGGCGTAGGCGACGGACGAGGGATTCAGGCCGCTGAAAAAATACATCATCGCCGTGTTTCCCGCGATAACGGCGGCGTCTATATCGCTTAAACCAATACCGTTTTTTTCGCAAAGATCTACGGCCATTTGTGATACACATTCGGTGATTGACGACGAGAGGCGTTGGAGTCCGCCGCGAAGCGCGAAGTCGAGCCTTGATACAACGTCGGCACCGAAAACCGCCTGCGGGTTCCGCGTTGAAGACGTACCGAGGAGCTGTCCGCTTTTCAAATCGTAAAGATACATAACGACGGTAGTCGTGCCGATATCGACGGCAACGCCGAAGCGTTTGCCGAAAGGATTAAGCCTTATATTTTCTGCCGCGCCATCAGTCAGAATCATGTCGTTTTTACCGTCGGCTTCAACAGTTATCGTAACGTCGCCCAGTGCTTTTGTTACGCAGGCAAAACGGATACCTCTTTTTATCTCGTCTGAGGAAAGCGACAACCTCTCAAACTCCGAAACGGGAGAAACGCTGCCGTTTACAGTTATCCTGCACTTTTTGCACCGCTGCTTTCCTCCGCAGGGCATATCAAAGAACACACCGCTTTTCGCAAGCAGCCCGGAGAGCAAAACGGGCGGCTCGAAAATCAGTTGTTTATGTATGCCGTTTGAAATAATTTCAGCTACGCTCAAGGCCATCCGTCCTTTCAGTAACGGGCAGATTGTTGTCAGGCGGTAATTCCGTGCCGATGGTTTTTTTCAGCTTGTGAATGGCGTAAAAATACATGGGAACAAGGAAAAGGTCGCCCGCCGCCCATGCAACGGGATTGGCGAAACGCACCGCGTTGAATCCGTATTTTAAAACAAAGCCGAAGCCCATTATGCCTCTTGCGACAAGCTCGAACACACCCGACATCATGGCGGGGATACTGAAGCCCAGTCCCTGCAGGGAGTATCGCATGACGAATAAAACAACGAGTAAGGGGAACATAGGGCTTACCGTTCTTAAATACCAGTCGATATAGCCTAATACAACCGTTTCACTTCTGTTGATGAATAAGAGTGAAATATAAGTTCCGGCAAAGTAGGAAATCAGAATTGCAATTATGCTGTAAGCAGACGCGAGAAGCAGCGCGCGTCGTACGCCCTTAATAATCCTGTCAAGCCTTTTTGCGCCGAGATTCTGACCGCAGAAGGTAGCCATTGTAAGACCGATGGTCTCGGACGGCAGTATCAGAATTGTCTGTGTTTTCCACGCCGCCGTCATTGCCGCTATAATGTCCGAGCCGAGGCTGTTGACGCACGACTGAAGCATAACTGAGCCGATTGCGGTTATTGAAAACTGGAGCGACATGGGAATGCCTGAATAAAGCAGCTCGCGGCACATTTTTCCGTCCGGCTTCGCGTCGCTGCGTCTGAAATGAAGAATAAAGAAGTTACGTTTAATATACCAGAGGCAAAGAAGCCCCGATACGACCTGTGAAATAACGGTGGCAATAGCTACGCCTTTTACGCCGAGCGAAAAAAAGATGACGAACACAAGGTCAAGTACAACATTTAATAATGAGGAAAAAATAAGAAAATACAGCGGAGTTTTGCTGTCGCCCACCGCTCTTATTAAGCTTGCGAGTACGTTATACAGAATTGTGGCGGTTATGCCTCCGAAAATAATAACAATGTAAGAGTAAGCGTCGGCAAAAATGTTTTGCGGGATGTTGAGTATATGGAGAAACTGACGGCTTAACGACAAGGTAATAGCCGTAAATGTGCCGCCGAGAGCAAGCGAAAGCCACAGGATATTTGCAATAAGCTTTCTGATTTTATCAGTGTCACCTGCGCCGAAGCTCTGGGATACGGGAATCGAAAAGCCCGAGCAAAGCCCTATAATCGAGCCGATTACAAGGAAATTAAGAGAGCTGACTGAGCCGACAGCCGACAGCGCGTCCTTGCCGACAAATTTGCCGACGACTATGCTGTCTACCATATTATAAAACTGCTGAAAAAGATTGCCTGCCATAAGAGGCAGGCAAAATCTGACTATCAGCCTTGTCGGACTGCCTTTTGTAAGATCCTGTTCCATTTTATACCTCTGAAATATTCGGCTTATAACAGCGGAATAACATTTTTGTCTATATAATCCTTTTGCTCTTCCGACAGTTCTGCATACGGCCTGCGGCATGGTCCCATATTGAAGCCTAATCTGTCAAGAACATATTTTTCGCCCTGCATTACGCCTGTTTTAATAAGCGCCTCTATAATATCGTTTATATGAGCCTGCAGCATGCGGGCTTCGCTCATATTTCCGCTGTTGAAAAGCTCCAAAAGCTTAATGAATTTTTCGGCCATAAAGTTGTATGTGCTGCCTATGCCGCCGTCGGCGCCCATAGACAGCCCCGCGAGCATCATTTCGTCGTAGCCGTTGTAAAGAATCTTGTCAGGGTGAGTCCGCCTTATCCGCTCGAGCGAATAAAAGTCGTTTGAAGTGAATTTTACGCCGAGAAAACGCTCGTCGTTTAAAAATTCGCAGATGTTGCCGGCAGTAAAGCTGACGCCCGAAAAAGCCGGAATGTTGTATATGATTACGGGAATATCAACAGCCTTCGCAAGGTCGAAATAATAAGACTTTATTTCGTCAAACGTAAACTTGTAATAAAACGGAGGCACGGACGACACCGCGTCGTAGCCCAATGATTCGCAGCAGCGGGCAAGCTCAATTGTTAAATCGGTTCCGATACAGCCTGTCTGCGCTATAAGAGTGCATCTGCCGTTAGCTGCTTCGGCTATTGTTTTAAGAATCTGCTTTCGCTCCTCAAAGCTCAAAAGAAACGCTTCGGCTGTGCTGCCGCCCGCGTAAAAACCGTCGACTCCCTTTTCAATATTGTACTCAACAAGCCGTATGAGCTCTTCGTCGTTGATTTTTCCGTTACCGTCGAAAGGAGTTAAAAGCGCGGGGAAAATGCCTTTAAAATTCTTCATCCGCCACCATTCCCGATTTATTTATTTATTCAATTTCTTCCTCGTCGATTATCTCTGCCTTTACTCTGCCGAAGTTCGCGGCAATCTCGCCGAAGGTGGCAACCTGTGTGCCGTCCTTTGCCGCCGTAATAGTGCCCGCGGCGGTCATTACCTGCGCCGTTTGCGTAAGCGTAAGCCCGTGTTCGAGCGAATATATGAGCGCACCGACCATAGAATCTCCCGCCGCGGCTGCTGATTTTGCCTCGACAGGGAAGGGGGTTGTTTTAATTACAAGGCTGTCGCGCACAAAGACAGCGCCGTCCCCGCCGAGCGAAACGACAACAAGCTCAACGCCCATGTTGTTTATTGCCTTCGCCTCCGCTATAATCTCGTCAAGGCTGTTCAATCTGCGTCCCGCAAGGTGTTCAAGCTCCGATTTGTTCGGTTTGACGGCGAACGGCACAGCTTCGACGCCGCGTCTTAACAGCTCGCCGTCGGCGTCGAGAATTACACGCACGTTAAAATGCTTTGCGTATGATATGAGCTCGGCATATGCCGAGTCGCCGATATCCTTAGGAGTGCTGCCCGACAAAACAAGAAGGTCGCTGCCGCGCAGCAGCCCTGTTATCTTTCGGCGGAACTCCTCATAAGCTTCCCCCGCCGGCGAACCCGGTTCGTTGATTTCAGTCGTTACCTGCGTTTCGGTGTCGTAAATTTTCATGTTTGTACGGGTTTCGCCGCTGCCGAACACAAAATCGGTTGCAAGCCCCGCTTCGATTAGACAGCGCTCGATATAAATTCCCGTTTCGCCCGAGAGAATGCCCGTGGCGACGGAAGGAATACCGAAGCTGTACAGAATCTTTGAAACGTTGATGCCCTTTCCGCCGATATCCGTACGTATACTCAGTGTTCTGTTTGTTTTACCGATTTCAAAGGCTTCTATTTCAACTGTTTTATCGATACACGGATTTAGCGTTACCGTAACTACCTTCATGGCCGTAACTCCTTACAGGGCTGTAAACTTTTCGTCTGCATTCTTCTTTAGCAGTGCGTACAGGGCGTATGACACGATAAATAATACGGCGCAAAACAGCAACAGAAGAATATTAGTCATATCGGAAAGCTTAATGCCGAGATAAAGCAATAGAATCAGGGGGGTAATTACAAATCCGAACGAGCCCGCCATTGTAATAAGCACCGACGCGCTTTGCTTAATAGCAACGGTTTCGTTTATCCAGTCGAATTTCGGGAACTTCATATTGATTACGACACCGAAAACGGCACCGAACACAATAGAGGACAGTGGCAGAAGAAAATATGTGGCTATCTCGGCAATGCTGCCGCCGAAAGCTATTGTGCATATTATGCCTGAAACAATAACAAACGGAAGGCTAATAGCGATATGAGAAGCTATTTTTGAACGGAGAATTATTTCCGCCTTTACAGGTATCGATTTCGGAATCCAGATACATTTCCCCTCAAGGCTTACAGACGGCGCCGATATCATCACCATTGTCGCGCAGAAGCAGACGCCGACACATACTGCGGTGCCGAAGCCGAGCGGAAGCCCTTCCGGAACACCCATTGTCGAAAGTATTGATTCTCCTTTGATTGCCGCGGCGATTACTAAAACCATCATCATAATAAGACCTATGCCGGCGTTCATAATGTACATCGGGCGCGAAAGGAAGAAAACGATTTCTTTCTTTGTGAGAGCCGAGAAGGCGCTTAAAGCCCTGACGTCCTTTTCAACATACTTGACCTCCGCCGTTCGCTTTGAGGTCATCATTATCTTATAGTAGTTTTTCGATATCAGCGCGACGACAAGGACGCAGGGTATGGCTGCACACAGTATATAAAACAATAGGCTTAAAGGATTTTTATCAGCAATTGCGTTTCCGATGAGATAAAAAGGCGGCAGGGCTTTTTTTATCGCGGCGGCAAGAGGCACGCCGTTTGCAATTATCTTTGCAATATATGTGTTTATCCTTGTGTATCCTATGAAGTAAAAGCCGAGAAGCAAAAGGTAAAACAAAAGGATAAACATATTACGGAGGCGCGCTTTTGACGAAGCCAAGGCAATAAGCCAGCCGAAGAAGCAGGAAATCGGCAAAACGAGAAAAGGAAGCACCGCAAAAGCAACGATGAATATAGCGGCTCCCGCAACGGACACGGTAAACTGCATGGCGTAAACCACGCCCGCGGGCAGCGCGATTAAAAGAATAAAAAAGTAGTTGAGCGTCAGCAGAACGCACATTCTGCTTATGAGCACATCTTTTGCGCGGATGGGCATTGAAAGCAGCAGTTCGTTGTCCTTTGCCTCAAAAAGCTGAGAGTCCGCAGCCATTACGCTTCCCAGAAGACAAATACAAAAGGCGGATAATCCTGCCAGTGCAAAGTAAAGCCAAAGCAGTCCGGAACTTACGAGCGCTCCGCAAAGCTGGTAATACATCATTCCCGAGGTGAAGAACATTGCGCCGAAAGCATACAGCATCAACGCCGCCATCAGGATTTTTACATATTTTTTATTGCCGCCGATCTGTAAAAAAGATTTCCAAAGCGAATACAGCCTGACCTTGATTAAGCTCTTAAGCATCTTTGTCCTCCAGTTCCAGGAAAACCTCCTCAAGAGAAGTGTTTCCCTTGACCTCCTCCGTGGTACCGGTTACAACGAGCTTGCCGTTTCTTATGATTGCTATTCTGTCGCAAAGCTTTTCGGCCACCTCAAGTACATGAGTGGAGAAGAATATGGCGCAGCCGTTTTTGCACATATCGCGCATAAGCTGCTTTAATGAATGGGACGCGATAGGGTCAAGCCCCACAAACGGTTCGTCCAGCACCATGAGCCTCGGCGAGTGAATCAGCGCGGATATAAGCGCCAGCTTTTGCTTCATGCCGTGCGAGTAGGAGCTTACGGGATTTGCAAGGTCTTTTGTCAGTTCAAACATATCGGCATATTTGCGGATGCGTTCCTCGCGGTCGCTTTTAGAAATTTCGTAGACGTCGGCGATGAAATTAAGATATTTTATGCCTGAGAGAAAATCGTACAAATCGGGATTGTCGGGGATATAGGCGATTTTTTTCTTGCAGCCTATCGGGTCATTTTTTATTGACACACCGTCAATATATATCTCTCCGCCGTCAAAGCTGCTGATGCCGCAAACCGCCTTTATGGTAGTTGTTTTTCCCGCGCCGTTATGGCCGATAAAGCCGTAAATCTGCCCTGCTTTGATGTGAAGCGAAAGGTCGTCGACCGCGACCTTTTCACCGTATTTCTTTGTCAGATGTTCAATTCTAAGCATTTTATTCTCCTCCGTAATTAACGTGAAAAGTCACGTTCAGTCATAATTGTCCTTAAGCCCCTGTTCGTCAAAAAGGAGCGCTGCGTTTATCAGGATTTCTATGCCCTTTTCAATTGTTTTCGGGTCGAGGTTTGAGGCATTGTCGAGCCTTGTGTGGTAATATCTCGCGGGAGAGGGGTCCATGGCTGCAAGAAGAGCTGATTTTACACCTCCCTGCATCATCGCCGCCGCGTCGGAGGAGCCGAAGAAGCACGAAAGGTAAGGCAAATCAAGCCCCGACATTTCGGAAGCCTTTTTCAGCAGCGCCGCCGCCTGCGGGTCAAGCTTAACGGTGCCGGTCATATCCCTTGTGAAAATTCCCATATAATCTAAGTCGCGCAGCGTGTCCGTGCCTATAAAAACTGTTTCGACCTTGTTATATTCATCTGCATGCTTCTTTACGAGAGCCTTGGCGCCTCTGAGGCCCGATTCCTCGGAGCCTGTGGAAACGGCTATTACCTCGGTGTTTTCGAAATCTATGTTGTTTGTCTTGAGAAACTGCAAAACGGCAATTGACGCGAAAACTCCCGTGAGATTGTCGTTTGCGCCCTCGACTACGACCTTTCCGTTTTCAAAGAGAATGCCGACAATGACAAACAGTCCGGCCACTCCCATAACTATCCGGCAGACAAGGAGCAAAACGCCGTCGATATCGCGAAGGACAACGCTTACAATACTTGCGGCAAGGCAGAGCGCAATAACGATGAAGGAAGAAATTACAACCGTAAGAAGCAGCTTTGCGCCGCCGGAGTAAGTATATCTCCATTCGTAGCTCGAGTCGACATGACCGCTGAATACTATCCTACGCAAAACCTCGCACTTAGGTTTTTTGATTAACAGGACATTGCTTGAAACTGATTTTCTGAAAAACGGGTCAAGAAGCGGCTTGTAAAGAAGAAACTCAAAAACGATTAGTATTAATGACAATACTATTATCGCCAATGATGATATATAAAAGCCCTTTGTAAAAGAGGGGACAACATCAAAAGCGCCGAGCTGATACAAAACCGACGATAAAAGAATGAGAATCCCGACTAACCACGGCCATGCCATGAAGGCGCGCGGAGAAAGCTTGAACGTTTCTTTTTCCACCACATCGGCAAATTTCGCGCAGTTTTCGGCAATATAGTCCTGAGCCTTGTTTTCGCTCTCGGAGCCGGGAGCGCGGGGACCGATGTTTTTACAAACCTTCTTTATTTCTCTTATGGCAAAGTTTGTGCTTTCACGCACCTTTGCGACGGGGTTCAGTCCGAGTTCAGTAAGCTTCATGCAATATCTCCTCCATTATAACTCAGGGCTACGGAAACCGCAGCCCTGTTTTGCTTTATACCTTTAGCCGCCGATTGTGCGGTGTAGCATTTATTTTGCCAACGCGCCCACTTCAAGCATGAACGCGCCAATCTGACCGCCGAATTCGGGCGCGCCGTCCATAATAAGCCTGCCCGCCTTCAGCGCCTCGAGCATGTCGTCCTTGCTCATCAGAATGCCGAGCGCGCTGTCAAGGTTGTTGAAGCGGAGAGTGAAGAAGGGCATAGCCCGTTTGTATTCGCCTCTGCCCGCACGGGTTTTGCCTGCCTTGACGCGCATGTAGGCCGATATCTGCGGATAACCGTCAACCGCCCACGCGTAAACCCTGTCGGGACTTTTCAGCGCCCAGTCGTGAATAGCCTCGTGCTCCATTTTGTTAAGCTGGCTGATTCCGCTTGAAAGGAGATAGAAGAAGCATTTGACCATAAGCTCCTTTGTTGCCTCCTCCTTCGGCGGGTCCGACGCGCCGAGAAGACTCGACATCTTGAGCAGCGTTAACAGGAACGGCTTGAACGCGCCGAACTTTTTAACAATACCCTTCATTTTCGGAAGCGTTGACGGTGAAATCTTTCCCTTGAAGAAACCGTTCATCGCCTCAAGCGACTTGAACTCAAGCTCAACGTCCGGCGACTCGTGGAGAGCGCCGAGCGTAACCGTCCATTCCCCGTCCTTAATCTCGAAGTATGTGGCGGTTTTTCCTCCCGCTATGTCAGGGTCAAGCGCGCTTATCTGAATGACAGCCGTAACCTTTTCAAACTGCTTTTTAAGCGACGGAATGTCGTTGGCAATCACCTTTACCAGGGGAAGGGCGGCGTTGAAAAATATCTTGTTCGCGTACAGTGTTTCCTTGGTATGCATTAAAAATCACTTCCCTGTTCTGTAAAGATGTTCAGACCTCGTCATCCCAGTCGTCGTCGAGTTCGAAGTCCTTGTTCATGACCTCGCGTACCGCGGCTATTATGCCGTTTGAGTCGATGCCGATTATGGACATTATGTCCTCATGCAGACCGATAGGCGCGAACTTATCGTTATGACCGAGCATCTTGAAGCCGCAGCCCTTGCCCGCTTCAGCCATAACCTCGGCAACAGCCGAGCCGAGACCGCCTATAATGCTGTGGTCCTCAACTGTAATAATGCGGCGTGTGTCGCCGATTGCCTTGAGAATCGCATCCTTGTCTATGGGCTTGATTGTGTGCATGTTGAGAACCCTTACCTTAAGCCCGTCGGCGCTTTCAAGGAAGTTTGCCGCCTGAAGTGCCTGGAAGGCGCAGGAGCCGGTAGCGATAACCGTTATGTCGGTGCCCTCGTGAAGCTCGACAGTCTTGCCGATTTCAAAGCCGTAATCGTAGTTGGGATCGCCGTAAAGCACACGGTCGAAGCCCCTGTTGATTCTGATATAAACGGGACCCTGATGCTTGTATGCGGCGCGCACCGCGTTGGCGGTTTCAACACCGTCGGCGGGGCAGATTACCACAAGGTTCGGCATCGAGCGCGCAACGGCAAGGTCTACTATGGCGTGATGCGTGGAGCCTGCCTGACCGAAGGAAGTACCTGCGTGGGTGGCTATTATCTTTGCGTTAACGTTCTGATAGCAGATATCGGTGTGGAGCTGGTCTGCGCAGCGAAGAGATGCAAACACCGAAAAGGTGGAAAGGAACGGTACGCAGCCTGCCCTTGCCATGCCCGCGGCTACGCCGAACATGTTCTGCTCAGCAATGCCTACGTTTATGAATCTGTCGGGGAATTCCTTCTGGAACACGCCTATCTTTGTTGAGCCGGCGAGGTCCGCGGTAAGAGCAACTATTTCGGGATGCTCCCTGCCGAGCTCGGCAAGTGTGTTGCCGTAATACTCCGCCGTCGACATAGCTGTCGACTCAACTGCCGTATATACAAATCCACCTGCCATATTATTTCGCCTCCCTTTCGACTCTTTCGACGCGTTTCTGGTAATATTCCTCAAGGTCAGCTTTGCACTGGTTGTAGAGGTTTTCGTCTATAGCGCCGTAATGCCACTTGTAATTGCCTTCCATCATCTTTATGCCGGCTCCCTTTTTCGTGTCGGCAAGTATTAAAACGGGCTTGTCGTAGGAAAGCGCGAAATCAACAGCGTCGCAAAGCTCCTTTATGTTGTGTCCGTCGACCTGCTTTACGGTAAAGCCGAAAGCCGTGAACTTGTCTGCAAGCGGCTCAAGCTTCATAACGTCCTCGGTGCCGCCGTCAATCATTAAGTGATTTCTGTCGACAAAGGTAATCAGATTGTTGAGGTTAAAATGGTTGATTGTCATGGCGGCTTCCCAGTTTGAGCCTTCGTCAAGCTCGCCGTCGCCCGTAAGGCAGTATGTGATGTACTTCTTGCCGAGCACCCTTGCCGCTAAAGCAGTTCCCGCGGCTATGGGCAGACCGTGACCTAAAGAACCTGTTGAGGCGTCGACGCCGACGACCTTGTTCGAGTCAAGATGTATGCCCATCTTGGAGTTTGTGAGGTTAAAGGTTTTTAACTGCTCCATATCGTTGTATCCGAAATCGCAGAGGACGGGCGCGTAGGCAATGCCGGCGTGACCCTTGCTGAGTATGAAGCGGTCTCTGTCCGGCCAGTTGGGGTCGTCCTTTTTGATGTTGAGATACTTATGATAGAGGATTGTAAGGATATCCATTGAGCTCATGCCGCCGCCGATGTGACCGCTGCCTGCCCAGTAGGTTGTGTCAAGACACAGATTACGCAGCTCGTGAGCCTTTTTTTCGAGGGCGAGCCACTCCTGTTTTGTTAATGACATGATATTCCTCCTTGTTTAATGATTCACCCGAGCTCCGGATGATTCTTTTTGACTGCCCTGAACGCATCTTCGGCAACTTCGATAGTATGGTTGATATCTTCGTCGGTGAGCGCCGCGTTGATGAAGTGGTTGTGGTGAGAGGTGAAGAATATTCCTCTTGAAACGCACTCGGCAACCCACTCCTGATGAAGGAAGAGCGAGTTGTCGTTTGCGACTCTGAGATAGAAAAGAGCGGGCTTGCCGGAGGCGACAAGGTTAAAGCCGTTTTCCTTGCCGGCGACGATAAGACCGTTTATCAGCTTTGTGCCGAGAGTGTCGAACAGCTGGGGAGCGTTAATCTCCTTAAGCTTGTTGATTGTAGCTATACAGGCAGCGAAGGGGACGGCGCTCATCCAGTAGCTGCCCGTTATGGAAAGACCGCTTATGGTATTCTTGAGATGCTCGCGCCCCATAAGAGCCGACATATTGTAGCCGTTGGCAAGCGCCTTGCAGAAGCATATCATATCTGCCTTGAAGCCGAAATAATGGTCTGAACCGGCAAGGTCGAGACGGAATCCGGCGCGAACGTCGTCAATAATAAGCTGAATGCCGTTGTCGTCGCAAATCTTTCTGACCTTTGCCCAGAATTCGTTTGTCATCACGACATTGTCGTGGAAATTGCCGTGGTCGTACGGCTGCGCAATGATTGCCGCAATCTCGTTTTTGTTTTCGGCAACAGTTTTTTCAAGCGCGGGGATGTCGTCCCACGGAAGAATTATGTTGTACATGACTTCTTCTTCAAGAACTCCGCCGTAGTCCTTTTTTGCCTGCCATGGCGATACGCCGTGATAATAGCCCTTGAAGAATATTACTTTTTTGCGGTGAGTATACGCTCTTGCCGTAACAACAGCCGTCTGCGTAGTGTCGTTGCCGTTTTTGGCAAAAAAGCACCAATCGGCCGAATCGACGGTGTCGACAAGCATCTCGGCGCACTCGACCATTATCTTGCTGGGGGAGGTTGTGCAGTTGCCGAGCTTCATCTGAGCCGCGACGGCGGCGTCTACGTCGGGGTCGTTATAGCCGAGAATGTTGGGACCGTAGGCGCACATGTAGTCGATGTACCTGTTTCCGTCAACATCCCAGAAATACGTGCCTTCTGCCTTTTCCGAGAAAAGAGGCCATTTTTCAACGGGGATGAACAGACCCTCGGCAGGACCGAGATGACCGTAAACACCTGCGGGGATAACCTTGGAGGCTCTTGAGAACCACTCACGGCTTTTTTCGTGTGTATATTCAGGAAAACTCATTTTCTCATCCTCCCTTATGCAAGATAAAGAGCTACTCTGTCGAGTATTCTGTTTAAATTGTCGAGCATGGAAGCCATGCCCTTCATTCTTATTGTTCCCTCGCCGATGCAGGCAAGAGCGTTGACTTTGCCGTTAAAAAGGTCGCTTGCGAGCTGCATGGAACCGAACTCCATTATGGCTCTCGGCGCATCTTCGCAGTTTTTGATTGTCGTAAGCTTATGATTCTTCGCCCTTATGTTTGCCTTGGGACCGTCCTTTATCGACATCATAATGTCGCCGTCGTCGATATTCGAGGCGCTGAAGGTGCTGATGGGGTCATGGTTGCCGAGCTGCGAAATGGCGCTTGTGATGGTGTAGAAGGTTAACGTTGTGGAGAGGTTGAAGAACTCGGGGTCCTTCAATGCCTCGGGAGTGGGACGCATTACCTCCTCAAGCCTGTCTGTAAGCGCTGTAAAGGTCTTGAGTAAAAAGCTGATTTTTGTAAAGCCCTTGCTGGGGAAAGGCTTTACGGTGCCGTTAATCATGCCGTTGAATTTGTCGACATTGGAAAACGGAAGCTTAATGTCGCAATCGGAGCAGCCTTCCGTAACTGTGCATTTGCCGTTGGCAAACCTGATTGTTGCCTGAGGTCCGTCCTTGACGTCGAAGCCGGTTGAAATCGGCTTTGTGCCCTTAAGCAGTTCCTTCGCTTTTCCGTCCAACTCGCACAAATCTTCAAGTGTGCCGAGTACGGCGAACATGTTTATGTACGCCATTGTTTTGTTGTCAGTCAAAATTAATCCCCCTTTGCAGAATATTATCGTTCCGAACAAACAGACGAATAAATTATAACACAATAAGGTAATAAATACAATAATTCTGCCTAATTTTTTTTGCGGCGCGTACTGCGTTAATAAGTATAAAGAGGTATTGATAAAGAAAGGGGCTGAAACAAAACTTCATAAGTCCTGATTCAGCCCCGGAACCGGCCGGAAATTTCCGGTTGATTATTAACAATAGTCATCAAAGCCGCGCCGCTATGCTATTTTGCGGCCTCTTTTGTTTCTCTGACAGTTTTAATCATTGACTCGAAAACGTCCGCAATTCTTTGCGCCGTGTTCGGCCCGAGCGAGTTCGTTTCCTCGTAATGGTTTCTGCCGTGCCTGTCGTGTACCCTTTCAAAGTACGGCGTATCGGGATTCAGCAGGAAGTCGTTCGGGGGAACGACGTAGCCCACCTCGTCGTTTGCAAGACCGAAGATAACAATGCTGTCGTCGCCGGCGATTTCCAAAAGAGTTTTCGGGTTTACCTCCGCCCCGAGGCCGGTCGCCGACTCGTCTTCGTCGAGATATCCTCCGTAGGCAAGCTCAGGGAACAGCTCGCAGGGAAGCAACAGCATGTGGAGGTCGCCTATCTCGCAATAAGTCATTTCAGACTTAAGCGAAAGACAAAGGGAGGAATTGGTGTCGTAATATGCCTTTGCCTTGATAATTCCCGCGGTTTTTGCAAGCATGAGTATAGAGTTGTCGGCCTCAAAGTAAAACTCCTGCCTGATGAAATTAATCACCGGGGAAAGCTTCTTTTCGTCCTTTATCGAAAGTGCGTACCCTGCAAGCTTTTTGCCGATATTTCCAGTTGATTCGGCGAAATCACCGCCGCTTTTCCGTATCTCGCTTTCGTTTTCGATATACATGCTTATCATACCGCCGATTGCGCCGACAAAGTAAATAGTTTCAGCGCCGGTTTTTTCGCGTATTTCATCACGCATATAGCCCGGGAAATCCGCGCTGACGCGGCTGTTGCAGCCCTGAAGCGACTCTGAATGCGAGGCGAAATTGAGCATGTAAACCTCTCTTGACCCGTCCTTCGGAACAAAGCGGACTCTTGTGAGCGTTTTTGAATAGACAACGGGCAGACGGATATCCTCCTGCATGTCGGGAACCTCGACGGAGCCGAGGAAAAGGTCACCGTCGCGCCTGTCTTTATATGCCGCTATTGCGGCGTTTTTGACCTGGTCAAACACAAGCTTCATATACGACGGGTCTTTCCCCGAGAAGGGAAGCTTTCCCCATATGCCCATTGTGTCGATGCCGGCGTGATTGTGCGTTGCCATAATGTTGATGCTGCGGCATTCTGCCGTTCTCGCAAAATCCGCGAGCGACGCCCGAAGGGCGTTTACATCGGAATTAAGCATGCCGACAATATCAAGAGAAACGAAAAGCACGGCACCGCGCCCGCTGTTGTCGTCAAGCCACAGCGCGTGCGCGCACGGAGCGTCGAGAACGCCCGTCGCCGGGTTGTTTTCGCCGTAGCCCGCGACATAGTATTTCTTTTGCGGTATTCCGTCTGGCAGTATGCTTGCCTTGCCGAAGCCGACTGTGAAGTGCTTTGCCTTCGGTTTTGCCATGTAGTCGAATTTTGCAGGACCGATGACGGGAGGTGCTTTGTAATTTGATAAAGTTTTGCCCGCTAAGGCAAAGGAGCCTCTCAGACCTTTTGAAAAAGCTACCAGACTCTTGTGCCCGATATCGCTGTTAAAGTTCTTCATAAAATCCTTGAGAGCCATAACACATCACCCCGATTATTATTTTATGTCAAGAAATGATAATATTTTATAAAAAGTACGCGGGATTAAACCGTAACCGATTTGAGTGAAATCGCTTTCTATTCCGAGAACGCGCGAGGCGAGAAGCGGCACTTCTTTGTTATTGATGACCTGACCGTTTTCGATTATTTTGTCGGTGCCGTATACGCGCAGGGGAACATTGACGCCCGAATGCGAGCCGGATGTAAACTTGTACTCGCCGTCGATTTCCTTAATGGCTCCCGTTTCATGGTCGGCTGTGACTATTACTACCGTTTCGCCGTCCTCAGCCGCAAAATCAAGAGCTACACGCACGGCGTTGTCAAAGCCGTAAAGCGCGTCAACCATCCCCTACGCTTTATTGCCGTGAGAATTTTTATCTATGTGAGCGCCCTCCACCATGAGGAAAAATCCTTCGTCATCGTTATCGAGTATTCTGATAGCCGACTCTGTCATTTCCGCAAGAGTGGGAGTCGTTTCAGACTCGGGCATTCTTGACCAGCAGTCGTCGGCGAACTGACCGAAGCTTTTCGAGCCGTTTTCGAGAGCGTTCATTTCCTCAAGCGTCGCAATATAAGTGTATCCGTTTTTGGTGGATGTCCCGGCGTCGATATAATCTTCGGAGTGACCCCAGATAAGGTCAATGCCGGACGCCATCTGCTGATAAGCGATAGTTCTGCCGTTTCCTCTTGACGAGGTGTGAGCCGAAAATCCCGCGGGTGTTGCGCCCGTTGTGCTGTCCGTGGTAATGACGCCGGTCCTCAAGCCGTTTTTCATTGCAGCCTCGGTTATTGAGGTGGGAATGACAAATGCCCCTAACGGGTCAAGCGGAAAAACGCTGACGCAGCCGTTGTTTGTTCTGACGCCGCAGGCGAGAGCCGTTGCTCCCGCGGCGCTGTCCGTGACCTTGCTGCTGAACGAGCGCGTCATTGACTGTCCCTTATACGGAAAAGTATCCATGGCAAGCGCTGTGCCTTCCTTCTGCTTTGCCATTTCGAGGTGATTTTCTCCCATGCCGTCGCCAATCATGATTATGACGTTTTTGATTTCGGGGCTTTCATCTGCCGCAAATGCCGTCGAGCACAGCGAGAGCGCCATTAACGCCGCAAGCATGACCGACATCAGTTTCATTACGTTTTTCACATTTACATCTCCCTTAAAATTATTTTGTAATGGACACAAAAAATTATATAACACTGACTCTTGAAAAGTCAATAAAAATTGGTCAATAAATACAAATTTAATTCAAATTATACTTGAGTTTTGAACAGAAATGATGTACAATATATTTGTGTTAATGTATTTGAAACAATGTTTGGATTATATATCAGTCAATCTGTTGAAGGGATTTACTTTTATGAAAACAAAAAAAGCTTTCTTTTGTATTTTTTTTGCTGTCTTGATTGCTGTTTCTCAGTCGTTGCCTGTCCTTGCAGCCGTTTGGAACGGCTCGGCGCAGGAGCCGAATGTAAACGGCGAGGGAGCATATGTCGTCAACACGCCCGAAAAGCTTAAGTGGATATCAAATCGGGTAAACTCCGGCGACAATAACATAGACGTCGTTGTAACAGCCGACCTTCAGCTTAACGCCACCGGTTCAACCGCGAACGAGTGGGTGCCCATCGGCACGTCCGAACATCCTTTTTTAGGCAGATTCAACGGCGGGAACCATATAATAAGCGGATTGTACATAAACAATCCTGACGATAACTATCAGGGCCTGTTCGGATATATCGGCACTACGGAAACGATAACGGTTGAATACGATGTAAACGGAACGCCTTACGAGGTTTATACATACACTCCGTCCGAAATAAGTTATGTCGTTCTCGAAAACGTCAACATTAAAGGCTCGTCTCACGTAGGCGGCGTCGCGGGCTATTCGCTCGGCGGTTCAGTCAAATACTGTTCGGTAAGCGGAACGGTTTGGGGAACGACAAATGTCGGGGGTATACTTGGGTACAACAGAAAAATGGCGACGGTTGAAAACTGTCTTAACACGGCTGCCGTTAAAGGCAACATCAGGGTCGGCGGAATCGTCGGTTACAATTTCAGCAACGCCGATATCGAGGGCTGCTGCAACAGCGGTATTATAAATGCGTCGTCATATGTGGGCGGGCTTGTGGGAACAAGCTCCGGCAGCACCGTCGCTCATTCTTACAACAAGGGCACAGTCAACGCCGAGGTCAACCAGGCGGGAGGGCTTATAGGATACGCCGCCTACGGCGACATTTTCGGAAACTACACGCTGGGCAGCGTAAACTGTCCCGGTGAGCTAACAGGCATCGCGTTCGGCAACGTGATATATTTAACAAATATTTATAAGTGTTATTATGACAAGGACAATCCGCCTATACCTTTTAATGACGACTTTGCATCACCCGCCGAACACGTTCTCATGCTGGACGAGATTTTTGTCGGTACACTTAACGTTGAACGCGACATTTTCGTCACCGACTATTTTGTAGTCAACGACGGATATCC
Organism: Ruminococcaceae bacterium UBA1425; assembly: GCA_002329365.1. Classification (GTDB taxonomy): domain Bacteria; phylum Bacillota; class Clostridia; order Oscillospirales; family Acutalibacteraceae; genus UBA1425. The sequence goes on from DCUB01000038.1 coordinate 32,220, forward strand.
TATTCTCAGATGGCAGCTTGATTCATGGACGGGTGACCAGAGCGAGCCGGCTACCGACGGCGCCGGCGTATACCTTATAGGAAACGGCAGCGAGCTTGCGTGGTTCGCGGCACTCGTAAACGGTACGCTTTCGGGAATACCTGCAAATCCCGGCGCCAACGCAAGGCTTACGAAGGATATCCTTTTGAATCCCGATATTTTTAACGAAACGTCAAACATATGGACTCCGATAGGCTCGCTTTCTAATCCGTATACGGGGAGTTTCGACGGTACAATGCACCGTGTCAGAGGAATATATATCAACAATACAAACTTGTATTATGCCGGTCTTTTCGGTTATGTCGGAGCGGGAGGCAGCATTTCAAATCTGTATACTGAAAATTCAAGCATTAAGGCAGGACGTTATGTGTCCGTAACAGCCGGATATAACGACGGAACGATTACAAACTGTCATAACTCGGCAAAAGCGGAAGCCTCATATTACAACGGTGGCATTGTGGGTGAAAATCACGGAACAGTATCAGGCTGCAGCAATAAGGGCAGCATTAAAAGCAGCAACTATGCAGGCGGAATTGTCGGAAGGAATTACGGCTTGGTTGAAAGCTGCTACAATAACGGCATTATCGACGGGACTTCCCGCTCCGGAGGCATAGCAGGGGCAAACCACAGCATAATAAGATACGTTTACAGCAAGACCGGCATTAAAGGCGGCAATTATGTGGGCGGAATTGTCGGCGAGCTCAGCGGCGGCGCAAGCCTTAACGCCGCCTATTCCTACGGCCTCGTTACGGGTATCGGTTCCTATACCGCAGCCGTTGTCGGAAGCCTGAGCAACAGCACCGCAAGCTACTGCTATTTCAATGCTGATATTTCCGGCGTAGGCGACAGCCATGCCATGGGGCTTACTACGGAACAGATGTCAGCGTCAACCTCCATAACTGTTTTTTCCGGCTTTTCCGGTGATTCGTGGGCAAAAAGAACAAGCGACATGTATTTCAACTATTGCCCGGAGCTCAGAGCTTTTTACGACTCCGACGATTTGCAAATCAAAGAGGCTTCGAAGCAGAGCGTTAAGGTTCTTAAGCCCGACTACGTTGTTATGGACGAGGTTGACGGCGAAATGAACACCTATTACACAACGCTTTCAAGCGCCGCCAACCATATCGGTACGCGCGAGGGGAAAATGGTAATAATCGGCAACTGCGAGCTATCCAATCCGGTAACCATTGCCGGAAAGATTACAATAACCGGCGACGGCATACCGCATACCGTGCATAAAACTTTTGCCACTGCCGAAAACATGTTTAATATTACAGGTATTCTTACCATCGACGCGGCGAATAACAGCACCGACAGCGCGCCTCTGCTTACGTTTGACGGAGGTCGCTATAACGCTCTTGCGGGAATATCGGCTTTCCGCATAGCCGCTGACGGCACATTAAACCTTTACAAAGGCACAAAGATAATTAACACCCAAACGACAGAGGACGGCGGCGCCATATACAACAACGGCGGCAAATTCAATATGTACGGCGGAGTAATTGAAAACAATATTACTTTGCGAAACGGCGGCGGATTGTACAACAACGGCGGCATCGTAAACATAACGGGCGGAATAATTACAGGAAACACGGCGCAAAACGGCGGCGGAATCTATTTTAACGGTGCTTTTGCGGAGGTCAATATTGAGGAAGTCACTATAAGCGCCAACAATACCACCATCGGCAGCGGCGGAGGGATTTACAACAATAACAGTACCGTTTATTTCAAAAGCGGCACAATAGAAGAAAACAGCGCATATCTTTACGGCGGCGGTCTATACAACAGCGGCACGTTTGATTTTTCGGGCGGCAAGCTTGAGGGGAATACCGTTGATAACTTAAAAGGCTCCGCGATTTATCAGAACGGCGTATTAAATATGTCGGCAGACGCCTTAGTCGAATCCGACAACTCTATATACCTTGTTACGGGTAAAACGGTCACGAACACAGGCAAGCTTTTGCGTTCCGGCGTTGCGGCTCACCTTTTCCCGCAGAATTTCACCGTCGGTGCAAATGTATTAAGCGGAGATTACACGGCTGTCAATTACGCCAACTTTGTTGCGGACCCGCAGGACGGAGAAACGCTTTACATCAATTCCTCCGGCAACCTCGTCGACAGGGAATCCGCAAATGTTTGCGTGCTTTATGCGTTCGGGGGCGAAAGCATACCGTATACATCGGTTAAGGAGGCAGTCGAGGCGGCCGGAAACGAATGGGGCTCAATTAAACTTATCAGCGACGATATCGTTGTGGATACGATTACCGTTTCGGGCAATATCCGAATCTTCGGCGACGGCATTGAAAACAGAAGCCTTACAAGATATTACACATGCGAGGGTGATATGTTCAATGTTCTGCCCGGTGCCTCTCTCGAACTCGGTTCCGCCAATACTGATGATAACTCAGAGCTTACGGTGTACGGAAGCTATACTCTAAACGGTCTGACGGGCGGGGCGGTCGTCAGAAACAGCGGCAGATTTACCCTAAACGACGGCGCGACGATTGCAAACAACTTCAACTCTACCGGCAACGGCGGCGCTGTTTACAACGAAGGCGTTGCAACAATCGCCGGCGGAAATATTACAGGCTGTCAAGCGGCTTTCGGCGGCGCCGTATATTCCGTAAGCGGCGCGGAAGACGAGCCCGGTCTTATTCTTACGGGCGGCCTGTTAAACGACAATAATGCGACAGAAAACGGCGGAGCCGTTGCCGTTGTCGGCGGCACATACGCTTTTTCAGGCGGCGCCGTATCCGAAAACGTGGCGGAAAACGGCGGCGGAATATTCATAGGCGAAGGAGCCTCCGGCAAAGTATTCGACTCGACTGAAAGCTATGAAAACGGAACGGTTACGCTATACAAAATAGAATATGAAAACGGCGAGCCAAAGCTTGACGAATTCGGTAACATCGTCTATGAGTCCTTTGAACAGCCGTTGCTTTACGACAGGGTTGCAAGGTTGTCCGTAACAGAAAACACTGCCGCCGGAACGGGCGGAGGAATACTCGTCAGCAGCGGGAGCATTGATTTAATGGGAGGAAACATAGCTGAAAACACGGCTGAAAACGGCGGCGGCATTGCCGTAACATATTCGGGCGAGGCTGCGTTCTCCGGTCATTCCGCTGTCGAGCTTGCTGTTTCTTATCACTTCATATATGATGAAAACAACAAGGCTGTCGATATAGAATATGAAAAAGCCGGGTCGGTAACCGAATGCTCCGTTTCGGCTAACAACGCCACAAAGAACGGCGGCGGCATTTATATTGATGAGCTTTCAGCGGTTGATTATACCGTCTGCATGGTATCTCTTAACACCGCCGCGAAAGGCAGCGGAGTTTATGTCGCGGGCTCATTTACAATGAATGCGGATTCAAGCATAGCGACAGACAACGACGTTTATCTTTCCGGTGAAACGGTTGTAAATCTCGGCGGTGCGTATTCGGCCGGAACAGAGATAATAGCGGAACTTACTATTTCATCTCCGTTTATTACCCGTGAAATGCTTACCGGTATCGGTGTGGCCGACGTGAACGAAAGGTTTGCCATTACAAATGACGAATACTATTTTATCACTGATGACGGGCTTCTTGATACAGCCAGTATTATGCCAACAGACGATTCACCGCTGACTATCGACCGTGAGAGCGGCGTTCTTACGGGAATTCCGGATGACCGTAGCGTAAGCGCGATTGTTGAAGGTCTTGTAAACTCCACTGTCAGGGTTTTCGACACAAACGGTGTTGAACTGGATTTGAATGACAATGCCAAGGTTACAACAAACTATACCATTGTTACGGAAAAGAACGGCGTTGTAATAGACACGGTTACGATATCGTATATCGGCGACCTGACCTGCGACGGAGACACAGACGGTGAGGATGCCAACATGGTGTCTTACCTTGTCGCGGGAATACTCGATCCGCAGGAATTGACAGCAGCTCAGCACCGTGCCGCCGACGCTAACAACGACGGTGAGGTAGACGTAAACGACGTGCTTCTTCTTGAGCAGTGCGGACTGTTAAAGGCCACGGTATCGCAAACGAACTAACAGCAAAAATTACAGACTGTATCGCAGCTACGACGTGCCGCGATACAGTCTTTTTTAACATAAAATATTATTTGAAATTCAAGGTAAAATATAGCGGGGGTCTTAAAGCGAATATGAATTTCGACGTTGTATATTACGAGCCCGAAGCCTTGAAATATGAACTCGGGCAGGGGAAAGGGGAAATACTGTTACAGGCAGGAAATACGTAAGGAAGCGGAGGAGTTTTAACGGAAAAGCTGAAGCAAAGGCTTCGGAAGATGAAGGTATTGTATATAGCGTAAACGTCACGGTAAGTATTTCGTGCAATCAATTTTTTCCGCAACAAATATGTGAGCAAATTCCGTTTCAAAGTGTTTTTCAAGCTTAAGCCGCGCAGCTTTAATATATCCGCGGATTTCCTCGTGATTGTCGGGATAAATCTTTACCTTTCTGTCATGCATGACAATATATTCATCCCGGTTCTTATCTGTTGACAGAACAAATCTCCCGTTATCGGAAAGCAGTCCGGCAATTTTGTTTATAGCTGTCAGCTTGTCTTTAATATGCATAAATGTCAGAGAGGAATAAATTACATTAAACTGCCGGTCGAACTCGTGTATCAGGTAATCATCGCAGACAATTGAAACATTCGGCAGACTTGCAAGGTTTTCCTTTGCCCGTATTACTGCTTTCGGGGAAATATCAATTCCGTAAAACATTTTACAAAGCGGAGCAGCTTTTATGGCAAGTCTGCTGTACCCACCCCGATTTCAAGCACATCTTTTTCTTTTGACAGCAATAATTCATCAAAAAAGCCTGTCCGTCCCATTTGTCCATATACTCTTTCAGCGGTTTCGGGTCATGGACGGGATCATTATCTTCGTCAATAAGTATATCGTAATGATTTGTAACGGAAACCTCCATATTTAAAACATCCCTATTTGCTTTGGAAGTGTTAATTGAAGCGATGAGCATAACACGAATGCGGGTATTATATCTTACTTTTTGCCCTAATAGTTTTTCGCGGCTAATCTGCAAAGAACATATTTTGAATTTGACTGTATCTGCTTTGTGTTAATATCAATGACATTTCTTAAATGCTCAGGTAAAAATGCGTCGTACTTTACCTCGAGGATCCCGAACCCTTTTTCCATCGCCGGAATCGTCAGCTTTGCACTGTTAAAAATTTCGTCGCTCGAAAGGGCCGCTTTGATTGCCGTATCGAAAGTAATCCGCACGTTTCCGGCCGGATATATATATGGTTCACGAATATATTCAACAATCTGAACAGGACGCAGCCGTTCATGTTTGATTTTTTCACAAAGCTCCGTCAGTAAACATCTCTCCTGTGATAGTGCGATTCCACGATAATCTTTATTTCATAAATGAGCAGATTTTTTTGATAATATAAAGGAGTAGTTTTACTTATAATAATCTTGACGAATATAAGATCATTTTAGAGAACGTTTTTCCGAAAGACACGGTCGAAGGAAGATTGAAATTATTTGTTGTTAAAGACGATAAAATCTATCTGTTTAAACCTACAAAGAATAAATACGATATTTTCTATCAGGAAACATACGATTTTGACAAAGCCACCTATTACTACAAGAACAGCGATGATATATGCGATAATTTTATCGTAAAGGTTCCTGTTGAAGGAAAAGATAAAATACAAATAATATACGTTAGCATACAAAAATCATCCGGAAAAATTGATGGCTTTACCTTTTTGAAAAATGAGCATATGGGAGAATGATTGATTTCATACCCACCCCGCGAAAGACGGAGTGGGTCTCTGTTGTTGAGGTTTACTGCTGCTTGTGCAATAATTTTGAAAAGCACCAACGCGAAGGTCGCGAAGGTTGACCAAAACGGCTTGATAATGGCTGTCGCAATCGGTACGACGAACATCACAGCGACATCAAATGCCGACACAAGCAAGAGCGCAACGTGCACGGTAACGTAACGGTGACGGCGGATGGCACTTTCCCGCAAGATATTACAGGATACACAAATGGAACAAGGTCACAGGACATTCAGCCCGTGAAACCCGAAAAGCAATGAAGCGAGCAGAAGACTTGACAAATTAGCACTTGCGTTATCTGATATGTACAATTCCTCGAAAAAATAGAAGCCTCGACAAGTAACTGTCGGGCTTCCTGTATAATATTTATAATATTGACCCAAAGAAATAGCTATAACATTGTTTAAGCCCCCGCACCGACGATTGCCGGCACGAGGGCTTCTTTTCGGATAGCGCTAATTGTTAGTTACCGTATGTTTTTCTGTATGATTCTGCGTGATTATACTATAAGAAAAAGCCTTGTATATCAACGTTTTTGTTTATATACAAGGCTTCAAAATTTCGGTATTCTTTATCTCATAGAAATATGAATAACAAATAAACGGTAAAACATTTCACAAGACAAAAACAGAGTGCAATATTTGACCTGCTTTTGACTTGCATTTTTAATATTTGATGACAATAATCGGCGTTATATTACAATACAGCGATTATAAAAAAACAAAGCAAAAAGCCTTGACGACGTTATATATCAACGTTATCAAGGCTTTTTTGCCTTTGTCAGGCAAATATGAATCTGGTCGGAGTGTCGAGATTCGAACTCGAGGCCTCTTGGTCCCGAACCAAGCGCGATACCAAGCTTCGCCACACCCCGCCCTCTGACTTGAAGTATTATATAACAAACAACGAAAAAAATCAATATTAAATTTAATCTTTTTTATTTTCGGCGGACAGCAACAAAATGCGCAAAATATTAACATGTTTTTATCGTTAAAGCTATGTACTTTTGCATAATAATGATGTAAAATATTATAATGTTCCTGCGCTATAAAGAACCGAGGAGGTAAAACCTTTGGACGATGTAATCAGCTATAAATGCCCTAACTGTGCCGCTCCGCTTGTTTTTGACAGCGAAAAACAGCAGATGCTGTGCGAGTCCTGCAAAAACACGTTCACAGTAGAGCAGATGGATACCTTTAACAGCTCGGCAAACGCAAAAGATTCTGTTGAATTCGAGTGGACAAGAGAAAACGAAGCAGAGCTTGAAAACATGAACGTGTACTCCTGCCCGTCATGCGGAGCCGAAATCGTTGCCGACGAGAATACGGCGGCTACGGAGTGCCTTTACTGCGGAAATCAGACGATTATTCCGCAAAAGCTTTCGGGAGCCTACAAGCCGGATTATATTATCCCGTTCAAGGTCGACAAGGAAACGGCTAAAAAATCCCTCAGGAATTTTTATAAGGGTAAAATATTGCTTCCGAAGTTTTTTAAGGACGAAAACAGAATCGACAAGATTACGGGCGTTTACGTTCCGTTCTGGCTTTTCGACTGCGACGTCAACGCCGATGTTGTTTTCGATGCAAAACGCACTCACACATGGAGCGACAAGTCGTACAACTATGTCAGGACAGATCATTTTATAGTTCAGCGATCGGGCGACATATGCTTCGAGAAGGTGCCGGTAGACGGCTCTACGAAGATGCAGGACTCATACATGGACGCTATCGAGCCCTTCAATTACGACGAGCTTACAGAGTTTAATCCCGCTTACCTGTCGGGCTATCTTGCCGACAAATACGATGTTTCTTCACAGGCAAGCTCCGAACGCGCCAACAGCCGCGTTAACGAGAGCGTGAAGGAGGCGTTTGCCCAAACCGTAACAGGCTACAACAGCGTTACAACAAAAAGCTGCAGCATGAGAATAAATGGCGGCAAGGTCAGGTACGCGTTGCTTCCCGTCTGGATGCTGAACACAAAATACGGGAATAAAACATATACCTTTGCGCTGAACGGTCAGACAGGAAAAATGGTCGGCGAGCTGCCCTTTGACAAATCCAGATTCTGGGGTCTGTTACTCGGCGCGGCGGCTGCTGTTTTTGCCGTCGGGCAGATATTTGTGTTCTTAATATGAGAGAGGGGTGATAACGATGAAAAAAGTATTATCTGCAATCTCGGCGGTAACGCTTGTGTTTTTCCTGCTTATTCCCGCAGCCGCACAGAGTGAAGGATATGTTTATGACAACGCAAAGCTCCTCGACAACGTCCCCGGGGAGGTTGTTCAATCGCTCCTCGAACAGCTTAATACCGATTACGGCGTCAGCATGTATATTATCACAAGAAACTCGGACGACGAAAAGGAAAAACTGAACGTGGAGGGGTATTCGCAAAAATTCTGCGACGAAAAAGGTCTTGGCAAAAACGGCGACAAAGGTCTGCTGGCGGTTTTTGATGTCGACAAAAACATGAGTTATTTTTATCCGTACGGCAGCCGCGACATTTTTTCAAACGATTTTATGAACGGGCTTTTTGAAACCGTCAACAAGTATTATTCCGGCGGCGAATACTACTCAATGTATCTTGAAATCATTAAGAAGGTTGACGGATACCTGTACGAAAAGGTCGGTTTGCAAAAGCAGCCCAATATAATAGACAACGCCGGTCTGCTAAGCGACGACGAGGAATCGCTGCTGCTTCAAAAAATCGAAAATATCGTCGAAACATACAGCTTTGACGTAGCGATTATTACTACCAACGGTATAGGAAACAAGACGATAGCGGAATACTCCGACGACTCTTACGATTACGGCGGCTACGGCATCGGTCCGAACTATGACGGTCTTGCGTTTGTAATAAATATGGGCGACAGGGACTATTACACGACTACCTGCGGATACGGGATAACGGCGTTTACCGATTACGGCATAGAAAAGATGTGCGAGGATGTCGTACCGCTTCTTACTTCGGGCGATTACTACGAGGCGTTCAGCCTGTACCTTGACAATGTTTCTCTGTTCCTTGAGCAGGCAAAGACCGGCAAGCCATATGATGTCGGCAACAAGCTGAAAACAACCGAGGATTATGTAGCAGGCGAAATAATCGTTCTGGTGGTTTCGCTCGTTATATCCGCCATTATAGCGTTTTCGGTCAGAAGCAGTATGAACAATGCGAAAGCGAAAACATCAGCGACAAACTATATCAAGAGAAGCTCTGTTAACGCGGCGGGGAGCGCCGGCGGCGTTAACCTTAAAAGCTGTTCGGATGTCTTTATGTACAGTACCACGTCAAAAACGCCGAAGCAGTCGTCGTCTTCTTCGGGCGGCAGCAGCACGCATATAGGCAGCAGCGGCAGAAGCCACGGCGGCGGAGGCGGCAAATTCTAATATAAATTTTATGACGGGAGATGTAAAAATGTTTGTCAGATACCTTAGAGCGGTTCTTTGGTGCGTTACCTCATTATTAGTTCTATTAACGGGAGTTACAGGTTCTTTAATCGGAATGACAGACGGCACACCCATAACGGCGGAAAACAGGGAATACGACTTTGACGACGACAGGCTGCTGTTGGGCGGCTACAACACAAACCCAGCCGATCTGAGAACCGCGCGTTATGCCGCGGAAGCAGGTCTTGACTTTCTTATCACGGGCGTAACAACAGAATACCTCGACGAATGTGAAAAATACGGCATAGGCGTAATAGCCAAGAACTATAACGCCCCGGCATACTACGCGTACATATACGATGACTCAACACCAAGCTGGTATGCCCTGAACAAAGACACAAACTACACAGACCACCCGGCTCTTTGGGGAGACGACATTATAGACGAGCCGCATGCTTCACAGTTCGAAAAGCTTGCATCAATCACAAACAGCTATTACGCAAATGTGCCGGGGAAGCTGCCGCTTATTAATCTGTTCCCGATGTACGCCAAATCCGAGCAGCTCGGCAACGAGCCTGATATTCCGGAGTTAGTCAAGTATCTTCTGCCGCTCACCGATTATTCGGACATATCGATTGACCGCTATAAGCGTCACACGTCGGACTATATCAACAGCATAGGCACAAGCTATATATCCGTCGATATTTATCCGTTTTCTCAAAAGGTTGAAAAAAGCGGAAGAATAGTTAAAACAACAAGCGAAAAATGGCTCCGAAATCTCGACATCCTCGCCGAGGCATGCAAAAAGACGAACAGAGACCTGTGGGTTATTGTTCAGTCCGCCGGAAACATTTCAGAGGGCGGCAAAATGCGTTACTGCGACGACATGGAGGACATAAGGCAGCAGGTTTACGCGTCGCTCGCTTTCGGCAGCAGGTCGCTGATTTACGCCTGCTATCAGACGGGCTGGTGGGATACCGATTCGCATATGCTTGACAGTAACGGCGAACGTACCAGAACATATTACGCCGTAAAGCAGGTCAATGACGAGCTTAAAGCTTTCTCCGGGCCTTACGGCGATTACGACTATAAAGGCACTTATATGATTAACGCGCCGAAGGTTGCGGGGCAGCGTTATAATTACTTAGTAAACGACGACAGCGGATTCAAAAAGCCTCTAATTATCAGCAAAAACGGTCTGCTCGTAGGCGCGTTTGAAAATAGCGAAACAGGAAAACAGGGCTATATAATTACAAACATGGAGGAACTGAATCTGGGTAGAACGGCCACCGCCGCCGTAAAAATCCCCGGAGCGTCACGTATAACCGTTTACAAGGACGGCATGGCAAACAGCTATGATTCGGACTGCTTCAAGCTGACACTTGACCCCGGTGAGGGCGTGTTTATCACAGTTGATTAAAACATATTAGAAAAAACATGACGGAACGGTCGGATCGTCCCCTGCAGATGTTAATTTCACTGTCCGAAAAAAACTTGCAGGGATTTGTCCTGACCGTTCCTAAGTATTTTCATTCGGCGATTGTACCGATTGTTCTTTTCGCAAGCGATATTGCATAACCATTGACATTCTTATGTTTCAATCGTATAATGAACGTAGCTGTGACTAACAATCGGCGTCGCACGCCTTATTTTTTATCATTCCGTCATCCTTTGTATAAGCCATTAAATGTTCGAGCCACACAAAAAATGAACGCGTTCCATATGTAAATCACGGAGTGAGAAAACTCATGATAAAAACCATAAAAAGAATATCCTCAAAAGTAATTTATGAAGCCGTTATCCTTATCGTTTTAGGAGTGATTGCAAGCGGCATTAAAGTGTCCGGTTCCGACTACTATTTCAGCTTTTTTCTTTTTGACTACAGTCACGGCTATATGACACGAGGGTTTATCGGAGAGGTTATAAGCCTGTTTACAGACACTGTAACGGAACAGCTGGCATATCGCGTTGTTTTTGCAGTTTTTTCTCTGCTTGCCGTCGCCGCCGCGCTGCTTCTTGGAAGAGCAATACGAAAATGCGATAAACAGTTTAAAGGTACTGTCATTTTTATCAGCGCAGCCCTTGTTCTTTCGCCGATGACTTTCCGTTGGCTGCGGTTAAACGGCATGCAGTCCGATCTGTATTTTTATACATGCACAATGCTTGCGTTGCTGTTTGTGAAAAACAAATATCTTCGCTGGATTATACCATTTTTCGGTATTATTGCCTCGCTCGCAAGTGTGACCTATACAGTTCACTGTATGATACTGCTGGCAATTGTTTTGCTTTACGAGTTTTCCAAGGAAAAAAGAAAGTCAGACGGTCTGTTGTGTCTTCTGACTTACGCGGGAATTATCGGTGTCGCCATTTACGCTATAGCGTCCAGAAACAGTCTTTCATTTAGCAATGCAGACGAATTATATGCATATATCTCATCAAAAACACCCTGTGTTCTGGACGAGGAAGCAGTCCGATACTATCTCGGCGAGTATTTTCTCGACTTACCGGAAGCGATTGATAAATATATCGGCGTCGAAATACGAAGCCATTGGAATACCCTCATATTCGGAATATTTTTTGTCTATTTGCCTATAGCCGTTCTGTTCGGCGTTTTCTGGTGGAAATGTCTGAAAAAAAGCAAGCTTCCGTTATCAAAATTCGTATTCTTCCTTGCCATTGCGGAGATGTTATATGCCTGTGCTCCTGCCATATTTACGGGAGAGCCTGGAAGATGGCTCGCGCCTGCGCTTGTTGTGGAATGCGGACTGCTTCTGTATATGGTCGCCGACCATAATGAAGTTGTCTGCGACACGTTGTCTTCATGGTTAAATGGTGCAAAGAACAGATTTTTTCTGACGGGGTTTCTGATAGCGTATTATTCGACACTTCTTTTTGTTAACGCGTAACCCAAAATTATAAGGTGATTAACATGAAAACTATTGACCATAAAAAAAGCATTAATCTGTTTACAATAATCGCAGTTGCTTTTTTTGAAATGCACCTTCTGCTCCTTTTCGGCGGAGAGTTTTACGTTAATAAGTGGGTCTGGTTTGGCGTGAATACCGTTCTCGGTATAGCTGTTCCTGCGCTTATGAGAAGCGTACTGCTGAAATGCTCCGAAACTTCGCCGAACGGATTTTTAGGAATCTGTCTCTTGCTGTTAGCAGCCCCGTATTTTATCTTCTCTCTTATATCGTGGACATCCTACAGAGCACTTGCCGTTTATGTTCTGTTTGCTCTGCTTTTATATCTCCTTTATGGCATGAAGACGCAGTTTTTTGTCCCGGTCGTCATGGTCGCCATGCTGATTACGGCACGGTCTCCGGCTTTTGAACTTTTGCTTGCCGCTTTTCCGCTGTTTTGTTATTCCTACATTAAGAACAGGGATTCCGGCAGACGATACGGCGTACTTTTCATTCCGGAGCTTGTGTTGATGCTGCTCGTTATTGTTGTCGAAAAGTACTTTGTCGGAAAGCTTTCAGATACCCGGCTTATAACGCATGAAACGGATATTTCCTTCCTCACTGTCGGTAATTTCCCGTTATGGCTGGATTCGGCGAAATACAATATACTGCTTGTCATTCCCCTTACCGCTATTCTTGTATTAATCTGGTCCAAGGTTCTCTCCGCCCAAAAAAGCTCGCTTCTTAACCTTACAATGGCATTCGACATTATCATTTCCGTAATTTTCCTTCTTATTTTTATAGACAGGGCGCATATTCTTTGCATAGTTCAGCTCATAGTATCCCTCTTCCTGTTATACGATAACAGAAAGGATATCTCCGGCGGACTTGACAATGCCTTAGCCTTTTTTAAAAAGCGCCCCGTGCTGACGGTTGTTCTGTTTCTGTTTTTTTGCGGTATCGGTTACAGGGTGTCGGCCGATTTTTCTTCCGGAGACAGAAATTTCATTGCCGACGGTATAGACAGATTTTTTTTAGTGAATTCGTAATTTAAGGTGATGAACAGTTGAAAAACATATATTTCGTTCAGGCAAGCGTTCCATATGGTGATTCGATATATCTTCCATATGCTGCAGGCGCTCTGGCGGCTTATGCCTTTCTTGACGAAACGGTTCGTCAGGTGTACAAATTAAAGCGAATCATATATTACCGTGAGAATATCGACAAGGCCGTAGAAGAAATGGAAGATCCTTATCTTGTCGGGTTTTCAAGCTATATCTGGAGTCATGAATACAACAAAAAATTTGCCGGAAAGCTTCGCGAACGCTGGCCGGAATGCATTATAGTTTTCGGCGGACACAATATTCCGTCTCAATCTCCGGAGCTTTTGCGGGAGCTTCAATATGTTGATTTTCTCATTCAGGGCGAGGGAGAGGTGCCGTTTCGTGACCTTCTTCTTGCTCTGCATAACAAAACGGATTTTTCAGGGATTTCCAATCTTTCTTTTCGCAATCCCGACGGTACGCTGCAGAAAACGCCGAACCGTGTGTACGATGTTGCGGATTTCCCGTCGCCGTATCAGGCGGGAGTTTTCGATGATATAGTAAACAGCACGCCATATACTCTAAACGGAATGCTGGAAACAAACAGAGGCTGCCCCTTCGGCTGTCTTTTCTGTGACTGGGGCGTCTATAAATCAAAAGTGCGTTGCTTCCCCGAAGAAAGAGTCAAAAATGATATTATTTGGTTAGCGGAACACAAGATAGAATTCTGCACCTGCGCCGACGCAAACTTCGGCATTCTTGAGCGTGACGTAAAAATTGCCGATTGGATTATAGAATCAAAAAAGAAAACGGGCTATCCGTCGAAAGTTCAGTTTTGTTACACCAAAGGCAGGGAAGATGTTGTCTTTGAACTTAACCGCAAAATGAATGAGGTGGGATTGAGCAAAGGCGCTACGCTTTCCATGCAGACATTGAATGATGAAGCGCTGAAAAATATCGGCCGGAAAAACCTGAACCATGAACGGCTCTGCGAAGAAATCATACGGTATAATTCGCTGGATATTCCGACTTATACCGAGATTATTCTTGGCATACCGGGCGAAACTTACGACAGCTTCTGCGAAGGAATGAACAAGCTTCTAAAAGCCGGTCAGCACAATTCAATTATTGTATTTAATTGCGAGCTTCTTTTGAATTCCCCCATGGGGCAGAAGGAAACAATTGAAAAGTTCAAAATAAAAAGTGTCAAAACGCCGTACAAACAGCATCACTGCGCGCCTATCGACGACGATGTCGTCGAGTATTCCCACATCGTCACATCAACATACAGCATGAGCGAGGAAGACTGGATACGTTCATGCCTGTTTGTATCCTGCATCGGCGCATTCCACAACCTCGGTTTGTTGCAGTGCTTTGCACTGTATCTGTATTTTGAAAAGGGTATCGAATATTCAGCGTTTTATAAACTGCTCCTTGACTGGATTTTTAACCATCCCGAAATAATCTGCGGCGAAGTGTTTGCCGATATCCGTCAGCGTCTTGAACGGATTGTTGCGGGTACGGGAGACTGGCGTTATGTCATTCCTCTTTACGGTCCTATTACGTGGCCCTTTGAAGAAGGTGCGTTCCTGAATATATTATACCGTTCGGAAAAGTTTTACGACGAGATTCTGCCGTTTCTGCAGTCTTTCGGCATTCCTGAAGACGTTTTCACAGACCTTCTGACATATCAGAAAAACGCCGTAAAACGCCCGGGACACACAGATTTTTCGTTTGAATTGCGTTACGACATGAATTTTTATTTCAACTCCGCGCTGAACAACGAAAAAACTGATTTGCGGCTGCGTCCGAACGTCGTTTCCCTGTCCGATTCTTCAATTCCCGACGCATGGCCGGATTACGCGCGGGAAATGGTCTGGTACGGGAAACGTGGCGGAAGAATAATAAATATACGTTCCTTTAAAGTCCGTTATGTCTGATTGCGGAGGAATATATGTCAAACTCTGATAAAAAAAGAATATATCTTGTTCAGGCGTCTGCCGCATTCGGAGGCTCCTGTTTTATACCTTATGCAGTCGGCTGTATTGCCGCCTACGCATGGTCACAGGATGATATTGCCGGGGAATACGAGTTGTCCGAAATACTGTATCTTCGTGAAAAAACAGAAAACGCCCTGCGACGCTTTGACGCCCCGTTTCTTGTCGGCTTTTCCACTTATGTTTGGAACCATGAATATAATTTAAAGCTGGCAAAACAGGTAAAAGAGAAATTTCCTAAATGCCACATTGTTTTCGGCGGTCATAACGTGCCGTTGAACGGCTCCATGCTGGCAAAATACGATTTTATTGATGTGCTTATTCATGATGAGGGCGAGATTCCCTTCTGCGGGCTACTTCGCGCGTTGTCGTCGGGTATCGAGCCGAAGAAAGTAAAAAATATATCCTACAGACGCAGCGACGGTACCATCTGCGAGAACCCGATTGTTCCGGCAACGCGGGTAGATTATCCGTCTCCGTATTTGAACGGTATTTTTGACGATATGGTTGAAAAGGGCGGTCATGAGTTTGTGGCTGTTTTCGAGACAAATCGCGGATGTCCTTTCCGCTGTGCGTATTGTGATTGGGATACGTTAAAGGATGAGGTGCGAAAATTCCCCATGGAGAAAATCAAGGGCGAGATTGACTGGATGGCAAAACATAAGATTGAATTCACATGGCTTATAGACGGCAATTTCGGCCTGTTTCCGAGAGACGAGGAAATCGTAAACTATCTTGTGGAAACAAAAAATAAAACAGGTTATCCAAAACGAACAAACCTGTTTTACACAAAAAACAACCCGGAATTTGTTTTCAAGCTAAACCGCAAAATGGATGACGCCGGCTTGAGTAAGGGCGCCTGCATATCTTTCCAGAGCATGTGCCAGCAGGCACTTGACAATATCGGGCGCCGGAACATCTCCAACGATAAATTCAAGGAATTGATGACACTTTATAACAGCCACAATATTCCGACCTTTACCGAACTGATAGTCGGGCTGCCGGGTGAAACGTATGAAAGCTTTAAAGACGGTATAGGGCAGCTTCTTGATGCCGGGCAGCATTATTCATTCTATGTCTATCCATGTGAACTGCTTGAAAATTCCATTATGGCGCAGCCGGAATATAAAGATAAGTTCGGCATACGTTATGTTATTACCTCGCTTAACCAGCACCATCGCGAAACGCCGAAGGATGAGGTGGAGGAGTATTCACGCATCGTCGTAGGCACCAACACCATGTCACCGGAAATGTGGGTCAGGTCATGCCTGTTCGGCATTTGCGTGCGTACGTTTCACTGTCTGGGGCTTTTGCAGTTTTTTGCTTTGTACCTGCGCGGAGAAAGGCAGGTCGCATATGCGGAATTCTACGAAAAACTTCTTGACTGGATGCTCAGGAATCCCGAAAGCGTCTGCGGCAGAGTTTTTGCCGACCTGAAAAAAAGACATGAGGACATAATAAGAGGCAACGGTACGTTTTTGTACGCTTTCCCGCAGTTCGGAGATGTGGTATGGTCATTTGAAGAAGGAGCATTTCTGCAGATGATTTGCGAGCTTGATACATTTTACGGTGAAATAAAGGAATTTTTGAACGTGTTTTCCATCCCAAAACCCGTTTTTACGGAATTATATGAGTATCAGAAGCAGATGGTCAAGGTCCCGGGTAAATGCGACTTTTCTGTCAGTCTTCACTATGACATTCCCGGTTTTGTAAAGAACATGACCGTAAATAACCCCGTTTCTTTGGAAGAAAAGAACGTGACCGTTGAAGTAAGCGGCGAAAGCGTCCCCGAAGATCTCCGCGAATTTGCAAGAGAGGTTGTATGGTACGGCCGCAAAGGCGGAAAAACTTTATACATGGACGAGTCAAAACTGACTTATTGAGGGGAGCGGCCGACTTGAAAAGTTCATACGATTTTTCACGGTTCTTTCCTGCTTTTGAGGGCGCTTCCATCGTTATTGCGGTGACTTATGAAGCAGAAGAACTTGTACGGAACGCGGAAATGCTTGTAAGTCTTTGTGAGCCGCGGGATATTGCGCAGATCATTATCGGCATCTGCGACAGGACAACTCCGGAAGCCATAGCGGCTGCAAACAATATATGCGAGCGATATCCCGAATTTAACTTTACGATATACAAACAGAAAATAAATACTATCGATCATATCTTCAGAGAAACCCTGCCACTGCTGACCGGCTCCCACGTTGCCTACGCTGCTTCAGACGGCGGAACCGATATTTCGCTTATCCCTAAATTCATTTCCCATGTCAAACAGTGTCCCGGTGTTATACCCAGCGGCACCCGTTGGAAGGGCAAAAACGGATTCGTTGGGTACGGCAAAATCCGTAAGCTGCTCAATCATTTGTTTGAGAGGTTTATCGCTTTCCTTTACTGTTCAAAAGAAACTGATTTCACCTGTCCCAACATGCTTGTTTCAGTCGCGTGGTACAGGTCGGTCGAACTGAAGGAAAACTCTATGGCGCTTTTTGTAGAAAATCGTTTTAAAATGGCACGCGTTCATCTGCCGTTTAAGGAGTATCCGGCCGTCTGGAAACACATAGACGGCACAAAAGAAAAAATACCGTGGAAACGGTTGTTTGTATATCTGAAAGCAGCGCTCAAGGTACGGTTTACTAACCCCGAAAAATTCCTGCGCGTCTGATTTATTAAAGTGGTGATTTGATGAAGAATGTGTATATGTCGCAGCCGAACCGATGTGTCGGGAAGAACATCTATCTTCCCTACGCGTCGGGGGCGCTGGTCGCCTGCGCGCAGACAGACCCTTCTATCCGGGAAAACTATACATTCAGGGACATCTTCTTTACATTTGAAGACATCGACAAACGCATTACCGGGATGAATAAACCGTTTCTTGTCGGCTTTTCGTGCTATATATGGAACTATGAATATAATCTGAAATTCGCAGGAAAGCTTAAAGAAGCTTTTCCTGAATGCCATATAGTTTTCGGCGGCCACAATGTCAACGCCATGTCCTCTGATTTACTGGAGAAATGCCGCTTTATAGATTTTTTAATACATGACGAGGGTGAAATTCCGTTTCAGAAGCTGCTGCTTGCCTTGATCGGCGTGATGAATTTTTCAGACGTGCCGAATCTTTCATACAGAAAAGACGATAATATCTTTAAAAACGAAAACGCATATTTCAACGTCGATGATTTTCCGTCACCATATGCCGCAGGGCTGTTTGATGAAATGGTAAAGAATGAAAACTACGAGTTTTCCGCCATCTTCGAGACAAACCGCGGTTGTGTGTTCGGCTGCACATACTGCGACTGGGGCCTGTTCAAGTCAAAATTACGCCGTTTCCCCATGGAACGTGTATACGGCGATATCGATTGGCTTTCGGAACACAGGATAGGTTACAGCGTCTGCGCCGATGCTAATTTCGGCATTCTTGACAGGGACAAGCAGATTACTGATTATCTTGTTGAAGCAAAAAAAAGAACGGGATTCCCCGACAAGATTTGCTTCTGCTACACCAAAAACTGCAACAATACCGTATTTGAGATAAACAGAAAGCTTCACGAAGCCGGTATCCTTAAGAGCGCGACACTGGCTATTCAGTCGCTCAACGAAACAGCGCTGAAAAATGTAGGCAGAAAAAATATTTCCGTTGAAGAATACAGGGAACTGAATGCCCGCTATCACAAGGCAAATATTCCCGTACTTACGGAGCTGATTCTCGGCCTGCCCGGTGAAACCTATGAGAGCTTCCGCGACGGGTTATGTCATTTTCTTGAGATTGGTCATCATATTCCCATCAACACATATAACTGCGAGCTGCTGATGAATTCACGAATGGCACAGCCGGATTACGTCGAACTCCATAAAATCAGGTCTGTAAGAATGCCTTTGGTCGGTACGTTTCACGGCAGCATCGAGGAAGAACAGGCGTACCCGGAATATTCAAATATAGTTGTGGCTACCGAAAGCATGAACGAAAAAGATTGGATCCGCGCCAATCTTTTCAGCGTGATTGTTTATGCTTTTCACGGAATGGGGCTTTTGCAGTTCGTCGCGCAGTACCTGCGCCATGAAAAAAATATCACGTATGCGGAGTTTTACGAAGCAGCCATGGACTACATCTTCGGTAAGGAGCAGGGGATAACGTCGGATATCATGCACACCATCCGAACAGGTTATGAAAAAATGCTGGACGGCAAGGGTTATAACGGCTGCGTAATCCCGTGGCTCGGCAACGTCATTTGGCCGTTCAATGAAACGCTGTTCATTGAAGCCGTACACTGCCTTGAAGGTTTCTGTGACGATATGCTGCCATTCCTGTTGAAGTTTGGGATTGATCCGGAACTGTTTGACGAATTGATGGCTTATCAGAAGGCTATGATTAAACGTCCCGACCGTCTGCGCTTTACATTGCGGTTGAAGTATGACTGGCATAAATATTTTACGGATATTTTCAGGGACGAGTATCATCCGCTTGAAGAAAGAGCAAATACGTTGCATGCGGAATATGAAAAAATGCCTTCCGAATGGCCGGACTTTGTCCGCGAAATGATCTGGTACGGGCGGCGTGACAGGAAAATGCTTTGCGTAAATGACGTCGTCGTAAAATATGAAGAATAAACAGGAGGTCTCCGCTTTGAGCTTTTGGGATTATCTTATAGTTACAGCATCAAGCTCTGCGCAAGCGGAGGCTTTTCGTTTTCTGTTGCTTAACAAGCAAAAACAGGGAAAGCTTTCACCGGATACACGATATATCGTCATCCCCGACGGCGAACGGAGTATAGGTTCGGGCAGCGCTTTTTTCGGCGTCCTGAAGCAATTATACAAGGAAGAAAACTGCGCGCGGTTTCCCGTCAATAAGCGTGTGCTTTTAATTCAGTCCGGCGGAGAAAGCCGTCGAGCTCCGCAGTATTACGTTTGCGGAAAGCTCTTTGCGCCGGCAATTAACCCGGCCTTTGATGATATGTTTGACGAACTCATTGACTCAATGATACCTCTGTGTGATTCCATAGAAGGCGGAATTGTAATTTCTACAAGCGACATCGTCATTAAAACCGAGCTGCATTCCGAACCCGTTAGGGGAAATACGGCGTTTGCAATAAAGGCTCCTGTCAAGACAGGCGAACGGCACGGAGTTTTTTGCTGCGACGAAAACGGCGTGCTGCTCAGCTTCTTACACAAAAAGCCTGTCGGTGTACTGAAGGCGACCGGAGCCGTCGACAAGTGTGACAACGTTTTTCTCGATACGGGTGTTGTATATTTCACGCCGTCATGCATGGACAGGTTTTACGATCTGGCAAATAAAATCAGCCCGGAACAAAACGACTGCAGGCTGAATTTTTACGGCGATCTTCTTTACCCCTTCGGACAGGACGCGGACATGAGCGGCTATCTCCGCGAGCCTTTCGAGTCCGGCTCTGCTTCGTCTTTGGAAAGCGTGAGAAAAACAGTATTTCAGCACATTCACGGAGATACTTTGTTCGTCAGGTGTCTTTCGGAGCAGAAGTTTTTGCACATCGGCACTCCGGCGGAACTTCTGAAGCTGAAAACAACCGACGACACACACACATCCTGCAACAGCGTTATTGAAGACGGCGCCGAAGTGAATGGCGGGACATACATTGAAAACAGCATCATTGACGGGACAACGGTCGTAGGTAAAAACTGCATTCTTTCGTACGTAGTAGTCAGCAATGCAACAATCCCCGACGGAACCGGAATTTATTGCGTTCCGTTAAAAAACAGTAAATTTGTCGCGGTAGTTTATGACGCGATGTCAACCGATTACGTGCCGGATTCCGCTTGGGAGGAAAAACGATGGCGTGTATGCGACACACGCGCCGAAGCTGTCCGCGCTTCTCTTGCCGGTTTACGAGGCACGGAAAGTCAAAAAAGCATCCTGAAAAATGCAGACTTTTTTTCCGCCGTTTCGTGGAAAGAACACGTCCGCCACAGAATAAAAAGTCAGTCGTACGAATCAGTTCGCAAGGCTATACTGTCTCCTTTGCGTGAATCGTACGGCCTGTCAGACGTGTTAACGCTGCAAAGCGACAGGCATTATATCGAACTTCCGCTTCGCGTCAATTTTGGCGGAACATGGACAGACGCGGCGCCGTACTGCGTACAATATGGCGGAACTGTCGTAAATGCCGCCATATCGCTGAACGGTGAATTCCCCATTCGGGCAGATGTATATAAAAATGATTCCGGCGCGATAGTGTTAAAATGTGACGATTTCGGTGTTTCAAAGACATTCAGGGATACACAAGGACTGTACGATTTTAATGATTTTTCCGATTTGTTTTCCCTGCACAAAGCCGCCTTAATCGTAAGCGGTATTATTCCGTATTCGCATGACGCGTCTTTTGATATACGCAGACGCATAGGCAGCGGAATAAACCTGACAACCTGCGCCAAAAATGTTCCGCAGGGTTCCGGATTGGGCACAAGCAGCCTCCTGCTTGCCGCTTCCATTCAGGCGCTGTACGATATAACCGGAAGAACAATAAATCAGGACGAGCTTTTTCAAAAAGTATTCTGCGCCGAACAGCTTATGCGGACAGGCGGGGGATGGCAGGACCAGGTCGGCGGCGTTGTTCCTGGATTCAAGATTATTCGTTCCGAACCAGGCATCCCGCAAAAATTATGCGTGGAATCAATTCCGATTCAGGAACAAATGCTTTCAGGGCTTAAAAGCAGAGCATGTCTTATATACGCGGGCGAGCGGCATATGGGACGATATATTCTCACCGATATAATGGAACGCCAGTTCAAAAACGACCCGGGCGCGACGGAAACGCTTCATAAACTGAAAGACTTGGCGGATACGCAGAAGCGGTTGCTTCAAAGCGCTGACATTGAAGGATTTATCCAAAGTCTTAACCGGCACTTTGATTTGCTTCTTGAATTGCCGGCAAATGCCGTTACCGGACATATGCGCCGGATTCGCAGCACACTTTGCGACCTGCTGGATGCCTTTTCTCCATGCGGCGCAGGCGGCGGGGGATTCTGTTTTGCGGTTGCCAAAAATCCGGAAACAATGCGGCAGATTACTGAAAGACTTAAGAGCGTATTTGGCGGCAGGGTAAGGGTATATGCTTTTGACTTTGTGATTTGAATAACGGCTAAAGGTGTCATAAAAAATCTGCGGAACGGTCAAGACCGTTCCGCAAGCTGTTTTGAAGATTAATTTTGTTTTGTCAGATTTTTTACGGCTGTTAAGGTGTTTTTCATAAGTATTGCCCTCGTCATCGGGCCGACGCCGCCCGGTACGGGGGTTATATAGCCCGCGACTTTTTCAACCTCGGCAAAGTCGACGTCTCCGCAGAGTTTGCCCTCGTCGTTACGGTTCATGCTCACGTCGATAACAACAGCTCCTTCCTTTACCATGTCGGCTGTTACAAGGTTTCTCACTCCGGCGGCGCATACAAGTATGTCGGCATCCCTTGTAATTTCGGGAAGGTTCTTGGTTTTTGAGTGGCAGATGGTAACGGTGCCGTTTTGCGCGAGAAGAAGAAGCGACATCGGCTTTCCGACAATATTGCTGCGTCCGATAACCACGCAGCGTTTTCCCTCCGCCGATATTCCCTCGTGGCGGAGCATTTCCATAACTCCGGTGGGCGTGCAGGGGAGAAAGGCACCGTCGCCTATCATAATATGACCTACGTTTACGGGGTGGA
This sequence comes from Ruminococcaceae bacterium UBA1425, assembly GCA_002329365.1. GTDB lineage: Bacteria > Bacillota > Clostridia > Oscillospirales > Acutalibacteraceae > UBA1425. Next base: position 55,083 of record DCUB01000038.1, read on the forward strand.
AAGCGTCTACGTCCTTTTCGGGACTTATTGTGTTTATGACCTCTTTTTCGTCAAGATGTTTCGGAATCGGCGACTGGCAGAGGATTCCGTGAACGCTCCTGTCGTTGTTCAGTTTCTTTACTAAATCGACAAGCTCCTTCTGCGTAGTATCGGCAGGCAATGAAAATTCAAGCGAACGTATCCCGACAAGTCCGCAGTCGGCTTTTTTGTTTTTTACATAGACCTTTGAAGCGGGATCGTCGCCGACGATAATCACCGCAAGGCAGGGCTCAATGCCTTTTTCTTTCAAGGCCTTGACTTCCATAAATACCTCCGAGAGCATTTCGGAGGCTATTTTTTTACCGTCAATTATTTTAGCCATTTTTATCTCCGATCTTGATTTTGTACGAATTATACGACCTTTACGCTCTTTGAAAATCCGCCGTCGGAAGGTACGCCCGCCAAAGGCTTAATTTCCCCCGATATTATCTTCGCCTTCGCGTCGCTTACGGCCTTGCTCAAAGCTGCGTCGTCTTTTCTGATTTCAGTAATGTCCACAAGTCCTTCCGCCAGGCCGCCGCTGTAAGGAGCAGAACTGAATTTTCCGCCCGTGATTTCGTCGAGGACCCGGCTGAAAAACACATCCCATTTCCATACAAGCGAGAACACGTTATATTTTTTGGCGTCGGACGACATGTCATAGCCGAAGCCGAAGCAGTATTTTTCTGCCGCCTCCGCCGAAACCTGCGGAAGAGCAGTTACGACGCTTTGTGAAATCACGTCGCATTTGTGTTCTTTTGCAAGAGCCTCCGCCAGAGTACGCTCAAGCACAAGGTCAAGCTTTACTCCCGTTGAAGACAGCAGAACAGAGGATTTGCCGTCAACGGCGGACATTCCCGCGGCAAAGGCGTTTACGTAGTCCGTGACGTTTTTATCTTTTTCTCCGCACACAAAGCCCGCCTTTGTCTCCTTTGAAAGCTCTGCTGCGGCTACTCCCGCCAGATAAAAAGCCTCATACATTCTGTCACTATAATACTTCAGGTTCGGAAGCTCGGAGCTTCCCTTGCCGTACTGAAGAAATATCACGTCGGGGAGCTGAGCAGCGAGATATGATGTAAAATCGACGTAAATCTCGGACGCTGCTACAATAACGTTGCAACCGCCGGAAACAAGAGAAGATGCCGCCTCAAGCGCCGTTTCGTTTTTTACGGCAATTGGTTTCGCGGGCTTCTTTTCGTCAGGCTCTGTAGTGCTTTCCTCGGTTGCGGGAACAGATGTCGTTACCGTGACCGAAAAATCCTTTTGGGCGTCGAAGCTGACGTCTGTAACATGTTTTTTTATAATCATCTGACTTGACGTATCAAGCCCCGCTTTTTCTGCGGATGACGTAAGCCCCTCAAGCTGATAACGGTAAACGGAGGCCGCGTTTGCGGAGTCAGGCAGCAAAACACCTATTTTCAGGTCCTTTAAAGCGACGGCGTCAAGATAGCTCTCCGAATTTTTGTCGGTATTGTCCGCGCCTCCCTTGCAGCCGCTAAACGCCGCAATCGCCGCTAACAGCGTCAGTACAAGAAGCAACGAAACGATTTTTGGCATAAACTTCATAATAGACACCTCCTGTATATGTATTGCGTATTGTAAACTTAAATGAAAGT
>DCUB01000020.1 GCA_002329365.1 Ruminococcaceae bacterium UBA1425
AAAGGAATGGTCATAAACATGAGAAGTTTCACAACGTTAGACCTGCAATATGCACACAGGTTCTATGGGTTCAGAGGCGAAGCACAGTACCTTCACGGACATACGGGAATTCTGACGATTGAAGTGGAAGACGACGTAAACACGGGAGTCAATATGGTGTTTCCGTGTAATGAAATCAAGAAAACTGCCTGGGAAGTATTACAAAACTTCGACCACGCGCTGATTCTAAGGGAAGACGATCCGCTGCTTCCCGCGATTCTCAGCGTTTACGAAGCACAGGGCATCAAAAACGGCGCACCGACAAATAATCAAAAAGGTCCCGCCTTCGATACTGAACTTGCGACAGCTTATCCGGAATGCCGTCTGGTTGTCACAAAAGAAACGATGACCGTAGAAGGCATGATTAAAATTGTGTACGATTTACTGAAGGACAAGCTTAACATCGTAAAACTCACGTTTACAAGCGGGGTAAACGGCGCAACGGAAGAGTACGAACCGAAAAACAAAATAGACCGTTGCCCGTTATGCGGCATTTCGTTAAACGAAGACGGCGTATGCCCTAAATGCGGATACAGGAAATAATCCGGTCGGAAAGAACGTGAACCAAAGCAAGGGGCTGTGACGAATTTCAGTGTATCGTCACAGCCCTTGTGATTTTTTTATCAGCCGTTTTCGTCCAGCTTTTTCTGAAACTCCGTCCCCCTGACGCCCGCGACGCTGACGTTCAGAATATGAGGTATCGCGCCCTCCGGCGAGTTAATACGCACACGCGGGTAGCAGGACAGCCTCCGGCGTAAAACGTCGTTGAGTGCTCTGACATGTTCTTGCTGCCTGTCCATATCGTCAATCGCTATTTGGAGCGCCTTAGCGGCCGAGACGGCAAGCGAAACGGCGGGCGTACCGCTGCGGTAAATCGTAGAGCTTGCACCGCCGTGAATAAGCGGCTCAAGCACAAGCCCCTCGCGCCTCCACAATACGCCGATGCCGAAGATGCCGAAGAATTTGTGCGGCGAAAAACCGACGGAATCGGCAACATCAAAATCAAACGGGATTTTACCGACAGCCTGCGACGCGTTGACGTGAAAACGGCATTTCGGATAGTTTTTAAGCGTCTCCCTGATTTCAGAAAGCGGCTGAACAGTGCCAAGCTCGCTGTCGACCGCGCAGTCAAGATAAACTGAGACAGGCACCTCTTTTTCAGTTCTCCCGTCGACAATCTTTTGTCCTATCTGTTTCGTCTGCTTATCATGGCACAGCCCCGAAAATTATGCAAGATTAAGCAAAAACGGTTTCCTTTCTTCAAAAAAAGCAACCTGTCGGCCGTCATTCAACTCGTTTCGGCCTGCGTCACAGTTATTGTTCCGCTTATCATACCCATCCAGCAGGTGTATCGAAATTCCCCTACCCGCGAGGGTGTAAACTCAATCACGTTTTCGCCTTTCGAGAAGGAATATTCTATACCGTATTCCGGAATCACCATTCTGTAATTGCAGCCGTTGATACTGCCTTCGGGCGCGTTAATGACCCATTTTACAGGTATCCCATCCTTGACGGTAATATTCGGATATTTTCCGGGTGAAAGCGTACTTTTTATAATCTGTACGTCGTTTTCAGTGTTCACATCGGTGTTGCCGCTTTGGACATCTCCCTCGCCACCGATGAGTTGACCCGGCAGCGTGAAGCCCGACAAATTCCAGCCCTGTGAAAACATTGACAAACCGAGCACCACGACAAGTACCGCGCCTGTCGTCATGATCTTACGGGCGAACTTTTTGCTAAGCGCAGAGCTTAACGCGCCAAGCCCGAACATCAGCGGAACGGTTCCCATGCTAAACAGGAGCATTGACAGGGCGCCTTTTAGCGGATTTCCCGTAGACAGCGCATAAATCTGCATTGCCTGCAAGGGACCGCACGGCATCAGCCCGTTAAGCAGGCCGACTATTAACGGACTTTTCCTTCTGTGTTTTTCACTGTTAATTTTATCGGCGAAGACCTTCGGCATTCCCGGATTAAGTTTGCGCAGCCACGGAAACATATCAAGCATGTTGATTCCCATGATTACCATAAATATACCCGCGAACAGCTTCAAAACACCCTGCAGGGTGTTTGAAAAGTTGAATGTCGAACCGAGCGCCCCCACAATAAACCCGACAGTCGTATATGAAACGACTCGTCCTGAATTATACAGCAAGGCGGCCCTGAACGTGCCAAGCCTGATTTTACTGTCGGCGGTTTTCGCGACGCGCGGAATGCACTGAGAAACGTTTATGCCGCCGCACATCGCTACGCAATGTACTGAGGTAATAAGCCCGATGACAAACAGCATACCGTAGCTCATATTCGTTTCAGCCAGTCGGCCCGGAACAAGCATATTTATAATTCCGAAATGCTGCAATACGATATACAGAGATATTATGGCGATTAAGAGCACAATGACGCGGATTTTTCCGGACACTTGTTTTTCATGACCTGTCAGCACGCGATAGCCAAGATTTTCAATAATCGAACAAATATCTTTCAATGCGACGATGTCCGCGTCATACGTTATATCGGCGGTTCCTTTGCCGTAGCTCACTTTTGCGTGTTTCACGCCGGCTGTTCTGCTAAGCTTCTTTTCAATTTTGTTCTGGCACGCGACACATGTCATACCGCCTATGCGCAGCTTTTTTTGTTTTTACAGCCGATCCCTCCAATCAAATCTCCTCCTTTGTTGTGACCCGATTTACTGCAGCGTTTATTGACATTCCGCTTGTTGACTTTTCAGCAATAAATATCTTATAGATGGTTTCCGATGCGCCAAACGGATACTGTAAACGCTCTTTCAAATTCAGCTATCATATCGTCACAGCCTCTTGTGATTTTTTTATCAGCCGTCCTCGCGGGAAAAGAAGTTTCTGAACTTGTCCCGATAAATAACGGCGAGATAAACGCACAAGCCTGAAATCGCAATCCATGTTTCGTTTGCGAACAGTCTCCTTTTCAGCATCAACTCAGAAGAAATATTATTTGCCTTGCCCATAAGCGGCCCCTTTTTACCGTCCGGCGGGAGGAGGACGAAAAACACCTGAAAAAAGCCGTAAAAAATTTCGACGACGAAGTTGACGATGATAACGATGTGAAGAATCAGCTACCCGGCTTTTTTAAGTGCGTTTTTATTTGTTCTTCTCATTTATAACCGATTCCTTTCATATACAATGGGGCTATTCTAACAGGGACAAACGAAAAAATCAAGACAGAGGCTTTTATCGATGAAAAAAAATCAGAAAATGCTTGCATAATTTACCCTGATATAGTAGTATTAAACTGGAGTACGTTTTGAAAGGAGAAAATAAATGGCTCTAACAACTAATAAAACCGTCCTCAGATGGTTTGAGGACATGGTAAACCTGGTCAAGCCTGACCGTGTGGTGTGGATTGACGGCTCTGACGAGCAGCGTGACGCCCTGAGGGCGGAGGCATGCAAAACGGGCGAAATCGAAAAGCTTAATCAGGAGCTTCTCCCCGGCTGTTACCTTCACAGAACGGCAGTCAACGACGTGGCGCGCGTGGAGCACCGCACCTTCATCTGTTCCGAAACGCAAGACGAAGCAGGTCCTACAAACAACTGGATGGCGCCCGGCGAAGCATACAAAATGCTTTACGACATCGCAAGGGATTCATATAAAGGCCGCACGATGTATGTCATCCCCTACTCTATGGGTCCCGTCGGCTCGCCTTTTTCAAAGGTGGGCGTTGAGCTGACCGATTCGATTTACGTCGTGCTCAACATGCTGATAATGACAAGAGTCGGCAAAAGCGTTATGGACTTCCTCGGCGACAGCGACGACTGGGTACGATGCCTCCACTGCAAATGCGACATCGACGAGGAAAAGCGTTATATCTGCCACTTCCCGCAGGACAACACTATCATATCTGTCAACTCGGGCTACGGCGGAAACGTTCTTCTCGGCAAAAAGTGCTTTGCTCTCAGGATAGCGTCATATCAGGGCTGGAAAGAGGGCTGGCAGGCGGAGCATATGCTGATACTCGGCATTGAAAATCCGCAGGGTGAAATTCATTACATCTGCGCCGCCTTCCCGTCGGCATGCGGAAAAACAAACCTTGCCATGCTAATTCCCCCCGAGGGCTATCTGAAAAAGGGCTATAAGGTCTGGTGCGTCGGCGACGATATTGCGTGGATAAGAAAAGGTCCCGACGGCAGGCTTTACGCCATAAACCCCGAAAACGGCTTTTTCGGCGTTGCTCCAGGAACAAACGAAAAATCAAACTACAACGCTCTTGCCTCCACAAGGAAGGGTACTATTTTCACAAACGTCGCTCACAATCTCGACAACAACACCGTATGGTGGGAGGGGCTTGACAACAACCCGCCCGAAAACGCGATTGACTGGAAGGGCAACCCCTGGAACGGCAAAACAAGCAGCGAAAAGGGTGCCAACCCGAACAGCCGCTTTACCTCCCCTGCCGTCAACTGCCCGTGCATAAGCAGCGAGTTTGAAAATCCTGCCGGAGTTCCCATAACGGCGTTTGTGTTCGGCGGACGCAGGGCAAAGCTCGCCCCGCTCGTCTACCAGTCAAGGAGCTGGAACCACGGCGTATTTGTCGGCGCTGTTATGGCGTCCGAAACTACCGCGGCGGCAGCCGGCGCGGTCGGCGTTGTGCGCCGCGACCCGATGGCTATGCTCCCCTTCTGCGGATATAACATGGGCGACTACTGGCAGCACTGGATTGATATCGGCGCGGGCCTTGACCCCGCCAAGGCGCCCAAGGTGTTTAACGTAAACTGGTTCCGCAAGGACGACGAGGGCAACTTCTGCTGGCCGGGCTTCGGCGATAATCTCCGCGTCCTCGACTGGATTATTTCACGCTGCGAGGGCAAGGTCGACGCGCAGGAAACGCCTATCGGTTATGTTCCCTTCGCCGAGGACATCAATATCGAGGGCATCGAGGATAAAATCGACATCGACACGCTTCGCTCGATACTTGACGTTGACAAATCTCTCTGGAAAACGGAGTCCGACGGTATTGCCGAGTTCTTTGCGAAGTTCGGCGACAGGCTCCCCGAAGCGTTAAAGCAGGAGCTTGAGACGCTTAAGGAAAACCTTGAGTGATAAAGCATCGGTATTATTGGTGCTTCGTTCTATTATAAGATGCAAATAACCTTGCGGAACGGTCAAGACCGTTCCCTACGCAAAAAACGATATATTCATATGATATATTGGCATTGGTTTTTGCTGTCTTTATCGAACCGGCATACCGCTATTGATAAGCGGTTATAAACAAAAAGGGTATGTATCAAAACCAAGAACGGTCAAGACAAATCCCTACACGTTGTTTTCCAAAGCTATGGAAAAAAATCATTTGTAGGGAACGGTCTTGACCGTTCCGAAATTTCAAGTTTTGATACTGCCCCGTTTTTGCTTTATGTATTGTTGTTTATCTGCCCTTGCTCTTGAAAATATCGTTCAGGATAACATGGAACTCGTCCTTGTCGTCTTCGTCGTCGATATTTTCGCGGGTGGGCGGCGCGGCCGGCTTCTGCGTCTTTTCGACCGCGGCCTTTTTCGTCGACTTTGCCTTGTTATCAAAAGACGGGACGGGAATAGGTGCTTCCTCGTCGTCCTGTGAAGCCTGCTGAATCTGGCTTACAAAATTGTTTACGGCGGCGGAGGTTGTTTCTGTTCTGTCTGTTGCGAAACCCGTTGCGACGACTGTTATAATCATTTCGTCGTCGAGCTTGGGATCGAACGCGACGCCCCATGTGATATTCGCGTCGGGGTGAGCCTGAGCTGTGATGATTTCGGCGGCATGCTCGACATCCTCAAGGTCGATATCCTCAGACGACGTTATGCTTATGATAACGCCCTTTGCACCCGCAATGGATGTTTCAAGCAGCGGGCTTGAAACCGCGGCGTTTGCCGCCTGCTCGGACTTGTCTTTGCCGGAGGCATGTCCGACGCCCATATGCGCGTAACCCGCGCCCTTCATAACGCTTGTGACGTCCGCAAAGTCGAGATTTATAAAACCGGGAACCTTTATAAGCTCGGAAATGCTCTTTACACCCTGAAGCAGAACCTCGTCTGCCATCGCGAACGCCTGCGCGAGGCTCATTCTCTGCTCGGTTATAAAGCGAAGCCTGTCGTTCGGTATTACAATAAGGCTGTCAACATGCTCGGCAAGACGCGCTATGCCCTCCTGCGCCTGCTGCATTCTCATTTTGCCCTCGAACTTAAAGGGCTTTGTAACAACGCCGACTGTAAGTATGCCCATATCCTTTGCCGTCTGGGCGATAATAGGCGCGGCGCCTGTGCCCGTGCCGCCGCCCATGCCCGCGGTGATGAATACCATGTCGGTTCCCTTGAGAGCGTCGGATATAAGCTCCTTGCTTTCTTCGGCCGCCTTCGCGCCGATATCGGGACGTCCGCCGGCGCCCTGACCTTTCGTGGCCTTTTCGCCGATTTGAATTTTATGTGTCGCCCGGGAATGGGTAAGAATCTGCTTGTCCGTATTTATGGCAACAAATTCTGCGCCCAGCACCCCGGAATCAATCATCCTGTTGACAGCATTTCCGCCGCCTCCGCCCACGCCTATAACCTTAATCTGAACGGTAGTTTCGAAATCATTGTCAATCTCAAACGCCATTATGTAAACCTCCTAAACAATATCGCGGGTGATATGCATAACATCAGATATTAAAATATTATCATATATCTCTAAAAAACACAAGGAATTTTATAAATTTTTTTGTTTTGTGAAATCAGCCGTCAATATTCTCATTCTGCGGCTCTGTCGTCTGCTCCGTGTCGTTTACATATGCCACGCCTATTGTCGAAAGGTCAATAGTACCCGTCTTTGTCTTTGAACCGTCGTCCTCCACCTTCAGCGTCTTATAAGCCGTGGCGAGCTTTGTTTCGAGCATGGTATCGGTGCCGAGGTAAAGCGTGAGCCTGTTCTGATACATCAGCTTAACAGACTGCCTGTCCCTTATATCGATGAGCGTTATATCGGGAATCTTTGTTTCCTCCATCGCCGCTATGATGTCCTTATAAAGCAGAAGCTCCTCGTCGGTCTGCCCCTCGGACGTATCGGCAAACGAAATATAATCGCCGAGCTTCATAGTAAACTCGCCGGAGCATCTTAATACTACGATGGCTTTCGGCTGCTGACGGACGAACTGAAGCATCTTTCCGTTTTTGTCAATAAGAAGATAGCCCGTGCCGCAGTCTATGGCGGCGGCGGCAACTGTAGGCTCCGCCTCGACCTTAAGCGACGACGGAAAGCTGCGCGAAACCGTGGCTTTTCCGATAAACGGCAGCCCCTTTTCAAGCCTTTCCTCAATCTCGGACAGCCTGCACCTGAAAAGGTTAACAGTTCCGTACTCTATACCGCAGACCTTTTTTATCTGCGTTTCGTCATACACAATACCGGCGCCCGGAATGACAATTATATTATCTATCTTAAAAAACACCGTAAGCGAAAGTATCGTGAATATAAGCAGAGCTACAGCCGCGGCTGTGGTGTTTCTTATTCTTTTTTTTCTGCGCCTTATCCGCAGAGCATGCACCCTGCGCGCCTCCATGCGGCGTTTTTCCTCCGGCGACATCTGTCTTTGCGGACGGCTTTGAGGCTGTTCCCGTACAGGTCTTTCCTGCCTTTGCGGCGGTATTTGAGGAGGTCTTTGAGGCTGACGGGAGGCTGCGCTTTTCTTCGGATAACCGCTTCTTGCGGGATTCCCCTTCGGCATTTCCACACCGCCCCTGTAAGCGGCGGAGGATGCTTTTTTGACGCCTTTTCTCTGCGGCTGCCCCTTCGGAAGGGGCGGGGGGTCGTATTTGACAGCCGGCCGTGCCTGTCCGCTTTTTTTGCGGTCTTTCCCCTCGACGGCAAGAACAATAGCCCGCGCAAGCCTTTGACCGAGCGGAATTTTTCTTTTGGCTTGTCCGACACGACGACCGTTTCCGTTACCGTTTCTATCCATTTTGCGTCCTCCTCTCTCAGCATCTTTTTATCTCTGCTCCGAGTAAGCGGAGATTGTTCTCAAAGCTCTGGCACCCTCTGTCTATATGGTGCAGGCCTCTGACCGTCGTTTCTCCCTCGGCGGCAAGCCCGGCAAGAACAAGCGCGGCGCCTCCCCTCAGGTCCGCCGCCTCCGTCTCGACTCCGTGAAGCCTTGGTACGCCCTCTACGACGGCAACTATGTTTTCCACCATTATTTTCGCACCCATGCGCACGAGCTCACCCACATGCTTGAATCTGTTTTCGAAAATATTCTCGATTATTACGCTTGTTCCCTGCGCTGTTGAAGCCATCACCATTGCGGCCGCCTGCGAATCGGTCGGGAAGCCGGGATAGGGCATTGTTCTGACTGCCCCGATACTGCCTAATCTGCACGGCGCTTTGATTTCAAGGCTTTCGCCCGAGGTCTTTATCGTGCAGCCCGCTTTTTCATAAATCGAAAGCACCGGGTTAAGATGCTCTGTGATGATGTTGTTCAGCGTTACCCTGCCGCCCGTTACGGCGGCGGCGGTCATATATGTAGAGGCGACTATCCTGTCGGGTATCACCGTATGCTCGTAATTATTAAGCCCCGACACGCCTTCAATTGTTATAATCCCCTCGCCGGAGCCTTTAATCTTTGCGCCGCAGCCGTTCAGGAAGCACGCGAGGTCGACAATTTCCGGCTCGCGCGCGGCGTTTATTATTGTTGTTGTCCCCTTTGCCGTAACAGCGGCAAGCATAATGTTCTCGGTCGCGCCGACAGACGGGAACGACAGCGTTATCTTCGCGCCGCGCAGCCCGTTGCCGCAGGAGCAGTAAAGCCTGCCGTGAAGCTCCGTTATCTCCGCTCCGAGTGCTTCGAGAGCCGATAAATGTATGTTTATGGGCCGCAGCCCTATCTCGCAGCCTCCGGGCGTTGAAACGACGGCGTTGCCGAAGCGGGCAAGAATAGCGCCGAGAAAAACTATTGACGAGCGCATTTCGTGCATCAGCTTTTCCGGTATGTCCGAACGGCAGATTCCGCTTGAATCGACTATCAGCGTGTCGCCCGTCCTCGCCACCTTGCAGCCGAGATATTCAAGTATTCTTGACGCCGCATCCACGTCGGTTAATCTGGGGCAATTTTTGATTATACTGCTCCCGCCGGTAACTACTGCCGCCGCTAAAATGGGCAGCGCACTGTTTTTTGAGCCCTGAACGGAAAGCTCTCCCTCCAGGCGCCTGCCGCCCTGTATTACCAGCTTTTCACCCATAAACAGCACAACCTTTCACAAGTACAAAACGCGTTTCCGTTTTATACTATGTGAGCGGGAGGTTTACGGTGAAAGAATTATTTGCGCTGCGTTATTTCGTCTATAACGTTCATTATGCGCTGCGCGGAATCAGGAACAGCCAGTTTCCTTGCGTTTTCGCCAAGCTCGCGGAGCTTTTGCGGGTTTTTGAGAAGCACGTTCACCTCGTTTAAAAGTCTCTCGTCAGTTAAGTCCTTTTCCTCTATCATTACGGCGGCGCCCGCGTTGACAAGCGCCATCGCGTTGTGATACTGGTGATTTTCGGCTACGTTTGGCGACGGAATAAGTATCGACGCCTTTCCCGCTGCCTCAATCTCGCTCAGACTCGACGCTCCGGCGCGCCCTATGACAATGTCGGCGGCGGCAAGGCATCTGTACATGTCGTCGATGTACTCCCTTATCATTATATGCTTTTCCTTGTCGAGGTCAACTCCCGCCTCGCGGAGGCTATCGGGAACCCATTTTCCGTATTGACCGTAGGCGTGGAGAAACACACAGTCGTTGTCCCTGTGCTTCGCCGCAATCAGGGCGACCATGCTTTCGTTAATCGCTCGCGCGCCGAGGCTGCCGCCCATTGAAAGTATCAGCGGGCGATCGTCAAGCCCCAGTTCGAACCTTGAAAGCTCCCTGTTCGCCGAAACGATTTCGCCCCTTACGGGAAGCCCCGTAAGTATGCAAGGGTTTTTGGGCTTTAAGTATTTTTCCGCATCACTAACGGTGAGCATAACGGCTTCTGCCTTTTTGGCGAGCGCTTTATTAGTTACGCCCGGAAAAGCGTTCTGCTCGTGTATCGCCGTAGGGACACCAAGCTTTGCCGCCATTCTCAACACGGGTCCGCTGACGTACCCGCCGAAGCCGACGACCGCGTCGGGCTTAAATTCCATTAGTATCTTTTTCGCCTGCGACGACGAACGCAAAAGCTTTGAAACCGTTCCTATGTTTCTTTTTATGTTTTTCGGAGTCAAAGAACGCTGAAAGCCGCTGATGTCGATTGTCTTAAAATCGAATCCGGCGGCAGGCACAAGGCGTGATTCCATTTTGTCCGCGGTGCCGACAAACAGTATCGATGCACGCGGAAAGCTTTGTCTGATAAGTCCCGCAACGGCAAGCGCCGGATTTATATGTCCGCCGGTGCCTCCCGTCGCAAAAAGTATTCTTTTGCCGTCAAGCATTAAGCACGCCCCACTCCTGTTACTTCTTCGTAATTTTGGAATATCTCGAAACTGACAGCACCATTCCCATTTCGCCCAGCAGCATGACTAAAGCCGTGCCTCCGTAGCTGAAAAACGGAAGGCTGATGCCGGTGTTGGGAACGGTGTCGGTGACAACAAAGATATTCAGTACCGTCTGCAAGCCAACCTGCATTATAATACCCATTACCATTAACGCGCTGAACCTGTCCTTTGCCCGCATAGCTATGACAAAGCCCCTCCAGACAAGCGCGGCGAACAGCAGGATTATTATCGTCGCGCCGATAAAGCCAAGTTCCTCGCATACAATCGAGAAAACAAAGTCGTTTTGCGGCTCGGGCATGTAAAGGTGCTTTTGCTTCGAGTTTCCGAGCCCTAAGCCGAACAGCCCGCCGGAGCCTATTGCGTAAAGCGACTGGTTTGTCTGCCAGCGAAGCGTTGTCTCGAATTTGTCCTTTTCACGCCACGCGGTGATTCTGTCGCCCGCGTAATTCTCAAGCAGCTTTATGATTTTGTCCGGCTCCAGCAGATATATGGCGACAAACAGCGCGAACGCCGCCGCTAAAGCGATAAACCAGCCCTTTTTCACACCGCCGAGGTATGTCATTATTAACCCTATGCCAAACACGAGCACGGTACCCGAAAGGTGGTTTTCAAGATATACCAAAAGACACATCGCGCCGATCACAGCAAGATATGGTAACATCATCTTCCAGTCCGTGTCAATCTTTTTTTGTCTTTTCTCCATGTCGCGGGCGCAGAAAAGAATTAAAGCCAGCTTTCCGATTTCGGAGGGCTGAAACGAGGGCAGCAGCGGCACATCAAGCCACCTTTTAAACTCCTCCTTACCCTCTATCTGTGCAGGAAACAAAAGAACGAGCACGAGCAGGAAGAACGAAACGCCGAGCGCAACGTATGACAGTTTCTTATAAACGGTATATTTTACGCGCGACATCGCAAGCATTAAAAGCACGCCGAGAATGGCGAATTTTGCCTGTTTTCTGATGTAAAAAAACGCCGAGCCGTTTAAAAAGCTTGCGTTTACATAGCTTGCTGAAAACATCATAACAAGGCCAATAGTCAGCAGCGTCATCACGAGCACGAGAAATACCGTGTCGAAGCTGCCGCCCGATATGACGTTTCGCATTTTGAAGTTTTTCCCGATAACCATTGATTTCATTGGCTCACCCGTTAATGTCGTTTACCGAAACCAAGACAATTATAACTATTTCCCGTAATACATTATAAGTATGCCTGCCGCGCACCCTATTATGTCAATTGTTGTAAGAACAGCCGTTATTTTCTTTTCCTTCCAGCCGGACATTTCAAAGTGACGGTGCAGAGGCGCCGCTTTGAATATCCTTTTGCCCTGCGTCAAGCTGTAATAAGCTATATGAATAACGTACGACATGCCCTCTATTACATACGTTATGCCCGTGAGGAACAGTAGCAGCGGGCAGTTAAGCGCGAAGGACACAGCAACTATCATTCCGCCGAGGAACATTGAGCCGGTGCCGCCCATTAACACCTTTGCGGGATAGCGGTTCCAGACAAGGAACCCTGCGCACCCGCCCGCGACAGCCGCCGAAACGACGCCCGCTCCGAGCGTGTCTTTCATAACCGCGATTACAGAGAGAGCCGAGGCAGCGGCAGCCGTGACGCCGGAGCAAAGACCTTCCGTGCCGTCTGTTAGGTTAACGGCGTATATCGCGGCGTAAATAACGCAAAAGCCGAACGGCCAGAAAAACATTCCGAGCTCCACGTTGCCGACAAAGGGAATGAAGGTGTAGGGAGTGCGCCCCATGCTGAGGTACAGGCTTGTGAGAAAGGCAATGCAGACCATGGCGACAGCCGCCGATTTTTGCTTTTCCGTAAGTCCGAGGTTTCTTTTTAGTACCGTTTTTATATAATCGTCGGCAAAGCCTATTAGCCCTAACGCCACCGCCGCCAGTATCCCGCCGAAAAGCTTTGAGCGTGCCTCGGACGGCAGCAGGCTGCCGGAGGCGGAAATGTCGCCGCCCATTATTCTGTCTGTCGCGAGCGTTACCGCGACGGACGCGAGTATCCCGGCGATAAACATAATGCCGCCCATCGCGGGCGCGGCCTTTTTACTCCCGTGCCGGACAGCATCTGACAAAGATATGACCTGCCCGAACTTCAATCTGTTAAGCCACGGTATCAGCGCGTACCCGAGCGCCCATGTTACGACGAACGATGCGGCGGCAGCCATGCTTAAGGCAACGTAACTATTCATCCTTTTCAAGCTCTCCGTAAACGGTATTGAGGACGTCCTCAAGCCTTATTGCCCTGCTTGCCTTGACAAGCACGGCGTCTCCTTCTCTGACTGTTTCAAGCAGACGGTTTGCAAGCTCTTTCTTGTCCTTAAAGCACTCCACCACGGCTATGCCTCCGCTACGCGCAGCCTCGGCTGTGTTATTTGAAAGCTCTCCGTAGGTATATACGGCGTCAATCCCGTACCTGGCGGCATACAGCCCCGTCTGCCTGTGCGTTTCTTTCGCGACGCTGCCAAGCTCAAGCATATCTCCCAAAACGGCAAATCTTCTTCCTGCCTTTATGCCGGCAAGCGCCGACAGCGCCGCCCTGACGGAGTCGGGGCTTGCGTTGTAGCAGTCCTCGATAAAGGTTATGCCCGCCGTTTTTCTTATGCGCTGCCTCATGCCCGACGGCTCGTAACGCGACAGCGCGTCCGCCGCGGCCTCAGGCTCGACCGATATAAGAAAACCGGCGGTAAACGCCGCGAGCGCGTTATATATGTTATGTATTCCGACGGCGGGTATTCTGACTGACTGCTCGCCGCAGCCGAAATCAAGCGTAAAGCTGCTACCCTCGCCGTCCGTTACTATGTCGTATGCCTTAAAGCGGCAGAACTTGTTGTCGATGCCGTAATAATAAACTGGTCTGCCCTGAATTTTCGCGTTGTATAGCCGTTCGTCGTCGCCGTTCAGAATAAGCGGAGCGTCGTCGTCCATCCCGTCGGTTATCTCAAGCTTCGCTCTCAGAATATTCTCCCTTGTGCCGAGCTTTTCAAGATGCGAAACGCCTATGTTTCCTATTATCCCCATTGTCGGCGCGGCGGCATGGGACAGGCGGGAAATCTCGCCCGCCGCGCTCATGCCCATCTCCACGACGGCGGCCTCATAGCTGTCGTCAAGCTTTAACAGCGTTTTGGGCAGCCCTATCTCATTGTTTAAATTGCCCTCGTTTTTCAGTGTTTTGAACTTGGACGAAAGCACGGCGTGCGTCATATCCTTTGTAGTCGTTTTGCCGACGCTGCCCGTAACCCCCACAACGGGTATGGGGAACAGCCTTCTGTAATACCCGGCAAGCTTTAGGAGTGCTTCCCTCGTATCACCGACCATAATCTGATTTGCGCTGCCCGTATCCCTTGAGCACATTACGGCGGCCGCTCCGTTTTCCAACGCGGCCTTTGCAAAGTCGTGGCCGTCGAACCTCTCGCCCTCTATGCATATGAAAAGGCAGCCGGGAACAAGCGCCCTCGTATCGGTGCAGACCTCGTTTATCTCTCCGTCAAAACGTGCCGAACCGCCGACAGCCGCGGCGATTTCAGAAACAGTCAGCCTTTTCATTCAAACACCCCTGTCGAAAGGATAAATATAATTTATGACAGTATCCGGGCTATTATCTCGCGCTCGTCGTAATGAATCTTTTCGGTGCCGAGTATCTGATACGTTTCGTGACCTTTTCCGGCAAGAACGACGGTGTCGCCCTCCCGCGCCTTTTTCAGCGCTTTTTCGATTGCCTGCGTGCGGTCCGTAACCCTGTAAACGGGAATCCTCGGCTTGTCAATCCCGACCAATATGTCGTCTATTATCCCGTCGGGGTTCTCCGTGCGCGGATTGTCCGACGTCACCACAACGATATCTGAGTATTCGACGGCTATTTTGCCCATCAGCGGACGCTTTGTCTTGTCCCTGTCACCGCCGCAGCCGAACAGCGTTATAACCCTGCCGGGTGTTATTTCGCGCACAGTTTCAAGTATATTCACAAGTCCGTCAGGAGTATGCGCGTAATCTATTATTACGGTGTAATCCGTCTGTGTCGGAACTACCTCAATTCTGCCCGGAACGCCCTTTGCCGCGGATGCCGAGTTGACAGCCGCCAGAAACGGAACGCCGAGTTCCGCCAGACAGACGATAGCGCCCATCGAGTTGTAGACCGAAAACTTGCCGGGTATGGCGAAACGCACTCTGCCTATGACGCCTTCGCCGACAAGCTCGTATTCCGTGCCGGAGCTCTTTATCTGTATGTTCTTCGCCGTGTAATCCGCCGAATCCTTTTTTGTCGAAAATGTCCTTACGGGACAGGCGATGCCCTTAACCATTTCGTCCGACGCGACGTCGTCGATGTTTATTACGGCAAGGTCGGCGTTTTCAAAAAGGATGCGCTTCGCGGCGACATAGTTTTCAAAGTTTCCGTGATAATCGAGATGGTCGCGCGTGATGTTTGTGAAAATAGCGGCGCGGAAGCGTATTCCCTCTACCCTTTTCTGCTCGAGTGCCTGAGACGACGCCTCCATAACGCAGTACCGGCAGCCGGCGTCAACCATTTTTCTTAAAAGACCGTGCAGCTCGAACGGGTCGGGCGTAGTAAGATTTGACGGCAGTTCCTCGTCCCCCACAAGATTTTTAACCGTTCCTATTAGTCCGCACTTTTTGCCGAGCTGCGTCAGCATGTCGTGCAGGACAAAGCATGTCGTCGTTTTGCCGTTTGTGCCCGTTACCCCTATCATGTTCAGCTTTCTGCACGGGTCGCCGAAAAACGCAGAGCATATAAGAGCATAGGCCGCCCTTGAGTCGTCGACGATAATCTGCTCAAAAAGCCCCAGATCGCGCTCGGCAACAACCGCCGCGGCGCCGTTTTCCACGGCCTGCGCCGCCGCCGAATGGCCGTCAAAGCTTCTGCCCTTGATGCACACAAACAGACAGCCCTGCGTTATTTTGTTGGAATTGTCGGTGATACCGCTTATCTCCGTTTCGGCGGGGAGCTTTGTCTGCGCCGAATGCAGATTTTTCAACAGCTCAGAAAGCCTCATTTTATTTCCTCCGTACTACTCGTCAAGATCGGCTATACCCATATTTGACTTGAAATATACAGTAACAACAGTGCCGTAGCTTACCTCTTTGCCGGCTTCGATGCTTTGCTTGTATGACATAAGCTCGCTTCCGAGCAGCGAATTTCCTGTAATGTTTACGTTTATTCCGGCGGCTGAAGCCTTGTTGACAGCCTGCGTTATGGTAAGATTTGTAAGGTCGGGCATTTCAACGGTTTCGGTTTTCGCGTCGTCTGATGTGTAAAGTATGACGACGCCGTTTTTAGGCACGCTCTGTCCCGCCGAGGGAATCTGCGAAAGCACCGTTCCGCCGCCGCCCTTCACCTTGCATGTAAGCTTTAGCGAAGATAACGCCTTCCTCGCGTCGTCAACCTTCATTCCCACCGTTTCGGGAGCGGTTATCTTCAGCGCCGCCAGCTCCTCGTCGGTGTATTGCGGCTCTACGTTAAGGTATTCGAGCGCGTTTGACAGCACCTCACCCGCGACGGGAGCGGCAATAGCACCGCCGCCGTGCGGCCCTACGGGGCTGTCTATAATAATGAGCATGGTTATAACCGGGTCGTCGGCGGGCGCGAAGCAGGTGAAGGACGCCCAGAAGGTGGAGGATATGCCCTCGCTCGTTTTTTGCGCGACCTTTTCGGACGTTCCCGTTTTGCCCGCTACTCTGTATCCGGCAACATACGCGTTTTTGCCCGTGCCCTCCTTGACAACGCCCTCCATCAGCTCGCGCATCGTTTCGGACGTCTTTTTGGATATTACCTGTCTTTTTGCCACGGGCTTTGTTTCCGATATCACGTTGCCGTCGGAATCAAGTATTTTCTTCACCACATAAGGGCGCATGAGATATCCGTCGTTCGCAATGGCGTTGCACGCGGTTATCATCTGCATCGGAGTTATCTGGAAGGTCTGACCGAACGAGGCGCTCGCTACGTTCGACAGAATCATGTTGTCTATTTTGTAGTAGATTGAATTTGTTTCGGACGGAATGTCCACACCCGTCCTTTCAAGGAAACCGAACGCCTCGAAATACTTGTTGAAGCTGTCGATTCCAAGCCGCAGACCGCGTGTTATGAAAAACGGATTGCAGGAGTTTCTCAGGGCTTCCCTTATTGTCTGAACGCCGTGTCCCTGATGCCTGTGGCAGTTGTACTTTGAGCCTGCCGCCACCACGCTTCCCGTACAGCTGAACGTTTCGTTCATCGGCACAAGGTTTTCCTCAAGGAGCGCCGACGCCGTTATAATCTTGAAAACGGAGCCGGGCTCGTAGGTTTCGCTGACGCAGATATTTTTCCACTGCGAATACTGCGCCTCCTCGCGCGCCGCGCGTCTTTCCTTCGGGTCATCAATCGCGTCTATCCCGGCGGCCTTTTCGGTGTCGACAATTGTCCACGGCGACGACAGGTCGTAGTAGCCCTTTCCCCTGCTTGCCATTCCGAGTATAGCGCCTGTTTTCGTCTCCATTATTATACCCAGCGCCGTTTCGCATTTTGTATCTATATACGCCTGCTGAAGCGCGCTCTCAAGGTAATTCTGAATGTATTCGTTGATGGTGAGGACAAGGCTGTTCCCCTGCTGCGCGTCGTAAACGCTTTTGTATTCAATGGGCATGCTGCTCGCGTTAATTCCGCCGTTCTGAGCCGTTATTATCCTGCCGGGAATCCCCGTAAGCTCCGTATTGTACTCCGCCTCAAGCCCTGCAAGCCCCGAATTCTCCGTGCCGATAAACCCTAAAAGACAGCTTGCGAAAAACGGCTTTGAATAATACCTTTTGACGTCGGGGTCAATGCCTATGTAATAGTTGTAGTAGATTTTTCTTTCGTTGCCGTTTTCGTCCTTTTCGGTGTGGTAGGTTTTCATGAACTCGGCTACCTTGTCGGCGTCCTCGTACTCGACCTTCGTCTTTATCTCCATATATTTGTAGCTTGTCATGGAGCACTTTTCGCGAACGCTTTCCTCGGATACACCGAGTATTTCCGACAGATTTTTTACAATCGCTTCACGGACTTCAATGTTGTCACCGATAAGCGAAGGGTTGACATAAATCTTTTTTACGCTTGTGCTTTCGGCAAGCGGGTTCATGTTTGTGTCGTAGATTATTCCGCGCTCGGCGGCTATCACCGTGTCGTGAAGCTGATTGCCGGCCGCCTTCTCCCTGTAATAGTCGCCGTCGACAAGCTGGATACGCGCCAGGGCGATAACGCACGCTCCGAAGCAGAGCACGCAAATAATGGACATAACAAGCATAGCCCGTAAGGTCAGGCGCTGACGCGAGGTTCTTACCGCCATATCTGACAATCCCCCAAGAAAAGCGTAACCTCAAGGTGCAGTCCCACCTCAAGGTCTTAAGATTGTATAAGCACCGATAATTTATATGTGTGGGACAATCCGTTTGATAACCTCACCATGCAGACCGGCTGTTATTCACCGCTGTCGTCACAAACGGCTTCTCCGTTCGCGAGAATCACCTTATCGTCGCCCTCAACTACAAAATACTTTGTCTGGTACCTTTGTCTTTTGACCATGCCCAGCTCGTCTTTTGCAAATTTCTCTACGTTGTCGATTGAAATAAGCGAATTGAACTGTGCCGTAAGGCTGACATTTCTGCTTTGCGCCTCTTTTAGCGCTTCCGTGAGAACAGTTTCCTGCCTTGTAAGCTCCACGAGCCTGGCACGTTCGTAGACGAGCGAGCCGAACATCCCGAACAGCAGCGCGGAAACGGTGATAATCTTAACCGTCCGCTTAAAACGCGCCAGCAAATCCTCCCACGCCTGTTCGGCCGTTTTCGGCTTCGGACGCACAAGCTCCGGCTTTTTCGGAGGCGGGGGCGTGTAAGCGGGCGCGGCCGGACGGCGGGCGGGCTGCCGCATCTTTCGCAGCGGCTCGTAGCGTGATAAATCATAAGCGACGTTCCCGTTTCTTGCAGCCATGTCCTTCGCCTGCCTTTTATCAGTCAGTATTTTTCAATAACCCTCAGCTTCGCGCTCCTGCTTCTCGGGTTTTCCGCGATTTCCGCTTCGCCGGGCGTCTTTGCCCTGAACGGCAGGAAGCCTTGAGGCTTTTTGCCGCAGACGCAAACGGGGAAATCGGGCGGGCATGTACAGCCCACGCAGTATGAAGCAAAAACCTTTTTGACGGTTCTGTCCTCAAGCGAGTGAAACGTAATGACACCCAGCCTGCCGCCGGATTTAAGGCAGCCGAACAAATCGGAAACCGCCGTCCCGAGCAATTCAAGCTCGCCGTTTACCTCGATTCGCAGCGCCTGAAACGTTTTCCGCGCCGGATGTCCGCCGCGCCTTGCCGCCGCCGGAACACAGGAGCCGATAATATCGGCAAGACGTCCCGTTGTCATTACAGGCTCCTTTTCGCGTTCCCTTACAATGCCGCGCGCTATTGACGGCGCGTATTTTTCCTCGCCGTAGGCGTAAATAATTCTTTGCAGCTCCTTTTGCGGGAGCGTGTTTACAACATCTGCGGCGCTTCGTCCGCTCATGCTCATCCTCATATCGAGCGGCGCATCGTGATGGTAGGAAAAGCCTCTTTCGGGTGTGTCAAGCTGGTGAGAGCTGACGCCGAGGTCTGCCAGTATTCCGTCTGCGCCGTCGATATCAAGGTTTGAAAGAATGTTTTTTATGTTGAAAAAGTTGTCGTTGACAATTGTTACAAAGCTGCCGGAAAACCTTTTTTGCAGAGCCGCTACGGCCTGCGGATCCCTGTCAATGGCTATCAGGCGACCGCCCGGAAGCCTGCCGAGTATCTCCGCCGAATGACCTCCGCCGCCTGCCGTGCAGTCTATATAAGTCCCGCCCGGGCGCACATTTAAAGCGTCCACAGCCTCGCGGAGCATGACCGGCTTATGACTAAAATCCATTTATTCTACCCCGTACCGCAGTTATCAGAACGCAAGGTCGAACTCGGGCATTTCGCCGTTATTCTCAAGCTCGCTGTACATGGCGTTCCATTCCTCGGCCGCCCAGATTTCGGCGCGCCGCCCGGCTCCGAGTATAAACACGTCCTTTTGTATATTCGCGAATTCGACGAACCGTTTGCTTATAGTGATACGCCCCTGCTTGTCCACCTCGGCTATATCGCTGTTGAACCTTATGAATCTTTGCCGGCGCGTTAAATCCCTTGACGGCTCGTTTTCGTTTAGCTTTTGCATCAGCTCGTCCCAGCTTTCGTTGCTGTAGGCGAAAATGCATCTGTCACCGTTCGGCGGCAGGCAGAGAACAAAATTGTCGCCGAGCAGCATACGCAGCTTCGACGGCACAGACAGCCTGTTTTTTTGGTCTATCGTATGCCAGTATTGTCCCAGAAGCTCTGCCACAGGCCGCCCCCCTTTGAGATGTAATATGTAAGAAGTAAGAGGTAAGAGATGTGTATTTTTATGCCTATTCGTGCCTCTGCTCCCCACTTTGTACCTATTATAACTAATATTCTCCCCTAAATCAACCCCTTATGCAAATTAATTTTTCAAAATTAGTTGTAATAAAGCTATACGATACAATATGTTGTACCGAAAAAAAAGATTTAACGCTTGACAACAGGGCTGTCCTGTTTTATAATCTGTCCGACAACAGAATATGCCAAGGGGGTGCTGATGTTATCGGCTGAGATTGAAACTGAAAGTTTCTGACCCCATGAACCTGATGCGGGTAATGCCGACGTAGGAATTGTTTTTATAATGCCGTCGGAATTCCGATTGGCATATTTTTTTGTTCCTTCGGGCAAAATACGGATTGCCCGGAAGCTCATGTTATCTTGAAAGGGGCATAATAATGAACAAAAAAACTCAGCGTCTTACGGTAAGCGGTATATTTATCGCGCTTTCAACAGTGATGTCGTTTGTAACTCTCGCCCGGCTTCCTTACGGCGGCTCGATTACGCCGCTTAGCATGCTGCCCGTTGTGATGCTTGCCTACATGTACGGCGTAAAATGGGGAATGCTGTCTGGTTTTGTGTACGGGCTTATTCAGGCGGTGTTCGACGCGGCTGTGTCGTCGGCGTTTGCCGGTCAGAGCGCGGGCGCGGTGCTCGGCATTCTGTTTTTCGACTTTGCCGCGGCATTTTCCGTCCTCGGACTCGCAGGCATCTTCAGAGGGAAAATAAAAAATCACAGCGTCGCGTTCATGCTCGGCACGCTGCTGTCTACTATACTCCGGTACGTCGCGCATATCGTTTCGGGCTGCATATTTTTCGGCAGCTACGCGGAGTGGTTTTTCACGCAGGAATCCGCCTCGTCGTTCGGCGCGAAAATACTTGAAACATACGGCGGAGCAAAGCTTATACTCATATATTCCTCTATATATAACGGCAGCTACATGATACCCGAAATAGTGATGACAACCGCCGCGGCGGCTCTTATTATAGCCGTAAAGCCGTTACGCCGCGAAATAATCAAGGACTGATTATATGATGAATAACGCATTGCATTTATAGCCTTAGCGTAAGGACACGGCGAGCCGTGTCCGAATCTTTATACGGAACGGTCTTGACCGTTCCGAAATTTAAGCATACATCCCTTTTTATGTGCTGTTCGTGTTGCAAAAAGACTGTCGGTATGATATAGTAATATTTAATAATTTATGAAAGATGTGGTTCTTTGGCGATTATTTGCAGGAGCTTTTCCGATCTGATAGGCAACACGCCGATGCTTGAGCTTCACAAAATTAAAAACAAGCTGAACTTAAGGGCGACGATTATCGCAAAGCTTGAATTTTTCAATCCAGCGGGGAGCGTAAAGGACAGAATCGCGTATGAAATGATTGTCGATGCGGAAAAACGCGGAAGACTTACGCCCGGATGCACAATTATAGAACCGACAAGCGGAAACACGGGCATAGGCATCGCGGCAGTCGCCGCCTCAAAGGGCTATCGCGTAATACTTACAATGCCCGAAAGTATGAGTGTCGAGCGCCGCCTGCTGCTTTCGGCGTACGGCGCCGAAATAGTTCTTACGGACGCCGCTCTCGGCATGCAGGGCGCCGTCGACAAAGCAAACGAGTTAGCTGAAGAAATCGAAGGCAGCTGCATTTTAGGGCAGTTCACAAATCCCGCCAACCCTTTCACGCATTTCAAAACGACCGGGGCGGAAATTTTCGAACAGACTTCGGGAATGCTCGACTTCTTCGTCGCGAGCGTAGGAACGGGCGGCACAATAACGGGCGTGGGCGAACACATCAAGATGAAAAAAACCGGCATCAGGATTGTCGCCGTTGAGCCGGCTTCCTCCCCCGTTTTGTCCGAGGGCAAGTCGGGCAGCCACGGGATTCAGGGTATCGGCGCCGGCTTTGTGCCGGAGGTGCTCAACAGAAAAATTATCGACGACATAATAACCGTCACCGACGAGGAAGCGTTCGAAGCCGCCTCAATAATGGCAAAAACAGAGGGTATACTAATAGGCATATCGTCGGGGGCCGCCCTTCACGCCGCTATTAAGCTTGCGGAAGATTACGATAACAGAAACAAGCTTATTGTGGTGCTTCTTCCCGACTCCGGCGAAAGATACCTTTCAACGCCGATGATTGATCACCGATAGGGGAATGATGTTTATGAAGCTTCTTGTAACAGGCGGCGCCGGATTCATCGGCAGCAATTTCATCTATTATATACTTAATAAATACGCTGATTACAAGGTCGTCTGCGCCGACAGCCTTACCTACGCCGGCAACTGCATCACACTGAAAAATGTCCTCGAAAACGATAATTTCAGCTTCGTCAAGGTCGATATCTGCGACAGGACAAGCATATATGAGCTTTTTGAGCAGGAAGCGTTCGACGTCGTTGTCAATTTCGCCGCCGAAAGCCATGTCGACCGTTCCATAGAAAATCCCGAGGTGTTTCTGAAAACAAATATCCTCGGAACTCAGGTACTGCTCGACGCGTGCTTAAAGTTCGGCACAAAAAGGTTTCATCAGGTGTCGACCGACGAGGTTTACGGAGACCTTCCCGTCGACCGTCCCGACCTGTTCTTCACCGAGGAAACGCCTATACACACGTCAAGTCCGTATTCGGCGTCAAAAGCCTCCTCCGACCTGCTTGCAATGGCATACTTCAGGACTTATTCCCTGCCTGTGACAATCTCGCGCTGCTCCAACAACTACGGCCCCTACCAGTTTCCCGAAAAACTTATTCCCCTTATGATAATGAAGGCTCGCCGCGGCGAGCCTCTGCCCGTTTACGGGAACGGGCTTAACGTGCGCGACTGGCTTCATGTCGACGACCACTGCCGCGCCGTCGATTTGATTATCCACGGCGGAAGGGCCGGCGAGGTCTACAACGTCGGCGGCCATAACGAGAGGACTAATATCGACGTTGTAAAGATTATTCTGAAAAAACTTTCGAAGCCCGAAAGCCTTATAACCTTTGTCCCAGACAGAAAGGGGCACGACCGCCGCTACGCCATCTGCCCCGACAAGATTGGAAGCGAGCTCGGCTGGCGTCCTCAAATATTGTTTGACGAGGGCATTGTTAATACTATAAACTGGTATCTCGACAATGACGCGTGGCTTCGCGCCATTGAAAGCGGAGAATATATTGAGCAAAACAAAAAAATGAAAAGGTGGGCAAAAAAATGAAAAACAATCTGTTGAGAAAATCCGTTTCCGTTCTGCTGTGCGTTGCGCTGCTGCTCGGCTGTGGAGGGCTTGTAGGCTATGCAGCCGACGTTTCGTGGGAGCAATACTGGGATGATTACGTCAGCGACGGCTCCGCTCTCTACATGTCGCCCGGCAGCAGCGAAACCTCGCGCGGCTTTTCATGGTTTTCCCCCGCGGACAGCGGCAAATGCTTTGTGGAAATAAGCCCGAATTCCGACATGATGGATTCTTTGATATTTTACGGCAAATCCGTTATTACGCCGCAAAAGGACAAGCGCAACAGGGTTACCGTTACGGGTTTATCGTTAAACGCCGAGTATTACTACCGCTACGGTAACGGCGACGTACGTTCAGAAACCTACAGCTTTTCCACTCTCCCGTCCAACGACTTTTCGGCTTTCTACACAACCGACATACATATCGCCGAGTCATCTTCCGACGAGTTCTCCATCCGCGACCGTTCATATAATCTTGACAGGACATTAAGCGCGGCTTTCGAGAAGAACGATGACATATCTCTCATACTGTCCGGCGGCGACCAGGCTTCCAACGGGCTCAGGAGCGAATATGTAGGTCTTGTCGCTTCGCCGTATTTCACAAAAATACCGTTTGCCACCACAATCGGAAACCACGACCGCAAGGCTCCGACCTACAGATATTTCAAAAACGTACCGAATGAGAATGACAAGTACATCACATCCTCGTATATCGGCTCAGACTACTGGTTTGTTAAGGGCGATGTGCTGTTCTTCATGCTCGACACAAACAACACGAGCGCTGAGGATCACCGCAATTTAATCAAGAGAGCTGTTGCCCTGAATCCCGACGTCAAGTGGCGTGTAGCTGTTTTCCACCACGACCTTTACGGCGGCAGAATCGAAAGCAGAGAAAGCGACAACAGGCTTATGAGAAAAATCCTCACTCCAATTTTCGACGAGTTTAAACTTGACCTTGTGCTTATGGGTCACAGCCATTATTACACCATATCAAACGTAATTTTCGACGACAAGACAGTGCTTGAGACCGCGGAGCTTGACGAGGTTACAAATCCCGAAGGCACAGTCTATATGGTGTCCGGGTCAATCAACAACCCGCGTGCCGATAATGACGGCGTAGTTCCCCCGCTGGGAGAAAATGCCGGCAAGTCATATCTTACCATGGAGAAGATTTACAACATAATCGACTTTACGGAAAACTCGATTTCGATTCACTCCTACACCGTAGAAAGTGGCGAGGAGTTTGAGAGCTTTACTATAACAAAAACAACGAAAAACGGCGGACACCCCGATTCAAAGCCCGGTTTTATGGATGTTGTTTTGCGCTATATAAGCGTTATCGCCGGCTTTTTCAACAACATCGGCAGGACGCTTGATTATCTCCAGACATATATATTTGGATAAATTCGACTTCTGAGCGGAGGAAAGCTATGAATAAACTAAAGGTTGCAATTATCGGCACGGGCGGTATCAGCGAATGTCATATGAGGGGCTATCAGCTAAATCCCGACGTCGAGCTTTACGCCCTGTGCGATATCAACAAGGAGCGCGTTGAGGAAAAGGCGCGTAAATTCAACGTGCCGCTTGAACGAACCTTCACCGACAAATGCGAGATGCTCGAACGCCTGCCCGAAATCGACATGGTTAGCGTCACAACATGGAACAGCGCTCACGCCGGATGTACTATTGCCGCTCTGGAGGCGGGCAAGCATGTTCTGTGCGAAAAGCCCATGGCAATGAACGCTACGGAGGCGCAGGCTATGAAGGCAGCCGCCGACAAGGCGGGCAAGCTTTTGATGATAGGCTTTGTGCGCCGCCACGGTAACGACTGCAAGCTTTTGAAGGAATACATAGACAGCGGCTTCTTCGGCGACATTTACTACTCAAAGGCAACATATTTAAGAAGAAACGGAAATCCCGGAGGATGGTTCGGCGACAAATCGCGATCCGGCGGCGGTCCTTTAATAGACCTCGGCGTTCATGTCATTGACCTTGTCCGCTATCTCACGGGCAACCGCATGCCCGTTTCCGTATACGGCGCAACCTTCCAGAAGCTTTTTGACAGACCAAACATCAAGACGGTAAAGGGTTATACCGCCGCGTCCGTTTCCGAAAAGGATATTTGCGACGTTGAGGATTTGGCAACGGCGCTTATAAGGTACGACGACGGTTCCGTAGTCAGTGTTGAGGCAAGCTTCAGCCTGAACGGTCACGGCAAGGGAGATATTGAGCTTTTCGGCACAAAGGCCGGCGCGAAGCTTGACCCGAAGGTGCATATTTACACTGAGCTGAACGACCACCTTGTCGACGTCGATTTTGCCGAAAGCACCGAATTAAGCTTTGACGGGCTGTTCGAGCAGGAGATAAATCACTACGTCGACTGCGTCAAAAACGGCACTCAGTGCATAGCCCCCTCGCAGGACGGAGTTGTGCTGATGAAGATACTCGACGCCATTTACGAGTCGGCAAGAACGGGGCATGAGGTTTTAATAGAAGGGTAAAATTCAGCATAAATATTTAAAGTAAATCCCTCCCCGCGCAATAGTGTGCAGGGAGGGATTTTTGTATAAATACTGTTTTTTTGTAGCGGTCGGCGTCCTCGACAATCTATTTTGTCCCGTTCGGTATCGCGTTAATCTGCGGAACGGTCAAGACCGTTCCCTACGCAAAAAAATATATTCTGTATTGTATCTTATAAGCTTTTATGCGGTGTCCAATATCGCTGTTGATAAGCTGTTTACTAATTCAAAAGAGGCTGTATCTAAAATAAGTCAACATAAGTAAACGCCGCAATTATAATGCTGCGCGGTTTTCGGCCTCTCATTCGAGTATCGCGCACAGAACCGTCAAATCGTCGTTTATTACCCCTTCCCTTTTTTCCTGCGCAAACCTCGCTATATTCTCCGCCAGCTCCCGCGCGCTTTCGCCCTCGTAACCGCGCAGCATGTTGAGTATCCATTCGTCGCTGCCGCTTAAAGCGCCGTCAGACACCATCACTATTATGTCGCCGGACGCCAAATCGGAGCGCGCCTTTTCAAAGCCTATGCTGCTCAAAATGCCCGCGGGAAGCGCCGCGAGTTCAAGTACCGCCGCCTTTTTGCCCTTTCTGACGAACGTCGCCGCCGCACCGGCCTTCATAAACTCCACCCTGCCGCTGTACAAGTCGATGCACGCGACGTCTAAGGTTGAAAGCGATTCGTCCGTGCCCTTTGACAGCAACGCCGTGTTGACGAGCCGCAGAGCGCAGTCAAAGCTAAGTCCCGAGCGCACGAGCGACGAAAAAAGCTCCGCCGCCATCGACGCGTCAACCGCCGCCGCTCCGCCAGTTCCCATTCCGTCGCTCAGCACCATTATCTGGCGTCCGTGGCCGTCGCTGAAGATTTCAAAAAAGTCGCCGCAGAATTCGTTGCCGTCGCAGGCCCGCTGAACCGTTCCTACGCGAACCCTCAGCTCCGCCTCCTGCGAAAAGTTGATTACGCAGCCGTTGCCGCTTCGGAATACGGACGGTATGCAAAGCTCGCAGCCGCACGCCCTTCCCGCCTCAACGGCAAGGCGCGTTTTGTTTATGCCTTCGTCGAACCTGTCTGTCAGCGCCGTAACCATCAGCCTGCCCTTTCCGCCCTCGGTGCAGCTTATGCCCGTGACGCGTATGCCGAACGAGCGCAGAACGCCCGCTATTCTTTTTGCCTTAGAGTGGGAAAACGCGCCCGCGCGTCCGAGCTCTCTTGCCGTGTCGGTCAGAATATCGGATATAAACGTGAACAGCTTAGCCTGTTCGCTTTCGCCGCCCGTAATTTTTTCTATGTAGCCTGCTATTTCCGTCACCGCGTTTGACGCCGAAACAAGCCCTAAAACTGCGGAGCCGCTGTCCGCCGCGGATGACTCCGTCTGCATTTCTACAAAGCGTCTTTTTGCCGTTTCAAGATAACGCCTCGGTATCAGTATGAATATAATAGCGGCCAGTGCCGATTCCACCATTACCGCCACTCCCCCGCCCGTGCCGGAAATAACGGCAAAGAACGCAGTCACCGCCGTGAAGGCTATGGCGCACGATGTCTGTCCTATGCGTGAAAACAGCCCGCTGCAAAGCCCGGCTATCGCAAAGCAGCCCGAGACACCGGGCGCGGCGCCGGCAAGACCGAGCGATACGCCCGCGCAGATTCCCGCGATTGCTCCGCCCGTTTCCGCAAGGATATACGACGCCGATATGGCAAGCAGAGCTGCAAGCACGCCCGCGGGAATGAACAGCCCGATTGAAACGGTCGACAGGGCGGTGAGCATAATGCAGCCGCAGATTGAAAAGCACGTCATTTCCGCGGTGCTGAAATGCACGGTGCTTTTCAGAAGCGGCAGGGTGTACCGGCAGCGTGTGAAAAAGTATGACGCGCTGCCCGACAGAGCCGCTTCGCAAAGGTATATTACCGACCTGTCAAGCGTAAAGCCGGACGCCGCCTGAACGGTAATTCCCGTAACAGCGCAGCAAAGCGCCGAGGAAGCAAACGCCACGGCCGTATTCTCTCGGCCTTTTACAATAGCGTCAGCCGCGCGGTTAATGGCCGCGGCGGCGACTATGGCTGCAGCGCTTATCAGCTCCGCCGGCACTGGCAGTCCGCAGGTCATACAGCCCGCGACTCCCCCCGCGGCGGCGGTCAGCAGGTATTTGCCCGGTACGGCGGCTGCGAAAGCAACGGCGAAAGACGGCAGACAGTCAAACAGGGTTGTTCTGCCGAGGAAAAATCCCACGGCGAGACAGACAGCCTGCCTCATGACGAACACCGCGCCGTACGGTATTCCGTTTTCAGCGTATTTTCCGAAACCAGCTTTTATTCGTCCCTGTGCGCGCTCCAATATTTATCAGTCCTTTCGGTCTTGTCCATAACCGAAAATATTGTACTTCGGACAAAATGAGAATTATGCCACTATGCGCGGGCGAAAAATGGTGTGTTTCGCCGTATTGGACGGATTATAAATTTTTTCCGCAGTTTTCATAAATTTATCTGTTATTATGGACAAAAATATGTTATAATGATTTGAAATATTGTTTTCAGAGGGATTGTAATGCCGCATGGGTGACAGAAACAGCGAAAAAACCGACCTTATCATCGGCAGAAACGCAGTGCTTGAATCTTTAAAAAGCGGGCGTGCCGTCGACAGCGTGATTGTGGCAAAAGGCGACCGCGGAGGTTCAATAGGCAAAATCATTTCCGAATGCCGCAGTCTCGGCGTCCCCGTCAAGGAGGCCGATTCGCGGAAGCTCGATTATCTTTGCGGTCATGCCAATCATCAGGGAATAGCGGCATACGCGGCGGCGCACGAATACGCGAGCGTCGACGATATGCTCGCGTTGGCGCGCGGACGCGGCGAGCCGCCCTTTATTATCGTTTGCGACGGGCTCGAGGACCCGCATAACCTCGGCGCGATTATCCGCACGGCAGAAGCCGCCGGCGCACACGGAGTCATTATCCCTAAAAGGAATTCGGCATCCCTCAGCTTCGCGACAGCCAAGACGTCGGCAGGAGCGATTGAATATGTGCCCGTCGCAAGAGTTTCAAATCTCGCGTCTGCAATCGACGGTCTGAAAGAAAAAGGGCTGTGGATTTACGGAGCCGACGCGGACGGCAAAATGTGGTGCGACACCGATATGAGCGGAGCGGCCGCTCTTGTAATCGGCTCCGAGGGCGCGGGACTCGGACGTCTCATAAAAGAAAAATGCGACTTTATTGTATCGCTGCCGATGAAGGGACAAATCGGCTCTCTCAACGCGTCCGTCGCGGCAGGCATACTGATGTACGAAATATCAAGGCAGAGAAATAAAACGGGAGGTAATGGTTGATGAGCAGCGACAGCGGCAGGCAGGATATGTCCGTTGAAGACATCCTTGCAGACATCAAGGAGCGTTCCATAAAATACGAAAACGACGAATCGTCTTCCCCGAAAAAGGACTGGTCCTTAAGCGACGTCGATATGCTTCTCGGAATTGAGGGGGCGGCGTCCGGATTTTCAGACTACGATTCCGTCGGCGACGAGGAATTGATATACATTCCGGAAACAAAGCAGGAGCCTGACGACAGCCCGGAGGGCGACGAAGCCGAAGCGGAGGATGACGACGATGTTCCCGGCAGGGAAGCACCCGTCGAAGCCGCTTCCTTCGACGACCCCGAAATGTCAGAGCGCTACTCTGACGACGGCGTGTTTGAGGATTATCTCCGCGAGGTGCGCCGCAAAAAGTCCGCAGGCGCGGACGACGACGGCGCCGGCGGGCATATAAACCCGTTTTCACAGCAGGCAGACTCCGACCGCAGCGAGCAAAGGCAGAATTTATTTAAGGCGCTCGGCAGCGAGAGCGAGTCCTTCACCATTGAGCCCGCTCCCGAAATCCGCCTGTCCTCCGACTGGGAGAAGTCAGCCTCTCAGGGCAAAACTGTTGTCGCACCCGATTTCGGCTTAGGCAAAAAACCCGATGACAGCACCCCCGACGTCGATACCGAGGAGGTTGACGGCCAGATTACCTTAAACGGCTTTGACTTCGACGAGGACGCCCCGGAAAAGGTGGACGAGGAGGAGGTAGAGGAGGCTCTTTCGGAGAAGCGCAAAAAAAAGATCAGGGATTTTACTTTATATAAATTTGCCGAGGCGTACGAAACAGACCTTCCGAACCAGTTCGACGACGAAGAAGATGAGGATGACCCGGGCGAGGAGGACGACGAGGAGGACGAAGCCGACGGCAAAAAAGCCCCCGAGCTTGAATACCGCCATTTCAGCCAGCGCGGCAAGATAGCCCACTATCTAATCGACCAGAAGCGCGGCTCTCTGCTTTCTTCACTTGCCCTCGCGGTAATCGAAGCCGCGCTCATAGTTCTTTCCGTTATGTCCGCCAAAGCGGCGGCCGGCAAGGTCGACGTTTACTATGCGGCTTCAGTCTTTCTTCTTGCAGCGGCGGCGGCTATCGGAATGAGCTCCTTAATAGCCGGATTTAAGGCCGCAATTAAGCTTAGGCCCAACTGCGACACGGCTGCGGCGTTATCGCTTATTTTCGCGTTCGTTCACTCCGTCGCCGCGTTTGCCGTTCCCGGCTCGGCAGGAATATCAGGCGTTTACTGCGCCGCGGCTGTTTTCACGCTTCTTTTAAACCAGATATCACGTTTCTGCGCCAACGAAACAACGGTCAGAAACTTCCGCTTCTGCTCCGAGGATTATGCCGACTCGCTTTACAGCATAAGGGGCTTCGACACAAAAAGAGAAAACATGGAGATAGGAAAAAACCTTCTGCTCGGTGACCCGGAGCTTCGGTATTCCTGCAGAACAAAATTCCCCTCCGGCTTTATAAAGCACTCAAAGCAGCTCACCTCAGTCGACAGAATGTGCAAAAGAATTGTGCCGATAGGTCTCGGCGCTTCGCTTATTATCGCGGCGGCGGGGTGGATAAAATCAGGAGCCGTTCTCGGCGCGCTTACGTCGTTCACGGGGGCGTTGTGCATATCAATGCCCGCCGGTGCCGCCGTTTCGGTCACGCTGCCCATGCTTCTTGCCGCGAAAAAGCTGAACTCACGCGGGGCTATGATTGCCTCGCCCGAGTCCGCGGCAGCCTGCGGGCGCATAAACGCCATTGCCGCAGACGCCGTGGACCTCTTCGACAAAGACCTGTGCAACGTGTTCGGCTTCAAGGACTACAAGGCTGTAAGAATAGACGACGTGCTGCTTTACGCCGCGGCTATGGTTATTGCCTCCGACGGCCCGCTTTCGACTGCCTTTGAAAAAATCGTG
Source organism: Ruminococcaceae bacterium UBA1425 (assembly GCA_002329365.1). Classification (GTDB taxonomy): domain Bacteria; phylum Bacillota; class Clostridia; order Oscillospirales; family Acutalibacteraceae; genus UBA1425. The sequence goes on from DCUB01000020.1 coordinate 30,928, forward strand.
GGCAGCCGCAACATACTGCCGCCCGTCAAGTCGCTCCGTTACGAGGACAAGCTCGGCTTAAGCGCGTGGATACACAACCAAAAGGTGCTTCTGGGAAACAGGAATCTTCTTATTAACCACAGCATCGAGGCTCCGCCGAAAACCGACGAGATGAAATACCTTGAAGCAGGCAAGCGCGTTTTGTATATGGCCGTCGAAAACAGGGTTGCTATAATGTTCGTCGTCGGCTATATGGAAAACAACACAATCCGCCCGTACCTTCAAAGCATTCAGAACGATGGAATAAACATACTCGTAAACTCCACCGACTGCAACATCACCGAGGAATTCATAAACGAGGGCTTCGACCTTATAAGCGGCGGCGTCAAGCTGATGAACCCCGCCTCGGGCGCTATTTACAGAGAAAACAGGGATCGCGAAAAGCCGTCCGCCTCCGCCGCCGTCATGCACGACGGCAGGACGGAATCCTTCCTTCACTGCGTCGCTGCCGCCGTGTGCATAAACAATATATCGCGCATAGTCGCGCTGGCGCAGATTGCGGGCTCGGCTCTCGGTCTGTTGATGCTGTTCATCGTATTACTTATTACGGGCGTTTCTGGTATAGGCACGTTCACCGTTATTATATTTGTCGCACTATGGACGCTCCTGTCGACGATAATCGGCATAGTGCAGAGCAAAAAGAAAATATGACGTCAGGCAAAAAAATAAAGGCCGTCCTGTTCGACCTTGACGGCACAGTGCTCGATACCTTATGCGACCTTTGCGACAGCTTAAACCATGTTCTTGTTTCAAACGGCTTTAAGCCGCGCACTTTAGACGAAACAAGGAGCTTTGTCGGAAACGGCGTTGAAAGGCTTGTTATGAGGGCTGTTCCCGACGGCACGGACAACAAGTCTTTAGAAAAATGCCTCTCCGAGTTTGTTTCTTACTACCCCGGGCATATGGATATAAAAACGGCTCCTTATGGCGGAATAACGGAGCTGCTTTCAAGGCTTTCGGCGGACGGATACTTACTGGCTGTTGTTTCAAACAAGTTCGACGGAGCCGTAAAGGCACTTTGCAGGCGATATTTCGGAGAGCTGTTCGGGGCGGCTGTCGGAGAGGGCGGTAAAATCCGCAAAAAGCCGGCGCCCGACGCCGTGTTCGAGGCACTATCCCTGCTCGGCTGCTCCGCTGACGAAGCCGTTTATGTCGGTGACTCGGAGGTCGATATACAAACAGCCGCAAACGCCAAGTTGCCGTGCATCAGCGTAACATGGGGCTTTCGTGACAGGAAATACCTTGTGCAAAAAGGCGCTAAGGTCTTTGCCGACACGCCCGACGAGCTGCTGTCGACTATAAGGAATATGTAACAATTGAAATAAAAGTAAAATTGTGCTACAATATTTCAGGTATGTTTTTGAAAGGGATGATTTATTTGAAAGAGCTTAAAAAAGACTATAAATGGGCGCTTTTGGTTCCTACGAGCATGGGCGTGCGCATCTGCCCTCCCGACGGACAGACGGTTGAGTCAAGCGATATTTTCCGTATGCAGGCAACGAGCGCCGAAACTAACGTCGCGAGCATCTCCTCATATCTCGGTCTGCCCGTAAAGGTGCTTACAACCTTTGTAAAGGACAGCCCCATAGCGTCGTTCATAAAGAGCAACCTCCGCGCGCGCGGCATGGCGTTTGAAGGTCCCGAGGTTTTGCAGGGAGGCCCGTGGGGCTNNGACAGCGGCTTCGGCTCAAGGGGGCCGAGGGTTCAAAATGACCGCGCCGGAGAAGTCGGCAGAACGCTGAACATCAACGATTTCGACCTTGACCGTATTTTCGGCAGCGAGGGCGTCGCTCTGCTCCACCTTTCGGGGCTTATAGGCGCGCTTTCACCCGAGACGGGAAAGTTCTGCCTTGAACTGGCGAGAGCGGCGAAAAAATACGGCACCCTCATTTCCTTTGACCTCAACTTCCGCGCCACCTTCTGGAAGGGCAGGGAAACGGAGCTGCGCGAGATTTTCAGCGAAATTGCAGGCGTTTCCGATATACTTGTCGGCAACGAGGAGGACTTCCAGNNAAAGGTCCCGAAGCGGGCGGAAAGGATTTGTCCTCAAAAATCGACAGCTTCAAAGGCATGATAACAAACGTGAAAGCGGAATACCCGAACGCTTCCGTTTTCGCCACAACGCTGCGCGAGGTAATAAACGCGAATCAGCATATGTGGGGCGCCATAATGCTCAACGGCGACGAATGGCATGTTGCCGAGCCGCGCGAAATTNNCATAGGCGGCGGCGACGGATTTGTCGGCGGTCTGCTGTATGCCATCCTTCGCGGCTGGGAGCCGGAGAAGTGGATTCAGTTCGGCTGGGCGAGCGGCGCGCTTGCCACAACCTTCCTCACCGACTACGCGCAGCCCTCCGACGAGGACATGGTATGGAGCATTTGGAGCGGAAACGCAAGGGTTAAAAGATAAATATTTGTGAGAATTTCGGAACGGTCAAGACCGTTCCGAAATTTTATATTCAGATTATTGTCAATAGCCTGCCTGCATCATCTTCAGCAGCCGCAGATAATGGTTCGATTCACGCAGCACATGGTCGCCAAGCAGCGGTATGATAATTGATTTTATCTTGCAGTCAAGTAAGCCCTGCGTGCCCTGTGTGTTGAATTCCTTGATTTCCTTTGTAGCCATCAGACTGTTTTCGGTTACATTGTCGGCAGGCATGGTCCTGTCGATTGCCCGCTTTGCCTCCTCCGTCAGCCGGTCGAATTCATTGCCGAATCTGTTTGCCGCCTCAATAAGCTCTTCCTCAGTGGGGTCTAATAGTCCGCGTATGAATTTCGAGTGCTCCGCCATAATCCTGTTCCAGAACTGCTGCTGCTGAAATTCCTCTTTTTTTAGGTCGATGCCGTCGCGGTTCTGAAGTCTTTTGACCATGGATAAATACAGCCGCGCTTCTCTCAGTATATGGTCAATTAACAACGGATAATTAACGGTAAATACCCTGCACGATATCACATCTGACAAAAGATTGGTTTTAAACCGTATCAGCGAGCTTAATAACCTGATTGCGCGGTTGTTAAGCTCGCTCACCTTCCGTTCGTAACGGAAATCCGCCGACGCCTGATTTCCCTGTAGACCCGTCTCGCTTCTTGTAAGCTGCAAGGGAATTTTCACGCCCGTATATTCTGACGAAAGCATCTCTGCCTTTAGGGTGTACGGTGTAACGACTTCATCGGAATAAAGAACATCGGGGTCAACTACACCGTTTGAAAGTATTACCGCGTCCTTTAACAACTCGTCAAACGACATGCGCAGCGCGTTTGCCTGACTGCTTAAGTTGCTGTTTTTCGGCGTAAACCCTACCTGCAGAAAANNTTCTTTCATAATCCTTGCAAAAAACAGATGTAAAGCCAGCGATTGCTTTACATATTGGTTCGTTGTCAGCATGAGTTACCTCCCGGTTAATTTATTGTTCGCACAAACTCTGTCACAGAGAATATCTCCTTTTGATGCCAAGCATTAACATCATATGAAAATGATAAAAAATAGTTCCGATTCGTTATAATAAAAAAGCGGCTGTCCCCGAAGCTTACGGGACAGCCGCTTAAGGCTTTTATTTTATTCTTCCATCTGTTTGCCGAGGAAGGAAGCCGCCACCTGCGCCAGCTTTATTTCCGTCGGAGTCGGTATCGAGCCGTTTTCGTTCATAAGGATTACGACAGAGCCGGAAACGTCCCCCGCGCCGATTATCGGGTATGCTATGCCGGCATTTTTGTCAAGCCCGTCCACGGGATTGATTCTTTCGTTGTCAACCGTCGCGACATATCCCGAACGGCTTTCCATTATGCTTTCGAGCGACGTGCTGACACGGCGTTCAAGCGCGTCCTTCTTCGGGACGCCGGCGCAGGCAATAACCCTGTCGCGGTCTGTTATCAATACCGGCAGATTCATGCTGCGGTAAAGAACCTCCGCGTACTGCTTTGTCTGGTTTGAAAGCTCGCCGATAGGCGAATACTTCTTAAAAATTACCTCCCCGTCGGCGTCCGTGTAAATCTCAAGCGGGTCGCCCTCGCGGATACGCATTGTTCTTCTGATTTCCTTTGGTATAACTACACGACCTAAGTCGTCGATTCTTCTGACTATACCTGTTGCTTTCATGGTTATTCCTCCGTTTTTGTTGTGGTACGGAGTTATTATCTGTTAATCGGACTAATTTATACTGCGCGAAAACTGTAAAAAATTTGTCTTTTCATTATAAATTTCATTATAACAATCTTGCCTTTGACGACTCGCGGATATATAATGTAATGTGTTAAAAGGCGGTTTATCCTTTACTTTCGGACAATCAATAAAATACAGAGGTGAAGATTGAAACATTTTAATT
>DCUB01000059.1 GCA_002329365.1 Ruminococcaceae bacterium UBA1425
AGGCGCACCGCGCCGAAGGATCTTGCCTTAGATTCTTCGCTGTGCTCAGAATGACAGGATTTTTCCCTTTTCTCTATTTCTCAATCGCCGCGGTGCGCGAATTAACGGCTTTGAAAAACTCCGTGTCGAACTTCGGTTTTCTGTCATAGGTGTACAGACCGTTCTTTTCCTGCTCCACGTCGTAAAGCTGCGTATAGCAAAAGCCGCACATGCGGTAGTTGTCGAGCAGTGTGTCGGTTAGGGCCTTGTATCTGTCAAGGAACTCCTGTTTGCTCTTTGGAGCATTGCCGTAGCCCCAGCCATTCTCATTTCCCTCTACCCATTTGATTCCGCCGTATTCGCTTACAAACGTCGGTTCGCCGCGCCACTGCTGCCTGTCCCTGCCGCTGCGCTTTTCGATTCTGTCATACAGCACGCCCTCGGTCATCAGCCTGTCGTAATTCAGTTTGAATATCTGCGGATTCTGTTCGTAATCGTGCACGTCAAAAATATCAGTAACAACGTGATAGTTTCCGCTTGTGTCGATACACGGGCGCGTCGGATCCATCTGCTTTGTCACGTTGTACACTATGCGCAAAAGCTCGTCCCACTGCTTTCGCAATTCATAATCCCATGTTTCGTTAAACGGGCACCATCCGATTATTGACGGATGATTGAAGTCGCGCTCTAATGCCTCGCACCACTCGGGCAGCACGCTTGCAAGGTTTTTCGGGTCCGAATAGTCGATTCCCCAGTTCGGGTATTCTCCCCAGACAATATACCCCATTTTGTCGCAGTGATAAAGAAAGCGCGGCTCGAACACCTTTTCGTGAAGTCTCGCGCCGTTAAAACCGACGGCAAGCGACAGCTCTATATCCTTCTTTAAGTCGTCGTCTGTCGGCGCGGTGTATATTCCGTCGGGATAAAAGCCCTGGTCAAGAACAAGGCGCATAAAAACAGATCTGTCGTTCAGCATGAACCTCCAGCCGTCCATACGCACGCCGCGCAGCCCGAAATAGCTTTTTACCTTATCCTCGCCGAACGAAAGCTCAAGGTCGTAAAGATTGCCTTGCCCGACATCCCAGAGATACTTTTCGTTAAGCTCCATATGAAGTGTTACAAAGCCTCCGCCCGTCGCCTGCGAGGCTGCTCCCACCTGCTTTCCTTCAAAAAATGCCCTTGCCGACAGCACGCCGCCGCCCGTCACAGCGGTCTGTATGTCTATCGTTCCGTTAATGTGGTCGGGGAACATTTTTATGCTCTTTATGTGCGCCTCGGGCACGAACTCAAGCCATACCGTCTGCCATATACCCGTTGTCCTTGTGTAGTGACAGCCGCGGGAATTATACTCGTAGCACTGCTTACCCGACGGTATCAGAGGACTTCTTGTATCGTCCTCGGCGCAGACTGTTATAACATTTTTGCCTGCTCTGACAAGCTTAGTTATATCAAGGCTGAAATGAACGTATCCGCCCTTGTGCGTGCCGGCCGGTACGCCGTTTATATATACGAAAGCCTCGTAATCGACGGCTCCGAAATGGAGAAACACTCTGCCTTTAAGCAGGCTTTCGTCTATCTCTATCTCCCTGCGGTACCAAACGGCCGACATAAAATCGGTATTGCCGACGCCCGAAAGCCTGCTCTCGGGGCAGAACGGAACGGTTATTTTGCCGCCCAGCCTTTCGGCTTCATATAGCTTCCTGTCGCGTCCGCTCCTTCCGCTGTCGATTTCAAATTCCCACTCGCCGTTTAAGTTAATCCAGTCGGAGCGCTCAAACTGCGGATTTGGGTATTCGGGACGTGGTATTATGTTTTTCATTTTAAAATCTTCCTTCTATTAACTGAAATAATTTGCTTCCAGCGCCGCGCAGATTGCGTGATATACGGGGAGCGTCAGTTCCTGAACCTTATATGTCTCAGTTTCTGGAATTTTTATGCATACAGTGCAAAGCCCGGCAAGCCTTCCGCCGTCCTGACCTGTTATGCCTATGCTGTCGATGCCTATGGCGTTTGCCGCCAAAACCGCGTTAACTACATTTTTCGAGTTGCCTGACGTGCTCAGGGCTATAAGAACGTCGGGGCTGTTCTTTGAGTAGCCCCAGACCTGCTGAGCAAACACCGCTTCGTCGTCGACATCGTTGCAGAACGCGGAGCAAAGCGCAGCGTGAGCGTTCAAAGACACAGCCGGCAGCGCTCCCTGAAGCTTTTCGGCAAGCTCCTTTGCGCCCACATCCTCAAAAAGGTCCATATCGTAGTCGGACAGCTTACGTCTCAGCAGAAAGCCCTTCATCAGCTCGCCGACTATGTGGTCGCCGTCGGACGCGCTGCCGCCGTTCCCGCACACAAGCACCTTGCCTATACTGTCATAGCAGTTGCATATCAGCTCGTAGGCGTTAACAATGTCGTCCATGACGGGTTTTAGCGCAGGATATCGATTGCCGAGGGTTTCAAAAAACATTTCGGGCTTCATAATCACTCCTCCTGTATGTTGGCGAACAGCACGCCGAGCGCTGCAAAATCGCCTATTGAATCGCCGAGCATAGCCGGAACGATTTTGCACGCTCCGAGCGAGAGCGGAAGCGCTTCCTGTTTTAATACCTTCATCATTTCCGTTTCCAACAGAGCCTGCGAACGCTCGTATATGCTGCCGATGATTATTATCTGCGGATTCAGAATGTCGGTAATTATTGAAAGCCCCATTCCGAGATGGCGCGCGCAGCAACGGTAAACCTCAAGGGCAAGCCCGTCGCCGTTCTCCGCAGACTTTGCAACCGCCTTTGCTGAAAGGTCGTCGGTGCTGAGAATAGTTTTGCCGCCGCATTTTATATGCTCGTCGTACATAGTCCGTGCCAGCCGCTCAATACCGCCACCGCTGCAAAAGCCCTCGAACGAGCCTCGCTTTCCGTAGCCCTCCGGCCCGTCTTGCTCAACTCTTATGTGTCCTACCTCCCCCGCCATGTCGTTTGTGCCGCTGTAAAGTTTGCCGTCGAGTATAAGACCGGCGCCCATTCCCGTGCCGAAGGTGAGGAAAACCACGTTTTTATATCCCCTGCCCGCGCCGAATTTCCACTCGGCGACGGCGCAGGCATTTGCGTCGTTTTGCAGAAACGCGGGTATGCCGAACTGCTTTGAAAGCAGCGACGTTATCGGCACGTCGTCCCAGTCGGGAAGGTTGGGCGGACACTTTATTATACCCTTTACGCTGTCGAGCGGCCCTCCGCAACTGACGCCGATGCCTAAGGCGTCTTCGGGCGTCAGCCCGTTGCGGGAAAGGATTTCTTTTGTCGTTTCGATTATTTCGTCAATTACAGACCGCCAGCCACGCCTGCTGACAGTCGGAAATTCAATCCGGTCAATAATAAAGCCCACGGCTGATTCCGGAAGGCTGCCTCCGCCGAGTATAACGGCGCACTTGGTTCCGCCAATGTCTATACCTACTGAATACTTTCCTTCCAAAACTGCAGCCCCCTTCAAACATATAAATTATAAGCTATCACCGCAAAAAAATCAATTATATGTTTGATTATAAAGCCGAGATTTGACAATACTATATTTAACCGCGAGCTTTTCGGAGGCATTTTTATGGCGGCTGCTCTTATACGGGTAGTAATTATATATGTCGTTATCATATTTTCAATGCGCCTGATGGGCAAAAGGCAGATAGGCGAGCTCCAGACTACCGAGCTTGTAATAACAATCCTGCTTTCGGAAATCGCAGCAACACCGATTCAGGACAGGAATTATCCGCTTATAGAAGCAGTTTTAGCGGTTTTTCTTTTGTCTTCGTTCGAGGTTTTTTCCTCGGCCTTAAGCATAAAAAGCAGTCGTTTCAGAAGAATGGTGCAGGGTAACCCCCTCATAGTCATACGCGACGGACAGGTTGACCTTGAAATGCTTAGAAGAGTGCGAATATCTCTTGACGACCTGCTTGAAGGACTTCGCTGCAAGGATGTGTTTGACATTTCCGAGGTTCAGTACGCCATACTCGAAACGAACGGTGAAATAAGCGTGATGAAAAAGCCGGAATGCCGCGAAGTAACCGCCCGGATGCTCAACATAAGTCAGCCCGATAACGGTCTGCCGTGTACCGTGATTTATGACGGGGAAATACTTAAATCGGACTTTGGCGAATGCGGCATGACGGAAGGCAAGGTTCTGCGCGCCGTCAGCGAAAGAGGCCTGAAAATTGAAAATGTCATGCTCATGACCGCGGACAAGTCGGGCGTTATCAGCGTAATTACGCGAAACTGAAAGGACTGAAAATATGAAAAAACGGGTAATTATATCGATTGTGCTTCTTATCTTATCCTTTTGCACATGCGCAGTCACCTTTGCGATTATGGCAAATCAAATCGGCAAGCTACGCGGCTCCTTATATGACGCGGTTTATACCGCCGAGGAGTACGGAATATCCGACAACGCGACACAAGCCGTGTTGACCGGCTGGGACGACGTAAAAAAATCGCTTGACGTTTTTCTTGACGAAAAGGACGTCCGCGAGATTGAAAAAATAATTCCTTCAATCGGCGACAGCCTGCGTAGAAACGACATCAAACGCTATTGCGAGCTGTGCTCCGAATGTATCAACTATCTCGGGGTGTTGCTTGACAATATCACCCTGAGCATAGAAAGCATACTTTAATGTAATTCATTTTTTGATACCCGCTAAAAACGTAACAGCATCAGCGAATGAAAAGAACCCCGGTCTTATAAAAACCGGGGTTCCCGTCCTGCCCATTTGCGGGCAGCTTTTTTGTGTTTAATTACGAGATTCTGCCGTCTCCCTGGTCAATGGAGTACGCGCCGCTTATTACGGATTTTAACTGTGTGTAGTCAGTCTGCGTTATAAGACCGTCTTTGTTGAAATCAACCGCTTTAAACAGCGCAGTGCCTTCTTCAACTTCGAGCGTTCCCGCAATAATGGTTTTCAGCATAATCATGTCGGACTGAGTTATGAGTCCGTCACCGTTTACGTCGCCGAATATGGTGATTGTGTACTCTGCAACGACTTCATTTTTGTAGTTCCGCAACTGAATTACAGTGCCTGTACGGATTATTTCGGGCGCGTTTATTGTTCCGTTGCCGTTAACTGCGAGATAATCGTCAATAAGCTCTTCTCTGCTTATACCTTCTTTAAGTCCTGTGATAAATCTGGTGGTGTTGTCGATAACGGTTGTTGAACCGTTCTTCGGAACAAGCTCAACCGCCGCCGGCCCCCATATCGCGTAAAGAGTTACGGGTTCTTCTCCCTGTATGTGATACGACGAAATAGGCTCTGTTGCGTCGGGAGTAAGCCCCCAGCCGACAAATACATAATCGTCCATGTAGAACAAGGTACCGCCGTTGTCGGTCGGGAATTCGGTTACTATCGTATCCACCGATTCGACAATGTCAGAGGGAACAGTTCCCTGTCCGCCGTTGAGGTTAAACTTGATGGTACCCATAATCTCGACATACGCGCCGTAAAGATTGAGGTTCTGCGCCGGCATAGTCGTGCCTGTAAACTCGTTTGTCAAATCTTCGTCTGTGTACCAACAGACAAACCTGAAGCCGTCTACCTCGGGAATTTCGGGGATGATGCCGATAAGGGATGACTCATACGGTATGTTCAGCACTCTGTCGTAATAATCCGGCTCGCCTACAATCCAGAAGGTGATGCTGTACTTGGCGCGGGTAGTGAAACCGTAAATGCTCATATTTGATGTCGGATTGAGCGGGAATGTTACGGGGACACCGTTTATGCTGTTTGAAAGCTTCCAGCCGCTGAACGTAAAGCCCGTGGGAGCAGTATAAGCGAGTTGCTCCGCCGTAAGCTGGCTGCCGGTATAAACGGGAATCGGGTCGCCGTACTGCGTTCCGTCAATATAAAGGGTGACAAAATATCCGTCGATGCTAAGTGTGCCGTAGAAATCCATATTGGCTGCGGGCATTGATGTGAATGTGTATGGAGTGCCGTTATAAAGCCATCCGCTGAACACCTGGCCAACAGGAACATCAACTTCAGGAGGAGTTACATTCTCGCCGTATGCCTTTGTAATCGTTTCATAAAGATTGCCGTCCAGATAGAATCTGAAAGTGTAGTTATTGGGTATCCATGATGCGACAACCTCAATATTTGAGCTTGGGAAGGTTGTAAAGGTGTACGGCTGGTTGTTCAGCTTCCATCCGCCGAACGTGAATCCTGTTCTTGTCGGGTCCGGTACGGCAGGCGTTACCGATGCTTCAAAAAGACCTGAACGAACTGTCGAGCCGGAAATAGTTCCTTCGGCAAGATTTAACGTAATGCTGATTGTTTTTCTTGTGTAGTAAAGGTTTAGCACAAGCGAACCGTCGGGAGCGACAACGTCGGAAACGCTGTTTGGCGTGTTGAAGCCGGCGTATGTCTTAGGCGTTGCCGTAACCGTTGTTCCTATGACGGCGGTGTGTGTTTCCTCCTCATAGTTCGGAAGGAAGCCCGTTGCCGTTGTGTTCTGCTTCCAGTGCCTTACCTTGTATGTCGCCGACTGCGGCTGCCAGTTGGCGTAAAGAATTACGTCATCTGCCGGAACAACATAGGGGTTGCTGACATATGTAGTTCCGCCGTCGACGAGCGACCAACCGAGGAAGTTGTGGTAAGCTTTTGTGGGCGTCGGGAGAGTAATTGACCTTCCGACCTTTTCTGTTATCGGGCTTATGAACTGCTCGGTTTTTGTGTTGAAGGATATAGTGGACATAGCCATTTCTTCAACGGCAAACCTGATGTCTCCGTTTAAAAGAACATAGGTGATACCCGATGCCTGGAACTCAGTATCGTAAGTGTTTCCGTCCTCATAAGCTGCATATATCTTTTCGTTTGACGATTCGCTTTTTCTTGTAAATTCGTATGGCATGAGAATCTGCGCGTATTCGTCAACATCCGTTACGGGGGCGCTGTCCTTGACCTTTAACTGGAATCGGCATAAATCCTGCTCGGGATCAGCCGTTACGCAGTATCCGCCCGACGGCGATGTTACAGCATTGGCAACCGAGAAGTATACATAATCGTAATGAGAATATTCGGGAAGAAGCGTGTTTGAGTCTAAACGCCATGATTCCGGATAGTATTGGAACAGCGGCGGAGACGAGCTGTTGTTTACACGTCCGGCGCAGGAACCGTTCTCCCACGTGTTCCAACCCTCCGGCTTGGCGCTCACGGGATTGTCTATCATTGTGAAATACGTGTTTCCGTTCGTGCCGCAGGCGGATGTGTTGGCTAAAGGAGTAGTAAAGGTAGCACCCTTCAAGGCCGGCTCAAAATATCTTTTGTCATAATAAACTATGATACTATGCGAACCGACGATGTAGTTTGATTGTATGGATGCCGTAATGGTAACAACGTCTCCCTGCTGGAGTACACCCGTCTTGTCTGTCCTGAGCCTGTACTTCACCGTCGGCGGCTCAACCTCCCATGAGCCTACAAGCGTAATGCTCTGGGGGGGAACAGTAGTCGGGAATGTAAAATCGATGCCGTTGAGCTTCCAGCCCATAAACACGTAGCCTTCCATTGTGGGTTCTTCGGGAGCTACGAGTACGGAACCGCAGTCGAGGTTGTAGTAATCGGCAGGGTCGAACGAAGACGGGAACTGAGCCTCAAGCGGTGCATATGCGTCGTCGCCGAGGTCAAAGTAAACGTTAAACTTGAGGGGCGTCCACTTTGCGTAGAATATCTTGCTTCCTGCCGTCATAATAAACGGGAAGGATACGGGAGTTGTAAGTTCGGCGTCGGAACACCACGCGGCGAACGTATATCCGGCTCTTACAGGCGGCGCGGGCTCATGAACCGTATCGCCGGCGGCATAGGAGACGTAGGGAACGCTTGAACCGCCATTTGAGTCATATGTTATAGTGTAAATTGTATCGCTCCACTTGGCGTAAACGGTGATATCGGAGCTCGGCATCGTGAAGTTCGTGAAATTAACGGGGTTCTGGAAGGTATTGTTGTCAAAATACCATCCCGCAAAGCCCTTGCCGTACTTGACGGGTATCTCGGGCTCCGATACCAGTGAGCCGTAACTCAGGGTTACCTGATATGTTGAGCTCCCCGTGGAGTTAAACGTGCCTCCGTTGGAGTTGAACGTAACCGTAAAGGAGGCTATATTCCATTTGGCGTAGAAAGTAACGTCGTTTGAGGTGAAAGTGTACGGGAAGCTGACAGGATTCGTGCGCGCTACGTCGTAATACCAGCCGGCGAAATTGTAGCCCAGCTTTGTGGGAGCCGGAGGTGCGTTGGTTGTTGTGCCCGGTGTGCCAAAAATCGGTTCAACGGACGAGCCGCCGTTTGAGTCAAAGGTTATCTGAACGGAAGTGCGCACCCAGCCCGCGTACAGGGTTATGCCGGTTCTGATGCTGTCATCCTTTTGGTTAAGATCACCGGCAAAGTAGGAATTTGCGGGGCTCATCGCCAACGGCCACGAAGCCTGTGCGGTGCAGGCGGCATCGTAATACCAGCCGTTAAAGGCGTAATGCTGCCTCGCGGGCTGTGCGGACGGCACTTCGACGCTTGTATACAGCTTGTGTGAAGTGGTTGCGGGGGCGTTTGTTCCTCCGTTTGCGTTATATACAATGTTAAACGACTTGTACTGGAGACTGCTGATGGCTGTTTGAAGATTGACGGTCATTGTGTCGACGACAGACTGAAACCTCTTGTTGAGCGCTCTGTCGTAGGCTATGTCCTCAAGAGCACGATTCAACGCGGATGCCGTTGTCCATGTATATAATCTGCCCTTTGTTCCGTCGGGATAGGTGCCGCTGTTGAAATTGGACGGAATTTGGTTTGTCTGGAAGTCCGCAGCTTCATAAGAGGCATCTGCGTACCTCATTCCGGAAACCCATGTGCCGTTGCTTGTCGCGTCGTTGACATAAACGGGTTTGGCAGCGTTGAGCGCGCTGACGGCAGCGTCTATTGCCGCCTGCGTTGTATTCTGCCTGCCGAGCAGCTCGTAAGCCGTTTGAAGAGCCGTCTGATAATTGTTCCACGTAACCGAGCCTGTTGTGCTGTAATCAGACTGCTGCCTGTTAGCAGCCTTTTCGGAGGTGACAAGGTTTCTGAGCGCAGTCTTGTTATAAACTAAAACCCTCAGATTGATGTAATCATCCGTTTCCAACGATTGCGTCCAGATAAACTTACACTGTGCTTTCATGTGCTGCTTTAGTTGAATTAAGACTTCGTAACCGGCTGCCGGAAGGGTACCCGTAAAGCTTGTTGTATAGTTGGTATTTTGAGCGAGCTCCTGACCACCGCCGACACCGGTACCGGTAATACCGAAAGTAGTAACTGAACTGCCGTTAACCTTCTGTGAAACAATGCTTGTAGCTGTGAGATTCATCGGATGGTTGCCGTCGTAATCTCCGCCGTATTCGCGCGTGTAAAGCTTTACCGGAAGCTGTGCCATAGTTGAATACTGAGAAAGGTCGGCGTAGTATGTGCCCGTCGGATAAGGGGCTGTTATGGCTCCCGCCATATCCTTATCCTGAGAGCCTGTTTTGTTGCCGTAATTATTCTGCCACAGTACGCCTGATGCGCTGGGATCAGCACCGGCGTCAAAGGTATTGTCTCCGTCTCCGGAATATACCGGAACATAATAAATCTTTGTTCCTCCGGACCCGGTAAACTCACCGAACGTGGGGGCAAGCCACATTACCTTCTTGACTTTAATGTCGCGGGAAACCGACGTTCCGTGGAACTGCTGATCGGTTCTTACAACGGCGTCGTGATACATCGGGTAAACCGCCGACCACGCGCTGGAATAGTAAAGCTTTCCGTCTACTTTATACGATACGGTAAACTTGACGTTGGTCGCGGACGTATTTGTTAGCGAGCCGCCGCTGATATTCCACACGGTGACGTTCCCGACAACAGTCGGCGCGCCTACGGCAACGCCCGAGTTGTTTGTATTGAGGGCGATTTCCGTCGCGCCGGAAAGATAGAACTGTATGGAACCCTCGGCCTTTATGTAGTTGCCGCTCAGGTTCTCGTTTTCGCCGTATGTTTTTATCGCATCGGGTACGGTAAAAGTGTTCGGCGACGGTACTGACGCGGGCGTTCTCGGGACATACGGTGCCGCCGCGCTCGCAGTGAAGGTTAAACCAACCGAAATAACGGTTATAACCATCACAAAGGTGAGCAGCAGGCTTGTTGCGCGTTTAATTTTTGACATTGCAAGTGCCTCCCATTCAGTATACATTTAGCTTGCACATGAAGTCGGAACTGTCAGCTTAAGGTTAAAGGTCGCATCGAACGCATGACAACCGATACTCAGACATGTTATTACGCATACTTAATTTATCATACATTTTGTTGTCTGTCAAGGTTATTACAAGAGAATGTAAGCAAATCTTACATATTTTTTTAATTACATATTATAATATTAACCATTTTGTACAATAAGTGCAAATTTGATTTGTGCAGATTGTATAAAAAAAGGATGAAAAACAAAAAAAAGCATAAATAGCTATTGCTATTTTTTATTTCATGTGCTATTATCTATTTACAATTGTTTGTGCAGTCTCAAGAGGAGCATCATTGTGGGTAGTAATAATTTCGCCGGAGGCTTCAAAGACTCCGTTTTGCTTCTGGACGAGCTCAACTTATTGTGCAGAAACATTGACAGGCTTCTGCAAAAGCACAGCACAACAGGTTTCCTTTTCGGTCAGGGCAGGCTTCTTTCAGCTCTTTCCGTCCTCGACGGTGTCAGCCAGAGCGCTCTTTCAAAAAGCGTATCGCTTTCACCCGCCACTGTCACAGAAATGCTGGACAAGCTTGAAGCTTCCGGGTTTGTCGAACGAAAAAAAGACGGTAGTGACAGCAGAAGGCTTCAGGTTTACATAACAGACCGCGGCAGGGTTGCCGCAACGGAAATGGAGGCGGAGCGCATCCGCGCGGTGTCGGAGCTGTTCGCGGTTCTCTCCCCCGACGAGGTTTCAGAGCTTGAGAGGCTTGTGTCCAAGCTGAACGGTTCGCTCCACGGTGTCGAGCCGCCTGCGCCGCAGCCCCGGAATACGTCCGAGTTTTACGGGCTTTCCGTAAAAAGTGTCCGCGGTCCTTTGACAAGATCGCGTCCCGATAAAATCCGTGGCGGAATAAGGCTGCGCTGATTTCTTATGTTATCTTGCCGATCCTTTCATTCGGCTTAGATATAATATACGAAAGGAGTATTTCTCATGACAGTATTTGACCAGTTCCTTACAGTAATTCAGAAGGTTGGCGAATGGATACCAACAATGTTTGGTTCAGCAGCTGCTTATACCGCTCTCGCGGCATTTCTTGAGTTCATCAGGAAGTTTGTTGGAAATATCCGCTAAAGGACATATCTTTCTTATTCGGGGGAAGCGGTTTCACACATAATCGCGATTGTGTGGAAACCGTTATGATTGTCTTTATTCTTTGGCCAACAGAATGAATGCAAACGACGTGTTTTGAATGATTAATATTCAAGACGCGTTTTTGCTTTTTATTGGTTTAATGTGATGTTTATTTTGCGTCTTGCCATTATATGCATAAATATGGTATACTATTTAAAATCCGACGGGGGCGTTTCTTTGATTCGTCCCCTCTCTTTTTCGGGGTGTTTATTATGAGCGCAGACCTTAAAAACTGGATGGCGCGTCTTCCCGACACCGTTTCCGCCGCCGCCGTCAGCATTCCCGGCACACACAACAGCTCGACAAAGCACATTCCGCTCGGCCTTGTCTGCTGCTGCCAGAACACTTCAATTACCGAACAGCTCAACTTCGGAATTCGTATGCTTGACATACGCCTTGAGTTGTGCTCCGAGGGCTTTAAAGCTGTTCATTCGATAATCGACTGCCGTAAAAGCCGCTTCGGCGGCAGGCTGTATTTCGACACGATTTTTTCTGATATTACGTCATTTTTGAAGATGAATCCTTCCGAAGCCGTTTTCATGCTGCTTTCGGAGGACGACCGAAACGATTTGAATCTCCCCTTCTTTGATATGTTTTATCAAAGATATATTATGCCGCACCGCGACGTCTGGTTCTGTGAAAACAGGATACCGTCCGTTTACGAATGCCGCGGACGGATAGTACTCATGCGCCGCGCAGGTTTAGGAACGGATAGTTCCGGGTACGACGACAAAAACACAGGGCTGAACTTTACAGCATGGTGCAATATGGGCAACAAAAAGGAGCATTCCTCCTTAGTCCTTGAAATAAAGTCCGTCGAAAGCGGCGAAAGCGGCGAAAGCGTCGACTTTGCGGAGGTTCAGGACAGATATATGCACTCCCCCCGCAGCAAATGGAGGGACGTTATGCTGCCCGCGCTTGAACGCGCAGGCGCCTTCAATGGCAGGCTAAGGCTCAATTACGCGAGCACCGCCGGCGGGTTTTTTATGCCGGTTTTCAACGCCCGATATATAAACAAACAGCTTTTAAGCTACAGATTTATAAAGGGCAGATATTACGGCTGGTTTTCTGTCGATTTCGCGACGCCGCGTCTGTGTGAAAGGATTATTGCCCTGAATTTTCAGGATTTTGAGCATTGTTTATAAAAATCCGACAGCATGTTTATTAAGTTTGTGTATTATTGTGTTACCGTATTACTTGACTAATACAATAATATCTGTTATCATTTATACATAGGATTACGGCGCAAAACAGCGCAGCCCGAAAATACGGAGGCCGGAAATGAAGAACTATTACGAGCTTTTGCGAAACGACGAGAGGTATGTCCTTGCGTTAAGGCAACTTTTTGAGCAGTACGGCTACAAGCGTTACAAGATGAGCAAGTTCGAGGAATACGACCTTTACCTTGAGAATAAGAGCTTTCTTCAAAGCGACCGCATAATAACCTTCAGCGACCCGTCTACGGGCAAGCTGCTGGCACTGAAGCCCGACATCACCCTTTCTATAGTCAAAAACGGAAAGGGCGTTACGTCGTCTGACAAGGTGTATTACTGCGAAAATGTATACAGGCCCTGCCGCGGCTCGGATGAGATTAAGGAAATTATGCAGACGGGGCTTGAATATATCGGTGCCGTCGACCTTTATGCAATCTGCGAGGTAATAATGCTCGCCGTCCGCAGCCTTGAAACCGTCAGCGGCGACTGCATCATGGGCATTTCTCACCTCGGCATAGTCACGGGGATACTTGAGGATACAATGCTGCCTGACCTGAAAAAAAATAAGCTTACGAAGCTTATAGCAAGCAAGAGCACGCACGAAATAAGATTGTTTTGCTCCGAAGAAAACGTGCCGAGCGATACGGCGGAAAAAATCGAAAGGCTCGCGGCACTTTACGGCAGCTTTGAGGACGTTCTTCCGCTGGTCGGCGAAACGGTTTACGGCACTCCTGCGGAGGGTGCCTACGGGGAGCTTTGCGATATATTTGAAGCTCTGAAAGCAACAGGCAAAACAGAAAGGCTGCGCCTTGACTTTTCGATTATGAACGACCTCAGTTATTACAACGGCATCATATTTCAGGGCTTTGTCGACGAGATACCCTTCAGCATTCTGTCGGGCGGAAGCTACGATAATCTTCTGCGCCGCTTCGGAAGAAACACCGGTGCCATAGGCTTTGCCGTTTATCTCGACCAGCTCGAAAGCTATCACCGAAGCGCAAAGGATTACGACGTGGACATACTCCTTATTTATGACGAGGGCGCGCCGCTGCCGCTGCTTGCAAAGCACGTCGACGAGCTGACGTCATCCGGCAAAAGTGTCCGTGTGCAGAGGGTTGACGACGGAAGCGTAAAATACAGAGAGCGCAAAATTTTCAGCGGCGGGAGGGTTTGTGATGCTTAACATCGCGCTGCCGAAGGGGCGGCTTGGAGAAAAGGTCTATTCGATATTCGATTCTCTCGGCTACGGCTGTCCCGAAATTAACGGGGACAACCGCAAACTGATTTTCAGAAACGAAGAAAACGGCGTGTGCTATTTCTGGGCAAAGCCCTCCGACGTCGCTATTTACGTCGAGCGCGGCGTAGCCGACATAGGCGTCGCGGGCAAGGACCTTCTTCTTGAATACAGTCCCGACGTGTACGAGCTTTTTGACCTCAACGTCGGAAAGTGCCGCATGTCGGTTGCCGGCATAAAGGGCTCGCGCCCGGCGGATGACACAACCCTGCGCGTTGCTACAAAATTCCCGAATATCACGAAAAAATATTTCAGAAAGCAGAACCGCGAAATAGAAATAATTAAACTTAACGGCTCTATTGAGATTGCTCCGCTTTTAGGGCTTTCGGACGTAATAGTCGACATTGTCGAAACGGGCACAACGCTCCGCGAAAATAATCTCGAGCCGTATAAGGATATTATAGACATCAGCGCAAGGCTGATAGCAAACAAGGCAAACTACAAATTCAAAAACGGCGAAATAGAGCGCCTGCTTTCAAAAATGCGCGAATCAACAGCCGGAAAGGAATGCTGAAATGATAAGAACAGTTGTGTATAAATCGCCCGACAACCTCGGATTTTTAAAAAGAGAGAAAGATTCGGCGGACGTCGGTGAAGTAGTGTCCGAAATCATAAGGGACGTCCGTCAAAACGGCGACGAAGCGCTTTTTAAATACTGCCGTAAATTTGACGGCGCCGAACTGTCGTCGCTTAATGTTACCGCAGCCGAAATGGACGAAGCCTTCCGGCAGCTTGACGACGGTCTGATTGAGATTATAAAAGAGTCGGCCGAAAATATCCGCGCGTTCCACAGCCGTCAGATTACAAACGGCTTTATCATAAACGAAAAAAACGGAGTTGTAATAGGTCAAAAGGTTTTGCCTCTGCGGCGCGTCGGGCTTTATGTTCCGGGCGGCACCGCAAGCTACCCGTCGTCGGTGCTGATGAACTGTATCCCCGCAAAGCTCGCGGGCTGCGACGAGATAATAATGACCACGCCCCCCTCACGCGACGGCAGCGTCAACCCGGCAATCCTCGCCGCCGCAAGGCTCGCGGGCGTCGACAGGATTTTCAAAACGGGCGGTGCGCAGTCTGTCGCCGCGCTCGCCTACGGTACGGAGAGCGTGCCGCGCGTCGACAAGATTGTCGGCCCCGGCAACCGCTATGTAGCCGAGGCGAAAAGACAGGTCTTCGGGCTTGTCGATATCGACATGATAGCAGGCCCCAGCGAGATACTCGTAATTGCCGACGGTACCTGCCGCGCCGACGTAATAGCGGCGGACATGCTCTCGCAGGCGGAGCACGACAGGCTGGCGAGCGCAATTCTGCTCACCGACAGCGAAGCACTCGCGTCGGCTGTGTCCGATGAAATAGAGCATCAACTCGCCCTTCTTCCGAGATACGAGATAGCAAGAGCGTCAATAGACAATTACGGCGCTATAGTCATAGTTCCGTCGCTTGAAAGAGCTGTCGAGATATCAAACGATATTGCGCCAGAGCACCTTGAGCTTTGTGTGGACAACCCTTTTGATTATCTCGACAAGGTGAAGAACGCCGGCTCCGTATTTCTCGGCAAAAACTGCCCCGAGGCTTTGGGCGACTATTTCGCCGGTCCGAACCACACGCTTCCCACAAGCGGAACGGCGCGTTTTTCAAGCCCTCTTTCGGTTGAGGATTTCGTAAAGAGAACGCAGTTTACTTACTATACCTCCGACGCGCTTTCACTCGTCTGCGGCAAGGTAGCGGCGTTCGCCGAAGCGGAGGGGCTTACCGCCCACGCGCGGTCGGCAACAATACGTTTTGACAAGGGATGATTATATGAGCAGATTTCTGTCAAAGAGGTATAAAAGCCTTGAGGTATACGTCCCCGGCGAGCAGCCGCGCGACAGGCAGTATATTAAGCTTAACACAAACGAGTCGCCCTATCCCCCCTCCCCGCTTGTCATTGAACGTGTAAACTCCGCCGAGGTTTCGGATTTGAGGCTTTACTCCGACCCCGAATGCACGTCGCTGCGTCAAAGGCTTGCCGAATTCTACGGTTTTTCCATTTCAAATATATTCGTTTCAAACGGCTCCGACGAAATTTTGTCGTTTGCCTTCATGGCGTTCTGCGACGGGAATAAAGGGATTGCGTTCCCCGACATCACCTACGGCTTTTACCCCGTTTACGGCGACCTTTACGGCATTAAGTGCGACATTATCCCGCTTAACGACGATTACAACATCGACTGCTCAGAATATTACGGTATAGGCAAAAACATCGTAATCGCAAACCCCAACGCGCCCACGGGCATTTCGATAGGGCAAGACGAGATTGAAAAAATGCTCGAAACAAACCCTGAAAATATCGTTATAATAGACGAGGCTTACGTCGACTTCGGCGGCAGGAGCTGCGTCGACATGGTAAAGAAATACGACAACCTTCTTGTTGTCAGAACTTTTTCAAAGTCGCGTTCACTGGCAGGTGCGCGGCTCGGATATGCGATTGCAAACGAGGAAATTATTAAAGACCTGAACAAAATCAAATATTCCACAAACCCATATAACATAAACAGGCTTTCGCTCGTAGCGGGCGAGGCAGCCGTCGAGGACGAACAATACTTTGAAGACTGCTGCAAAAAAATAATAAAAACGCGCGGATACACAACCGAAAAGCTGCGTGAAATCGGCTTTGAGGTGCTGCCGTCCGACGCAAACTTCATATTCGCAAGACATCCGTTGTTTTCCGGAGAGTATTTTTATAAAAAGCTGAAAGAGGCAGGCATACTCGTACGGTATTTTAATAAGGAAAGGCTTTACGGTTTTGTAAGGATTTCCATAGGCACACCCGCGCAGATGGACGCGCTGATTTCCGAAGCTTCAAAAATTGTTTCGGAGCAAAAATAAGGAGGCACGGCACATGAGAACAGAAACCGTTAAAAGAAAAACAAACGAAACCGATATTGAGCTTACGCTTAACATCGACGGCACTGGCGCCGGCGATATTGATACCGGCTGCGGATTTCTCGACCACATGCTCACGCTTTTTGCGGCTCACGGCAGGTTTGACCTCGCCGTCAGATGCAAGGGCGACACAGGCGTCGATTATCACCACACCGTTGAGGATATCGGAATCTGCCTCGGCAAGGCTTTTTCCGGCGCTTTAGGCGATATGCGCGGCATTACGCGCTATGCCGATATTACGCTGCCTATGGACGAAGCTCTTGTACTATGCGCCGTCGACATATCGGGCAGGTCTTATCTCTCCTGTAACCTCCGCTTCCCGACGCAGAAAATCGGCGATTTCGATACGGAGCTTCTGCCCGAATTTTTGCTCGCGTTCGTCCGTACTTCCTGCATAACGCTTCACATAAAGCAGCTTGACGGCGCAAACTCCCACCACATAGCGGAGGCGGTATTCAAGGCTCTTGCCCGCACACTATCGAAAGCCGCCGTCATAAACGCGTCAGAAGTCGACAGGATACCTTCCACCAAAGGAGTTTTATAATCCATGACAGCCATTATTGATTACGGCGTAGGCAATCTTTTTTCGCTTTGCAGTTCCTTTTCCTTTATAGGTGAGGACGCGGTTATAACAAACGACGTTTCGGTTATCAGAAAAAGCGACAGGCTTGTTCTTCCCGGCGTAGGGGCGTTTAAGGACGCGGCCGACAAGCTTCGCGAAAGCGGCATGGCGGAAGTCGTCAGGGCAGAGGCTGCCTCCGGCAAGCCGCTGCTCGGCATTTGTCTCGGCATGCAGCTTTTGTTCGACAAAAGCTTCGAGTACGGCGAGCATGAAGGGCTGGGGCTGATTTCCGGTAATGTCGTTTCCATTGCGCCCGTAATAGGCAGCGGGCTTAAGATTCCGCAGATAGGCTGGAACGCACTTCACTTCCCGAAGGACAGACCGAAGCATCCTGTTTTCAAATATGTCGCGGAAAATGAGCACGTCTATTTTGTTCATTCATACTATGCGGCTGACTGCGAATCTTCCGTAATCGCCACAACGGAATACGGGGCGGAGCTTACGGCCGCCGCCGCTTCCTGCAACGTCTGCGGCACACAGTTTCACCCCGAAAAGAGCGGCAAAACGGGGCTTAACATTCTTCGCGCCTTCTGCGAAATGTGAGGAGAAACTATATGATTATTTTTCCCGCTATTGACTTATACGGCGGCATGGCTGTACGCCTTTACAAGGGCGACTACAACAAAATGACAGTTTACGACGACAACCCCGTTTCGGTCGCCGAACGTTTTGCCTCGCAGGGCGCCGAATATCTCCACGTCGTCGACCTTGAGGGCGCGAAAACGGGAGAAACGCCGAACCTCCCGCTTGTCGGCAGAATAACAAAAGAAAGCGGACTGAAGGTTGAGATAGGCGGCGGCATACGCAGCGGGGAGGTTATAAAAAAATACCTCGACGCGGGTGTCATGCGCGTTATCCTCGGCACCGCAGCCGTAACAAACTCCGGCTTCCTCGAAGAAGCGGTGTCGGAATACGGCGAAAAAATTGCCGTGGGAGTCGATATTTTAGGTGAGCGCGTCGCTATAAAGGGCTGGACGGAAAAATCTCCCCTCACCTGCGACGTTTTCTTTGAACGGCTTGAAAAGCTCGGCGTCAAAACGGTAATCTGCACCGACATTTCAAAGGACGGGGCGTTAAAAGGCACAAATCTTTCGCTTTACAAAAGGCTTTCGGAGCGTTTTCGCGTGGACATCATAGCTTCCGGCGGCATAACCGATATATCCGATATAGTCGCGCTTCGTGAGATGAACATTTACGGGGCTATACTCGGCAAGGCTCTTTATACGGGCAAAATTGATCTGACAGAAGCTATAAAAGCGGCGGCGGAGGTATAAACTGAATGATAACAAAACGTATAATCCCCTGCCTTGATGTCAGGGACGGCAGAGTTGTAAAGGGAGTTAATTTCCTCGGTCTTTCGGACGTTTCGTCGCCCGTTTCGCTTGCCCGTTTTTACAGCGACAACGGCGCCGACGAGCTTGTTTTTTACGACATAACGGCGTCGGCGGAGGGCAGAGCGCTTTTTACCGACATTCTTAAAGAGGTTGCCTCGACAATATTTATACCTCTCACCGTCGGCGGAGGCATAAACACCGTAGCCGATTTTGACCGCGTGCTGAAATGCGGGGCGGACAAGGTAAGCGTTAATTCCGGCGCAATCCGCAATCCGCGGCTCATAGAGGAAGCAGCAAAAAAGTACGGCGACCAGTGCGTTGTATTGTCCGTCGACATCAAACGCGTCGACGACCGGTTCCGCGTATTCGCAAAGGGAGGGCGCGAGGATACTAAAATGGACGCGCTCGAATGGATAAAGTGCGGTCTGGCAATGGGCGCGGGCGAGCTTGTCATAAACAGCATCGACACCGACGGTGTTAAAAACGGCTTCGACCTTGAAATGCTCGAGGCGGTGTGTAAAATCTCCGACGTACCCGTGATAGCTTCCGGAGGCGCCGGAAACATGGAGCATTTTACAAAGCTGTTCAAAGCACTGCCCGGAGTTGACGCCGGTCTTGCCGCCTCCATATTCCATTTCGGCGAGGTAAGCATCCCTGAACTGAAACAAAAGCTTTATGATGACGGTATAAACGTCAGGCTATAAAAAGGAGTTTCGCTATGGTTGACATTAATTCACTTAAATTTGACGAAAACGGTCTTATTCCCGCCGTTGTGGTAGATTATGAAACAAAAAAGGTGCTGACACTTGCATACATGAACAGGGAAAGCCTTGAAATAAGCATTGCCGAGCGGCGTACCTGCTTCTGGTCGCGCTCAAGGCAAACGCTTTGGAGAAAGGGGGAGTCTTCCGGCAACGTTCAGCATATTGTCAGCATCACAGCCGACTGCGACCTTGACGCGCTGACAGTAGCCGTAAAAAAGGACGGCCCCGCGTGCCACCTTAACACCGACTCCTGCTTCAACAACACGGTTTTTGAAAACGGCGAGATTCCCACGCGCTTTTCATACGAGAGCCTTATGGCTCTTATCGGGGGCAGAAAAAACGAAAAAAAAGAAGGCTCCTACACGACATACCTTTTTGAAAAGGGCATAGACAAAATCCTAAAAAAGGTTGGCGAGGAGACGACAGAGGTTATTGTCGCGGCAAAGGGCGGTGACAGGAACGAAACCGTGTACGAAATCGCCGACCTTGCATATCATGTAATGGTGCTTATGGTACAGATGGGAATAACGCTTAAGGATATTACCGACGAGCTTGAGGCGCGTCATGTAATCGATAAAAAGGTTAAACAGGAAAAAATGGTGTGATAAATCAAATCATAATAAATTCTTAATAATTTCATAATGTTTTCCGTCTTGTATCTTTTGTAGGTTGCTGATATAATGTGTACAACATATACAAATCGTTGTATAGATTGTATCATTTTTGCACAAGGGTGTGAATCCGTAATTGGAAAGAACTTTTGAAGACTGGCTCATTGTTTCAGATGTAGACGGCACTTTAAACAACAAGTACCGCAGGCTGCCCCAAAGAAATTATGACGCCATAAAAAGATTCACGGAGCTGGGCGGCAACTTTACGCTTGCCTCCGGCAGAACCGTTGTATCCATCAGCAGAACATACAATACGGTTCCCGCAAATCAGCCCGCTATCATACTTAACGGCGGAGCCATATACGACGTTAATAAGCAGGAAACGGTCTGGAGCAGCCCCATAGGCGATACAGGAATGCAGTTTGTTCGCGACATCGCCAAAAAGTTCTGCATGAAGTTTTACGCGCTCGATATCGGTATTTTCACCGAAAATCTTGTTTATCTTGTCCGCAACGGCGTCTTTGCAAACACTATGTTGGCGTTTGACGGCGCGCCTTACGTTGTAACAAACATGGATAATGTCCCGAACGACGGCTGGCTGAAGGTTATCTTCTGGGGCGCTCCCAACACTATTAATGCTCTGAAGGCGCATATCGACGACGTCGGAAACCCCGACGCGCATTTCATGGCCAGCTCCATAGTCACGCTTGAAATGCTTCAGAAGGGCACCCACAAGGGTACGGCGGTTTTAAAGCTTGCCGACATGCTTGGCATCGACCACAGCCACGTCGCCGCTATCGGCAATTATTACAACGACTTTGACATGCTTAAATCGGTCGGTTTCCCCGCGTGCGCCGCTCAGTCGCCAAAGCCCATTCACGATGTATGCAAGTATGTGGCGTGCCACTGCAACCGCGGCTGCGTTGCCGACCTTATAGAACACATTATGTCTATGGAAACGCATTATCTTATGGAGGCCTGATTCCGAGGCTGATATTTTATTAATTTTTACGTAGGGAACGGTCTTGACCGTTCCGCAAGCTATATGAAACTTATAAATCGAGTAGGATGCTACCCAT
>DCUB01000035.1 GCA_002329365.1 Ruminococcaceae bacterium UBA1425
TTCTGAGCGGAGCGAAGAATCTTTTCAAGCAAAGCGAAGAATTTTTTCGGCACCTACTCAACATTTTCGCCCGTATTCTGAGAAAAATGGTCTGCATGCATATTATGTGCAGTAGACAGGAAAATACACACACGGATTCAGTTGTGCTGTTGAAAAAAACCGGCAAAATCCACAAAACAAGTTGATTTATGATTCAGGATACAATATAATACAACCAAATAAACAGGAAAGGTCGTCACTTTATGGCAAACATATCGGCGGCATTTAAGCGTTTCCGGGAGTCCGGCAAGCACTTGGACGGGAGCCAGCCTCTTGAACTGCAGCACAACATCACCGCAATAGAGTATGTAAGCTTAAGCATTTCGCGCTTCGGGCAGGTGCTTGTCAGCACCTTAAGCAGCATATCCTCCACCTTTACATACGAGTGCTACTACGGCTCAGTCGGAATACAAAGCGATGAGCTTGCGTCGATTTCCGCCATACAGACGACGATAACTACTATACTCGGCTATGTCGTAGGGCTGCTTGTCGCCGCCGTCGCGCATAAATGGAAAAGCAAGTGGGGGCGCTACCGCCCGTGGTATCTCATAGGGGCGGTTCCCGTTTTCGCGCTGACCATACTGAATTTTGTAATTCCCGATTTTGGTCACGACGGCATGATAAGCTTCCGTTATGTTCTCGCGATACTGAGCACAATATTTACAGGCTTCAACAATCTCGGCTTAAACCTGCCGCAGGTAATCTCGCCGAATTTCAAAGAAAAAAAGTCGGTCAACAACATCTGGCAGATATTTTATTACCTCGGCTACGGCGGCGCGTACCTTTACACGTTTCTTTTCGGGCTGGGCAGCAAAAGCAAGCAGATGATGTATTTTTCGCTCGCCGTTGTCGCCGGTGCAATTACATTGGCGGGTAACGTGATGTGCGCCGTTTTCTGCCGCGAGCGGATAGAGCTTCCCAAAAAGGAAAAGGTCAAGCTTTCGGGCGCCCTGTTTTCGCTGTTCAAATATAAAAACTACGTCGCGTATCATCTGTTCAACTGGTTAGGGGTGCTCGCCACAGTCGGAATCCTTGCCACCTACCTGTGCGCGATTACCGTGGGCTCCGACAAAATGCTGCTGCTTACGCTTCCCTCCGCCATGGGAACGGTGGTAGGGCTTGTGATTACGATGAAGCTCTCCAAAAAATACTCGCCCGTGCAGATTCTTAAATTTACGGGAGTATATTCGCTTTTTTCTGCCTTGCTTGCTTTCTTCTCCGTTTACATCACGGGCGATTTCGGCGTCCTGTTTTTTATCTGCTACTTCCTTTTCGGCATGAGCTTAGGCTTTTACGAGCTTTCACAGTCGCACATGACTGTTGAATTCAACGACTACCTTGAGTGGGAAACGGGGGAAAGACTGGAAGCAACACAGGGAGTTGTTCCCGGGTGGATAAACAGCGCCTTAAGTTACGGAAAAAGCATTTTAATTCCATACGCGCTTGTATGGATCGGCTATAAGACCTCCGACAGCGGAAATCTTGTCGAAACGATGAAAGTAGAACCGACTTACTTCAAAACCTGCCTGTGGCTGCTTGCTTTATTGGTGTTCGGCTTTGCGGCAAGCTGTATGCTGCGCGCCGTTGTTCTCCACACCATGTACGACATTGACGGAGAAAAGAAGAAGCGTATGTATGAGGAGCTTTCCGAAATGCGCGTTAAACGCAGAAACGAAAATATCGAAATCGAAAAAGCCGAAGCCGACGCTGCGGAAATCGCTAACGCCGATGTTTAACAGGCATCCTGTTTTTCCCGCAATCCGACTGTGCAACACAGGAATTTTTTTTCGGAATTGTATTAATAACTGTTTACATTTAAGGAAATATATAGTATAATCAAATTATGCTATTATGAGGAGTGATTTGCTTGGCAGCTCTTATTAAAAAAATTATCGCCGCTATCCTTTCCGCGATTCTGTCAATTTTCGGCATCAGCTATACTCCTACCGAGCCTGTTGTTCAAAAAGAGCAGAACTACCCGTTTATTTTTGTTCACGGCTTTGCCGGATGGGGCGAGGGCACGGGGCTGGCGGAAGCCGGTCTGTCCTATTGGGGGAGCTTCACCGGAGACCTTCTCAAGTTCCTTAACAAAAACGGGTGCGAGTGTTACGACGCTTCCTGCGGTCCGTTTTCAAGCGCGTGGGACAGAGCCTGCGAGCTTTACGCTCAGATTACCGGCACAACGGTAGACTACGGAAAGGCTCACTCCGAAAAGTACGGTCACGCACGTTACGGAAAAGCCTACACAAAGGCTTTTGTTCCCGACTGGAGCACCGGGAAAAAGGTCAACTTCATTGCGCACAGCTTCGGCGGCAACACGGTAAGGCTTCTTTCAACGCTGCTTGCAGAGGGCAGTGCGGAAGAAATCGCGGCAACCGAGCAGGGTAACCTTTCTCCTCTTTTTGCCGGCGGCAACAACGGGTTAATCCACTCCATAACAACTCTCGCGTCCCCGCATAACGGCACAACGCTTACAGCGGTGCTAAATACCTCCCAGGGCTCCGATTTTATGGTTGCGGCTTATTACGTTCTTGCTCTTGCGGGCAGAACGGATCTCCAGAATCTTTACGACTTCGGTCTTTCCGGCTGGGATATAGAAACCGGCGAACAAACCATCGATAAGGAAAAGATAAAGGCGCTTGCCAGCACCGCCGATACCGGCGTGTATGACTTAACGCTGAAGGGCGCCGCCGAACTGAATATGAAGATAAAAATGTACAGCGACATTTATTATTATTCCTATGCCGGCTGCGCCACGGTAAAGGACGAAAAAACGGGCAGGCATGTCCCCGTAAACCTGCTCGACATGACAAGCGTAACGGCTTATGCCATAGGTTCCTTCACGGGCGAAGCGGACGGCTACATGGTTGACGAAAGCTGGCTTCCTAATGACGGAATAGTCAATACAGTTTCGGCGTTATATCCGTTCAGCGAGCCTCATGCTGACTTTGACAAATTCGACATGCAAAAGGGCGTCTGGATGGTAATGCCCGTTCAGAACTTCACACACCTGCAGTTCACAATGGGCAGCGGCATAAGCAATCAGAGCGCCAACGCTTTGTGCGATTTTATCATAAGGCAAATCAATTATATTACGTTCACTTATTAATGCTGCCTATTCTTTAGCTTACAATCAATAATGCTTTTCTTCACCTGTTTTAACGTGTTGCGTTATTACAGGTGATTTTTTTGTTTTTTCAATAATAACATGATTTCAGAATTATTACTGCCCTGATTATCACTTTGTTAACCATACTTACCTTGAAAGATAGGCTCTTTCGTGCGAATACTTATACTGAAAGAGAGGTGATTAAAATCAAAAAATTCACTAAAATTATTATCTCATTCGTCATTTTTTGTTTGCTTACGGCAACGCTTATTATGCCCTCAAGCGCCGCAAAAACTTATACGGTCGTAAGCGGGGACAGCATGTGGAAAATCGCCGTAAAATTCCAGGTGGGACTCAGCGAGATAATCCACTCAAACCCGCAAATCAAAAACCCCGCGCTGATACACCCGGGTGACGTGCTGACCATACCGACAGTTGACTCGTCGGTGACGGGGTATGAAGCGGAGGTTATTGAGCTTGTAAATGAAATAAGAGGCGAGCACGGATTAAGTCCGTTAAAGTCAAACTGGCAGTTGTCGCGCGTGGCGCGTTACAAGTCGCAGGATATGCACGACAGAAAGTATTTTTCCCACACAAGCCCGACCTACGGAACACCGTTTAAAATGATTAAGGATTTCGGCATTTCATACAGGACTGCCGGTGAAAATATCGCAAAGGGATACAGGACTCCGCATGAGGTCGTTACTGGCTGGATGAACTCGAGCGGCCACAGAGCAAACATTCTGAACTCGTCATATACGCAGATAGGCGTGGGTTATGTTTCCGACGGTCACTATTGGACACAGATGTTTATAGGATAAAAACAAGCCCCGACAGCCGTGTGCTGAGCGGGGCTTTGGGTTTACATCCTTTCATTTCAGCCTTTTGTTCAATCGCCGCTTTTTGCGCCGAATCCGTTTGACGGTATCAAAGCTTTTTTGAAATGCAGGTAACAAATTCGATAATGCCAAGCAACATATAAACAAAGAACACGCTGAGCGCGAACAGAGCGATAACTGAAGCAATCAAAGGCAGAAGACCTATGGCAAGCTTCACAACAGAAGCAACAAGCGTTCCTACTATACCCGCCAGCAGGCACGGCGTATACTTATGAAGACATCTTGCAAGGGTACATCTGCATGAAACGGCAGCCACGACCAGGCCCGATAGAAGCGCTAAAAGCAGCAACGTAGAAAGCACCAGAGTTATAAAGGGAACAACTACAATGTTTGACAGTAAATTAAAGGCGACCAGTACCGCAAAAAGAGCACCGAGCGCCAGACTGATGACGATTCCCAACAAACCGCAAAGGCTGCATTTGTCGTAGCGTCTGCAAATTCCCATATTTCTCACCTCCATATTAATAATGGGCATCTCTACCCAAAAACATAATATGTCGGTATTTGTATATATGTGTTCGCACGAGCGCGATTTTCGGTCAGGCCTGCCTTCGTTATTTCATATGGCGGTCAAGCGCGGCGACCTGACGGAAAAGGCAGACCGATTTTTTGTTGCCGTATGTTACATTTCCGGCGAAATCGCCGCCTGCAGCTTTTCTATGCCTTCCTGTATGCATGACGTTCCCTGCTGAAAAACCGAGGAAGTGCCCGCTACAAAAATATCGGCTCCCGCTTTTGAAATCCTGCCGGCGTTTTCAAAGCTTACGTTTCCGTCGGCCTCTATCAAAATGTCAGGGCGGCCGCGTTCGTCGAGCAGACGGCGCAAATCCCTTATTTTATCTATTGTCGACGGTATAAGCTTCTGCCCCGCGTAGCCGGGATTTACGCACATTACAAGCACCCCGTCGATATCGTCAAGCATATAATCAACAACCGACAGCGGCGTCGCGGGGTTAAGCGCCGCAAAAGCCCTTGCCCCGCGCGAACGCACGGCGCAAAGGACGCGCTGAAGATGTTTTGTGCTTTCGGCGTGGACGGAAACAATGTCTTTAGCACCGAAATCAAACCAGCCGAGCCGATTTTCAGGCTCCTCTATCATCAGATGAATATCAAGGGGAACAGGGGTTTCTTTTTTCAGAGCGCGGCAGAAATCGGTTCCGAGCGTTATGTTGGGAACAAAATGACCGTCCATTATATCGATATAAAGATATTCGACATCAGCCGCTTCAAAAGCGCGGATACTGTCCTCAATGCGCATATGGTCTGCGCACATCATCGAAACTGATATTTTTTTGCTCATTTTGCGCTCCTCTCGGTCGAAAAGTTTAACGGAGCTGCATCAAAACCCTTTCACCGAATTTTGATACAGCCCCTTCATTTCATTTAACGAACGTATTGAAAACTGTTTTTACTCTGCTTCCTGTTCCTTTTTTGAGCCGATGCTCAAGATAAGGTTCAAAACTATTCCGAATATCGCCGCTCCCGCGATACAGGGAACGTTGATTCCGAAGAACGGAATGTTGCCGCCGTAAACGTATTGCCCGCCGATGCCTATTACCATTATCGAGGCGATTACAGCAATGTTTGCAGACGAGAACATATCGGCCTTTTTGTCAATGAGGATTGCAATGCCCTGCGCGGCTATGGCGCCGAAAAGGTAGATTTCAAGACCGCCGATTACGGCAAGCGGTATACCGTAAATAACCTGTATAAGCGGAGTGAAGCAGGAAATAACCATTGCGAAAATTGCCGCGACTATTAAAACGGGAACAGAAAAAACCTTCGTTATTGCCATTGTACTGATGTTTTCGCCGTAGTTCGTTCCGGCGGGGCCGCCAATAAAGCCCGTTACCATGTCGCCGATGCCGTCGCCGATGAGGTTAAGATGAAGCTTTTCGATAAGATTGTACTTTTTGGCGTTCTTCTTAGCCGCCGCGGCGTTTACATAAATGTCAAGCTGATACATATGGGCCGTTGACTCCGGGATAGTCGCAATAGCTATTGGCATAATAGCGGCAATTGAAGCCCATGCAATCTTCGGGTTGCCGAAGTTCGGCAGCGAGAGCTTCGGAATGGCAAAGGGACCGATTGAATAGATGGACTCGATGGCGCCGGAATTAATGCCGCGGAAAATGTTGTAGTCGGCTCCGCCTATCCTGTACAGAAGAGCTGCCGCAATGCAGCCTGTCGCCGCGCCGAGCAGCAGAGGAAGCTGACCGAGGAAGCCCTTAAGATAACGCGAGTACAAGATTGTTGATAAAAGCGTGACAAGCGAAATTGCCCACACCCAGTCCGAGTTAAAAACGGTAGCGGTAGCGCCGTCCGCCAAAGCCTTCGGAGCTGCGTCGGCGAGAGCGTTTCCGGCAAGCGTCAAGCCTATTATCATCGCGACGGGGCCCGTTATCGTGGGCGGCAGCACCCTTTCGACAGCCTTAATGCCGGCAAACTTTACAATAAGACCGGCGGCTATTGACACAAGACCGGACATTACTATGCCGACCTGCGCGTATTCGATTGCCGACTGCGGCATTGTGAATACTCCGGCCTGACCGCTAAGAAAACCGTTTAACTGGGCAAGCTCGTCCGAAGTAAGCGCTTTTGAAACCGTGTCGCTCGTCATAAGCCCGATTACCGCCGAGAGATAGGCAAAGCTTGAGCCGTAGTAAAGAGGGATTTTCTTTCCTGTGATAAGGATAAAGCACAGTGTCGCAAGACCGCTTGCGAAGATGGTTGTCGATACCTGAAAACCTGTAATAAGCGCTACCGTAACGGTTGCCGGGAACATTACCACGACCTGCTGAAGCGCGTATAGAACAAGTTTCCAGAAGCTTGGTTTTTCGTCCGGCAGATACCCAGCCGCTTTGTTGAGTTTTGCCATTTTATATACCCCTTTTCCGGCGGCAAAGCCGCCTGTTTGTACTGGTATTGACGCAGCGAAATCCGGCACAATTACAAAATTTTCACCATTATATCAAACTATTATTGTGTTTTCAATGTGATATAATAAAAAAGTTCATAAAATATACATATTTTTTTATTTTTTTCACATTTTTCGCTTAACGCTCAAAGCACTTGACGTGTTGCATATTTTGGTATAATATTCATATGCCGGAAATAAAGAAACGGAGGATGATAATTTGAAAAAGACAATTAAATCTGTTGTGTGTATACTGATGATTAACGCATTGCTCCTGCCCGCTATTATAGTTGCAGGCTTTGGCGGTAACGAGCCTGATTTGTCCTTTTTTGTTGCTTCTGACATTCATTACAGACCTCAAAGCTCTCTGATGCCTGTTGACCAAAACAACAGCTTGCCGGGCGACCCTCTTTTCAGCCACACAAACACAAAAAGTGCGCTTACATATGAGGCTGACGCTATTATAGACGAGTTTCTCTCAAGGTTTGAGGCGTCATCCTCGAAGTACCTTCTGATACCGGGCGACATAAGCGAGGACGGGCATTGGGACGAGCATCTCGGCATAGCTCAGAAGCTGAGGGATTTTAAGGCAAGGACGAACAAGAAAATATTCATAATACCCGGAAACCACGATATAAGAACCTCAGCCTCTCAGAACCGCTTAGACCTGTCCGGCTTTCTTGACGTCTATTCCGATATCGGATATGACGAAACACTTGCTCGCCACGAAGGCTCCGCGTCATATACTGCCGAGCTTGAAGACGGCTATCGCCTCTTAGCCATTGATGCCTGTATTTACAGGGAGGACGGAAGCAGAATAAGCCCCGACCTGCTAAAATGGATTGAAGAGCAGGTAACAACGGCAAAGCGCGACGGCAAAAAGCTTATCGGAATGGTTCATCACAGCGTGCTCGGGCACTTCGGCATTCAGAGCATTGCCGGCAATCTTTTGTGCATTGATAACTACAGAAGCAATGCAACGCAGTTTGCCGACTGGGGTATAAAATACTTTTTTACAGGTCACGAACACGCAAATGACATTTCGACCGCCGTTTCGAAAAAGGGCAACAGGATATTTGATGTTGAAACGGGCTCTTTAATTACTTATCCGAACGCATACCGCGAGGTAAGCTTTTCCGACACCGCCGTAAATATTGAAACAAAATACATCGACAGAATTGACGTTTCTCTGCTGCCCGACGGTTATAATGGGGCGCAGTTAAGTCTGATTGAAAACGACTTCCCCGCGTACAGTCTCGGTTACTACAAAGCCGGCATAAAAAGCTGTGCTTATGAAATACCCAAAGCCACAAAGAAGCTTGCGGAAAAACTGAAGTTTTCGGAGGGTACGAAGGAATTCGACGCGCTCGGCGAGGTAATGAACACTCTGAGCGAAGCACTGCGAATGCCCATGTATGACACTGAGGGTACTCCCGAAACTGACAGCGTTGAGGAAATAGCGGAAAAAGCCGGAATAACCATTGAACGAAGCAGCTATACGGGAGTTCTTGATTTAGCGGCTGCTGTTTATTCAGGACATTATGCCGGCGACGAAAACCTTGATTTCTATTCGCCCGAGTTCAGGCTTTTAGGGCAGAGCATAAACGCTGTGCTTGTGTATGCGCTGATGAACGTGCCGGTCCGCACGGCGAATATTCTTTTTAACGGAATGAATCTGACTGACCGTGGTTTTGCGGTTAGCGACAAGATTTACGGTACCGTCGCAAAAACACTATACATGAAAAGCGCGGCAAAGGTTATATTCAAAGAGCTTATAAGGCCCGCCGCCGACGGAATCATAAACGACTGGTCTGCACCGGGCGATCTTAACGTATCGCTCGAGCCATACGGAGAAAAATGGGCATTGTCGGGGCTTTCCGTCGCAATCACCGATTTTTCATATTTTTTCGGTATTATATTCCGGTTTTTTGCGGCGTTGATAAATGGGTTTAAAGCTCTTGTAGCAGTATAAATGACAAAATAACAATTTAATTAAACGTCATAGGAGCGCATGGATTTTTAAATCCATGTGCTCCGTTATTTTTAAGGAAGCACATTGTCATGCTTAAGTGTGCCCGCAGTTGACATAAATTGTATTTTTTAGACAGATATATCCTTTTAATTCTTAGATTTATTATTTATATTGACAACTAATTATTGTTGTGTTATTATAATCTTAATGTGGATTTTTTATACAGCATATCCATATTTTGTATGCAATTTTGCTATTTTCCCTCTATTTCTCGCTCTATTTTGACAGGAAAGGACAGTGTTAAACCAATGAAAGTTGTCGAAACCCGGCCTGACGGCAAAGAAGCGGTGTTAACGGATTTCAGTGAAATCAACAGTCTGATTGACACCTACTATGCCGGCAGACGCGACTGCCTCATCAACATTCTTCACGCGGCCCAAAGTATTTACGGTTTTCTGCCCGCCGAGCTTCAGAGGTTCATTGCCGACAAGCTGGACATCCCCGTTTCGGAGGTTTCCGGCGTAGTTTCTTTCTATTCCTTCTTCTCAATGAAGAGACGGGGCAAGCATACAATCCGGGTATGTCTCGGAACGGCTTGCTATGTGCGGGGCGGAAAGAAGCTTGTGGATCATCTTAGAAAAAGCTTGAAAATCGAAATCGGCGACACAACCGCCGACGGGCTTTTTACCTTTGAAATAGCGCGCTGCATCGGCGCGTGCGGTCTTGCTCCCGCAATGATGATAGACGATGATGTTTATCAGCAGGTTGCTCCTGCCAGGCTTGACTCCATTCTTGCAAAATATAAAGATGAAAAAGGAGTTGAAAAGGCATGATAAAATCCCAGAATGACTTGTTGAACATAAAAAAAGCATACATAAAAAAGATGGCGTCCTACCGCCACATCGTTCTTATATGCAGCGGCACAAGCTGCGTTGCGAGCAACTGCAAGGCAGTCCACGACGCGCTTGTCGACGAGCTCGCAAAAAAAGGTCTTGCCGACGAAATCGCCGTAATAGAGCACGGCGGCTGCATGGGCACATGTGCCGTGGGGCCTATTGTTTATGTTCTCCCGGATGAAACATATTACACCGAAATGACAGCCGACAAAATCCGCGAGATTGTGGACGAGCATTTTATAGGCGGCACGCCCGCTGAGCGTTACACTTTTTACGACACCATACAGCGCCGCAGGATAAGCAATATCAAGGATATCACATTCTTTAAGGAACAGGTGCGCATCGCGCTTCGCAACTGCGGTCTTATCGATGTCAGCAACATCGACAGTTATATAGCAAGGGACGGCTATTTCGCGCTTGCGAAGGCTCTTAAAAAGGGCGACCGTTTTGCCGTAATCGACGAGCTGAAAAAATCCGGTCTGCGCGGGCGCGGCGGCGGCGGCTTCCCGACCGGCGTCAAATGGGAAGCGGGCTATAACGCGCGCGGAGGCCAGAAATATATTATCTGCAACGCCGACGAGGGCGACCCCGGCGCTTTCATGGACCGCTCCGTGTTTGAGGGCGACCCCCACAGCGTAATCGAGGGAATGATTCTCGGCGGTTACGCGATAGGCTCCGACAAAGGCTTTGTCTATATCCGCGCCGAATATCCCATCGCTTTCCGCCGTCTCACCGCCGCGCTTGAAGCGGCAAGAGAATACGGGCTTCTCGGCGAAAACATTTTAGGCAGCGGCTTTAACTTTGATATTGAAATAAGAATCGGAGCCGGCGCTTTTGTATGCGGCGAGGAAACTGCTCTGATGTCCTCCGTCGAGGGTCAGCGCGGCGAGCCGAGGCAGAAGCCTCCCTTCCCGTTCCAGAAGGGCCTTTACGGTTGTCCCACAATCATATGCAACGTCGAAACCTACGCGAATGTGCCGCCCATACTGCAAAACGGAGCAGATTGGTACCGTCAGTTCGGCACTCCCGAAAGTCCCGGAACAAAGGTGTTCGCGCTTTCCGGCAATGTCGTAAACAGCGGGCTTGTCGAGGTACCTATGGGAATGCCCGTCGCTAATGTCGTGTTCAATATAGGCGGAGGTATAGCAAAGGGCAAAAAGTACAAATCAGCCCAGACAGGTGGGCCCTCCGGCGGCTGTATCACTGCTGAAAATCTTAACACCCCGCTTGAATACAATTCACTAATAAGCATCGGCACCATGATAGGCTCGGGCGGACTTATCATCATGGATGAGGACACCTGCATGGTTGACACGGCGCGTTACTTCATGGATTTCATACAGGAGGAATCCTGCGGAAAGTGCACCGCCTGCCGCATAGGTACAAAGCGTATGCTTGAAATACTTGAAAACATCACGCGCGGCAAGGGCAAGCCGGGCGATATCGAAAAGCTTGTCGAGCTTGGCGAAACAATCAGGCAGACGGCAATGTGCGGTCTCGGTCAGACAGCTCCCAACCCCGTGCTCAGCACAATCAAATACTTCCGCGACGAATACGAGGAGCATATCAACAAGGGCTACTGCCGCGCCGGCGTATGCTCCGAGCTGTTTATTTCTCCCTGCGAAAACGCCTGCCCCGCAAACATCAACATCCCGGGCTATCTTTCGCTGATTGCGGCGGGCAGGTTCATCGACGCGTACGACCTCATACGTCAGGAAAACCCGATGCCGTCCGTCTGCGGCCGGGTCTGTACGCACCCCTGCGAGAAAAAATGCAGGCGCGGAACAGTTGACGACCCGCTTGATATATGCAAGCTCAAGAGATTTGTCGCCGATTACGCCTTCAGGAACAAGGATAAGTATTCCGAGGAAATAATCTTCCCGAAGAACGGAAGGCGCGTTTCCGTTATCGGCGCAGGCGCCTCCGGCCTTACATGCGCCTACTACCTTGCGCGTCTCGGCTACGAGGTCGACGTTTTCGAGGCAAATCCTGTTGCCGGCGGCGTGCTTGCCTACGGCATTCCCGAATACCGTCTGCCGTCCGACGTTCTCGAGCAGGAAATTGACGAGATGAAGCGCTCCGGCTTCAATATTCATCTGAATACCGAAATCGGAAGGGATATTTCATTTGACAGCCTTAAGGCAAGGTCCGACGCGGTTTATGTCGCGACGGGCACGTCCTTCCCGCAAAAGGTCAACCTGCCCGGCGAGGATATACCCGGTGTTCTTCCCGGCATTGAGTTTTTGAAGGACGTCAAGCTTTATGACAAGGTTGATTTCACCGGCGAGGAAATTGTCGTCATAGGCGGCGGAAATACTGCCATTGACGCTTCAAGAAACGCCGTCAGACTCGGCGCGAAAAAGGTCACGATTATTTACCGCAGAACAAGAGATTCGATGCCCGCGGACGAGCTTGAGATTTCGGAAGCCATTGACGAGGGCGTGGAAATAGTCGAGCTTGTATCGCCTGTCAGGTTTATAGCCAAAGATGACGGCACACTCGGTCAGATAGAATGTGTGCGCCGCGAGCTTTCTAACTTCGACAGGCAGGGGCGCCGCAATTCCGTATCGATAGAAGGCTCAAACTTCATGCTTAAGGCCGACAAGTGCATCGTCGCCGTCAGCCAGTACGCCGACCTTCCCTTTATCAAGAAGGGCGAAATCGGTCAGACTCCGTGGGGCACGTTTATAACCGACCCCGACACGCTCATGACAACGATGAGCGGCGTTTTCGCGGGCGGTGATGTCGTCAGAGGGCCGAACGAGGTTGTTCAGGCTATCGCGGACGGCAAGCAGGCGGCAGTTTCCATCGACAAATACCTCGGCGGCACCGGCGAGCTTAACAAGGGACGTCACGTTGTGGTTCCGCTTATTAAGGACGACGACGAGGTGATTATTCACGAAAGATTCGGTCAGAAATATCTGCCGATAGACCGCAGGGTGTGCTCCTTCGAGGAAGTTGACCAGGGATATCACAAGCTCAACGCCATAGCTGAAGCCATGCGCTGCTTACATTGCGACAGGAGGTAATGAAAATGGTACATCTTACTATAAACGGCAAAGATATTTCCGCCGAGGAAGGCGTTACGATTTTTGAGGCCGCAAAGCAGAACAGTATTACCATTCCGAGCCTGTGCAACTTTGAAAACATTCACTCTATCGGCTCCTGCCGCATCTGCGTGGTAGAGGTTGAGGGCGCAAAAACACTTCAGGCATCCTGTGTTACGCCCGTCAGGGAGGGAATGGTTGTCCATACAAACAGCAAGATTGTCCGTGACGCGAGAAAGGTGCTTTACGAGCTGCTTTTGTCCGACCACGATACAGACTGCCTTTTCTGTAACAGAAACCAGCACTGCGAGCTTCAGCGTCTCGGACGTCAGCTCGGAATATACGAGTCGCGCTTCGAGGGCCAGCGCTCCGAGCGCCGTATAGACGCGTCAGTGTCAATCACGCGCGACCTGTCAAAGTGCGTACTGTGCCGCCGCTGCGTCACGGTATGCAACGATATTCAGCAGGTCGGCATTCTCAATCCCCAGAACCGCGGGTTCAAAACGGTAATAGGCCCGTCCTTTGACCTGCCGATAGGCTCCGACTCCTGCTCCTTCTGCGGGCAGTGCACAGTCGTCTGTCCCGTAGGCGCGCTAAAGGAAACCGATTCCACGCAGGCAGTCTGGGACGCCATAAACGACAAGACAAAGCGTGTAGTCGTCCAGGTTGCCCCCGCAGTCCGTGTGGCGATAGGCGAGCTGTTCAGCTATCCAGCCGGAACAAGCTGCACGGGCAAGCTTGCCTCCGCCCTGAAGGAGCTCGGCTTTGACGACGTGTTCGATACCGACTGGGCAGCCGACCTCACCATTATGGAGGAGGGAACGGAGTTCCTTGACAGAGCGAAAAAAGCGCTTACGGGAAAGCACACCGTACTTCCGATGATTACAAGCTGCAGCCCCGGCTGGATAAAATACGTAGAAAACCATTTCCCCGACAGCCTCGACCATCTTTCCACCTGCAAGTCGCCACACACTATGCTGGGTGCTGTTGTCAAGTCATATTACGCCGAAAAAATCGGCGTTGACCCCAAGGACATTGTAGTTGTCTCAGTAATGCCATGCACGGCGAAGAAGTTTGAAATACGCCGTCCCGAAATGATGAACGGGGGATACCCGAACGTCGACGAGGTCATAACGACAAGAGAGCTTGCCGAAATGATTAAGAGCGCCGGCATTGATTTCGACTCGCTCACGGAAAGCTCGTTCCACAAGCCGCTCGGGCTTTCAAGCGGCGCGGCGATAATTTTCGGTGTAACGGGCGGCGTCATGGAGGCCGCGCTTCGCACCGTTTACGAGCTTGTAACGGGGCGCGAGCTTCCGTTTGAAAATCTGCACGTCACGCCGATAGTGGGACTTGAGCAGATTAAGGAAGCTTCCATAAAGTTTGAAAACGTGCTCCCAGAGTTCGATTACCTTGAGGACTTTGAAGTCAGGATTGCCGTCACCAACGGTTTAGCCGGCGCGAAGATTCTGATGGAGCAGGTAGAGGACGGCACGTCGCCCTATCACTTCATCGAGGTTATGGGCTGCCCCGGCGGCTGTATCACGGGCGGCGGTCAGCCGAGGTCAAAGGACACCGACATCCGCAAAAAGAGGATGAAGGCAACCTACGAGGAGGACGAGAGCCTGCCCATCCGCAAATCACACGAGAACCCGGCGATTATCGAGTTTTACAACGAGTTCCTCGGCAAGCCCAACGGGCACCTTTCGCACGAGCTGCTTCATACAAGCTATACAAAGCGCGGGCTTTATAACGAGCTTACGAACGAAAGGTATGTAATTGACGCTGCCGAGCATGCGATTCCCAAGACGTTTGACCATCTGAGCAAGGTAAGACCTTCGGGCGAAGAAACCGAAGACTATTCGTCGCAGGTTCTCGAGCTAAAGGCAAAGAACGCGAAGCTCAGAGAGGAGCTTGAGGACACTCTTGAAACGGTTGAGGTATTCCGCCGCATTATCGTCGATATGCACGGAAGCAACCGCTGATTTGCGCGGCAGGGATTAACGCGTTCCGGAAACAACTGAATACCGCGCTGTGAGGGAAAAATACGGGAACGGTCAGGACCGAAATGGTCAGGACCGTTCCCTGCTATTGAATATTCGATTAATAAGCGATATACTGCGTTTCGCGTTATTGACGCCAGTCAATCGGACGCTGCCAGAAGAAGTCTACCTCTCTCTTTTCGGGCATCGGGCCTCCCACTGACGTGACGTGCGTCAGACCGTGCGACTTGAAATCGTCGTACAGCTTCTCGTTCTCCGCCGCGCGCCCGGACAGGTTGAAAAAGCTGTATTCGCCTATCCACAGATTTGCTTTGTAATAGCGCCACGAAAGCTCGGACTTTTCCACCTCAAAGCGCTGCCTTTCCGTAAGGTCGCAGGCAAGGGCGTTTTTCCACATTTCATCTATTCGTTTAATCTCGCCGAGAGTAAAATAGCAGGACTGGTAGTGCCATTCAAAATCGAAGGCGTGTGTTGTAGCGGTTACTTTTGCGGTGTAAAGGTCTATGAACTCCTTGATGTACTTTGCGGCTTCCTTGCCGTAAAAGGCTTTGAGGAAATCCATCATATGATATTCAACGTCACAGTTGACGTCCCACTCGATTTTACTAATAAGATAATTGCGCAGGTCGTTGAACGCCGCCTCGTGACCGTCGCCGCAGGTGTATGTTATGCCCGTTATGCCTTCCTCCATCATCCATTTCGCGTTTGGCTGCAAAGTGGCGAAATTGGCGAAAAACTGCTGGCTGTTGAGGAAGTTTATAGTATATTCGTAAACGTATGTCCGCTCGGCTATGTCTGTCCAGATTTCCACGGCTTCCTTGAATTCAAGCCTGCCATCTCCGAACCTGCCCATAAACGTTGTGTCCTCACCGTCGATATGACCGCATTCGTAGTACGGGTGGCTGTGGCACGCCTGATGGCTTCCGCAGATAACGGGAATTACGCGCTCGTTGCACACAAGCCCGTTTTTGGTCGGCGGGTTGCGTGTTTCGTTGTACGCGTAGAAAGTGACATACATATCGTCGTAGCCGTCTTCCGCGAGCGCTTCCTGCAGCTTGTTTGCAAAGATTACCGTGGTGGCAGATACGCTGCCGTAATACTCGTAAAGAGCCGTGCAGTTTTCGCATTCGCAGTAGTCGGTGTTGTCCTTTTGACCGATATGTATATGCTTGGCGTTTGTCGTGTTTGCGTCGATATATCTTTCGGCGTTTTCAACGGCGATTTCAAGGATATCGGGGTTCGACAGGCAAACGTGCTTGTTGGAACGTGTGCCTGTTTCGCTGAGATACGCGAAGTATTCGGGATGCTCGTCAAATAATGAGTCCGGCACAAGCTTTGTAAGCGTAACGTCCCAGAGCACATA
Source organism: Ruminococcaceae bacterium UBA1425 (assembly GCA_002329365.1). Lineage (GTDB taxonomy): Bacteria > Bacillota > Clostridia > Oscillospirales > Acutalibacteraceae > UBA1425. The sequence goes on from DCUB01000035.1 coordinate 16,246, forward strand.
CGTCAGCGCGCCGCCGTATACGGGGTTGTTCGTCCAGTAAGACACGTTGCATTTTTTCTGCGCCTGATATCTTTCGTTGGTTCCCAAGGCGGAGTTGCGGCGCAGCTCGAACGACGGGTTTTGCAGGTCGTCAAGCTCCGCGTTGACGCAGACGGTTGACATCTCGGGAATGTATGAAACCTTTGGAGTGAACCAGCGGCAGCCTAATTGCTCCTCAAGGAACGTATAAACGCCGTAAAGCGTTCCTCTCGCGCTGCCCCCGGCAATAAAAATATTGTTGCCGACCGCCTTAAGAATAAAGCCGTCGTGTTTCAGAGCGTCGCGGTTAAGAGAAACGGACAGCTCGCTTTCACGGGAAGTACTGCCGACGATGATTTCATGTCCCGTTGGCGCTTGGGCATTATCGCTGAAAACAGGCAACTCGACGCCGCTTATCTCCTCAAGGTAGAACCACAGCTCGTCGGCGGCCTTGATTTCGGCAGGCTCCGCGTTTTGGGATATAACGATGGAATAGGGGCTTTCGCCGTTTTCAATCAGCGTAAGCAGGTGTCTTGCGACAGGCTCGACGTAAGGCGTTCCGCCGTAATCGACGTCGGTCTTGTAGGGTAAAACACCGACGGAGGTAAACAGAAACTGCAGGAGTGCCAGAAACGCGGCAAAAAACGCTTTCATTATTAATCAACCCTTCCTTTTTTCATGAAAACAGAAAAGAAACGACACCCTAATAATATACAATATTTTGCATTTTTTATATCTTAAAGGGAAATAAATCAATTTTTCTTCGCGAATATCATTACAAGAGCAATAAATCACGGCTCTTGCCATAAAGGGATACTCATGATATAATAATATCATTATTATAAATATTAGTAAATGCGAGGTCTTATAAATGAAAGGCATAAAAAGGTTTTTGTCGCTTGCCTCGGTTGCTGTTTTTGTCCTCCTGTCATTGTCGTCCTGCGCGGACGGCGAAGACACCAATCAAAAAGCAGAGTCCGTTACCGAGGAGGAAACAACGGAAGAAATATCAGCAGTTATTGCCGACGGCATACTATTCGTCGGTACTAACATGACTGCCGCGCCGTTCACCTACGGCGATGAAAACAACTACCCCGCCGGCTTCGACATATCCATGATAAACCTTATAGCCATGCGGCTCGGCGTTGACGCCGTAATAGAGCTTGCCGACAAAAACAATCCCGTATCGTCAATGGGCAAATACATCGAGGTTGTTATTTCCGCGCTCCCGGTTGACGCGTCAAACAAAAGCGTCGATTTTTCAAAGCCGTATTACATCTCAAAGCAGGCGGTGCTTGTAGCCGCCGGCAACGACGACATCACTTCCGCAAAGTCGCTCGACAACAAAAACGTCGGCGTCCGTCCGGGCGGCGCTCTTACTCTTAAGGAGCAAAAAATAAACGCAAAGGCAAAAGAATACGGCGACTGCAGCGCCGCCGTAAAGGATTTGACTGACGGCAAGCTTGACGCCGTAATTGTCGATAAGGCAATTGCCGCCGCGCTTATTAAGGAGAACGGAAAGAAGATAAAAACCGCCGACGGCGTAAAGCTTGCCGACGTCGGTTACGGCATAGCGCTTCCGAAGGGCGATGCGGCGCTTGCCCGCGCGATAAACAAAACCATAGACGAAGTTATTGCCGACGAGCAGGGCGGCGCGTACAACTCAATCAAAAAGCAGTTCCTGTCCTGAGCTTTTTTGTACGTCCGTTGATGCCGAGAACAGATAAAAACCAGCTGATGTCCTCGTCTTTAATGCACGAGAACATGTACATCAGAGCAAAATAAGCTGCGAGCGACGCAATTATGCATAAAGTCAGCGAAAAGACCGAGAACGCGGCGGATATCCCCGTTATTTCGGCAAGAACGGAAACGCCCGAAACGGAGCAGAATATGCACGCTATGGGTATCAGAATGTCGTAGACAGGATTAACGGTAACGGTGCTGACGATTGTCAGGCGGCGCACGCTTAAAAAGAAATTGATGATTTCACTCGCGAACAGCACAAAAACATATCCGCGCACCGAATACCGCGGCAGCAGGAAATAAACGAGCACAACGCACAGCGCTGAGTCGATTATGTTATATTTCATGGTGTAATACTGCTGGTCAAGTCCTTTCAGAATTCCGTCAACGGTCATGTCGCAGTACATTACGGGGATAAGCGGAGCTAACAGCTTTATAAAAAACATTGAATCGCTGTTATTGTAAACGAGCTGCGAAAGGCCGCCCGCAAACGCGTACATTATGCCCGATACCGCTATTGAAAAAATGAGCGTTATTTTCATTACGCGCTTTATTACATAGTTTATCTGGTTTTCAAAGCCCTTTGAGCGGCACTCCGCGATTTCGGGCACGAGCAGCCCCGAAAGAGAAGTAAGTATTGCCGACGGATAAAGCAAAAGCGGAAAAACCATGCCGTGGATGGTGCCGTAAACGGCCAGCGACTGTTCCGCCGAGCTTCCCGATTTCCGAAAGCCCGAGGGGATAAGAATATGTTCAATCGTAAGCAGCACCGAGCGCGCGCCCGCGCCCGAAACGTCGGGTACGGCTATGTGCGTAATTTTTTTATAATCTCCCTTTTTAGGTTTTTTTATCTTGTAACTGCCGTTGTCCGTGATGTATAATATGTAAAGGCAAATAAACGAAAAGGCCTCCGAAATGGTTATTCCCATGACGATAGCTATACAGCTATAGGCTGTGCCGAGCGGAAGAAGCCAGCCGAGCAGAAGCACGACCGATACTATTTTCACCGTCTGCTCAAGTATGCGAATCGAAGAAAAACGGGCAATCTTTCGCATAGCCGTAAAATAACCGCCGAGAGCCGAAGACATTGCCACAAACGGCACCGAAAGCGCGAGGATTCTCAAAGGGACTACGCAGCGGGCGTCCTCAAGCCAAAGCGTTGAAATAAGCTGGGCACCGAACAGCACTGTAAGCGCTATAAAACAGCCGGTTGATAACCCGTATCTCACACAGCTTTTGATTATACGCCCCGGCTTTTCTCCCTCCGCCTCCGCCTCCGCCGCAAGACGTGTGGAGGCAAGCCTCACACCTCCGCAGCCGAGCGTTATGGAAAGTCCGTAAACAGTCGTAATAAGCTGAAAAAGTCCTGTTCCGGCGGCGCCTATCCTGTTTGTCAGCCACACATTGAACGATACGTTCACCGTCTGCATCATAAAAGACACGCCCGTCAGCAGCAAGGTGTTCATCAGTATTTTCCTGACGTTTTTCATACAGCACACCCTTTTAACTTGATACCTTATTTATATGAAAAAAATTACAAATATACAACGGAGTGATGAAATGAACGGCAGAACGAAAAAGATTTTCCGGTTCGGCGAAAACGGTGAATTCAGAATTATGGCTATCGGGGACATACACGGAAAAATAAACCCCGATGAAAAAACCGAGGATTATCTCCGTCTTATTAACGCGGCGCTCGATTCGCAAAAGCCGGATATAGCCGTGCTTTTGGGCGATATTATAAGCGGAAAAAACCATAAGGAAAACCGCCTCGCTACGCCTGACGAGATTTATGAGGGAATTAAGGTCATAACCGAGCCTTTAGTTAGCAGGAACATTCCCTTTGCCATAACCTTCGGTAACCACGACGGTCAGACGGGCGAACCGAAAGAGGTTTTGTTCGACCTGTTCCGAAAAATTCCGGGCTTCATAAATACAAACGAATCGGGCGCGACGGGCGTCGGCAACTGCTATTCTCCTGTTTACGACAGAGAGGGCAAAAAGCCCGTATTTAACATGTGGTTTATCGACTCGGGCGACAGGGCGCAGGACGGCAGCGGCGGCTACGCGTGGGTAGACGATTCTCAGATTGCGTGGTATGAGAAAAACAGCGACGAGCTGAAAAAAGAAAACGACGGCAATCCCGTGCCGTCATTGGTATTTCAGCATATACCTGTATGCGAGGAATATCTTCTTCTAAAGGAGTCTACGATTCTAAATCCATACAGGGTAAGGGGGCACGGCCATCTTTCAGACAGGTTTTATGTAAAAAAAGACGGCTGCGAGGGCTACCTCGGCGAGGGACCTTGTACGCCCGACAAAAACAACGGTCAGTTTAAAAGCTGGGTAAAGCAGGGCGACGTTATAGGCGCGTTTTTCGGTCACGACCATATGAACGACTTTGTCGGTCCTGTTCAGGGAATAATCCTCGGTCAGACAAAGTGCAGCGGCTTTCATATCTACGGCGACGGATTAATGCAGGGCGTTAGGATGATAACGCTTAAGGAAAACGACCCGTGGCACTTTGAAACCGAAATGGTGCGTTACCGCGACTTTTTCGGCACAGAGTGCAATTCGATAAAGGGCTTGTTGCTTTTCCCCGACCGCTGGCACATAAATGTCGGAGTAACGCTTAAAGTGCTCGGCGCGGCTGCGGCGGTTACGGCAGTTACAGCCGGCACACGCGCTGTTATTAAACACAGAAGAAAAAGCAGATAAACATTTGTGATTCAAACCATTGATGTAGGGGACTCCGCCCACGGGTTTCGTTGTTAATCGATTAATAAAGAAACAACAGACGGGTATTCGAGGGCGCTGACCCCTTCAATTTCGAACGTTAGACGTTATCCGATACAATATAGGCATTTAGTCAAGTTTTAGACGATACACGGTAGCAGGGGCAACCCTTGCGGTTGCCCGTGGTTATTTTTAATACTTAAACTTCGAGCGACCGCAAGGGTCGCCCCATCTTTTTGACATAACACATATTGCCTAATCGTAGGGAACGCATAAATGCGTTCTCTACNNAAAAAAAGCGCAGGAGTCACAGCTCCAGCGCTTTAAATATTTTATCGGGCGTGTTTTCGTCGTCTTCGACGCACAAATCGAAATCGCGCACGCGGTTTATGTCGTTACCCACCCACACGGTATAGATGTTGTCGGAAGTAATTATTTGCCGCAGTACGTCAAGCTCGTCCGTGTTCAGCTCGTTTGCGGTGACAATCATTATATTGCCCGCGTCGAGCATGATGTTTGCAAGCTCGCCGAGCCGCCTTATATGCTCCTGCCGCTCCTCCGTTGAATACATTGAGTTGCCGCTTTTAATATCGGAGCCGACTCCGTAAAGAAGGTTGCCGATGCCGAGATAGTAAGCGATTTTGCCGCCGTCAAGCAGCTTTTTTTCAAGCGCGCGGGCGATGCTTTTTTTGTCGGTTTCGGTTTTTCCCGTGATGACCAAAAGCTTCGCCTGCTGCCCGTAGTATTTCTCGCGCTCGTGAGCCGTTATGCTGCTCTTAATCCATTTGATGTTGCGGAGCATAAGCTTTTCGCCGATATTATCGTCACCCGCCGCGCCCGTAATGATTCCGCCGCCCGAAATCTCGTAGCCGTCGACTATGACAAACCTGCCCGTTTCGGCATTTTCGGCTGCCGTGTCGAAGGCTAAGGGGCGGTCGAGGTGAATTACGCAGTCAGCCACCTCGTGGCGCTCGANNGATGCGGCGGCTGTCAAGCCTTTCGAGTGTTGAAGCGTTTAGCACTCCCGAAACGCTTTCGAGCCTGCAACCCGTCCGGGCAGTACCGAGCTTGATTTTATACGGCTTGTCGGGCGAAAACGGCTCCCTGCCGAGCCAGAAAACGGACGCCTTTATTCTGCTTCCGTACATCGGCGGTTTCTGACCGATTATACATATAAGCTCGCCGCGCTTTGCGTAAATCTGCTCCGTCATGCAAAAGCCCGTAGCACTGCCGGAGGAAACCGAGCTTTTCGGCGGCTCGTTAAAGACCTCTATTGATTTTACAGCCGTTTTTTTGCCGGAGGGCAGCAGCATTATCTCGTCGCCCGTGCGAAGGCTGCCTGTCGAAACAGTTCCCGCGACAATGCGGCGTTCGTCGTTGTCGTTTGTAAACTTGTAAACGTCCTGCACCCACATGCGAAACGGCATATCGTCTGGCGGAGACGACTCGGTAAAGGAATCAAGCACCTCAAGCACGGTCTTGCCGCCGTACCACGGAAGCTCGTCGCTGTGAGCGGCTATGTTATACCCCAAAGCGGCGGAAACGGGAACAAAGCAGGAGGGGATAAGCCCGATTTGCTCCAAAAACCGCGAGTATTCGGACGATATTTTTTCAAAAACGCTTTTGCGCTCCCCGTCGGGAATAAGGTCAAGCTTGTTTACAAGCACCGCTATCTGTTTTATGCCGAGCATAGAGAGCATATAGCCGTGGCGGCGCGAGTTTTCGCATATGCCCTCGTGCGCGTCGATGACAAGCAGCGCGGCGTCGGCGCGCGAAGCGCCCGTAATCATGTTTTTCAAAAACTCTATATGCCCGGGCGCGTCAATGATGATGTATTTCCGCAGCTCGGTTTTAAAAAAGCAGCGCGCCGTGTCTATGGTTATTCCCTGCGCGCGCTCGTCCTTTAACGCGTCCAAAAGGAAGGCGTATTCAAACGGCTTTGACGTGCGGCGGCAAAGCTCGCGTATCGTTTCAAGCCTTCCCTCAGGCAGCGAGCCGGTATCGGCGAGCAGACGGCCTATTACTGTGCTTTTGCCGTGGTCGACGTGGCCGACAATGACGATATTCATTTCCAAACGCTCGGAAAAATCACATGTATCCATCTTTTCTGAGCTCCTCCAGACCGCCGCCGTCCTCTTTGTCCTGCTCTCTGCCCGAACGCTCGGCAATATTAGCGAATTTTCCTGTTTTAAGCTCCTCAATTATATCATCGAGGTTTTTCGCCGTTGAATCGACGGGCTTCGTGCAGGGCCAGCAGCCCAAAGAGCGGTAACGTTTGCCCTCGCCCTTGTCAAAATAAAGAGACACTACGGGTACGTCTTCGCGGCGGATGTATTCCCAGACGTCAAGCTCCGTCCAGTCGAGCAGGGGATGTATCCTTATGTGCGTGCCCGGCTTGAAGTCGGTTTTGTACTGCCCCCAGAACTCGGGCGGCTGGTCGCCTATGTCCCAGTCGTTGTTGTTGTCGCGCGGGGAGAAATAACGCTCCTTCGAGCGGCTTCCCTCCTCGTCGGCGCGTATCCCGACAATAACGCCTGTGTACGGCTCGGTGTTTTTGTCGCGCTCGTATTTGCCCGTGTCTTGGTTCATGCGGTAGCGCGGCCACTCGCCCGAAAGCGTTTTTTGAAGCGCCACTGTCTTCAGGTTTCTGCAGCACTCAATCCTGCTCGCGTTTCCGTCGGGAAATGTGAGCCTGTTTTTAAGCGCTTCGGCGTTTTCGCCGTAAACCATGTCAAGGTGCCATTCGCGCGCAAGTCTGTCACGGTATTCTATCATTTCGGGAATTTTATAGTGTGTGTCTATATGCACAAGAGGAAAGGGGACATGACCGAAAAAAGCCTTGCGAGCAAGGCTCAGAAGAACTGTCGAGTCCTTTCCGATAGACCAAAGCATACACAGGCTGCCGAAGCGGTTGTATGCCTCGCGCAGGATGTGTATGCTTTTGTTTTCAAGATTATCAAGATGCGTCATAGCGCGTCACCTTATTCCTCAAACCTGTTCTCAATGCTGTTGAGTATGAAGAAGCCCTTTTCGTTTCTGCTGTTTTTTCTGTTGTATCTCATCGGCGTGCCGTCACCCTGCAGGAAAACGCCTCCCGCTTCCTCGACGACGCACTGCATGGCGGCGGTGTCCCATTCCATAGTATAGCCTGTGCGGTAGTAGACGTCAGCTTTGCCTTCAGCTATCAGGCAGCCCTTCAGGGACGAGCCGGAAACGACCGTTCCCCCGATTTTTTCACGGTTTTTCAAAAGCAGAGCCCGAAGCCTTTCGTCGGAGTGCGAGCGGCTTGCCATAACGGTAAGTAAAGCTGTTTTGTCGGAAACGCGGATTCTTTCGTCGTCGCGAAAAAGGTTGTCGCAGCCTTTATGTGAAATGTCGCGGGCGAATGAGCCGAGTCCCTTAGCCGCGTAATACAGCTTGTTCAAAGCGGGAGCGAACACAACGCCCATAACGCTTTTTCCGAGGTATGAAAACGCGATGTTTACAGTAAACTCGCCGTTTCTTTTCACAAACTCCTTTGTGCCGTCCAGAGGGTCTACGATGAAGCAGCCGTCAGCTTTCAGACGCTCGCCGCTGTCCTTCGACTCCTCCGATAAAACGGCGTACTGACCGTATTCTTTTATTAAAGCGGAGCATATAAGCTCGTTTGAGGCGGTGTCTGCCTCTGTAAGCGGGGATTTATCGTCCTTGAAATCGACAGAAAAATTTGTGCCGTAAACCCCCATTATTTTTTTGCCTGCGTCAACCGATAAACGCGCGGCAAACTCGGTCATTTTGCGAAGTGTCCGCAGCATATCGGCATAGGCTATAACCTTTTTCGCGGCTTCCTCCGCGCCGCACTCAGCCGTTTTTATTGTTATTTCGGGCGAAAGCGGAGCCTCGTAAGGCGAGGAAATGCCCGTAAAGCCTTTTATGTCGCCCGAAAGAGCCTTTTTGTAAAGCCCCTTTACATCGCGCCTTATGCATTCCTCGAGCGGCGCGTCGACGAAGATTTCAACGAAAGGACAGCCGGCGTTTTCGCATATCTTACGCGCCGCCTGCCTGTCCGCCTCAAACGGCGATATAAGGCTGACGAGCGCGACGGCTCCGCTCTGCGCGAAAAGCGCGGCGACGTGAGCAGTGCGCCTTATGTTTTCGCTTCTGTCATCGTCGGAAAAACCGAGGTCGGAGTTAAGCCCCATACGCAGGTTGTCGCCGTCGAGGACAAAACAATAATGCCCGTCCTCCAAAAGAAGCTTTTCGCAGAGGCAGGCGACGGTTGATTTGCCGGAGCCGGAAAGCCCCGTAAACCAAAGAACGGCGCCGGACTGACCGAGCAAAACGGCGCGCTGTTCGTTAGTTATATTGTTTTTGTGGTAAAAGATATCGGACATGGAATGTCCCTCTTGTATAATAGAAATTTATGCCTTGCCGGCGCAGCCGAGAACGTTCTGAATCTTGTGGGCGACCATTGCTTCAATGGCGTCGCGGGCAGGCGCAAGATATTGTCTGGGGTCGAAATCGCCGGGGTTCTCGGCAAGATGACGGCGTACGGCAGCAGTCATCGCAAGACGAAGGTCGGAGTCGATATTTATTTTGCAGACTGCCATGGCGGCGGCCTTTTTAAGCTCCGATTCCGGTATGCCTATTGCGTCGGGCATTTTTCCGCCGTACTGATTGACGAGCGCTACAAAGTCCTGCGGCACGGAGCTTGCGCCGTGGAGCACAATGGGGAAGCCCGGCAGCCTTCTGCCGATTTCCTCAAGAATATCGAGCCTTAATTTCGGGTCCTGACCGGGTTTGAATTTGTACGCGCCGTGGCTTGTTCCTATTGCTATAGCCAGCGAGTCGACGCCCGTGCGCGTTACGAAATCCTCTACCTCGTCTGGATTTGTGAAAAGCGCGTCCTCCGCGCTGACCTGCACGTCGTCCTCGACGCCCGCAAGCTTGCCAAGCTCGCCCTCAACCGTAACGCCGTGGGCGTGGGCGTATTCGACAACCTTTTTCGTAATCGCAATATTCTCCTCGTAGGGGTGGGCGGAGCCGTCAATCATAACGGACGTGAAGCCGCCGTCAATGCAGCTTTTGCACGTTTCAAAGTCGGGGCCGTGGTCAAGGTGCAGCGCTATGGGCAGACCCGACTCGATAACAGCCGCCTCGACAAGCTTAGTGAGATATGTGTGGTTGGCATAAGCCCTCGCGCCCTTTGAAACCTGGAGGATGAGGGGAGAACCGAGCTTTTTTGCCGCACCTATGATACCCTGAATAATTTCCATGTTGTTGACGTTGAAAGCTCCGACTGCATAGCCGCCCTTGTAGGCGTCCTCAAACATCTTTGTTGTTGTTACCAATGGCATTTTACCCACTCCCATATTAAATGTAGAAAACTATACTCAAAAATTATATCATAATTTGTCGCAATGTCAATGTTGTATTACCTGAAATACTCAACCGCAGAGCGGAACATGCCCATCTCGAAAACGCCGCCGACGTTTTTGTAAAGACCGTCGTCATAACGCTCCGTGTGCCCCATTTTGCCGAACACCCTGCCGTCGGGCGAGGTTATTCCCTCGACAGCGTAGGCGGAACCGTTCGGGTTAAAGTGAACATCATTTGTGGCAAGACCGTCGAGGTCAACGTACTGCGTGGCAATCTGACCGTTTTCGGCAAGCTTTAAAATCTGCTCCTCGCTTGCCAGGAAACGCCCCTCACCGTGCGAAATCGGCACCGTGTATATTTCCCCGGGCATTGTGTTCATAAGCCACGGCGATTTGTTTGAAGCAATCCTTGTGCGCACAAGCCTTGACTGGTGGCGACCGATTCTGTTGTATGTCAGCGTCGGGCAGCTTTCGTCGGTGTCGATTATCTTACCGAACGGCACAAGCCCGAGCTTTATAAGAGCCTGAAAGCCGTTGCAGACGCCGCATATAAGGCCGTCGCGGTTTTCAAGCAGGTCGCAAACCCCGTCCTTTATCTGCGCGTTGCGGAAAAACGCCGTAATGAACTTGCCGGAGCCGTCGGGCTCGTCGCCGCCCGAAAAGCCTCCGGGAATGAATAATATCTGCGAATGCGAAAGCCTTTCGGCGAACCGCTCAATCGACTGCGCTATGCCCGACGACGTCAGGTTGTTAATAACAAATATCTCCGGCTCCGCGCCCGCGGTTTTAAGAGCCTTTGCCGTGTCGTACTCGCAGTTTGTGCCGGGGAAAACGGGGATGAGTACGCGCGGCTTTGCCGTTTTTATCGTGGGCGAGGGATAACCGTCAGCCTTAAAGGTGAAGTTTCTGACGGGAGTTTCAACTGTTTTGATATTGCACGGGAAAACGCTTTCAAGCCTGTTCTCATAAGCCTCAAGCAGGGAGTTAAGCGAAACGGCACTGCCGCCGCGCGTTATTTCGTCATTATCGGTGGTAATACCTACAAGCGTTCCTATATCGTCGTCGCCGCAAAGCTCTGTAAGGAACGCGCCGTAATTGTAGCCGAAGATTTCTTCAAGCGACAGCCTGTCGGAGTAGTCGAAGCCGATTTTATTTCCGAACGACATCTTCATAACAGCCTCGGCAATGCCGCCGTATGTCGGAGTGCAGACCGAAACAGCATTGCCCGAACGAATAAGGGAGCTTACGGTGTTGAAGCACTCTGTAAGAGAAGCGGCGACGGGCAGACCGTTTTCGTCATAGTCAGGCTTAATAAGCACAACCCTGTGACCGGAAGCCTTGAACTCGGGCGAGACTATGTTTTTAACGCTGTCGGTAGTGACGGCAAAGGATACAAGCGTGGGCGGCACGTCGATATGCTCGAAGCTGCCGCTCATGGAGTCCTTGCC
>DCUB01000015.1 GCA_002329365.1 Ruminococcaceae bacterium UBA1425
GAATGGTCATAAACATGAATTTTGACAGGGTATACAGCGCGGACATAAGGCTGGGGCGTTTTTTGTCGGAGAAATATGCCGGAAAAGGAAAGCACATAAAGCTTCCCGACGGCTTTACCGTCACGGCGCACACGGGGGCGATGATGACGAGGAGCAACTCAAGGCAGTCGATATGCGAAGCGGGTCTGTGCGGAGCGGACGTATGCGAGGTTGACTTAAACTTCCGCCCGGACGGAACGCCTGTTATTTCTCACGACGAGCCGAAAGACAACAAGTCGGGCATCCCGTTTGACACGGCGCTGTCGTACGTCACGAGGAGCGACAAGCTTTTGCTGAACATCGACGTAAAATCCGTGTCGGGTATTTCAAAAATTCCGGCTTTGCTCAAAAAGCACGGGCTTGAAAAACGCGCGTTTTTCACGGGGGTTCACGGGGATTTTATATCGGCTGTCCGCGAAGCCTGCCTGGGCATACCGTATTATCTCAACCACTGGTCGGACGGCAGCCTTAACTCCGATGAGGCAATCGACAAAAAGATAGCACAGATTAAGGAAGCGGGAGCAGTCGGCATTAACATGAACCCGGGCGACTGCTCGGCGCGGCTTTGCGAAAAACTCCGCGAAAGCTCGCTGCTTGTATCGGTCTGGACCGTTAACAAGCCGAGGGAAATGCTGAAAATATTGTCGTACGCTCCCGACAACATCACCACAAAAAGACCGATGGCGCTTTTAAGCCTTATCGAAAGATAAACAAGGTCAGACAAAAAACTTTCGCGTCAGCCAGGCGCGCAGCCTGCTGTTTCTTGCTACCGTAATAAAGAAGACGGCAAGCGAAGCGCAGGAAAGCACTATTATTAACGACACGCCAACCGATATGCTGCCGTTGTAGTAGCGGTTAAAGGCGGCGTCGGCGAAAATGCTGTAAAAGCTTATTTCGGTCAGTATAGCCGTTACGATATACGGCCAGCTGCGCTTTTTTCTCGAAGCCCATAAAAGCAGGAAAAACACATTTACAAACAGCATCAGAATGAGCGGAACCGCAAGGCAGGCAAACCAGCCCTCCTCGTGCAGGAACGCGTAAAAGAAATATACATATGAAAGTGTCGCGCCGGTGTCAATCGTTGTAAGGACGAGCCGGTGCGGCCTTTTTATAAGGAAGGGGAAGACAAACAGCGTCCAGGCGAGAGTGCTGCTTGCCGCCACATATAAAGCCCACGGACCTGTCGAAGGGAACAAAGCGTTTACAACAACGCAGACAATGTTCGGTATCAGCATTACCATTGAGATTATGAAAGCAACGTACCTTCTGCGCACCTTCGGCGGAATTACGAGCCTGTCCGAATACGGCATGGCGGCTGTTTCGGGCGCCGGCTCGAAAGGATTTATAACGGGAGCCGAGCAGAGAGCGCATTTAACTGCGCTTTTGTCAAGCTCGACGCCGCAGTTGACACAGTATGACATATCAATCCTCCGAAGAATCAGACTCTTTCGGTATTGAACCAGGTTAAGGGCAGGGGAAACCAGCTTTTGACAAGAGCTGTTTTGCGGAGATCGCCGCCGAAGCCGAAAAACGCCGGAGGAACAGTTCCGAGCAAAGCCCTTGTAGCCGACAGACCGCGGAAAACATAATCCGGCTCATCGTCGGTGGTCTCTACGGAAACGGCGCTTCCGTCAAAGCCGACGGAATACCTGCCGCTGTTTTCGATGTCTATTACAAGGCTGCCGCGCTGGAGCGCGACATATTCGGACTTGTGCGTAAGAAGTGCTTTTATAACCTCCGGCCAGTCGAGGACCTCCCACATTCCGTTGCCCCCTATGCTGAGGTCGGAACAGTAGTCGAGCAGCTTTCTTATGTATTTAAGCTGGTATTCGGCAAACTGCATATAAAGCGTGCGGTTCAGCGAAACGGCGTAAGACATCAGCACGTCGGAGATAAGCGCATCGTCAGACAGGCATATTTCGCGGACGGTCATGTTGTTTTCGCCCCAGGGACACGCGGCGATATAGCCTAAAAGGCTGCCGCCGTCACTGTAAACGGCGACGGGCGCCGCGTTGTCTGTCGGAATGATAAGACGGAGGTAAAAGTCGTCGTAGCCGTAATCGTAATGGACGGGCTTTGACGAATAGATTTCCATCAGTCTGCCGACGATTTCCCTGTCGTCGTAATTGAAGGCCGAAAACGTGTAGCCGCTGCCGTCATACTCGGGCAGAACGGATTTAATCGAATTTCCGGAAACGCTTGTCGAGTAAGCGCTGCCGGCAATCTCGTAGCCGAAATGGTTATACCGCGAGCGCCTTCCGCCGAGGTTTGAAAGATGAACGCCTTCGGCTCTCATTTCGTCGTTTATTCCGTTTAGAAGCATTGTCATATAGCCTCTTCCGCGGAAGCGGGGGTGCGAAGCGACGCTGCCGATGCCGTAAACCTTAAGTCTGCTGCCTCCGACGCAGAGTGTGCGGGGAAAAACAAGAACGGAAGCCCGCAGCTCGCCGTCGTCCCAGAGGTTTACAAGGTTGTTCATTGACTCGTCCGTTTCCCTGTAAAGGTTCGGATACATGTTTTTAAAATCGTGCGGACCACTGTCCTTGGAAAAGACAAAATCTATAAAATCAATTATTTTGTTAAACTCAGCGGCGTTGCCGCGCCTGATTTCAAGCATAACCGGTTGTTTCCTTTCGATATTAGTACCTGCCGTAAAAATTATACATTATAATTACGGTAAAGTAAATGATTTAATCCTTATCTGAATGCTGACGCCGCTCTAATTCGCGGATGAACTCTTCATCGTCTTTTGTCAGCTCCGCTTTCAGAAGCAGTTCGGGGCGGCGAAGGAAGGTACGCTCAAGCGAACGCTCGCGCCGCCATTTTTCTATATTCGCGTGGTGCCCCGAAACAAGTATTTCGGGAATCTCAATGCAGTGCCACTCATAAGGGCGCGTATATTGCGGATATTCAAGCAAACCTTTAAAATGGCTTTCGTTTTCAAAAGCCTCGTCGGCGCAAAGCACGCCCGGCTGCAGCCTTGCAATGGCGTCGGCAAGGACCAGGGCGGGCAGCTCGCCGCCTGTTAATACATAGTCGCCTATTGATATTTCCTCGTCGACTATCTCGTCTATAACTCGCTCGTCAACGCCCTCGTAATGGCCGCAGAGCAGGGCAAGGCTGTCAAGGCGCGAAAGCTCCTTGACGCGCTCCTGAGTTAGAACTTTGCCCTGAGGCGACATATATACAAGGTGGGGGCGGTGCCCTAACTCCTCGCACAGCGACATGAAGCAGTCGTAAATCGGCTGTGTCTGCATTATAAGCCCGCAGCCGCCGCCGTAAGGGGAATCGTCCACACGGTGGTGTTTGTCTTTTGTGTAGCTGCGGATGTCGCGGCAGTTTATCTCGATAAGCCCCGCGCCGCGTGCGCGCTTCAGTATGCTTTCGCCGAGAACGGCATAGCACATATCGGGGAAAAGCGTCAGAATATCAATCCGCATCGTCAAAAATCCCCTTTATCGGTCTTATTCTGATGATGCCGTTTAAGACGTCCGTCTCAATAACGATGGGCGGCACGGCGGGAACAAGATATTCCCTGCCGTCGGGCGACAATATGTGCCAAACATCATTAGCGCCCGTCCGACTGACGTCGGCGAGCGTTCCGTAAATTTTTTGTATGTCGTCGGCGTCCGTGACGGTGCACCCGATAAGCTCAGCTATAAAATAGCTTCCCCTTGAGAGCTTTGCGTCGCTGCGGCGAATGTAGAGCATTTTTCCGCGCAGGGCGGAGGCGGACTCGACATTGTCAACGCCGTCCAATAAAAGCAAAGCAATATTACCGTGAGGGCGGCACGAGCGCACTTTGACCTTTCGGCTTCCGTTACAGTCAAAGTACAGCTCCCTAAAGCCCCGGAGAAATTCGGGCGAATCGCACCACGGGTTTACGCGGAGCTCTCCGCGAACCCCGTGGGTGCCGACTATTTGTCCCGCTTCGAGAAATTCCTTAATCAATTTCTACCGAGATTTTCTTGTTGGAGCGGACTGCCGCCGCGCGCATTACGGTGCGTATTGCCTTTGCGATGCGTCCCTGCTTGCCTATAACCCTGCCCATGTCGCCCTCTGCGACGTGGAGATGATAGACGGTAACGTCCTCATCGTTAGGCTCGTCGACCGTAACCGAAACGGCGTCGGGGTCCTCAACGAGACCTTTTGCGATAATAATGAGTAAGTCTTTCATTTTGAACCTCTTATTTTAATATTTCAATTTTTTTAAGCAGAGCCTTTACTGTGTCTGTGGGCTGAGCGCCGTTTGCAATCCACTGCAGAGCCTTTTCGCCGTCGATTTTGATTTCGGGCGGGTCGAGCAGGGGATTGTATGTGCCGATCTCCTCAATGAATCTGCCGTCGCGGGGATATCTTGAATCCGCTACGACGACGCGGTAGAAGGGAACTTTCTTTGCACCCATGCGGCGCAGTCTGATTTTTACAGCCATTGTTATGTCCTCCAAAAAATGTTGTTGATTTTATATAATGATAACATTATAAGCAAAGGTTAAATTTTGAAGCCCTGAATGTTTTTCATGCCCTTCAGCAGGTTGACGCGCTTTGCCGCGTGCTTTGTGTTCTTTGTGTTCATCTGCTTGAACATCTTCTGCATCTGGCGGAACTGCGCGAGCAGGCGGTTTACGTCCTCGACCTGCCTGCCGCAGCCGGCGGCGATTCTGCGCTTGCGCGACGGGTTTATTATGTCGGGGTTTGCGCGCTCGGCGGCGGTCATCGAGTAGATAATCGACTTATATCTGTCGAACTGCTTTTCGTCGATGTCGGACTCCTTGACCTTGCCGGCAAAGCCCGGGATTAGGTTTATGATATCCTTTACGGAACCGAGGCGCTTTATCTGCTCGAACTGCCCCAAAAGGTCGTTTAAATCGAACTTGTTTTTTAATAACCGCTCTTCAAACTCACGCGCCTTTTTCTGGTCGAGCTTCTGCTCCGCCTTTTCTATGAGCGATAGCATGTCGCCCATGCCGAGTATCCTCGAAGCCATTCTGTCGGGATAAAAAGCGTCTAAATCCTCAAGCTTTTCGCCGACGCCGACAAACTTTATGGGCTTTCCCGTGACGGCTCTCGCGGAAAGCGCGGCGCCGCCCCTTGTGTCGCCGTCGAGCTTTGTAAGCACGATGCCGTCAATGCCGAGAGCCTCATTAAAGGAGTTTGCGACGTTTACGGCGTCCTGACCTGTCATGGCGTCGACTACAAGAAGTATTTCGTGGGGATGAACCTCGGATTTTATGTTTTTAAGCTCGTCCATGAGCGCCTCGTCTATGTGAAGACGGCCTGCCGTGTCGAGAAACACATAGTCGTGACCGTGGTCTTTGGCGAATTTAACGGCTTCCTTGGCTATATTGACGGGATTTGCCGTGCCCATTTCAAACACGGGAACACCTGCCTGCTCGCCGACAACCTGAAGCTGCTTTATGGCGGCGGGGCGGTATATGTCGCAGGCGACAAGCAGCGGCCTGTTGCCCTGATTTTTGAGCATGAGCGCTATCTTCGCGCTGTGGGTGGTTTTGCCCGAGCCCTGAAGACCGCACATCATAACGACGGTAGGCGGGTGGGGAGCGGTGTTGAGCCTTGTGCGCGTACCGCCCATCAGCTCTATGAGCTCCTCGTTGACTATTTTGATAACCATCTGCGCAGGTGTAAGGCTCTCCATGACCTGCGCGCCTATGGCTCTTTCGGTGACCTTGTTTGTAAAGTCCTTTGCCACCTTGTAGCTAACGTCCGCCTCGAGCAGGGCGAGGCGCACCTCGCGCATGGCGTCCTTAACGTCGGTCTCTGTCAGACTGCCCTTGCTGCGCAGCCGTTTAAAGGCATTTTCAAGTTTTTCGGAAAGACCCTCGAACGCCAAAAAATCACATCCCCGTATCAGTCGAGCAGCATCTGCGCGACAGTTTTTATTTTAACCGTGTATTCGTTTATTTCTCTTGAAAGGCTGTGCCGGAGGTTGTATTCGCTTATCTTTGAGGTGTATTCTATAATCTCGTCGAGACCGCGGCGCATTTCGTCAAAACGGCGGACAAGTCCTAAGCGGCTTTCCATATCGAAAAGCTGGGATTCGGCGCGCTTTATAGCGTCGCGCACACCCTGACGTGTTATTCCCTCGTTAGCCGCGATTTCGGAAAGCGAAAGGTCGTCGTCGTAATAATATTCAAGAAAGTCGCGCTGTTTTTCGGTGAGCATCTCGCCGTAAAAATCGAGCAGCAAAGCCACCTCAAGATTTTTTGCCAACACAAACCCCTTCTCCCTCAGAATAGCTGTAAAGAAATTCTCTTTACAGCAAGTGCTATTATACTAAAACGGTTGTCCGTTGTCAAGGTGTTTGAAAATAAAAAAACGCTGAAAAAACAGCGTTTTTACGGTAAATTTTTGTAACGGCATGTTCTTTGGTGGACAAGACCGGGCAAAAGCACAAAATGTTGTTTTATACTTTCCGAACAATTGCAACGGGCGTTTGCTCGGACTTCTGACCGAGCGGATTGTCTCTGAAAATTTCCTTGCACATATCAATGTCGATGCTTTTGTCGGAAACGCCGAGAACCTCTCTGCCGATGTCGTTCGCGTCCATTATGACCACCTTGCAGCCGCTGTGCGCCTCAAGCTCCGCCGCGACCTTGTCGGGGTTAAGTGGGGCTAATTTCGCGTAATGATTATAGGGCGGGAGCGTGTAGCTGCACGGGCCGTCGATAGCCCTGCCCTTGTTGCCGACTATCCTGTAAAAAACGCCGCGCATGCCGAAAGGCTTTGTAACTGCGGAGCAGAAGGCGGCAAACAGTATTTTGGGAACGCCTATGTCGCGAATCGCCAGCTCCATTGTCCACGGGCTGCCGAGACCGATGCCGTAAGGCGATTTGTAGACGAATTTACTGAGGGTGACGGCGAGCCTTGACGGATGAATGTCGTCGATGTCGAAGGCTCTGCCCTGACTGATGGCGACTATCTTTTCGCTTATGAAAATCATGTCGCCCTGCTGTATGTGAGGCATAACGTATTCGTCAAGAATATCGGTAAGGCTGTCGCCGCTGACGACGACGTGCGTTTTTACGGGATACCTGTAAAAATCACCGTATTTAGTGGATATAATCAGCTTTTTTCCCTTGTTGGGAAAAAGATTTTCAACGCTCATATTTGAAAGTCCTTTCTTTTTGTGGGAGTGTTGAATAAGTCGGAGTGTGCGGATGATCGAGCAGATTTTTCGCCAGATTGCTCAAAAAACGCAGGCAATACTTTGTGTATTAACGAGTATTTTCGGGCGATATGACGGAAAATATGCCGACCAGACGTGCACTATCGACTGGTTCAACAGTCCCTTTATATCCAATGATGTTTCATTTTACTCCACCGTGACGGATTTTGCAAGGTTTCGCGGCTTATCTATATCACATTTTCTGAGTTTTGCCGAAAAAAAGCTGAAAAGCTGCATGGGAATTATTTCAATCGACGGCATAAACAGCTCGTCTGAGGACGGAACGGTTATAATTTTTGTATCTCCGCCGAGCAGCGGGGCTATAGCGGCGGTGGTGACGCACAAAACGGAGCCGCCGCGCGCCGCGACCTCCTCGATGTTCCCCGCCGTCTTTTTCGCGAGTCTTCCGCAGCAGCACATGGCGACGGTAAGAGTGCCGTCCTCTATAAGCGAAATTGTGCCATGCTTCAGCTCTCCCGCGGCGTACGCTTCGGAGTGGACATAGCTTATCTCCTTAAGCTTTAAGGACGCCTCGAGAGCCGACGCGTAGTCAAGATTTCTGCCTATATAGTACGCGTAGCTTCTGCCGGCGTATTTTTCGGCGGCGCGAAGCACTTCGCCGCTTCTGTTAAGCGCCTCCGACACCTTGCCGGGCAGCAGGGACAGCTCGCGCGTGAGCGAGCCGAGCCTTTCGTCGTCAACAGCTTTTGTTTCGCGCGCAATGTAAAGCGCGAGTATATAAAGCGCTGCAAGCTGGGTGCTGTATGCCTTTGTGGTGGCGACGGCTACCTCGCGCCCCGCCCGCGTCATGAATACAGCCTCGCTCTCGCGGGCTATGCTGCTGCCCTCGACGTTTACTATGGATATCGTCCGCGCCCCGCGCCGTGTCGCTTCGCGCAGCGCGGCAAGGGTATCGGCTGTTTCCCCGCTCTGGCTTATAATGACGACGAGCGCCGAGTCGTCTATTAGCGGCTCGCGGTAGCGGAATTCCGAAGCGAGGTCGGCTTCCGTCGGGATTTTTAATAGGCTCTCAAACACATATTTTCCGACCACGGCGGCGTGAAAAGCGGAGCCGCAGCCGACTATAAATATCTTTTTTATAAGATTAACGCCGTAGACAGGGCAGCCCGCCTTCAGGCGGCCGTCGGATATATGCTCCGAAATTGTACGCTTCAGTGCCTCCGGCTGCTCGTATATTTCCTTTTCCATAAAATATTCAAAATTACCCTTTCCGACTTCGTCAAGGTTACGGTCAACCTTTATTTCCCGCTTTTCTATCCTTATGCCGTCCGGCGAAAAGAAAGCTATGCCGTCCTTGTCGAGAACGGCGGTTTCCCCGTTTTGCATCCTGTAGATTTTGTCCGCCTTGTCCGTTATGGCGGAGGTGTCGGAGGCTATGAGGCTGCATTGCCCGCCCGTTCCGGCAAGCAGCGGCGACTCGCGGCAGGCGCAGTAAATCCTTTCGGGGAAATCGGCGCAGAGTATTCCGAGAGCAAACGAGCCCTCAAGCCCGGCGACAGTTCTCTGCAGCGCCGCCAGCGGGTCTCCGTCGTAGTTCTCCTCTAAAAGCTGCGAGATTACCTCAGTATCGGTTTCCGAAAGAAAAACGCGCCCGGCGGCCGACAGCTTTTCGCGCAGAACAAGGTAATTCTCAATTATGCCGTTGTGAACGACAGTAAAAACGCCGTCACTGCCCGTGTGAGGGTGCGCGTTTCGCTCCGAAGGCTCGCCGTGTGTCGCCCAGCGCGTATGCGCGACGCCGACGGTGCCTTCGGGCTTTTCCGATTCGATTTTCGCGCGCAGCTCCGATATCCTGCCCGCCGTTCTGATTGTTTTGATTTTGCCGCCGCAAAAAACAGCCGCGCCCGCCGAGTCGTAGCCTCTGTACTCGAGCGCGTCAAGCCCCGAAAGCAGCACCGGCGCTGCCTGTTTTGTTCCCGCGTAGCCAATAATTCCGCACATAAAAAAACACCCTTTGCAATAAAATAAAGCCGACACGTTTATTTTATGCAAAAGGCGTTGTTGTATCCACTGAAAATTAATCGCGAAAGACCGGCGAAGGGCTACTTAAGACCGTATTTTCTTTTTACGGACGGGAAAAAGTGCGCGTAGAAAAATGAAGAAAGGAACATATGAGCCGCGTTGAAAAACGAAGCGAAAAAGTGTAACGTTCCGCGGTGCCAAAGATTTTTTACGGCGTCCTTAATCATTTTTTTTGCAAATCCGTATTTCTTTATGTCCTTTGACAGTTTTTTCATAACGAAGCATTTCCACATAAAAAAGCTGCGGATAATCTTAAGCTCAAGGTCAGTCGCCTCGGAAAAATTGTGAAAAACCTGTTCGGTAGGGCGGATTCTGCCGAGACCGCGAAGCGACGAGGGCGGCACTATCAGCTTTTTGGCTACAAGACTGTTATATATTTCGGAGCCGGGGAACGGCATAAACAGGCTGAACTGCCATTGCGTCGCGTGAAGCCCGAGGGCAAACTGAACCGTTTCCCTGATTTGCGCGCGTGTTTCGCCGGGCAACCCTATGATAAACGCGGCTACCGAAACAATCCCCGCGTCGGCGCACGCATTAAGGTCCGTGTCAACTCTTTGGAGCCTGATGCCCTTTTTCAGCTTTTTAAGCATTTCGGGGCAGCCGCTTTCGACGCCGAAAAATATCCAGCGGCAGCCGGCCTCGTACATTTTACGGAAATCCTCAGCGTCAAACACTCCGACGCGGCTCTGTAAGCCCCAGTGGATGTTCAGGCCGGAGTCCTTCAGCAGGGAGCAGAAATCGTACATCTCGTCTTTGTTTACCGCCCAGAGCTCGTCGGCAAAGTAAACGCCGTCCATGCCGTAGCCGTCAACGAGGCGGCGTATCTCCTCGATGACCGCCTGCAGGGAACGGCGCCGGCGTGTGCTTCTGTGAAAAGAGTGGTTAAAGCAGAAGGTGCAGGAACCGGGGCAGCCCTTGGACGAGTACAGGAACAGCACCTTTTTTCGGTCGTAATACGTTTGAAAATATTCGGGAACGTCGACAAGACTCCAGTCGGAGGGAGGCAGCGTGGTAAGGTCGATAAAGCTTCGTTCTTTAGTCGCAACTATCTCGCCGTCGCGCAGAAACTGAAGCCCGTCCACGCTTTCAAGCGGCGAACCGTTTGAAAGAGCGTTGAGCAGATCAAGCCATGTTGCCTCGCCTTCCCCGACGGAAACAATGTCAACGCAGCCGGAACGAAGAACGGTTTTCGGAACGGAGGACGGAAGCGTGCCGCCCCATACGACCTTAAGACCGTGACGCTTCACCTCAGCCGAAACCTTCACAGCGTCGTCAATGCCTTTGTTTGAAATGACGGAAACGCCTACGATATCCGGTGAAAACTCCTTTATCACGCGGGATATATTGTAGCGTTTTATGCTGCGGTCTACTATTTTTGCCGTATGACCGTTCGCGTTGAGCCACGTTGCTATTGAAACAAGACCGAGAGGAAGGGTAGGGGAGCGCACATAGCTGCGCATGGCTGGGTTAATGAAAAGCACCCTCATAGTCACGACCTCTTTGGAATCTCATTTTCATTTCATGTTTATTATATACTTATTAATTATAATAATCAACCTTAAATTATTATTAAAATATTCGCTAATTTATACAAACGTTATGCCGCGCACCTTGATTTATCCGCATAAGTAATGTATAATAACAAATACTGAGTTATTATGTGATTTTTACGGGAGGGTGCCATGAACGGCAAACTGGCGGTAATAGAGGGGCTTGACGGCAGCGGAAAGTCGACACAGACGGAGCTTTTGATGAAAAAGCTTGCTTCGGCCGGTATAAGCTTTAAAAAAATCAAGCTTCCCGACTATGAAAGTCAGTCGAGCGCCCTTGTGAGGATGTATCTCGCCGGCGAATTCGGCAAAGCTCCCGGCGACGTCAACGCTTACGCCGCGTCAGCTTTTTATGCCGTCGACAGGGTGGCAAACTATATATGCCGCTGGAAAAGCGATTATGAAGCGGGCAGGCTTATTATAGCCGACAGGTATACAACCTCAAACGCCTGCCATCAGCTTCAGAAGCTGCCGCGACATGAGTGGGACGATTATCTTGAGTGGCTCCAGGACTTCGAGTACAACAAGCTGTCGATTCCAAAGCCCGACGTTGTGATTTTTCTGGACATGCCCACAGAAGTATCGCAAAGGCTGATGTCGGGGCGCTACGGCGGCGACGAGGGCAAAAAGGATATTCACGAGGCAGACGCCGCCTATCTAAAAAGCTGCCGCGAAGCGGCGCTTTACGCGGCGGACAGGCTCGGCTGGCACGTTATAAACTGTTCAAGCCACGGAGCACCGAGGAGTATAGAATCAATTGGCGATGAGCTTTATTCGCTCATTTTAAAGGAATTGTAAAAAATGATTGAATTCAGAAAACCGGAACTTACAGACAGGGAAACAATAAGACGAATAGTAAGCGAGTCCGGCAGAATGGGCTGCGAGTACGCTTTCGGCAACATCTTTGCGTGGAGTGTGCCGTTCGGCGTGTCGGTTGCCGTTTGCTGCGGCTTTTTTGTATCGTATTCCGAAAATAACGGGGCATACTGCTTTCCCGCCGGAAGCGGCAATTTAAAGGAAATCATAGAGGAGCTTAAAAAGGACGCGTACCACAGGGGCAACCCGCTGTCCCTGTACGGTGTAACGAGAAATGACGCCGATATCTTAAAGGAGCTTTACGGCGACGCAGTCGAATTTAAAGAGGCAAGAAACTCGTTTGATTATTTATACTGGACAAACGACCTTATTCTGCTGCCGGGCAGGAAATACCACTCAAAAAGAAACCACATATCCGCCTTTGAAAAGGAAAACAGGTGGTTTGTTGAGGAAATTAACGGCAACAATATAGACGAATGCGTCAAGATGAGCGTAGTCTGGGCGGAAATGAACTCCGACAAGAACCCTGTTGAGCTTGCAAAGGAGCAAACGGCGCTCGCAGTCGCTTTCAGGCATTACGGCGAACTCGGCTTCCGGGGCGCGCTGCTCAGAAACGAAAGCGGTGTCGTTGCCTTCACGTTCGGCGAGGAGATAAACAGCAGGATTTTCAACACGCATTTCGAAAAGGCGTTCGCCGAGGTCCGCGGCGCGTATCCCATGATAAACAGGGAGTTTGCCAAAATGCAGCAAAGCTATAAATATATAAACCGCGAGGAGGACGCGGGCGACGAGGGGCTTCGCCGGGCAAAGCTTTCGTACCATCCCGTCATCCTGCTTGAAAAAAACACGGCGGTGTTCAGGCAATGAGCGAGATAAGGCATGCCGACAAGGCAGACATTCCCGCAATGACGGAAATCTGGATTGACAGCTTCGGCGACAGCGGCGAATATGTGGGGCGTTTTATGGACGAACGTCTGCCGTCGTCAGCGGCTCTTGTGCTGTCGGACGAAGGCACTGTAATGTCGCAGCTTTTCCTTCTGCCGGGCGAAATGAGCGTTTCAGAAAAACGGCAGCCCGCCCTTTACCTCTACGCGGCGGCGACGCGGCCGGACGGACGGGGCAGGGGATATATGTCACTGCTCATTGAGGCGGCAAAGGATTACGCCGAAAAAAACGGCTTTGCTTATATCGCGCTCGTCCCGGGTGAGGACGGACTATATGATTATTACTCGCGCTTCGGCTTTTACGAGGCGTTCGGCTACAGGCTTTTGCGAAAAAGCCGCTCCGGGCTGCAAAAAGCGGCGGGCGCGCGCGGCGAAAAGCTCACGATGACATCAGCAAGCATGACCGCCGTAAGAAACAAATGCCTGTCGGGCGCGGACGCTTTTATCTGGGACGAAAACGCGGTCTCGTTCGCAGTCAGCCAGCATTCCCTCGGCGGCGGATTGGTGCTTTGCACGCAAGATGCATGGGCTTTGTTACATGAGGAAAACGGCACGGCAAAGGTTACAGAGCTTTGCGCCGGTGAAAAAGGCTTCGGCGAAGTTGCGGCCGCCCTGCTCGACGATACGGACGCGGAATATTTTGAATTCAGAGTGCCGCAGAACTCGCTGTTAGGCGGCGGGGAACCGAAAAGGGGCGGTATGATATTTGAAACTGTCCTTGCCGAAAACAGTGAGCGGATAAGCAACGCCTATATTGGCTTGACGATGGAATAGAGATACGGAGGTTTTGCTATGGTATACGTTCTTCTGGCTGAAGGCTTTGAGGAAATTGAGGCGGTCGTACCTATTGATATTCTGCGCAGGGCGAATATTACCGTAAAAACTCTCGGCGTCGGCGGAAAAACGGTTAACGGTTCGCACGGTATCCCCATTGTGTGCGACGGTGTGATAAGCGACGCCGACCGCTCTGCTATGACGGGAATTATACTGCCCGGAGGGCTAAAGGGCGCGCATAACCTTGAGGATTCAAAAGAAGCCCAGAAGCTGCTCGATTTTGCCGCCGAGGACGGCAGGCTTATATGCGCTATTTGTGCTGCGCCGTTCATACTCGGCCACAAGGGCCTTTTGAAGGGCAAAAAGGCTACGTGTTACCCCGGCTTTGAAAAAGACCTTTACGGCGCGGTGACGACGGGTGAAAAGGTGTGCCGCGACGGAAACATCATAACGGGCAAGGGCGCAGGTACGGCAGTCGATTTCGCGCTTGCGATTGCCGGGTATTATAAAGGAACGGAATGTGCAAATAAAATCGGGAGTTCTATACAGTGGTGCAGGTAAACTTAAAACAGCAGAAAAACGAGCTTCGTGAGCATTATAAGCAGATAAGGCTTAAAATGACTGCCGAAGAAAAGCGGCGGCTCGACGAAAAAATAACAAACAGGCTTGCCGGCCTGTGGGCTTTCCGCGAGTGTGAAACATTTCTCACTTTTGTATCAAAGCCGATTGAGGTTAACACGTCGGGCATTATTAACGCGGCGTTCAGGTTAGGCAAGCGTGTGGCTGTTCCGAGGTGCGTCGCGGGAACGCGCGAGATGGAGTTTTATTTCATAAGCTCTTACGACGACCTTGTTCCGGGAGCATACGGGCTGAGTGAGCCCGACCCCGAAAGGTGCGAGCGCGCGACCGAATTCAATAACGCTTTCTGCCTTGTGCCGTCGATAGCCTTCGACGTTTCCGGCTACCGTCTCGGCTTCGGAAAGGGATATTACGACAGGTTCCTTTCACGCTTCGACGGAAAGACTTCGGGTGCCTGTTATTCGTCCTGCGTCTGCGACTGTCTGCCGCACGGCAAATACGACAGGAGGTCAGACATGCTGGCAACCGAAAGCAGGCTGTACATTTTCAGCGACAAGTCTTAAGGCATCGCCGGACATTCAGCGGCTGAAATCTTTGCTGCACATTTGCCTTTACAGTCCATCTGTTACATGACGGAGGAGCGATATGAACGAGAATAACAACAACGGCGAAAACAACAGGTCAGGCTTCGGTGAAAGCCTTGAAAACAGCGACATTTACGCTTACCTTGACAGGCGCGAAAAGGTGCGCAACTTTAAAGTTAATATAACCGAGAATGACGAAACCCCGAACGGCGACGAATATATGTCAGACCTGCCTGTCTATAAGGGCGAGGTTTATTTCTCAAATCATGCCCGTTCCGACAGGAGCGGGCAGGCGAAGCGTCTGTCGCAGGGCGAGAACCCGTTAAGCTCCGTCCGTACCCCCCGCCCTCAAAACAAACAGAGCGCCGGCGCCGAGCGCCATAGCAGGCAGACGGTGCAAAGGACAGCCGAGAGCAATAAAAGAAAGCCGAAGAAAAAAAGCCCGGCAATAGTTGCGGGTACGGCAAGGATTCTTATAATAATTGCGCTTTGCACCGCCGTGCTGTCGGGGATTACAATAACCTGCATAAACGACGTGCTCGCCATTAACAAGGACTCCGAGCCCGTAACGGTTGAAATCCCCGCCGACGCAACTACCGACGACGTTATCGGCATACTCGGCGACGCGGGGCTTATCAGCCGCCCCCTTATGTGCAAGGTGATATACAAAATTCTGAGCGACATAAAAAAATCCCCCGACCCTAAATACATCGAGGGCATATTTTACCTTAAGGCAAACATGGGGCTTGAGGGTATGCTTAACAAGCTGAAGGAAACGCAGAAATACTCAAAAACAGTAACGCTGTCGTTCCCCGAGGGCTGGTCTGTCTATCAGATTTTCAACAAGCTTGAGGAATACGATGTGTGTGACGCCGACTATCTTTACAAGGCGGCCGAAAACGTTAATTTCAACTACGGTTTTCTCTCCTCCGCAAAAAGCAATGAGAGCGAAGACAGGTATCTGCTTCTTGAGGGATACCTTTTCCCCGACACATACGAGTTTTTTATCGACCTAAACGCAAACAGCGTAATCGAGCGTTTTCTCCAGAATTTCGGCAAAAAATGGACCGACGAATTTGACGCGCGCGCAAAGGAGCTGGGGCTCACTGTCGACGACGTTGTGAGAATAGCCTCCATTATCCAGAGAGAGGCGGCAAACGACGAGCAGATGCCGCTTATATCGTCGGTTCTCCACAACAGGCTAAAGAACTACGTCACATATCCTACGCTCGACTGCGACTCGACATACAACTATGTAACAAATTACGTCAAGCCGATAACGGGCGAGGTGCTTGCCGACAGATTTATGAAAAACTACAACACATACATCTGCGACAAGCTCCCGAAGGGAGCCATATGCAATCCCGGTTTGGCGGCTATCAAAGCGGCTCTTTATCCCGACGATACCGATTATTACTACTTCCAGCACGACCCGAACGGCAAGATTTACATGGCGAAGACAAACGCCGAGCACAACAGGTACAAGGACAAGATTGCGCTTGAAAACGCAAGATAGAGTTAGACACAAAATGACAGATTACATTGTCATTCTGAGCGCAGCGAAGAATCAAAAAGAAAAGACCCTTCGGTGCGTTGCGCCTCAGGATGACATGGGGAAAAACCTGTCATTCTGAGCGCAGCGAAGAATCTTTAAAGACAAAAAATGCTGTGATGCAAAAAAGACCCGAAAGGAAGAAATCCTTGAACAACAAAGAAATCCTCCCGCCGGAGCTTCTTGCCCCGGCGGGAGATATGGAATCGTTTGAAGCCGCCGTCAGGTACGGAGCCGACGCGGTATATATAGCCGGAACGCGTTTCGGAATGAGAACCGCTCCGGTCAATTTTTCGTACGACGAAATATCAGGAGCAGTCGCGCTGGCGCACGAAAAAGGCGTCAGGGTTTACCTTGCCTGCAATATCCTGCCGGGCAGCGGGGAGATGGCAGAGCTGTCCGGGCACATCAGGCGCTCTGCTTTGTGCGGCGTCGACGCTTTCATAGTGTCCGATATCGGCACGCTGAGGCTTGTAAAAAGGCTTGCGCCCGAAACCGATATCCACATATCGACGCAGGCGGGCGTTACGAATTACGAAACGGCAGCAGCCTATTATGAAATGGGGGCAAAACGTGTAATTCCCGCAAGGGAGCTGTCGCTTAGCGAGCTGCGAATCATGCGCGAAAAAACGCCCGCGGCTCTTGAAATCGAGTGCTTCGTCCACGGCGCGATGTGCGTTTCGTTTTCGGGGAGGTGCCTGCTTTCGGGCTATCTTACGGGAAGAAGCGCAAACAAGGGCGACTGCGCCCAACCGTGCCGCTGGAAATACAGCCTTGTTGAGGAAACAAGGCCGGGCGAATACTATCCCGTCGGAGAGGACGAGGACGGCACATACATAATGAACGCTCGCGACATGTGCATGATACGCCACATTCCCGAGCTTGTATCGGCCGGAATTTCAAGCTTCAAAATCGAGGGCAGGGCAAAGTCGGCTTATTATGTCGCGGTTGTCACAAACGCTTACCGCTGCGCTATTGACGGATACCGAAGGTCACCTTCGCCGGACTATGTTCCCGAGGAATGGATACTAAACGAAATGACGCGCGTCAGCCACAGGGAGTACTGCACAGGCTTTTTTTTCGGCAGCCCTAAGGAAAACGTTGAAATATTTTACGAAGGCGGCTACAAGAGATATTATGAGGTGTCGGCAATAGTGCTATCATGCGGGGACGGCGTTATGACGTGCGAGCAGCGCAACCGTTTTTTCGCGGGCGACGAGCTTGAGGTAATGGAGCCGGGAAAGCCGCCGTTTAAAATAGTCGCGCAGGAACTGCAAAGCATGGAGGGCGAGCCGCTCGAAGCCGTTCCGCACCCCGTTATGCGCTTTAAAATGAAGGCACCCGCTGAAATATCGTGCGGGGCGATTATCCGCAGAAAAACAATCTGAGCGTAATTATCATAAAGCAATACAGAAATAGAGGTTTGTTTATGATTAACTGGAGTGAAATAAGCATAGGAAAGGTTGCAAGAAAGCTTTATTCAAAGGTGGGGAGCGGAGCAAAAACAGCGTTTCTCGCTGCTTTTGTCATTGGCTTTTTTACGCATTGCTTCGTTTTCTTCAACATGTATCTGAACCATGACGGCATCGACAATTTCTACTCATATAAAGACATGACCTCGTCGGGACGCTGGCTGCTCAAGGCTGCCTGTTCACTTTCGGGCGACGCCTGCCTGCCGGTCATTATAGGGTTTCTGTCGCTTCTGTATCTGTCTGTCTCCGCCGCTCTGATTGTGGAGCTGTTCAGAATGAAAAACAAAGGCTACATCATTCTGATGTCCGCGTTTATCGCGTGCTTTCCCGCCGTAAAACAAACCTTTTTATACATATTCACGGCCGACGGCTATATGCTTTCATTCCTGCTCGCCGTCGCGGCCGTGTTTGTCGCGCGGAGATTCCTTTTAGGATTTCTGCCCGCCTCGCTGCTTATCTGCCTTTCGCTCGGTATTTATCAGGCTTCGGTATCTGTGAGCATAGTTCTTTTTATGCTCGTCATTTCCGTCGACATACTTGACGGAGTAAAGAATAAGATAATATACACGGGTATTGTAAAGTACCTTGTAAGCGGAGCTTTGGGCTGCGGACTTTATTTTGCCGTGCTAAAGATAGTTTTAGCCGTAAGGAGCATCACGCTGTCGGGCTATAAGGGAATAAGCAGCATGACCATGGGCTTCAGTTCGCTTAAAGCCTCCGCCGTAAAAGCCATATCGTCAATTCTGATGACAACATTCAGACACGGAGGCGACGGCATCGGAGGGACAACGATACTTAATGCTTTGCTGATAATTCTGGTGCTGCTTTCAGCCGCGCTCGTGCTGAAAAGGGCGCTTTCTTTAAATTTACACAGAAGACCGCTTGTTTTCTTGCTGCTCCCCGTTTTTTTTGTCGCTCTGCCGTTTGCCATGTGCTGCATTCTGTTTGTTTCACCCGAAGCGAACTATTACCCTGTAATGCTCATGTCGTATTCGATTGTGTTCGCCGCCGTGCCGGTTATTTTCGACAGATACCTTTCGGTTTCCTCTCTTTTTTCGTTTGTACACAAATACTCGACAACAGCCATATCCTTGTTTTTCGTTGCCCATTTTATAATATGTTCAAACTACACATACGCCGAAATGGTGATTCAGACGAAAAACACCGAGGCTATGATGACGCAGATAGTTTCGGAGCTTTACGATATTGACGGCTTTGAAAGCAAGCCTATTGTTATAACCTGCGATGATTCGGGGCTGAAAACCGTAAAAAGACCAAACTATATGTACGGCAATTTCAGATATATCTATTTAGGATTCACCGAATACGAGCGTGCCGGAACATACCTTGTTTACGAGGATTTAATAATATACCTCAAGCTTTATTACGGAATCGACTGTACGCCGATAAAATTCGAGCAGTTTAAAAAGATAAGCACGGAACCGGCGTATAAAAAGCTGACCGCCGCGCTTGACAGGGAGAGTGCTTATAACATCTTTGAGTATAACGGAAGTATAATAGTTGTTTTAAATAAGATGTACAAATAATAATTTTGTCGAACAAAGAAAGATGTCATTCTGAGCGCAGAGAAGAATCTAAAATAAAAGATCCTTCGGCGCGTTGCGCCTCAGGATGACATGAGAGAAGAAATCACTGTCATTCTGAGCTTTGCTCAGAATCTTTTAACTCTTTACGGCTCAGGCCTGAGCTTAGGGCAGGCATAAAACAAAAAATCCCGCAACAGCGGGCAAGAAAAAACGCCAAGCCGTTAACTCAGCCTGACATTTTACTTTGGCGCGCTTGAAGGGACTCGAACNNCCCACTGCTTAGAAGGCAGTTGCTCTATCCACCTGAGCTACAAGCGCATAAAAAATGGAGCGGGTGATGGGAATCGAACCCACACAACCAGCTTGGAAGGCTGGGATTCTGCCATTGAACTACACCCGCATTTCTGCAACGGTAAACAGTTTAGCAAATCACCGTTATTTTGTCAATACGTTTCAGATATTTTTTGCTGTATTAATTCGGAAATGCAATCAATATAAAGGTAGGTCAAAGCTTTGAACACGCTGAATATAGTTCTTGTCGAGCCTCAGATACCGCAGAACACAGGCAACGTCGCCCGCACCTGCGCCGCGACAGGGGCAAGGCTACACCTTGTGGGGCCGATGGGGTTCAGAATTGACGACGCGAAGCTCAAAAGGGCGGGGCTTGACTACTGGCACCTGCTCGACATAACATATTATGACAGCCTTAACGACTTTTTTGAGCGGAACAGCGGCGATTTTTTTTACTTTTCCACAAAGGCGCGGCGCGTATACTCCGACGTCACATATCCCGACGGCGCGTATCTCGTTTTCGGCAAGGAAACGGCGGGACTGCCGGAGGAGCTGCTTTTCAACAATCCGCAATGCTGCGTCCGTCTGCCCATGATTGACGACGCGCGCAGCCTGAATCTTTCAAACAGCGTCGCAGTCGGTGTGTACGAGGCGTTGCGCCAGTGGGGTTTCCCCAAGCTAAAATGCGGCGGCGAGCTTACAAAATTCAGATGGAAAAATGTTGACAACAGTCATATATAGTGTGATAATAAACATAATGTTCACAATTTGATATGAAGGGACTGATTTCCTGTGTTTTCAGACATCATGGACACCATCGGTTTTGTAAAGGGCTGCGACAAAGAGGTAGGCGACGCTATGGAGCTTGAGCTTTTTCGCCAGCGGCGGAATCTTGAGCTTATAGCCTCCGAAAACATTGTTTCCCCGGCGGTAATGGCTACAATGGGCAGTGTGCTTACAAACAAATACGCCGAGGGCTATCCCGGCAAAAGATACTACGGCGGCTGCGAGTACGTCGATATAGTAGAAACAATAGCGATAAACCGCGCAAAGGAGATTTTCGGCGCCGAGTTTGCAAACGTACAGCCCCACTCCGGCGCGCAGGCAAACATGGCGGTCTACTCTGCTTTTCTTCAGCCGGGCGACACAGTAATGGGCATGAACCTTGCCCACGGCGGTCATCTTTCCCACGGCTCGCCCGTTAACATGAGCGGCAGGCTCTACAACTTTGTTCCCTACGGCGTAAACGACGACGGCTTTATAGAATACGACGAGCTTGAAAAGAAAGCCTACGAGGTTAAGCCCAAAATGATTGTTGCGGGCGCATCGGCATATCCGAGGGAAATCGACTTCCGCCGCATCGGAAAAATCGCGAAGGACGTCGGCGCAATATTCATGGTAGACATGGCGCACATAGCGGGGCTTGTCGCGGCGGGGCTGCATCTGTCGCCGGTTCCCTTTGCCGATGTCGTAACCTCCACAACGCATAAAACGCTCAGAGGCCCCCGAGGCGGGCTTATTCTCTGCCGTGAGGAGTACGGCGCGGCAATCAACAAGTCCATATTCCCCGGCAATCAGGGCGGGCCTTTGATGCACATAATCGCCGCAAAGGCAGTCTGCTTCGGCGAGGCGTTAAAGCCGGAGTTCAAGACATATCAGGAGCAGATAGTCAAAAACGCAAAGGCGCTCGCCGCCGGTCTTATGTCGAGGGGCGTAAACCTTGTTTCGGGCGGCACCGACAACCATCTTATGCTCGTCGACCTGCGTTCTCTCGGCATCACGGGCAAGGAGCTTGAACACCGTCTTGACGAGGTGTACATCACCGCCAACAAAAACGCGATTCCGAACGACCCCGAAAAGCCGTTGGTCACAAGCGGCGTCCGTCTCGGCACTGCTGCCGTAACCTCAAGGGGGCTTGTCGAGCAGGACCTCGACAGGGTTGCCGGGTTCATTTATCTCGCGGCGACCGACTTTGAAGGCAAAGCCGGCGAAATCCGCGCGGGAGTTACCGAAATCTGCAAAAAATATCCGCTGTACGAGTAAATGTTTGCGTGTATTTTATTATGTAAAAATCAACGGGGCTAATTTATAAACCTGTAATAATCGGAACGGTCTTGACCGTTCCGCGGGTTATCCGCCCGGTTTCGGGAAGCATGGATATTATATCTTTTCAACCGGGAAATAAATCTCCGTAATCAGGTCCTGCTTCGGGGTGTTATCGGGGTCGTTGATATACTTTTCATAGGGCGGATTTACAATCTCATAGCCGTTTTCCTCAATCCATTTACCCATGGCCATGTAGCTTTCGTGCAGCAGAGAATAATCTCCGTAATGCACGCCCTTTACACACAAACCGCCTTCAAGCATCCGCGTTTGCCCGCTCTTCACGCTTGTGGGGAATCCGACCTCCACATCGGTTGATTCGGGGTTGAATTCCGGGCTGTGGTATATTGCTATGGGCGGTCCCTCGCAAGGCAGACCGCAGGAAAACAGCCTTTGCATAATGTCCGAAAAATCCTTTACGGCAATAGTGTCCCTGATTGACGCGATATTAACGGGAGCGGTTTCCACCACTGATATTTGTAGCTGCTGTTTCATAAAATCACCTTTCCTCAAATCTTCAATATCATTTTTCAATCGTTGGAGTCTCTGCTTTTCCTGCTCTAAGTACAGCGTATGAACGGCAAGCTTTTCTTTCATCGCATTGCTGAGCCTGTCATCATCAGCGTCAATCAGCGCCTTAATCTCGTCAAGAGAAAAACCGTACTCCTTCAGCCGCAATATTTTCTGCATCGTGCCAAGCTGCCCGACGCTGTAATAGCGGTATCCGTTTTCGTTGTTTAACTCTCTGGGTTTCAGCAGACCGATTGAATCGTAATGACGCAATGTTTTGGTCGTCACCATACAAAGCTTTGAAAACTCACCAATACTAAGCATAACCGCACCTTCCAAACCGGTTTGTGATATAATCGTACACCTTGACCTTAGGTTAAAGTCAAGGGGCTTTTATAAAAATTTAAGATTATGTGATTTTCAGCGGGAGCATGCCCCTGCCGATGTCTTTTTTACTGTTTAAGGCATTCCTTATAACTCCGCCTTAAATACATTAACCCCCGCTTTCAGCGCTTTTTCCGTGCCGTTTAACTCAAACACCGCGTCTATGCCCTCGTCAAGCTCCACTGTAAACTCGACGGATTTTTCCGTCCTGACGAACGAGACGCCTATCTTACCATTAACTGTCGTTATGTGTCCCTTCGCGCGGTCAAGCCCGTTTACAAGGCATGGTGATATCAATACCTTTTCAAAGCCGGCCGAGCCTTCGCGCTGGCGTATGCCCAAAAGATATGTGAAAAGATATCTCGTCAGCGCGCCGAACATCGGGTGATTTAAGGAGCGTTCCGGCTGCCAGTCCTCCCAAAGCGTCGTCGCGCCGTGCGTCATCATGTACCAGAATGATGTTTCGCTCCTTGACGTGATAAGCTCAAAAGCAAGCTGCGCGTTGCCGTGCTCGAACAGCACGCGCGACAGGATATCGGTAGCGAAAATGCCCGTGTCGAGCCTGCCCATCCTCTCGTATTTCATAACGGTGCTTCTTACCGTTTCCTCTCCTCCTAAACCGATATCAATTGCGTAGCTGTTCGCGCCCTGTATGTTGCCGTTGAAGTCCTTTGTCATCGGACTGTAATAGGCGACTGTTATTGCCCGCTTATACTTTTCGATAAGCTCCGGCAGGTGCGCCGTCATCTCGGGCCTGCCTATTATTTCGGATATTTCAACAGCCATCTGCATGAAGCGGACGAGCAGAGCAGTGTTGACGTAGGTTTCGGAAATCAGACAGCGGCTTTCAAAGTTCGGCTCCGGCTTTTCGTATCTGACGGGAGCGCACCAGTCGCCGAGGCACCAGCCGCCCTCCTCCTCGCGCCAGACAAGGTAGCTTTCGCTTCGGCTCTGCATGTATTCAAAGTATTTCAGCATCTTCGGCAGGAATATCTCAAGGATTTCCTTTTCGCCGTAGCAGCGGTAGAACATGTAAGGCACAACGACTATGGCGCCGCCCCAGCCCGAGGGGCCGCCGCCTCCGCCCATGAACGGCGCTGTGTGCTGAACGTGACCGTTGTTCACGTCCTGACAGTCGGCGATGTCCCAGAGCCATTTGCGGTAAAACTCGCGGCTGTCGAGCATCAGCATAGCCGCCTCGGCGCAAAGCTGACCGTCGCCGGTGTAACCCAGCCGCTCGATATGCGGACAGTCGGACGGCACGCCGCAGTGCATGTTGTCAAGCTGAGTGCGCAGGAAGGTTTTGTAAAGCCAGTTTAAAATCTCGTTGTCGCTTTCAAAGTCCGAAGTCACGGGGCAGTCGGCGTGAATGACGCGCACCTCAACGGGACGCGCGTTGTTCGACACCTCGAAATAGCGGAACGCGTGCCAGCAAAAGCGCGGGAAATAGCCGCGCCCCGCGGCGGTGTTTTTGAAAACCTCCTGCTGTAGCTTCCTCTCCCTGCCAGTTGAGCGGAATGTAAGCGTGCAGTCGTCGAGTATCTCGTCGGCGTAGCGGACTGTAACCTCCGCGCCGTCGGAAAGCGGCGTTACAAGAGCATAGCCCGTAATTGCCTCGCCCGCGTCGTATATGCTGACATCGCCGAGGTCTTTTATCAGCTTCGGCTCGATAGTGCGGATAACCTTGTCTGCCGGACATGTCTGAACGCAGAAATTGCTTTCGGGAGCGGGCAGCAGCTCGACAGGCTTAAAGCCGGACGCGTCGAAGTCCGCTTTTGAAAAACCGTCGCGCTCGAGCGCGTAGTCGTGCCGCTCGCCCTTGTATATGTTGTTATATGTTATTTCACTCTGCGCCCACAGCATGTCGCCGCCGGATAAAACCTGTCCGCGTGTTCCGTCAGACTTCTCTATGTCGAGCCTGAAGCAGAGCTTTATTCTGCCGTATGTAACGTCGCCCTCGTCTTCATTCAGACACTGATTGTACCACCCGTTGCCGAGTATTACTCCTAAAGCGTTTTTCCCGTCTTTGAGGTAGCTTGTTACGTCGTATTTCATGCAGTAAATTCTGTAGCTGATTGTATCCATGATAGGGTACCCGAGCTTTTTCAGATCGCGGTACTCATACTGTGAGTTGGCGGGAACAAGCAGGTCGTCGCCGACCCTTTCGCCGTTTATGAACAGCTCGAAAAAGCCGAGCCCGCATATGGTTATTTCGGCTTTTTTTACGCCGCCTGCCGTAAACTCCTTGCGCATGTATGGCGCTGTACAGCTTTTTGCAGGCGCAACCCACACAGCGCCGCCGAACATTTCGTTGCTTGTCATATTTTTATTCCTTTCCGATGCTTTATCTTGACTGTTGCCTTTTTTATCCATGTAAATTATAGAATCGCCCCGCGCGTTTGTCAATGAAACGGAAAAATAAAAGATTTTAAAATGCAAATGCAAAAATCCGGTTGTACTGGTAATTTCCGTATGATATAATACAATGTAAGATGCATGTTGTAAGTCGCGATGATGATAACATTTCGCAAGTAGGGAACGGTCTCATGTGCGTATACTTAAGGCAATTCAGTTAAACTTTGAACGGAACGGATGAATCCGTTACCTACGTTCTGAACTGTAAGTTTTTTATACATTTGTAGAGAACGCATTTATGCGTTCCGCGCAAAATATGCCTATGCCTTGTGCGGTTCCACTCTTTAAGTAAACGAACACGGTGAACGGTCCTGACCGTTTTGCAAAGTTTTATGAAGCCTCGGACACGGCGCGCCGTGTCCCTACGCCAAAATGTATAAAAAAGGAAGTATCGCACCATGTCATTTTATCCTGAGACCTTAAGCGAGCTTGAAAGGGGAATAGTGTCCGAGCTTGAGAAGCTGCGCATCTACGACTGCCACGAGCATCTGCCGCCGGAAAGCAGCCGGCTTCGCCAGTCGCCCGACGCCTTTACTCTTTTTTCGCATTACTGCCAGCACGACCTTTACACGGCGGGCATGGACAAAAAAACAATGGCTGAAATACTCTGGAACCCTGGCGACATCGACTGGAAATGGAAAACCTTCGAGCCGTTTTACAATAAGATGAAGCACACAAGCTACTGCCGCGCCGCGCATATTACAATGGAAAAGTTCTACGGCGAAAAGCAGCTTACCGCCGAAAACGTGCATGAAGTCAGCGAAAGAGTAAGGAGGGCGAACACCGAGGGACTGTACAACCGCGTTCTGCGCGACACCTGCGGCATTATAGCCTCCATAAACTGCGATGGCCCGCTTGACGACAATCATTCGGGGCAGATTCTGCAAACCTTAAGGTGCGCCGATGAGCTTTGCACCGGCGGGGACGTGCAAAAAAGGCTTGGCGGTGAAACGCCTGTGCGCACCCTGGAGGACGTTTTGACGGCGTGTGAAAAACGCATAAAAGACGCCGCTAAGAAGGGCGCGGTCGGAGTAAAATTCATGGCGTTCTACATGGACGGCGCTGCAAAGGAGGAAGCGCGGGCAACGCTTGCGCGGCTGCTCTCCGACCCCTCGCTCCGCCTGCCGAGAAGAAACCCCCTGAACGAGTATGTGCTGACGGCGCAGCTTATGATGGCGCACAAAAACGGTCTTGTCTGCTGCGTGCATACAGGCTACTGGAACGATTACAGGGAGCTGTCACCCGCAAACCTGCTGCCGTTTATCATAAAAAATCAGGACGTAAAAATAGACCTTTACCATGTGGGCTACCCCTATGTGAGAGAAGCCATAATGCTCGGAAAGGTATGGCCCAGTGTCCGTATGAATATGTGCTGGACATATCTTATAAGCCGGAAATTCGCCTTCGACGCGCTTGACGAGATGCTCGAAATGCTGCCGGACAACAAGATATTCGGCTTCGGCGGCGACTATTACGTTGTCGAAAAGGTTTTCGGGCATCTTGTAATGGCGAGGGAAACAATCTCCCGCGTGCTTGCGAAAAAGGTGCGCGAAAAAACGCTCACGCTCGAAAGGGCGCTTGATATCGGTAAAAAAATACTTTATGACAACCCGAAGGAGTTTTATAATCTTAAGGGATGAAATGAGGTGGCGAAATGAAATACAAAATTGACGCTTTAGAACTTACAGATGAAGTACGGCAAACTGCTGACGGCGAGTTTATAAGTCTGCCGTCGGGCAACACGCACTTCAAAAGGGAGGGCGACGGCGGCGAATGGGTCGTGCTTGTTCACGGCTACGCCACGCCGTACTATATCTACGACAAAATCGCAAAGGGGCTTTTAGAAAACGGCTATCGCGTCCTGCGCTACGACCTGCTCGGCAGGGGACTTTCCGAGCGCGTACGGGGCAAATACAATCCGGAGCTGTTCGTTTCGCAGCTTCTGGAACTGACAAAGGCTGTTATAGGCGATTCGCCGTTTTTCCTGTTCGGTACATCCATGGGCGGGATAATAACAACCTCCTTTACCGCAAAGCACCCCGAAAAGGTTAAAAAGCTTGTGCTGCTCGCCCCCGCGGGCATGGTGTACGACGTGCCGCTCTACATGAAGCTTGCAAAAATCAAGGGCATGGGAGAGCTGCTGTTCAAAACCTTTGCAGGCAAAACGCTTATTAAAAACTGTGCCGCCGAAATGATTTATAGCGGCGAGGACGTGCAGAACGATTACAGGGAAAGGTTTGCGTACTGCGCTCAGTTTAAAGGCTTTATATACGCCACGCTTTCAAGCATGCGGCATACGCTGCTTGACTTTCCGCTTGCCGGAAAGGGCTACGACGGCACGCGCGAGAGCAAGGTGCCCGTTTTAACCGTTTGGGGAACGGCGGACAAAACAATGCCCTACTATCAGACGGAGCGCATGCGCCGTGCGCTGCCCGATATGGAGCTTGTTTCGTTTGAAGGCTCTGGTCATATCTTCCTCTATGACGAGGGCGAGAAAACGCTTGAAACGGTGTTGCCGTTTTTAAAAAAATAATCATAACATATAATAGCTTTGCGGGCTGTTTTAAGCCTGATACGCGGAACGGTCAAGACCGTTCCCTGCGAAGGTTGTCGGAAAACAACGTGTGGGGATTTGTCTTGACCGTTCCGTAATTTTCATAAAGCTTCGGACACGGCGCGCCGTGTCCCTGCGCCAGGTTGTTATATCGTAATTAACAGAAACGCTTGAATGTATTACATACAATGTCCGCAATTTTAACCCTTAACTGTCGTATTCCGACCGCCACTTTTCAAACTCGGCTTTATCGTAAACCTCGGGTATGCCTGCCGCAAACGATGTGCGCTCCTTTATTCTGTCGGTTGTTGTCTTAAGCCTTAAAAGCTCCGGCAGGCGGGAAAAGCCCTTTACGACCTTTATAAAAACGTCCCTTTTGCTGAGCGTCACACCCTGTCCCGAGTTGCCTGCGCCCAGCTCCTTTTCGCCTATTATGCGTTTTCTCATAAAGAAGTCTATCACATCCGAGGGCGCGGACAGCATCCAGTTTTTCATAAGAACGGTGCCCGCATGCCTTGCCCCGATTTCCTTCATGTATCGTACCTGATAACGGTACAGGTTTTCGATGCCGAACGCGTCG
The DNA here is from genome assembly GCA_002329365.1 of Ruminococcaceae bacterium UBA1425. Taxonomy (GTDB): domain Bacteria; phylum Bacillota; class Clostridia; order Oscillospirales; family Acutalibacteraceae; genus UBA1425. The sequence goes on from DCUB01000015.1 coordinate 27,924, forward strand.
CCCTGCGGGCTTGTAAGCGTATCCGCAAGGAATCTTGCCGCTAACAGGCTGCACGCCATGCCGCTACCCATCATGGGAATAGTCATAAACGCGCTGTTGCCGAGCAAAGCGTAGCCGGCCGCCACCATTTTTGAAATCGGCTGACGCACGGGAATTATGTCAATCTGTCCGCCCTTTAATAGGGTTTTACCCATCTTGGGATTATCCGCGCGCATGTCGTCGAGCGCTGCTTTCAGCGTCTGCTCCGAAAGCCGTCCCACCCTGCCTATCAGCACGTCGGTGTTGTTTTTTTCTTTGTCAAAGATAAACCACGCCACGCCCTGTTCGCCCATGTGCTTCATATACAGCTTGTTGGTGTATTGGGGTGCCTCGGCGCTTTCGTTGACGTCAAAAAAGGCGCGGTAGACGAAAAAAGTGTCGCTGTCGGGGAGTGTTTGCTGTATCCCGAATTCCTGAGGCAGCGAACCGCGCAGCGCCGAGCGCGCGCCGCTCGCGTCCACCACCAAATCGGCAGAAACCCGCTCGCCGGACGCTAACTCAATGCCTTTTACGGCTAATCCTTCAATTATAAGTGAAGCGACCTCGGTGCCGTAATGAAAGTCGGCAAAATCCTTTGCCCTGCCGTACAAAAACGCATTAAGGGGACGGCGCTCCACCGAAATGTCAAGATTATCGTCGGGGACGCCGACATAAATATAATCATTCTTGCCGGGTGGAACAAACGCCCAGCACTTCTTTTTTGTGTAACAGTCGGAGGGCGGCATAGGCAGCCCCGCCGCGCCGAAGGCGGAGGGCGACATAATGTCGTGCCAGTCATACGAAACGTCCTCCTGCCGCTTTTTTTCAAAAACTGTCACGTCAAAGTCCGATCTTCCGAGCATTTCCGCCAGAGCCAGAGCGCCCTGGTTTGCGCCGACTATTATTACCCTTCTGCTCTCCTTCATATGATAAAACTCCCTTCCCGCGGGAAACCCCCGTTACCATGCGTAAACTTAGATTTTAACAAATTATTCCGTAGGGGCGCACCTGCGTGTGCGCCCGTAGTCGGGTTCAGAAAACAACCTTCGGGCGCAAACATAGGTGCGCCCCTACGATATTTACACGATTTCAATAGAAATCGGCTCCATTTCTATTTGAACGCCGCCGGAAAGCTCAACAGTTGCACTTGTCATAAGGTCGTTATAAAGCACTAATTTGCCGCTTTTCAGCGCGCTTATATAAACGCCGCGCGGTTTATTGGCGTCGAGCATTTCCCTTGTGAGCGGCGACAGAGTTGAAAGCTTTGAAACGGTGTCCGCAACGTCGTCTATGAAGGCGTCGAGCGGCTCGCGCAGCGCGTTTATAAAAATAACCTTTCCGCGTCCCGTGTCGCCCGCCCTCCAGCGCTCAAACACGCTTGTGTCGCCCTCGGGCGTCCGTGGCCCCATTGCCGCGTTTGAACGTAAAAGCGGGTAGACAACAACGCCGCCGTTTCGCACATAGCTGTCTATAACGTCGAGAACGTCCTTTTCAATATAATCGCCGTCGTGGTTCCTCATCAGAAAAACAAGCGCCTTGTACCCGTTTATTTCAAGTGCCCCGTCTGAAATCATGCGCTCGGAGCAGAAGTCGTAGTCCGTTTTTCTTCTTAACGAAAACACCTGCGAGAAGAACGAGGAACCGTCGAGCCATCTTATTGAGGAATCGGTTATTTTCGTCATTGTGTCGGGATAAAAAACGGCGATATCCGTTATAGGCACGCAACGCTCGTCAAGGAGCGGCGCGTATTTGCACCAGAGTGCCTCGCTTTCGTCGCAGCAATGGAAGTTGCCGCCGTAATAAAACAGATGCTCGCCGTTGTTGACGATGATGTTATAAAGCCTGTTGACAATTCCCCTTGCCGTGCCGTAGCCCGCGGGCTCGGAGCCGAAAGGAACCTTATAAAACCTTGCCGCGCTTGAAAGCATTCTCGTAATGGCAAAATTCAGCTCATAGCTTTCATCCTCGTTCGTGGCGCGGATACCGCCGCCCACGGCTACCATGCCGACGGTCTGGTCGGTGAAATCCGTGCCCGCCTCGCAGAAGCCCCAACCGCCGGCAGACTGGTAAATGTCGTGGGATTTCAGCTCGTCCCTCATCCATACAGCCCAGCGGTTGCACCAGTCGGTCATTTCCTTCATATACCAGTCAACAAAATCCTTCCTTTTGCGAAGCGACGAGGTCTGATAGGGAAGAAACGTCGAAACCTCCTTAAAAGAAGATATTTCTTCGCCCCACGCCTCTGAAAGCTTTTCGGTGGTCAAGTATTTTTCTCTAAGCCACTTTGAGAAGCTTGCATTCGCGTCGTCGCCGTCTGCCCACCAACCTATGTGTATATGCTCGGTCTGCCCCTTGTAACCCCAGTTGCCCGACGCCGGGTACTGGCTTTCGCCGTAGTTCCCCGTCGGTCCCAGCCGCACGCCGTAGACGTTTTTGTTGCCCTCGTAGTGTCTGCCGAATTCGTGCAGGTAATTTACTATGTACGGCGTCTGATGCTCGTTGAAAATCGTCGGCACATTGTTTTCGATTCCGTGCTCAAGGCATATAAAGCCCCGAAACCCCGGGACCTCCTCGCGGAACCATTCGGGAAGCGCGTAGGCGGAGCCGCCGATTATAAGCGGAAACCACTTCATGCCGAATTCGGAGGCAAGCTCTATAACCGCGTCGTAATAGCTCCAGTCGTAAACGCCGCGCTCGTATTCTATAAAGTTCCACTTGACATAGCTTTCAAACCCGCCGAAGCCCATGCTTTTCGCGTACGGAAGCTGTTCGCGCATGTTTTCGAGCGCCTTTTCAAGGTCTTCGGGCGTGTTCGAGGGGGAATCCGCGCCGACAGACATGATAAGCTGCAAGGGTCTTTGCAGCTTTAAGGGGGATTTTACCTGTGAAGGCGTTACCCTGTCTGCCTTTGCGTCAAGAATTATCTGCTCGTCCCTGCCCTCCGTCATAAAAACACGCCGTATGCCGGGCAGACCGTAAACATCTATGTTTATTTCGGTCAGGTCTTCGTCTCCGCCCGGAGTATAGAGGAAAGCACTCCTGCGAACTTTTCCCGTATTGCAGCAGGTGCAGCCCGCCACGCCCGCCGCCTGCCTGCCGTTGACCCTTACGACGGCAAAATTCGGCGCGCCGTCGAAAAACTCAAGCCCTATTGTGTAAACCCCGGACTTCACGGGCGACGAGAGCGAGCGAAAGCGCGCGCCCTTCCTGTTATATAGAAAATCCCTGCCCTGACCGGTTAAAGCATAATTGTCTTCAATCTTTTCAAAATTTACCACAAATAATCCCCCTTCAAAGACGTTTATAGTTGCCTGATGCGCAGACACGGATAAACAACCGGGTATTGCCCTGACGTAGGGACACGGCGCGCCGTGTCCGCCTGAAGCTTCCCAAAACCTTGCGGAACGGTCAAGACCGTTCCCTGCGAAAATTAATAGCATCATCTTGGATTTTGCATTTTTTTGCCGCCGAAATACTTAATCCATTATAACACATAATTTAAATATTCAAATATTTTCGGAAAAATTTTTAACACTGAAACCAAAAATAATTGTGTAATAATAAAGACACGCCGCCCCCAAAAACCGGCGGCGAGCGTTATGCTACATAAATAAAATTTATATTTTTTTCAGCTCGTGGAGCGCCTCTCCCGACAGCATCAATATAGCCGCGAGGTTCGGAATCGCCATAAGGCAGTTGAGGATATCCGCAAGGTTCCAGACTGTTTCAAGCCCCGTGACGCTGCCGAGAAATATCGCGGCTATAAATAATACGCGGTAATAGGGCACGGCACGCAGACCGAGTAAGTATTCCGTGCTTCGCTCGCCGTAATACGACCAGCCTGTAAGCGACGCGAACGCCAGCAGCGATATTGTAACTGAGAGTATAACGTCGCCTGCCCGCCCGAGCACTGACGAGAACGCGGCTCCGAAAAGCTCGGCACCGTCGAGGGACGTTCCGCTTTGCCATACGCCCGAGGACAGAATAACAAAGGACGTTACGGTGCACATTACGATAGTGTCAAGAAAAACCTCAAGAATAGCCCACATGCCCTGCTCGGCGGGACGGTCAACCTCCGCTGCGGCGTGAATAATCGCCGAGGTGCCGAGCCCGGCTTCGTTTGAGAAAACTCCCCGCGCTATACCGTATCTTGCCGCCTTAGATATCCCGTAGCCCGCTGCTCCGGCGGCGGCTGATTTAAAGCAGAACGCCTCTTTCATAATAAGCGCTGCCACGCCCGGTATTTTTTTATAATTAAAAATTATGACGACAAGCGAGGAACAGATAAACAGGACTGACATAAAGGGAACAATCCGTTCGGACACCCCCGCTATCCGCTTTATTCCTCCTATAATAACCGCCGCGCAGACAACTGTCATAACGGCGCCCGTCAGATACGGCGAAACGGAGTATCTGCCCGACAGGACGGAGGCGACGGAATTAGCCTGCGTCATGTTCCCTATTCCGAACGACGACAGTGCGAGCAGCAGGGCGTACAGCTTTGCCGTTTTTTTCATGCCGAGGCCGCTGCCTATGTATGTCATGGCACCGCCTATCCAGTATCCGTTTATGTTTTTCCGGCGGTACATTATGCCTAAAGTGCTTTCCGCGCAGCTTGTCATCATTCCCAGAAAAGCGGAGAGGCACATCCAGAAAACGGCCCCCGGCCCTCCGGCGCATATAGCCGTCGCGACGCCGACAATGTTGCCCGTACCCATGCAGGCGGCAAGAGCGGCGTTTAGCGCCTGATACTGTGAAATCGACCTTCTTCCTCTGCTTCTGCGCAGCTCGCTGTCGCGCAGAGCCGGAAACAGAGTGTCATACAGCCATTTTTTTATGTGACGCACCTGAAAGAAACCGCTGCGGACGGTAAAAATAAAACCTGTGCCGACGAACAGAGAAAGCATCGGCGGCCCCCACAGGAAAGCGCCGGCGACGCCCATGATTTTGTCGAGCATAAACAAGCCTCCCCTTGATAATATGAAAAAGGGGAGGACAATATGTTGCCTTCTGTTATTTGCCGGGTGCCAGAACCGGCATAAAAACAGGGAACGACCGGCGGTCGTTCCCTGTGACAAAAAGCAAGATTTTTATTGAGCGGCGGGAGCGGTTGTGGTTTCTGCTTCAGTTGCCGGAACTGTTGAAACTTCCTCCGCGGCGAGTGAAAGCGACATAAGCTCTATAATAGGCTTGTCGGACTTGATAAACTTCAGCGTTACATTGTCGCCAACGCTCAGTATGACGGCGTCGGTGCTGTCGGCTGCCGAGATGGAGTAATAAACGTCGCCGCCCGAAAGCCTGATAAAATAAGTCGTGTTACCGCCTATGACAGCCGAGCGGATATCCGTAACAATACCCGTCAAAACGGTTGAGTTATCGGTTTCGCCGTTTTGCCCGTCGTCGGGTTCGATTTCGTCGGGTATCTCTATCTCTCCGTCCACCGTCAGGCCCTCTTTTTCAAGACTGCTGATGTAGGCGTCGAGGCATTCGGAAAGCGTGTCGCCGACCGCCTTTATCTTGTTGTACTGGCGGACGTTAATCATCGAGTACATCTGGACGATGTCGCTCGCGTCCTTAAGCGACATGAAGTATGTCGGCTCGCCGCCGATGTTCAAGAGCAGCGGGAATGTGGCGACATATTTGTATTGCTGAACAAGACCCTCGGCCGAGGTTTTTGCGGTTAATTCCTTTGCTCCGTTTACGCTGTAAAATATCGTCTGCTTTGTTCTTTGATTAACGAGGACAAAGCCGGTTATAGACTGGTCGTTCGTAACAGACGTAACGCCCGTGTAAAGCCACACGTCATCGCTCTGCGCGATGTAGTTGTAGCCTTCGGTTGTTTCGACGCACCCTTCCTGGCTGAGGATGGAGTTCCAGAAGCCCTTCTGGTATTTTCCGTAGTAGTCGAACTGCTCGATTATTATGTCGGAGTTATAAACCCTGTCCATCCATGCGAGTGAATTGTCGCTTCGTACCGTTTCGATATCATAGTATATGCATTTTCCCGTTACGGCGTCGACAAGAACGATACCCACAATGTCGCGACCGCCGAAAAGACCGATTGTTTTATCGACTCTCGGACAAATCCAGTAGGGGTTGCCGCTTTCGTCGATTTCAAACGTGGGAGTGTTAAAAATATAGCCGGGATACGCAAAGCGGATAACGCGCTTTACATGCCTTCCGAAATGGTCGGCAAGCGAATATTTCATGCTTTTTTCAAGCGAAACAAACTCGGTGCTTTCCTTTGAAACATTAACTATGATATATCCGGGGAGACCGTCGTCCTTGTTTGTAAGCCATTTGATGATGTTGGCGTACTGAAGCGACGCCACCCTGACGGGCGTGCCCTTATAGTTTATCTGCGGGTAGCTCGGAAAGATGGTGAACTGGGAAACGTAACCCAAATCGGCAAGGTCGCTTAAAGCGCGGTTTGCGAGATTGGCTGACGCGGATTCGTCGAGCCGCGGAACGGTGTTGAAGTCCGGCTCCTCTATTGTGAACTGATTTTGCGTTTCGACATCTATAATCCGGCTGTAGCTCTTTGACCTGAACAACTGGCTGCCGACCACATATCCCGCTCCGGCGATAACGACCAATACAAGTACAAGCACCAAGGGGATTTTTGACCTGCTCTTGACATAAGCCATGTATTCGGGCTTTTGAATGGCGGCGGACAGCATGGCAAGATAAACAATAAACGACAAAATAACAAGGCCCGCGTAATAGTAAAACTCTATCGCCTTGAGGTTTATGGGCGGAAGCATAAAATAATATGCGACGGCGCCCGTAACGACTGAAAGAATTACGGAAAGAAAGACCTTCAGCGGTGCCCTTTCGGGCGGGATAACGATGGTTTTTTTGCTTTCGCCGCCCCTGCCGGAAAAATCAACCTTTATAGGATCCATTATTTTCAACTCCTTTTTAGAATACACAATGAAATAATTATATAGTATGAATGATGCAATTACAAGCCTTTTTTATCGAAATGTGTCCCGGACCGTTTTTATCGGGCTATATTGCAAAGGTTTTGAGCAAAGCGGAGATATTTTATGCGACTGACCGAAATCTTGTTTACAAATTAATTTTTTCCGTTTTTTTTACTGAATAAACGCAAACAGCGTGTAAATACTATACACGAGAAGCAGATAAGGAGTTGAAATTAATGCTTGACAAAATATCTCTGATCTTAGTCGTTATCGGCGCGCTCAACTGGGGCAGCATCGGACTGTTTCAGTTCGATATCGTCGCATGGATTTTTGGCGGTCAGGGTGCTGTGGTCAGCCGTATAATCTATACGCTTGTCGCGCTCGCCGGAATATGGTGCCTTTCCCTGTTGTTCAGAGAAAACGCGGTTCTTGCCGACACGGGAAGCGACGATTCAATCCAGTAAGTTCATAATCTCAACGGCAAAAGGGGCTGTCCCGCAAAGGGGCAGCCTCCGAAGTTTTTTTTGTTTTTTGAGGTAGGGGCGCACCTGTGTGTGTGCCCGAAGGAGAAAGAATCGACGAATTTTGTAGGGAACGGTCTTGACCGTTCCGCAAGTGTTAATGAAAATTCGGACACGGCGTGCTGTGTCCCTACGTCAGGACAATTAAAACAGCTCTATTTTTGCAAAGACAGCTTTCGCACCGTCTCCCTGTCCGGCGTTAATGTTATTGTGCTGTAAACGTGGTAAATAACCTTGCCCGGGCGTGCTCCCTGCGGTTTTTTCAGGTTTTTTGCCAAGGTGTAATCGACAGGTACCTGCGACGATTCCCTTGCCCTGCTGTGATATGCCGCCAGCATCGCCGCCTCCTCGATTGTTCCGGGAGGGATATCCCTGCCCTGCGACTCTATGATGACATGCGAGCCGGGTATCTTCTGCGTGTGCAGCCAGAGGTCGCCGCCCTTTGCAAGCTTTAACGACAAAGCGTCGTTTTGAGTGTTGTTCCTGCCGACAAAAATCCTGAAACCGTCGGAAGACATGTACTCAATCGGCGGCAGCGGCTTTTGCCTTTTTTGGTCGTTTTTTCGCTTATGCTTCAGGTATCCGGCGTCCTCAAGCTCGGCGCGTATGGCATCAAGCTCCGCGTGCGTGTCGGCGCGCGACAAAAGGTCGGCAACAGTTTCGAGGTATATAAGCTCCTGTTCGCCGCTCTCGATTAAACCGGTGAGCATGCGCTCCGCCGTTTTTGCCTTGCGGTATTCCTTGTAGTACCTCTGCGCGTTTGCGGCGGGAGTGAGCGTAGGGTCGGCGGCAATCCGCAGCGGTTTCATCTCGTCGTAATAATTCGGCAGCTCGTAAAAAACGGCGCCCTTCGTGAGGCTTGAAAGGTTGGCGTTAATAAGCTCCGCCTTTACGCGAAGCGTTTCCTTTTCGCCGCACTTTTCAAGCTCCGCTTTTTGCAGGCTGAGCTTTTTTGATATCCGTGTAACGGCGTTTGCCAGCACTTTTAAAATGTCGTCGGCGCGCTGCCTTGTTCTGTCAAACCTGTCGCGCTCGAAATAAAAGCCGTCAAGAAGCTTTGAAAAGCTTTCGGCTTTCTTTGGCATAACGGAAAAGCCGTACTGCGTTATATACGTAAAGGAAAAATCTGTAGGCTTGCCGTTTTTATCGGTCAAAATATAGGGCTGACCGCCGCCGTTTAAAAGCATGTCGCGAAGCGCTTCAAGCTCTGCTTTAAGCTTTTCCTGCTGCGATGACGTAAGGCTCCCCGTTATTGCGTCTCCTCCGCATACCTTTTCGGCGATTTCCCTGCAAATCAAGGGAGACGCGCCCTGAACGGCTGAGAGCAGGGAAGAGGAGAGCGGCTTTTCGGGCGTTGAAAGGACGCGCAGCACAGCATGGTCTGGCGTAACGGCGCGGAGGTCGAGCTTGCCCTGAGCGGGAGGAGGCACATACGAAAGCGACGGCAGCACCTGCCTGTATGACGACTGCGTCATATCGACGCGCCTGACGGCGTCGATTATTACCCCGTCGCCGTTTGTCAGAATGATGTTGCTGTGCTTATGCATTATTTCAACGCAAAGGCGAAGCGTTACCCTGTCGCCTATCTCGTTTGTCGCGTTGAAGTCTATGAACATTATCCTGTCAAGCTCCGACTGGCTGATATTTGACACGACGGCAGCGTTTAAATGCTTTCGCATCAGCATGCAGAACATAGGAGGATTCGGCGGGTTTTCGGGCGCGTTTTCAGTTATATGAACTCGCGGACAGTTTGCCGAAGCGGAAAGCAGAAGCCTGTAAGCCCCGTTTCTTGACCTAAGCTGCAAAAGCAGCTCGTCCTTTGAAGGCTGGTGCACCTTATCGACACGGCTGCCTGTAAGAGTTCTGTTAAGTTCGTCTGTTAAAAAATGAAGAAAAAAACCGTCTAATGGCATAGCTTATTCCTTTTGCTTCGTTACAAAGCAGAGCCAGCCGCCCTGCCCGCGCCTCTCCGAAACCTCAAGACCGTTTTCGGAAAAAGCCGCGAGTACGTCGTTTTCGCGGAGGTCAATTATGCCCGACGCGATAAACACTCCCGAAGGCTTTAAAAAGCTCTTTATGTCCTTTGACAGAGCGACAATAGCGTCGGCGACAATGTTTGCCGCGACAATGTCGAACCTGCCCGTTACCCTGTCGGTAAGATTGCCGTTTAATACGGTGTACCGCGGCTCCGAAAAACCGTTTGCCGTGCCGTTTTCCCTTGCAATTTTAACCGCAAGGCTGTCTATGTCCACGGCCACCGCGCGTTCGGCTCCGAGCAGCAGAGCCGCGACGGAGAGAATTCCGCTTCCGCAGCCGATATCAAGAAAGCTCGCCTGTCCTTTTCCGCCGAGCTGCCTTTCGATTGCCTCAAGGCAAAGGCGCGTTGTTTCGTGTGTGCCCGTACCGAAGGAAACGCCCGGCTCCATATTCAGCACGATTCTGCCGCCCGCGTCGTAATCGTCTACCCACAGCGGGCGTATTAAAAGCCTTTCGCCTATCGGCAGGGGCTTGAAGTACTGCTTCCAGTTGTTCTCCCAATCCTCGTTTCTGCAAATCCTTGTGCTGACGGTATGGGTAATTCCTGCCGCCGTATAACGCTCGGAAAGAAAGCTTACGGCTTCGGCGGGGTTTTCCTCGGGGGAAATATAAACATGAATAACAGCCTTTGTCCTGTCTTTTTTCAAAAGCTCCTCGTCAATGAGGTCAATCCGCGCTATCTCAAGAGCCTCCTGCTCAAGGTTGCTGTAATCCTCGACGTATATGCCGCCGGACGACGCCATCTGCGCTATATCTCCCGCCGCTTCGGCGTAGCGGGCGGCGACCTCTATAAGTATTTCCGTCCAGTCCATATTTACCTCACAGCCGAGAGCAGCTTGTCCGTCATGTCGGTGCGCTCCCACGGCAGGTCGACGTCGGCGCGCCCTAAATGACCGCGCGCGGCAAGGTCTTTGTAAATAGGCCTGCGCAGGTCAAAACGCGCTATTATCGCGGCGGGACGCATGTCAAAAAGCTCCCTCGCCGCAGATTCTATTTTTTCACGCGGTGCTTTTTCGGTGCCGAACGTATCGACGTAAAAGGATACGGGATGAGCCACGCCTATGGCGTACGCCACCTGAACCTCACATTTCGACGCTAAACCAGCGGCGACGATGTTCTTTGCTATATGGCGGGCGGCATAAGACGCGGAGCGGTCTACCTTTGTCGGGTCCTTGCCGGAAAAAGCGCCGCCTCCGTGACGCGCGAAGCCACCGTATGTATCGGCAATTATCTTGCGCCCCGTAAGCCCGCTGTCGCCGTGCGGCCCGCCGATTACAAAGCGCCCCGTCGGATTAATAAAATATTTTGTGTTTTCGTCAATAAGCTCCGACGGAATAACGGGCTTAATAATATGCTCCAAGACGGCTGCTCTCAGCTCGTCGATAGTAACCGCGTCGCTGTGCTGTGCGGAAACGACAATAGCGTCGATTCTTTTCGGCCTGTTGTTATCGCCGTATTCAACCGTAACCTGCGCCTTTCCGTCGGGACGGAGAAACGGCAGTATGCCTCCCTTTCGCGCCTCTGTGAGCCTGTTTGTAAGCCTGCGTGCAAAAATATGAGCCATAGGCATGAGCTCGGGTGTTTCGTCGCAGGCGAAGCCGAACATCATGCCCTGGTCGCCCGCGCCGTTCAGGTTATATTCGTCGTCGTTGCCGCCGCGCAGCTCGAAAGACTTACTGACGCCCATGCTGATGTCGGGCGACTGTTCGTCGATTGCGGAAATAACGGCGCAGGTGTTACCGTCGAAGCCTGCTTCGTCGCTTGTGTAGCCGATGTCGCAGACGACCGAGCGCACAAGCTTCGGAATATCAACGTAGCATGAGGTGGATATTTCGCCCATGACAAGCACCATGCCTGTTGTGCAGCAGGTTTCGCAGGCAACTCTGGCGTATTTGTCGTGCTTAAGGATTTCGTCGAGTATGGCGTCGGATATCTGGTCGCATATCTTATCGGGATGACCTCCCGTGACCGATTCGGATGTAAACATGTAGTTTGCCATAAAAAATGTCCTCTTTTCGCTGAACAAATTTAGAATTATATTATATAGCCTGCCGCAAAAAAAGTCAAGCAATGATTAATCCGGCGCAATACACGAATAATAACATATATCTTCGGTTTGCATGCCCGACAAAAAACGAAACGGCGCGGTGACAATGAATAAAATCATACTTTTCGGAAGTCCCGATAACGCGGCGTTAACCCTGCCGCTCTGCCGCTCTCTGTCCGAAAACGGGGGTGCGCTGTACTTAAAAAGCGGCTGTATCTCGGAATACAGCCATGTTTCGCCGGAATTCGCGGTTTTTGAAACGGACAGGCTTGATATATGCAACGCCGACAAAACCATACTGATTTTCAAAAACGACGCCGCGGTTTTTCAGCCCTCGTTTGCTCCCTGCGATAAGCTCGCGGTTGTTTCGGAGTCGGGGAATCACGCCGCAGCGCGGTTTGCGGCGAAGAACGGGCTGCCGCTGACAACCTACGGAATGGGTTCGGGAAGCTGCGTTTCGGCGTCGAGCATAGGCGAAAAGCAGGCGGTGGTAAGCGTTCACCGCATCATAGAACTGCTGTCGGGCAGAACGCTTGAGCCGTGCGAATTTACCGTCAGGTACGAACAGCGCCCGGACAATTATATTTTGCTCCCCATATGTCTTGTTATGATACTTTGCGAAAAATATAAGGACAGCGTTATCAAGGTGTGATTTCATATTTCTGCTATTAGCTGCATATAACATTACGGAACGGTCAAGACCGTTCCGTTATAGTATTATAAAAATCCGGCATACGCGGAGCTGCCTGCTACCTGTACCCTTTCTTTTCAAGCAGGGCGTTTATTCTGTCCGAAGGGTCAAGGAGCTTGCTTATTGACGTATCGTGGTTTAAGGTGTCAATAATAAGCGAGACATACTTTGACATATCGACCTCCGTATACCACTCGCGCTCCCTGAGCTCCGGCGTGCGGTAAACAAGGTTTGTCGTGAAAACCCTGTCAATAAGGCGCGTTTCGTAAGCGTTGTCGAAGGTGTCGAGACCGTTGCAGAACAGCCCGAAGGCAGAGCATATGAAAATCCGTTTTGCCTTGAGCTCCTTGAGCTTGCGCGCCACCTCAATCATGGAGTCGCCGGACGAAATCATGTCATCGACAATAATCACGTCCTTGCCCTCGACGTTGGCGCCGAGAAACTCGTGAGCTATTATGGGGTTCCGGCCGTTCACGATGACGGAGAAGTCGCGGCGTTTGTAGAACATGCCGAGCTCGATGCCGAGAACAGTCGCGTAATAGATGCAGCGCGACATACCGCCCTCGTCGGGGGATATGACCATAAGATGGTTCTTGTCTATGTTTAAGTCGCTGACGTTGTTAACGAGCGCCTTTATCATCTGGTAAACGGGCTGAACGTTTTCAAAGCCGGAAAGCGGTATTGCGTTTTGCACCCTTGCGTCGTGAGCGTCGAAGGTGATGACATTGTCGACGCCCATGCGGTTGCATAGCTCCTGAAGAAAATCGGCGCAGTCAAGCGACTCGCGGCTTGAACGCTTATGCTGCCTGCCCTCGTAAAGCATGGGCATGATAACGGTGATGCGCCTTGCCTTGCCGCCTATGGCGCTTATTGCCCTTTTGAGGTTTGCGTAATGCGCGTCGGGACACATTGTAACCCATTCGCCGTACATTTTGAACTTGACGCCGTGATTGAACATATCGCACACGATGTAAATGTCGTATCCCCTGACGGAATTGTGGATGACAGCCTTGCCCTCGCCCGTGCCGAAACGCGGAAAATCGATATTCATAAGGTAGCTGTCTCTCATATAGCCGAAAAACGCTATGCTGTTTTTATGCTCGCTGTCGCGCTCCGCGCGCCAGCTTACAAGGTAGTTGTCGATTTTGCGCGCAAGCTCCTCGCATCCGGGCAGCGCTATTATACCGAGCGGCCCGAACGGTATATTGCTGAAATCTTCCTTTTCAGACATTTCACAACCTCCGCTTAACATATTCGCAGCATATATATTGTACTGTTATCTTCTGTTGTTTGCAAGCTTATTTGTGAAAAAGCCGCTAAATAATGTCAAAATATCAGACAAAAATAGCGGACACATTTTGTGGGAAATTAACAAATGCTCCCGACAGGTTTACACATAGCTTTCCTCTACGGTAATAACCGCGTAATATGTTTTGTCAAGCCCCGCAAGCCCGTCCTCAACCATTCGGACAAGCTCCGACGGCTTATACTTGTATTTGTGCGGCGTAACGAGGTCAAAAATAAGGTTTGTGTGCGTCACGCCCTCCACAACCCTGAAATCGTGAATCAACAGTTCTTCGTCTATGCTGCGGATGATTTCAAGTGTTTTTTCCCTCAGCCCGTCGATATGCTCGTCGTCGACAGTTATCGGGTCAAGATGAATTACGAACATCATCCCGAATTCGCGCTTTATCTCCTGCTCTATAAGGTCTATCGTATCGTGCATCTCCATTATGTTGCCCGTGGACGGCACCTCGGCATGCGCGCTTCCGAAAAGCTGTCCGGGTCCGTAATTGTGCACCATAAGGTCATGTACGCCGATTATCCCGTCGTACGCAAGTATTTTGTTCTGGAGCTTTTCGACGGTTTCCTTTTGCGGCGGCTGACCGAGGAGGGGGCTTGACGCGCTTTTGAAAATTTTCACGCCGGCGACAAAGATGAAAACGGCGACACCCAGACCGAACACGCCGTCAAGCGGCAGCTCCGTGTACCTTGAAAGGATAAGCGAAACGAGCGTCGCGGCAGTAGCCGCCATGTCGCCGACGCTGTCGGCGGCCGCCGCGGAGATGGCGGGGGAATCAATCTTTTTCCCGAGCCGCCTGTTAAAAAGCGCAAGCCACAGCTTGCCGAGAATAGTGGCCGCAAGAATAGCAGCCGAAGGCAGGCTGAACGTGACCGGCTCGGGATTGACAATCTTAAAAAACGACGACGACGCAAGCTCGTAGCCCATGAAAAAAATCAGAAACGTTACTATCATCGCGCAGATATACTCAAGCCTGCCGTGCCCGAACGGATGCTCGTCGTCTGCCGGACGCCCCGCGAGCTTGAAGCCGAACACGTTTACAAAGGACGCCGCCGCGTCGGAAAGATTGTTGAAAGCGTCGGCTTTAACAGCAATGCTTCCCGTCATGGAACCGGCAATCATCTTTAATATGAAAAGCAGTATGTTCAGAACGATGCCCACAGAGCCGCTCAGCACACCGCAGCGCGTGCGCAGCCTTGCCGTATCCGCCTCGCCGTCGGTGAATAGCTTTATAAGTAATCGTATCATGGCGTCAATCCCTTTCGTTACACTTAATTATATCACCTATAATCGAGTTAGCCAACGCAAATATTACCAATATAACAAAAAATACAATAAGTAAAAAATTTGGTTGAAATAAGCCAAACGGTATGATATAATCCTAAAGATAATGTGAGTTGTTATCAGTAAATTATTTGCCGTTTTGCGGAATTTATTAAACGGAAAAATCAAGGAGGAAATACTTTTGAAGGTCTACAACGCGAAAAATATCAGAAACATCGCCTTGGGAGGTCACGGAGGCAGGGGCAAAACAACTCTTGCCGAGGCAATGCTTTATCTCGCAAAGGCAACCGAAAGGCTCGGCAGGGTAGCCGACAGCAACACGGTGCTCGACTATGACGCCGAGGAAAAAAGACGCAAGGCTTCCGTTTCAACGGCAATAGCGCCGCTTGAGTGGAAGGATACGAAAATAAACATCATCGACACTCCCGGTCTTTTCGACTTCGCGGGCGGCTTAAGCGAGGGCGTGCGCGCCGCCGAGTGTCTGCTTATAGTCGCTGCAGCGGGAGCCGGCTACGACGTCGGCGCCGAAAAGGCTTTCCGCGCGGCAAAGCAGAGAGGCATATCAAAGATGTTCGCCGTCACGCGCTGCGACGCCGAAAACGCCGATTTTTACAAAACCTTCGACGCTTTGAAGTCGGTACATGAAACGGAGCTCTGCCCCGTCGTCGTCCCCTATATGGAGGGCGACGCCGTTAAGGCATACGTCAACCTTGCCACAAACAAGGCGTACACATACGCAAACGGCAAGGCGGCGGAGATAGCGGTCCCAGACGACGCGAGAATCTCCGAAATGAGGGATATCTTCAACGAGGCGATAGCCAACGCCGACGAGGAGCTTATGGAAAAGTTTTTCGAGGGCGAGGAGTTTACAGCCGAGGAGATTAAAAAAGGTCTTTCCTCCGGCGTTGCCGACGGAATAATTTACCCCGTATTTGCCTGCTCCGGCTACATGACAGACGCCGTTGACCTTCTCCTTGACGGCATAGCCGAGTTTGCGCCCGGCGCCGCCGATTACGCGGGCGAGGGCGACGTCAAATGCGACGAAAACGGCACTCTTGCCGCAATCTGCTTCAAGACAGTGGCAGACCCGTTCGTCGGCAAAATGTCATTCTTCAAGGTTGTTTCCGGCAAGATTACGGCAGACGAGCCGGCATACTGCGTGCGTACCGGCGAAAGCGAGCGCATGGGCAAAATCATTATTCCGAGGGGCGGCAGGCAGGAGGACGCCTCCGTTATCCCCGCGGGCGATATCGGTGTTGTAACAAAGCTTTCGGGCGTCGTAACGGGCGACACTATCTGCAGTCCGAAGGACATCGTCGAGCTTGCCGGCGTCAGCTTCCCCGCTCCCTGCCTTTCAATGGCGGTTAAAGTCCGCAAAAAGGGCGAGGAGGAAAAGGTGGCATCCGGACTCACAAGGCTTATGGAGGAGGATCCCACAATTAAATTTGAAGTAAACAAGGAAACGCGTGAGCAGATATTATCAGGTCTCGGCGAACAGCACCTTGACGTCGTGCTTTCAAAGCTCAAGTCAAAGTTCGGCGTTGAGGTCGACCTCTCCGTTCCCAAGGTAGCGTACCGCGAAACAATCCGCAAAACAGTCGAAAAGCAGGGACGCCACAAGAAGCAGACCGGCGGTCACGGTCAGTTCGGCGACGTTTACATCCGCTTCGAGCCGTATTCGGGCGAGGAGGACTTTGTGTTCACCTCCGACGAGGTTGTGGGCGGAGCCGTTCCCAAAAACTACTTCCCCGCGGTCGAAAAGGGTCTCAGGGAGTGCATAGCAAAGGGACTTATAGCGGGTTATCCGATGGTCGGCATCAAGGCGGCGCTTTACTTCGGCTCCTATCACCCCGTCGACTCCTCGGAAATGGCGTTCAAAACGGCGGCACAGCTTGCGTTCAAGGCTGCCATTAACGAAGCCGCCCCGACTATATTGGAGCCTATCGGTACGTTAAAGGCATACATGCCCGACGAAAATCTCGGTGATATCATGGGCGACATAACAAAGCGCCGCGGCAGGGTGCTCGGCATGGGGCCGTCCGACGAGCCGAAAATGCAGGAGCTTGTAGCCGAGGTTCCGATGGCGGAAATGGGCGACTTCTCCACCGTTCTCCGCTCCGTGACCGCGGGCAGAGGATATTTCTCATTCGATTTCGCGCGCTACGAGGACGCTCCCGCGAACATCCAGCAAAAGGTTATTGAGGAAGCGAAAAAGGCGGCAGCCGAGGAAGAATAAGCCGAGTGATAACGTAAAAAACGTAAATTTAAGCCCTGCCGGATTCCGGCGGGGCAAGCTTTTTTTGAGATAATAGATAAGAGATAATAAATAAGAGATAATAGAGAATAGATAACAGTACAAACAGCGCCGTGAAACTACGGAACAACTATTATCTATTATCTTTTCAATATCATCTCTTATCTGAATTGGCCCGCCCGGAGGAATTCGAATCCCCGTTCTTCAGAATCGGAATCTGCTGCGTTATCCAACTGCGCCACGGGCGGATACTGTTCGATTTTAAAGCCCCGGGCCGATGATATACAAAGACCCGGAGCTGGTGCCGATGACCGGACTTGAACCGGTACGCTGTTGCCAGCGAGGGATTTTAAGTCCCTTGCGTCTGCCAATTTCGCCACATCGGCGCATTAGCCACCGTTGTACGGCAGGCCTGTTTAGGATGCTGTGAAAGATTCTTCGCTGTGCTCAGAATGACAACAATACTGTCATCCTGAGGCGCAGTGCGCCGAGGGATCAAAGATTCTTAGCTGCACTCAGAATGACAACGATACCGTCATCCTGAGGCGCAGTGCGCCGAAGGATCTTTCATAAAACATCGGAATAGTTACTCATATGCTTAACCTTTTCGACAGGCTGCCCACGCGTTAAAGCGACTTTCAATATTATATTGCAGTGTTTTTGATTTGTCAACTGTTTTCGGTACCTGAGCTTTGTATATCCGAAGCATTTTTTGACATAATATCATAATCATTATATATAAAAAGCCCCGAAAGCGTTATTATGAAACGTTTCAAGGCTTTTGACTGGTGGACACACTCGGGCTCGAACCGAGGACCTCTCGCGTGTGAAGCGAACGCTCTGACCGGCTGAGCTATGCGTCCGAAAATGCGGAAAAAGCCGCAGGGTTACTGCGGCGGGGTGGTGACCCGGACGAGAATCGAANNCCGCCGTGAAAGGGCGGTGTCTTGACCGCTTGACCACCGGGCCGGCTTGGTAGCGGCAGTTGGATTTGAACCAACGACACTCCGGGTATGAACCGAATGCTCTAGCCAACTGAGCTATGCCGCCATATACCGCTTGCAAAGCTTGTATATTATATTATAGTCGGTCCGTTTTGTCAACAGTTTTTTTATCACGATTTTTCGACGCATTTAACAAAAAATAACGGCAAAACCACAGTTTTCCTTGAATTTGAAACACGCGCATTGTATAATATTGTTCACTGAACAAATCGGACAATCGGAAAGCGGTTTTATTTGCCGGTATTGACGGGCTTTGTCATTGTCCGGCAGTCAATATAAAAAGTATAATATTCGGAAGGGCGGGATTAGGGCGCGGCAGCGCCGTTTTAAATGAATGAAGTTAAACAGGTAAGAATAGCCGAGGGAGCAGACGTCTGCTTTGTTACCGCGAACAGGTTCAAAACAGGCAAGGCACACATAACAATGGCAATGCCGCTTGACGGAGATATCGCCGCAAAGGCGGTGCTTCCCTTTATCCTGCGCCGTTCGTGCAGGAAATATCCCGATTTTACGTCGTTAAACGGTTACCTCGACGAGCTTTACGGCGCTACGCTTCAGGCGGGAGTTGAAAAGCTCGGCGAGGCTCAGCTTATCAAAATGAGCGTAGGAGCCATCGACGACAGGTTCGCGCTCGACGGCGGAAGCGTGGCAGAAGCTGCCGTCGGCCTTCTTTTCGACCTTTTTTTTGACCCGAAGCTTGAAAACGGAATGTTCACGAAAGCCGACGTAGACATAGAAAAGCGTCTGCTTGCCGAGAGGATGATGAGCGAGCTCGACGACAAGCGCATATACGCGCAGCAGAAGTGTGTAGAGCTTATGTGCGGTGAAGAAGCCTTCGGTAAAAACCGTTACGGAACGCTTGCCGAAATCGAAAGCCTGACGCCCGAAAGGGTTTACGACGCGTGGCAGAGCGTGCTGAAAACAGCAGTTATCAGAATTGTGGCGGTGGGCAGCAGCGATACGGCCGAAATCGAAAAAATGCTTGTCGACAGGTTCACGGGAATCGAACGCAGCCCGTCAAAAATCACAACGAAATTCATAAAAAAAGCTGAAAAGGTAAATTATTTCAGCGAGGAACAGCCCGTCAAGCAGGGCAAGCTTGTAATGGGCTTCAGAACGGGCATGGGGGCAAAGGAGGACTACACCTCGGCAATGACAGTAATGTCCGATATTTTCGGCGGCGGCATTTATTCAAAGCTGTTCTTAAACGTAAGGGAAAAAATGAGCCTGTGCTACTACTGCAGCTCCCGTCTTATCAGGGAAAAGGGCATTATGATTGTGCAAAGCGGAATAGAAACAAAGAATGAGGAAAAGGCAAGGAATGCTATACTTGAGCAGCTTGACGCCATGAAGTCGGGCGACTTTAAAGAGGAAACGCTGAAGGCGTCGCTTTTGTCGCTTAACGAAACGCTGCGCGCTTACGGCGATTCGCCCGACGACATCTGCGCTTGGTATTCGGCGCAGCTGCTTGACGAAAAGCTCAAAACCCCGGAGGAGCGGGCGGCGGAGTTTAACGCCGTCACCTTTGACGAGGTGGCGGACGCCGCAAGAAAAATAACGCTCGATACAGTATTCATGCTCACAGGAACGGAGGCCGGCGGCAATGAAGGTTAACACGATAAAAAACGAAAAGCTCGGCGAAAGCTATTATGAGATAAAGCACCCGTCAGGTCTTACGATTCTTGTCATGTGCAAGCCCGACTATGCCTGCACGCACGCCGTTTTCGCGACAAAATACGGCTCGATAGATACAAAAATCGAGGAAAACGGCGTTTACAGAGAGATACCGAACGGCACAGCTCATTTTCTGGAGCACAAGCTGTTTGAAAGCGAGGACATCGACGCGTTCGAGCGCTTCGCAAAGACGGGCGCCGAGGCAAACGCCTTTACAAGCTTCGACCGCACGGCATACATTTTCACATGCTCCGATAATTTCAGGCAGAATCTTGAAATACTCCTTGACTTTGTGCAGTCGCCTTATTTTACGGAGGAAACGGTAAAAAAGGAGCAGGGGATAATAGGTCAGGAAATCAGGATGTACAAGGACGTCGCGGGCTGGGAGGTGATGTTCAACCTGCTCGGCGCGCTTTATCACGAGCATCCCGTTAAGGTTGACATAGCCGGCACAGTCGAGTCGATAGCCGAAATAACAGCCGAAACGCTATACGGCTGCTACAGGAACTTTTACGACCTAAACAATATGCTGCTTGCAGTAGCGGGCAGCGCGACGCTCGAGGACGTCCTTGAGGTTGCCGACAGGGTGCTTAAAAAAGCTGGCGGCAAGCCCGCAAACAGGGAGTTTATCCGCGAGCCGGCAACCCCTGTATGCAGATATATCGAAGAAAAGCTTCCCGTCAACGT
The DNA here is from genome assembly GCA_002329365.1 of Ruminococcaceae bacterium UBA1425. Lineage (GTDB taxonomy): Bacteria > Bacillota > Clostridia > Oscillospirales > Acutalibacteraceae > UBA1425. The sequence goes on from DCUB01000015.1 coordinate 48,370, forward strand.
TCCGCGATTTATGCTCGGCTTCAAGGAGGACATAAAAACTCCCGAAAGAAGCCTGAAGGAAACAGTCTGCGTCGAGATAATCCACGACGTCATAGCCGGAAAATCCTCGCCTCTTTATAAGAGAATGCTCGAGGAAGGGCTTATTAACACGGGCTTTTCAAACGAGTATTTTACGGGCTTCGGCTTTGCCTGCTCGTTTTTCGGCGGAGATTCAAACAATCCCGGAAAGGCGGCGGAGGAAATCCGCGCTGAGGTGCAAAAATTCAAGCAAAGGGGCATCGGCGAAAAGGAATTCGAACGTGCGCGCAGAAAGCTTTACGGCAGGCTTGTAATGATGTACGACGACGTTGAGGAGATAGCGCAAAACCTTGTTGACGCATACTTAAACGGCGACGGGCTGTTTGAGGAAATCGAGATTTGCGCAGGTCTTACGGTCGACGACGTAAACGAAAATCTGAAAGAGGTGCTCTGCGACGACAACTCCGCGCTCTCCGTCATAATGCCGCTTAAGGGGGAATAAAAATGGAGTACACCGAGGTATTCTTCAAGGGAACAGACCACGTTTTCAGGGTGAGCCAGGTGCTTGCCGAGTTTACGCTGTTCGGTCACGATTTCACCATAAGATGGTACGGCGCTATTATAGCGTTCGGCTTTATTCTTGCCGCGCTTTTCGGCGGCAGAATAGCATACACATGGAAAATGAACCTTGACAAGATGGTAGACGTGCTGATTTACGGAACAATCGGCGGAATAATCGGCGCGCGTCTTTATTACTGCATTTTCGAGTGGGAGTATTACATCAATAATCCTGCTGAAATGTTAAAGGTATGGAACGGCGGGCTCGCGATTTACGGAGGCATAATAGGCGGGCTTATCGCGGCGTATATAACCTGCCGCGTCAGAAAGCTGAATTTTTTAAACCTGCTCGACTGCGCCGGCATGAGCCTCCTTATAGGTCAGGGGATAGGCAGATGGGGCAACTTCACAAACCAGGAGGCGTTCGGAGTCAACACCGACCTTCCGTGGGGTATGTGGAGCACAAAGGTGCAAAGCTATATAATAAGAAATCAGGCAAGCTTTATAGAGCAGGGCATATCCGTCGAGCCGGGAACCGTGTCGAACAAGGCGTACGTCCACCCCACGTTTCTTTACGAATCGCTCTGGTGCCTTCTCGGGGTGCTTGTTCTGTACATCATCTGCCGCAGATACAGAAAATTCAGCGGCCAGATTTTTCTTTGCTACGGAGTGTGGTACGGTCTTGAGCGCGCGCTTGTTGAGGGACTGCGGACAGACAGCCTGTATATCGGCCCCTTTCGCGTGTCGCAGCTCCTCTCCGTGCTTGTTGTAACAGTATGCGCCGTTCTGCTTACCGTCAAGCTGAAAAAGTACACGAAGAACCCGAAGCCTGTCGAGGGCGTCGATTACTACTATGACGGCGAAACGTACGTTTCAAGGCACGCCGAAGAAACGGCGGTGGAGGAAGAAAAGGACGGCGGGGATAATGAGCCGGAAACCGAAAAAACGGAGGAAGACAAAAATGATAATTGACAAAATCGAAAACATAGGACTTTACGCTTCCGTTCTCGACGGTCTCGACAAAGCGGGGGAGTTTGTTAACTCCTTTTACAAAAATCCCGGCGAGCCGGGGAGATATGAGCTCGACGGCGATAAGGTGTTTGCTAATGTCAGCAGCTACAAAACAAAGCCGCGTGAGGGCGCGCAGTTTGAGGCTCACAGAAAATACGCCGACCTTCAGGCAGTTATAAGCGGAACGGAGCTTATCGGCTGGTCGCCGCCCGACAGTCTTAAGGAGGAGTCCGAAAGCTTTTCAGGCGGAGGCGACATCGCCTTTTACAGCGGCGGCAGCATGCTCGACGTTGTTCTTCCCGCCGGTTATTTTGTTCTGCTGCTGCCCGGGGACGCGCACATGCCGTGTATTCAGGCCGACGGCGGGTGCGACGTGACGAAAATTGTCATAAAGATTATGCTGTAACATACAAGTCAAGGGCTTTACGCTCTTGACTTTTTCCTTACCTGACGATATATTTTTTGTATATGAACAGGAGGTCTTTTAACATGAAAAATAGAATAACAGCGGTTATACTTACGGTTTCCGTGCTGCTCGGCGCCTGCGGCGTTACGGCTTATGCCGGCCGGAATGTCGACTCGCGCGCGCAGCAGATAACCTACACCGTTCTTGGCAAGGCTTTAAACGCCGTTGTCGGCACCGTGATGCGCTTAATACCCGGTCCCGGATACGAGAAGGTGAAGGATTACAGGACAAAGAACTTTTTCACAGGCTCCGCTGATGCGCCGTCGGGCGACAAATGGCTTCTGGGCTATTCGAGCGCCTCACTTCAGACGGGAAACGAGCTTGACGGAAACCATTTTGTCGGCGGCTCGCTTTCCGTAAAAAGAAAGGTTGCCACGGAGATTCTCGACGACCAGCGCGTTCGTACCATTGCCGTTTCAGACGGCAGCGGAATAAACATCTTCTGCGTACTTGACGCCTACGGCTTCGCGAACAGCGACGTGCGTGTTGTCCGCGAGTACTTTGCCGCGGCGGCGCAAAGCGCGGGCATAACGGGAATCGAAAGCGTCAACGTTTCCACGCTTCACCAGCACAGCTGTGTTGATACCTTCGGGCTGAACGGCTACATTCTTGACGCGTTTTTCAACAACCCGTTGAGAAATCTTCGCGGCGTTGAAACGAAAAACGGCAAAAACCCGGAATATATGGAGAATCTGTTCACAAAAACGATTGACACAATGCTTGAAGCTGTGTCGTCGATGGAAGCCGGAACGCTTTATTACGGCAGCACGAGCCTTAACGGCCTCAGCAGGGACAAACGCGACCCGCAGGTCTTTGACACCGGGCTTCACCGCCTCCGCTTTGTGCCGGACGACGAAGAAACGGCCGAAACATGGATAATGAACTGCGCCCTCCACTGCGTGGGCAACGGCGCCGCGGGAACGCTTGTCACGGGCGATTACCCGTATTACATGGAGAAGTATATAAACGAGACGGCGGGCGCGAACTTCATAATGATTCAGGGCGCGGAGCTGGCAATCTCGTCGGAAAGCGACAGTATCGTTCCCGACGGGGAGCTTGTGCAGAGGTTCGGCGGCAACTACGCGAAACGTATCGCGGGCTTAGGAAAAGAACTCGGAAGGCTTGCCTGCTCCATCACGGACGAAAACGCGGTTTCGCCCTCGCTTAACATCAGATTCAGGGAATTCATTCTTCCTGTTGAGAATAAAATCCTCATGCTTGCCAGCAAATGCGGGCTGCTACCCCACAAGGTTCTGCGAAGCGGTCGCAAGCATTGCATAGTAACAGAGATTGGCTACATGACGCTTGGCAATACGATTGCCGTAGCCATAATGCCGGGCGAGGCGGCTCCGGAAATATTCTACGGCGAGGCTACGGCGGCTGAATACTCGCACGAAAACTGGACGGGCAAGGCGTGGGATTATCCCGCGATAAATACTCTTGTCGGAAGCCGAAAGCTCCTTGTGTTCGGTTTGACAAACGACCAGATAGGCTATATCCTTACCGACAATAACTGGCACTCCCTGTTTACCGAAAACGAGGAGGCCGTTTCAAGCAGCAGCTTCGCCGGCTCCTTATGCACCGAGGAGCTTATAAAGCTGATAGAACGCCGGTAGAGTCTTTGCCCGGAAACGGTGGGTTTTATAGTAACGTTTACCCAAAGCAGGGAACGCATTTATGCGTTCCGAATAAATCCCGAAAAAATCTTCGCGTAGGGACGCGGCGCGCCGTATCAGAAGCTTCACAAGACCTTGCTGAACTGTCAAAACAATTTCCCTGCATGTTGCTTTCATAAGCAATGAAAAAATAACGTAGGAAACGGTCTTGACCGTTCCGCAAGCTGTCAAAAGCTTTATGCCATAAGATCCTTCGGCGCGTTGCGCCTCAGGATGACATAGAGAGGATTAAAAACCCTGTCATTCTGAGCGAAGCGAAGAATCTTATCAAGCTTTGCCCAGAATCTTTTCAGCGCTTCTTTGACAATTTCGCGCATATCTTGAAAAAGGGTTTGTATCAACGCTTGAGTTTCAGAACGGATAAATCCGTTCCCTGCTTATTGATTTTCAATATAATAATAAACGCCCCGACAGTAAAGCCTGTCGGGGCGTTTGAATTAGTAAAGTAATTATTTAAGCTCCGCGAAGTATTTGATTGTTCTTACCATCTGGCTTGTGTATGAGTTTTCGTTGTCATACCACGCTACCGTCTGAACCTGATAAAGACCGTCGCCGAGAGGCAGAACCATTGTCTGCGTGGCGTCGAACAGGGAGCCGTAGGTAATGCCGATGATGTCGGAGGAAACAATCTCGTCCTCGGTATAGCCGAAGGACTCGGATGAAGCCGCCTTCATGGCCGCGTTGATGCTTTCGACCGTGATGTTTTCGCCCTTGACAACGGAAACGAGGATTGTGGTGGAGCCTGTCGGAACGGGAACTCTCTGAGCGGAGCCGATAAGCTTGCCGTTAAGCTCGGGAATAACAAGCCCTATCGCCTTTGCGGCGCCCGTTGAATTCGGTACGATGTTAACAGCCGCGGCGCGCGCCCTTCTTAAATCGCCCTTTCTGTGAGGACCGTCAAGAACCATCTGGTCGCCCGTGTAGGCATGGATTGTTGACATGATGCCGCTCTGAATGGGAGCATATTTGTTGAGCGCGTATGCCATGGGGGCAAGGCAGTTGGTGGTGCAGGAAGCGGCGGAAATAATCTTGTCGTCGGGTGTCAGGGTGTTTTCATTGACGGAGAAAACTACCGTCTTTGTCTCCTTGTCGGCGGGAGCGGAAATAACAACCTTCTTCGCGCCGGCGTCGATGTGCGCCTGCGCTTTTGCCTTGGTGGTGAAGAAGCCGGTGCACTCGAGAACGACGTCAACGCCTATCTCGCCCCACGGAAGCTCGGCGGGATTGGGATTCTTGTATATCTTGATCTCCTTGCCGTCTACCGTTATGGAGTCTTCGCCCGCGGTGACGGTGTGACCGTCGTATCTGCCCTGAGATGAGTCGTACTTGAGAAGATGCGCAAGCATCTTGGGGTCGGTAAGGTCGTTGATTGCCACAACCTCATAGCCCGCAGCCGAGAACATCTGACGGAACGCAAGGCGCCCGATACGTCCGAAACCGTTAATTGCAACTTTGACTGACATGGTATTTACCTCCAAAATGTAATTTAATTAATACCCTTAATTTATTTTATCCTGTTTCGGTAAGATATTCAAGAATATATTTGAAAAACAGGCTTTTTTTGACAACTTTTGTACGTTTGTACAAAACGTAAAAAATCGTTCGCTCAAAGTAGTTCAAAAGCTACAACAGCAAGTGATGCTTTTTTGCATATTGGCAAAATCCTGTTGTCAGATGAAAAAAACACCGTAAAACGTCATTTTTCAACATTTTGTGTCATTCTTTATTAGAAACAACAACATATGTAAAAATTTATAAAAAAATATGTAAAAAGCGTTGACATATTTGTAAGAATATGGTATATTGTTGTCAAATAAGAGAGAAGGTGAAAAAATGAAGTCTTTAGGAATAGTAAGAAGAATAGACCATGTGGGAAGAATTGTTCTGCCAAAGGAGTTAAGGCGCATGTTCGACCTTGAGGACAATGAGGATGCGGTCGAGATATTTGTGGAGGATGACAAGATTATACTTAAAAAGTATGAGCCGTGCTGCATCTTCTGCGATTCTGCGGACAATATTGTCGATTATAACGGCAAGCGTGTGTGTAAAAGCTGTATCGAAAAAATATCGAATATCAAATAAATCCGATAAATCAATATATTTTTTTCGAAGCCGGTAAAAAACGCTTATCGCGTGTTTTACCGGCTTCGTTTTATTTCGACGAAATTTAATATGACTAAGTATAAAAGCTGTTAAAATTTAAAATATTTTTCCCTTTGCTTTTTCATCCTTCCGTTAATAAACGCGAGAGCGGCCGCCGCACTTTCGTCGCCGCAGGCGTAATCCTTCATCAGCCTGCCCTCCTCAAAGCAAAGCTCGTCGTGGAGCGGCATAAACTCCTGATAAAGGAATGTCGCGTATTTTACAAGCCGCAGGTCTCCGACCATGCGGAACTCGTCGCTTATCGTGTCGACCGCCACGGAGTAAAAGTCCTTGATTGACGAAATTAACGACTCGCGCGTGTTTTCGGGCGCGAATACTACAGTTGACGCGATAAAGCCGTTTGCGTTGTTTACGGAGCTGTGGCTGTCGGTGCTGCCGACAATGGGAACTGCGTTTCCCTTTGCCTTTTGCTCGTAGTATTTTATTGCCTGAAAGCCGTTCTGCTCGTAATAGCTTTCGCCGCCCAGCACCTCAAAGGCGTCGAAGGGCTTATGCTCGAACATGAAGTCAGTGAGCGCCTCGGGAACCTGAAATACGTTTGATATCCAGTACGGGTGGCAGAATATGCCGAGTCCGCCGCTCTTTTTAATGTGATTGAACACCCAGACGCAGCAGGCGTAAGCAAATTTTGAAACACCGTCTGGTATGCACAGCGTGTCGGCAAGCGCGTCAACCTGCGCGCGGAACTCGTCCTGTGAAATGATGTCGGGGCAGTCAACACCGTAAAAGGAGCGAAGCTCGCGCTCCCCGCCGACTTCATTTACATGGTCGGAGCCTTCGACAAGAGCGTTTACGCTGTAGCCTCCGCCGAAATTGACGATATGAACGTCGTTTTTATGCTTCGCGTCGCCCTTGGGCATATGCACCTCCTCGCCCGTCACAAGGCAGAACTCCGTTTTAACGTCCTTATACGCGTTTATAGCCTCAAGCGAGGGGTAATACCTGCGGTGGTCGGTAATGGCGAGAAAATCATAGCCGTGCTTTCTGTAATTGGCGGCGACGACGGCGGGCGACTGCCTTCCGTCGGAACGCATTGTGTGCATGTGCAGGTCGCCGACAAACGGATATCTGCCGATAAGGTCGGGAAATACCGAGTAAACCGAAAGCCTTACCTGCCTGTCGCGCGAGCCCTCGGGAAGATTTATTTTAATAAAATGCTGCTGCTCCGATACAAACCTATGGCGAAGCCTTAAACAGCCGTCGGCGCAGGGCTTTATGTAATACTCCTCAAACAGGCTTGTTTCGGGGTAGTCGTAGGGCGTGCCGAATTCAAGCGGGCTTATGATTATGTGATACTCGTAATCGGGAAGAAAGGCTGTGTGCGCTCCGAGCGGCTTAATAGTTATCTCGCTCTCCGTGTCCGCCGGTATTACCTTCGGAAAAACGTCGTAATAATGTAGCTCAGTTTTCATTTTTTCACCATCGTTCCGGAATTTCAGGAACTTCCTTTCAAAAAATTGTTGACGCAAAAAGGATACACCTATTTACTGCTTTTGTAAAGCGCGCATACCGAATTTTATTGATTTATTCATTCCGATATGTTAATATATTACCGCTATCAAAAGGAGGGATTAATGTGAAAACCTGCAAAAAGCTTGCCTGTGTCGCTTTGTGCGCTTTCCTGCTGTTTTCCGCGTTTCCGGTGATGCCCGTCTTTGCCTCCGAAGCCAAAACCTATTACGTCGGCACGAACGGCGACGATTCAAACGACGGGCTTAGCGAGGAGCGGGCATTTAAAACTATTCAGAAAGCCTCCTCAATCACTTATGCTCCCGGCGACAGCCTGCTTTTCAGGGCCGGGGACATATTTTACGGCAACTTCAGGGCAAAGGGCGGCGGCACAGCCGAAAATCCCGTCACAATAGGCTCTTACGGCGAGGGCGTGGCACCGATACTCACCTCCACAGTCGCCGACGAGCCCGTAATCCTTTTATCGGACGTTTCCGGCTGGACTGTTTCAGACGTTGAGATAACGACGGCGGAGGGCACCGGCATTTTAATAAGCTTCCGCAACACCACCGTAAGAGATGTAACTGTTAAAAACGTCGTACTTCACGATATCAAGAACTACCCGTCCGATACATACCGTTCCGGCAGCCGCGCGGCTTTGAGAATCATGGGAGGGGCGGACGTAAACGGCGCTCACGCCGAGAATATAACAATTGACGGCTGCGAGATTTACAACTGCGGCTACGGCATTTTTACGGCAGGTAATTTTCCGAACACTCCCGAAGCGCCCTACAACAAAAACATTGTAGTTGAGAACTGCAGCATTCACGACCTTTACGACGACGCTTTTATAATGGCGCAGACCGATACTATAATTCTTCGCAATTCAAGCATAATAAACGCCTGCCAGAGCGTGGGAGTCTACTACACCGCGCCGGTTTGGACATGGGGCGTGACAAACGCGCTTGTCGAAAACTGCGAGATAGCGGGGGCGAAGAATGTGCTTGACGGCATGGCGGTCGATTTTGACGACCATACCGACAACAGCACATACCAGTATATTTACTCCCACGACAACGTAAGGTTTATGTGGAACTGCCCGTACGACGCCGACGACCATTACAACAACACCGTGCGTTACTGCCTGTCGGTAAACGACAATTTGGGAGCCAATTGCGGGAGCTATGTCGGCAAGCCGGAGCATAACTTTAAATTTTATAACAACACCATTATAAACGGAAGCACCTACAACTTTACGCGTTACGACGAGACAAGCATACAGAACAACATTTTTTGTCTTATACCCGGCGAAAAGGTTAAGCTTAACAAGGACTATAATTATGCGATATCAAACAACTGCTATTACGACTCATTGCCGACCTTAAGGGACAGAAATTCGTTTTTCGCATTGCCTCAGTTTGCGGGAACAGACCTGACCGACAAAAACAGCTTCATGCTTAAGTCCTGCTCGCCCTGCATAGGCGCGGGCGTTCAGGTTGAGGAGGATATGGGCGAACGCGACTTTTACGGCAACGCTTTAACGGGCATGCACAACATCGGCTGCTACGAGGGCGACGGCGTTGAGGGCGAGTACGAGCATCTGAATATATTTACCGTTATTCAGCACGCGCTGCGCGGTCTTTACAGAATTGTGAGCGGCGGACTGCTGCACGCGTGGGACTGGCTGACAGACCAATTTAAGAAATGATTAAAAAAGCCGTTATATTAACATTGCTTGCGCTGTCTTTTTCCATATTGCTTTTTTCCTGCGCCGAATACGACGCGGACATCATTAACGGCGGCGGCTCGTCGCCCGTAGCCTATGTAAACGGCGAAACCATAACAAAAAACGAGCTTGAATATTTCAAAAACAGGCTGCGCGCCGATGTTATGAACAGCTATATTAGCGAGTTCTCATGCGAATATTCGGAAGGCTTCTGGACAATGGATTTTAACGGCACCACGCCCGGGCAGGAGCTTTTTGAGCTTTCGCTCGAGGAATGTGTAAAGGCAAAGATACAGCTTGTCCTCTGCCGTGAACACGGAATATACAGCGACATCTCCTATGAGGCGCTTTACAAAAAGGCTGTTGTCTACAACGACGAGAATTCGCAAAAGGCAAACGCCGTCGGCATAAAAAGCATAGGTCTTTCGCAGTTTTACTCCTATTACCTGAATAACGGCGTACTTCTGCTCAAAAACCGTCTTGCCGGGGACGAACTGAAGCCGACAGATGATGAAATTGAGCGTCAGCTTGAGGGATTGAGCGGCAACTTAAAAAGCGGACGTTCGGAGGACGAGCTTTATAACGCCGCAAAAAAGCTTGCGGTTGACAGGAAATATGACGATTACATAACCTCACTGTGCAAAGCGGCTCAGATTGTAAGGACTTGAATAATCTGCGGAATAATCCAATCAAAGCATAATTAAATTATCCGTTTACAGTTTATTAATCAAATCTTAAGTCTTTTTTGCAGAAAAATGTTGCAAATGCAAAATATTTGATTTATAATAATTAATACGTTTATAGTCAATTAAAATAAAGGAGTTTTAGCGATGAACAAAAAAGTAAATATTGCTTTGTCATTACTGCTGGCGCTCATAATGATTTTTTCCGTTTTGTCAATGCCGGCGGCATTCGCGCTCGAAGCGCTCGAAACTTCCGATGAAGATTTTATCGTCAGGGATTTCGTCGTTGAGGACGACAAAGAAACAGCGGCAGAGGATGGCACAGTTAACTGGAGCTACACCGAAACCGACACCGAGGCGACGGTTACATATTGCGACACGTCAGCCGAAACAGTTACCGTACCGAGCGTTTACAGGGGAAAGCCAGTAGTTGCGATAGCCGCAAACGCTTTTGACGGCACTACCGGTCTTGCAAACCTCAAAACCGTCAACATTGCCGCCACGGTTCAAAAAATCGAGTCCAACGCTTTCAAAAACTGCACTCTCCTTTCGGCTGTAAACTTCCTTGCGTTTGAGGGATTAACGGGCGATGCCGCCGTTCCCGATATCACCGAGATTTGCGCCGACGCCTTTTATAACTGCGCGGCACTCAAAGCTATTACCGTACCGAAGGGTGTTGTCACAATAGGCGCTCACGCGTTCGGCTTTACATATGCCGCCTCCGCTTACCAGCTTATAAGCGGCTTTGTAGTTTCCGGCTACCTTAATACTGCCGCCTACAAGTACGCCAACGACAACGCTTTTGCATTTTCAAATCTTTACGGAGCAGAGGTTGTAACGCCTGTTCAAACTTTTTCCGTCAGCCCCGGTCAGGGAACGGTTAATATCGGCGAGTTCATCCAGCTTACATCCGTTTTCGGTGCGAATACCCCTACTAATACATTTGTCAGATGGTTCTCAAGCGACAAGACTGTCGCCGCCGTCGATAAAACAGGCAAGGTCACCGGAGTTTCGGGCGGAGAAGTAACAATAACCGCCATATCCTCCGACAACCTCAAAACCGCGACCTGCGCAATTACCGTTAACGGTCCGTCATCCGGCTCAAAAGTCACCGCGGTGGAATTTACGGGCAACCTTGCCGCGCCGACTGTTACCGCTTATTATTCGACAGGCTCAACCACGAAATACAGGATTACATACGTCACCACTCCCGCCGACGCGCCCTACGACGCCGTGGCATTTGATTACGACAACACATATCTCAACGTCGAATACGATACGACAGCCAAGTGCTATTACCTTATCCCCAAAAAGCTTACGAGCGGTACCGATACTGTTTTGCTTAAGATATACTCGGTAGCCTATCCGTCTACCGTTTTTAATATGGTAAACATCAAAATAAGCGACGAAATAAAGGGAGTTCAATGGTATTCGTTCACAGCAAACGACGGCATACCGTTCATCGTCACGAACCTGAACGCAATCACATGGAAAGCGAACGAGGGCAGGCTTGACTTCGCCGTAAAGCTGCTTCCGTCAAACGCCACCGCGACAATGGACGACATCATTATCTCGTCAAGCAACGAAAACGTGGCCTACTGGAACAACAACAACGAGCTTGTACCGTTAAGTGACGGCGTAACGATACTTACCGTTACGACAAAAAACGGAGGCTATACGGACACAATCAAGGTAACTCTGTCCGGAACGGGTTCCATAGCCGTTTTGGGGCTTAAATTCACTCTCGGAGAAACGCAGGAGGTTACCTACTCAAAGTCGTACGACTTAAGCAAATATCTTGAATTCAACCCCAAGTCGCCTACAAACAAGAAGGTTACATGGAAGTCCTCCGACGAGTCAATAATATCGGTAACAGACAAGGGTGTCATAACCTGTAAAAAGGTCGGTATCGCGGTAATCACCGCCACATCGGAAGAAAACGACGAGGCGGTTGCAACAGTAATAATTACCGTCACGCTCGCGTGGTGGCAGAAGATTATCTTCTTCATCTTACGCCTTTTCGGTTTCAGCAATTAACACAGCACACTTAAACCGCCTTGCAGGGAACAACCCGTTGTTCCCTGCTTTTTCTGTGGTTTTTGAACGGCGCGCCTTGTCCGGAGCTTCGTAAAACTTTGCGGAACGGTCAAGACCGTTTCCTGCCCTGTATCGTCAAAACATGACTGAATGCCTTTATTGTAGGGTCGGCGCCCTCGACGACACGTTTGCTATTTCTTAATATACGGTTTATACTTCAATGAGAAGTAGGGGCGCACCTGTGTATTCGCCCGATAAACACCACAAGAGAGGGCGCACACGCATGTGCGCCCCTACCGCATCGCACATGGAAGGAATGGCTGAAAATGACCGAATACAGAACAGTAAGGGCGGCGGCATCCGGTGAATTTACCGAAAAGCGTTCTCGCTTTATCGGCTACATTAAGCCTGTCGCGACGCAGGACGAGGCGACGGACTTTATAAACGGGATTAAGGCAAAGCATTGGGACGCCACGCACAATGTCTACGCCTATGTTCTGCGCGACGGTCAGACAAGACGATATTCCGACGACGGCGAGCCGCAGGGCACGGCGGGTGTGCCGGTGCTTGACGTGCTGTTAAAGGAGAACGTGACAGACTGCGCCGTTGTCGTTACAAGATATTTCGGGGGCGTATTGCTCGGAACGGGCGGGCTTGTAAGGGCATATTCTCACGCGGCAAAGCTCGCGCTTTCGGCAGGCGGGATTGTCGCCATGCGTCCCTGCGACGTTTTAAAGCTTTCAGCCGACTATGCTATTTACGGGCGGCTGTCGTCGCTTATCTCCGGGTGCGAGGGCTTTATTGACGATACGGAATTTGCGGACGGCGTAACGCTTACATTCAGGCTTCCGTGTTCGCGTACGAATGAGTTTGAGAAGAAGCTGGCTGACGTGAGCCTTGGAAAGCTTAAATGCGAATATTCGGGCGTTGTTTATTCGCAATTCGATTTAAACCAAGAAATATAAAATAATTCGCCCGATTTTGCAGGACAACCTGAAAAACCATCGTATATTTATTATAGCAGGGGACGACGTCCGCAATAAAGGTATTCAGTCATGTTTTGACAATACATCGTAGGGAACGGTCTTGACCGTTCCGCATTTCGGACACGGCACGCCGTGTCCCTGTGCCCTGCGGGAGGGTGGAGAAATGGACACTGTCAGAAAAAAAAGCTGCGCCGCCGAGCATATGCTCCTGTCGCCTGCCGCCGCCTTTGCCGACGAAAGCAGGGGACGGCTGCGCTATGAGGAGGAATGCCCCTTACGCACAGTGTTCCAGCGTGACAGAGACAGAATAATCCACTCAAGCTCCTTCCGCAGGCTGAAGCATAAAACGCAGGTTTTTCTGTCGCCCGAGGGCGACCATTACCGCACACGCCTTACGCACACGCTTGAAGTTGCCCAGATTGCGCGCACTGTTTCCGTGGGGCTCCGGCTGAATCAGGATTTAACCGAGGCAATAGCGCTCGGTCACGACCTCGGTCATACTCCCTTCGGCCACGCCGGTGAGCGCGCGCTCGATTCCGTCTGCCCCGGGGGCTTCAAGCACTACACGCAAAGCCTTCGCGTCGTCGATTATCTTGAAAAGGAGGGCGCGGGGCTGAATCTTACCTTCGAGGTCCGCAACGGCATCGAGCGGCACACCTGCGGCGACGAGGCTGAAACGCTGGAGGGCAGGGTTGTAAGGCTTGCAGACGTTATTGCCTATATAAATCACGACATAGACGACGCCTGCCGGGCGGGCGTAATGCGTGAGGAGGATATACCTAAAAGCCTGCGCGACGCTTTGGGATATTCAAAGTCAAAACGTATCAACACGCTTGTTGTGTCCGCCATAGAAAACAGCTCCTCAACGGTTTCACTTTCGCCCGATATCAAAGAAGCCTTCGATGAGCTTCACAGCTTCATGTTCGACAGGGTTTATACGAACACCGTCTGCAAGGGCGAGGAAACAAAGGCTGTCGACCTTATTAAGTGGCTGTATTTTTATTTTGTAAACAATCCGGACAAGCTGCCCGATTTGTATAAGCGGATAAGCCTTGAAAGCGGCGTCGAGCGCGCCGCCTGCGACTATATCGCGGGTATGTCCGACAGGTTCGCGGTAAACACTTTCGAGGCTCTTTTTGTCCCCGAATCATGGATGTACTAAGGTGGTATTATGTCGTTAAACGAGGATTTTTTGCTGGAGCTCCGCGAAAGAGCGGATATTGTCAGCGTCGTATCGCCCTATGTAAACCTTAAACGCAGCAGCAAAACTTACGTCGGTCTCTGCCCGTTTCACAGCGAAAAAACGCCTTCCTTTAATGTTTATCCCGAGAACAATTCCTTTTACTGCTTCGGCTGCGGCGCGGGCGGCTCTGTTATTACATTTGTCTGCCGCATTGAAAACCTTGATTACATAGACGCCGTAAAAAGCCTTGCCCGGAAGTTCGGACTGAATATGCCCGAGGACGGCTATGACGACACTCTTTCAAGGCGGCGCGGCAGAATACTTTCCGCAAACCGCGAGGCCGCAAGGTTTTACCATTCCGAGCTGCTCGGCGAAAGGGGCAGGGCGGCGCTCGATTACCTTCTCAACAGAGGGCTTACAATGCAGACCATCCGCCGTTTCGGTCTGGGCTACGCTCCGAACGGCTGGACGCCGCTTCTTGACCATCTCAGTCAAAGCGGCTACACCGAAGCGGAGCTTATTGAGGCAAATCTTGTAAGAAAAAGCGAAAAAAACGGCAAAACAAGCTATTTCGACAATTTCCGCCACCGTGTTATGGTTCCCATAATAGACATCAGGGGCGGCGTAATAGCCTTCGGCGGGCGCGTGCTCGACGATTCAAAGCCGAAATACATAAATACGTCCGACACGCTTGTCTACAAAAAGAGCCGCGAGCTGTTCGCCCTCAACTACGCGAAAAACAGCCTTGAGGACGGCAGGCTTATTCTTGCGGAGGGCTACATGGATGTCATTGCCCTGCATCAGGCGGGCTTTACGAACTCTGTCGCGGGCCTCGGCACGGCTCTTACAAGCGAGCAGGCGCAGCTTCTGGCAAGATACGCAAAGGAGATAATCCTGTCCTACGATTCCGATGAAGCAGGTCAGAAAGCAGTCCGCAGGGCTATTCCGATTTTGTCCGGGGCAGGGCTTAAGGTCAAGGTGTTAAAGCTGTCGGGCGGCAAGGACCCCGACGAGATTATAAAAAACCACGGGCGCGAGCGGTTTAAAAGCCTGATAGACGGCGCCGCGAACGATATCGAATACAAGATGCTTGCCGAGCGCGAAAAATTCGACGTCGGAACAGACGACGGAAAGCTGAGCTTTTTAAAGGCAGCCGTAAACGTTCTGGCGTCGGCGGACGGAGCGATTGAGCGCGAGATTTACGCGTCAAGGCTCGCGGACGAGTTCTCGGTGAACAAGTCTTCGATTCTGCTTCAGGTCGACGAGGCGCGCAAACGGCTTGATAGGCAGAAAAAGCGCGACAGACTGAACAGTCTTAACAAAACGGCGCGTTCAATGGGTATTCCGCCCGATATTCCGTCAGCCGTTTCCGTCAACGCCGCAAAATCGGAAATGACATTGCTTTCGATTCTTTTAAACAACCCCGACTTTTTTATTAAAATATCCGGCTCGGTTTCCGCGGAGGATTTTTCCGACGAGCTGCACGGCAGGCTTTTTAAAGTGCTTATGGAAAGGGCAGCCTCCAACAAAAGCATTGAGCTTGATTTGCTTAACGCGTATTTCACGCCTAACGAAATGAGCAGGATTGTAAGGCTCAATAACGACGGCGCGCGTCAGGCGGCATCCTTAGGCATTTGCTTTGACTGCATAAAAATTATAAAAGAGGAAAAAATGGGTGTTGAAAAGGTAAATCCTGCGGAGCTTTCCGACGAGGATTTTAACAATCTGTTTAAGTCGTTTAATAAATAAATATACATAACTTGTGAGGAGAAGGTATGGAAGGTATAGACAAACTCTCGTCAATAAAAGCCCTTCTTGAAAAGGGCAAGACAACAGGCAAGCTGACGGCTCAGGAAATCGACGCGGCCATAGTCGAAATGGATTTCGACATCGAGGAGCTTGACAAGCTGTACGACACCATCGAGTCGCAGAACATCGAGATAATCGACGACCTTGTCGATATGGACATCGAAAACCTTAACTTCGATATCGACGTGTCAAAATCGGTTGATGTCAGCGTGCCGACAGAGGAAAAAAGCGCAACAATGGACGACCCTGTCAAGGTCTATTTAAAGGAGATAGGCAAGGTTCCGCTGCTTACCCCCGAGAAGGAAATAGAGCTTGCAATGCGCATTTCCGAAGACGACCCGCAGGCAAAGCGCAGGCTTGCCGAAGCGAATCTCCGGCTTGTCGTCAGCATTGCGAAGCGGTATGTCGGCAGAGGAATGCAGTTTCTCGACCTTATCCAGGAGGGCAACCTCGGTCTTATAAAGGCTGTCGACAAGTTCGACCACACAAAGGGCTTTAAGTTCTCAACCTATGCGACGTGGTGGATAAGGCAGGCTATAACAAGGGCAATAGCCGACCAGGCGCGCACTATCAGAATACCCGTCCACATGGTAGAAACCATAAACAAAGTCAAAAAAACAAACAGCCAGCTTCTTCACAAAAACGGGCGCGATCCTACGGCGGAGGAAATAGCAAGCGAGCTTGACATGCCCGTCGACAAGGTGCGCGAAATCATAAGAGTGGCGCAGGAGCCTGTTTCGCTTGAAACGCCGATAGGTGAGGAGGAGGACAGCCACCTCGTCGACTTCATCCCCGACGACGACGCTCCCGCTCCCGCCGACGCGGCGTCAATGCTGCTTTTAAAGGAGCAGCTTGCCGACGTGCTTAAAACTCTTACGCCGAGGGAGGAAAAGGTGCTTGCGCTCAGATTCGGGCTTGAGGACGGGCACCCGCACACGCTCGAGGAGGTCGGAAGGGAATTTAACGTAACAAGAGAGCGCATCCGCCAGATTGAGGCGAAGGCGCTGCGCAAGCTGCGTCATCCGAGCAGAAGCAAAAAGCTCAAGGATTTCCTTGATTCATAATATGGATTACGAGCAATCAATAAAATATATTCATTCGCTGAATAAATTCGGCATAAAGCCCGGGCTCGAGCGCATAACGTCGCTCTGCCGGGCTTTCGGCAATCCTCAGAACTCCTTGAAGTTTATCCATGTCGCCGGAACAAACGGCAAGGGCTCAACTTCTACAATGCTGTCGGGGATATTCAGGGCGGCAGGCTGCAAAACAGGGCTGTTTATTTCGCCTTATGTGGTCGATTTCCGCGAGCGCATACAGACAGACGGCAAAATGATACCGAAAAAGCGGCTTGCCGAAATAATTACGCGGATAAAGCCGGCAGCCGACGAATTAGCGGCGGAAAACATGCAGCCGACGGAGTTTGAGGTTATTACCGCTGCCGCGTTCGTCTATTTTGCGGAGGAGAGTTGTGAAGTCGTCGTACTTGAAGCAGGTCTCGGCGGACGGCTCGACTCCACAAACGTCATAGACACGCCGCTGTCAAGCGTCATAACGTCAGTTTCGCTCGACCATACGGGTGTGCTCGGCTCTACAATAGCGGAGATAGCAGCCGAAAAATGCGGCATAATAAAAGAAAACGGAATAACCGTAAGCTATCCTTTACAAATACCCGAGGCCGAAAGGGTAATACGCGAAACGGCTAAAAGCCGCCGCAACCTATATGTTGTGCCGGAGCTTAAAAGTTTGCGGATAATCGACGAAAGCCTTGAGGGAACGCGGGCTTTATACGGCGAGACGGAGCTGTTCGTGCCGTTTATCGGGCGTCACATGGTCTATAACGCTGTTACTGCCGCCACGGCTGCGTTTGCATCGGGCTCTGACTCGGAAAACGGTTTCGACATACGCGAAAAGCATATAATAAGGGGCATAGCGTCCGCCGCTATGCCCGCGCGCATGGAGGTGCTCTCAACGGCGCCGCCGGTAATTATAGACGGCGGCCACAACGAGGGCTGCGCCGCTGCTTTGAGGGATACCGTAATGAGGTTTCTTCGCGGCAAAAGGATTACGGCTATCTGCGGCATGATGGCGGACAAGGATTACCGTACATACCTTGAATTAACCGTTCCGCTTTTTGAAAGGTTCATAGCCGTTACGCCTGAAAACCCGCGCTCGCTTGAAGCGTCAAAGCTTGCAGCCGTTGCCTCGGGGCTGTGTCCTTTGTGCATGTCTGCTGAAAGCGTTGAGTCAGCCGTGCAGACGGCGTTTGACGGCAATGCAGATGCCGTAATAGCCTGCGGTTCGTTTTATATGATGGAGGAACTGCGCCCGCTTCTTTGCGAAAAATTGAAAAATTTTAACCGCTCCCCATAATGCGACAACTTTTACACTGCTTGTCCCTTATCCTTTTGGATAAGAGCTTTTTTATTTTTTGGAGGTGAAACATATGCCTGTAAAGATTATAAGGCAGGGAAAGAGAACAACCGCCGAGCTGTCGGGCGATATCGACCATCACAGCGCGGGAACGCTTCGCGAAGCCATTGACGCGGATATAGCGCGCAACACGCCCGAAACGCTTTGCCTTGATTTCAGCTCGGTCAGCTTCATGGACAGCTCCGGCGTCGGGCTTGTAATGGGGCGATATAAAAACGTAAGCGCTTACGGCGGTAAAATCGAGCTGCAGGGCATGCCCGGCAGCATCGAAAAGGTCATGCGGCTGTCGGGCATTGAAAAAATCGCGAAAATCGTCAGATAGGAGATGTGAAAAATGAAGAAGATAAACGAGATGAAAATGCAGATTGAATGCCGCTCCGTAAACGAGAGCTTCGCGCGCGCCGCGGTTGCCGCGTTCGCGGCGCAGCTTGACCCCACCTTGGAGGAACTGTCCGACATAAAAACAGCCGTCAGCGAGGCTGTTACAAACTGTATTGTTCATGCTTACAGGGAAAAGACAGGCAAAATCTACATACAGACCGAGCTTTTTGACGACGGCACCGTAAAAGTAAAAATCCGCGACCGCGGCTGCGGAATCGCCGACATCAAAAAAGCCATGGAGCCGCTTTATACCTCGCTCGGAGGCGAGCGAGCGGGACTCGGCTTCGCGGTAATGGAAAGCTTCACCGATAAATTGCGTGTACGCTCCGAAGTGGGTAAGGGGACAACCGTAACGCTTATTAAAACCGTTTCGGGAAGAAACGGTGGTTGACAGCAGAACAAAAAGAGAAAGACTGATTGAGGACAATTTAGGATTAGTTCACTCCTGCGCGAGAAAGTTCATCGACAAGGGCGCTGAATACGACGACCTTTTTCAGGCGGGCTGCGTCGGGCTTATAAAGGCCGCGGACGGCTTTGATGAGGAAAAGGGCTTCGCGTTCTCGACATATGCCGTTCCTGCTATACTGGGCGAGATAAAGCGCCTTTTCAGAGACGGCGGAACGGTTAAGGTCGGGCGGAGCCTTAAGGAAAAGGCGCGGCGCGCCGCGAAGGCAAAGCAGACGCTTGAAGAGGAGCTGGGGCGCGAGCCGACTATTGGCGAACTGGCGGAAATACTAAAAACCGACGCGGCGGAAACGGCGTTTATACTTAACGCGTCACTGCCGGTTGTTTCGCTGACATTGGACGAGGATAACGGCGGCAGCCAGCTTGACATCCCCGTGCCTTCGCCGGAGGACAAGCTTTCGGACATGCTCGCGCTCAGAAAAGTAATTTCGGAGCTTGAGGAAAGGGACAGGATGCTCATTGAGCTTCGCTACTTCCGCGGCATGACTCAAAGTGCCGCGGCGGCGGAGCTTGATATGACGCAGGTACAGGTTTCAAGAAGGGAAAAAACAATACTTGCGGGCATAAGAGCAAAGCTTACGACGTGACAGTAATAAAAGATGAAAAAAACGGACTGTATCGTGACAGATACAGTCCGTTCGCGCTGCATAATAATCTTTTTGTCTTTTATTTATCTAAAATACAAGCGGATTTATGCCTCTTCCCTCATCTTTGCAAAGCATTCGCTGCAATAAACCGGGCGATCCTCACGCGGCTTGAAAGGCACTTTTGCGGTTGCGCCGCAGCTGGCACAGGTTGCTTCGTGCATCTCGCGCTCGCGGTTTCCGTTCTTTCTGGCATCACGGCAGATCTTGCAACGCTGCGGCTCGTTTACAAAGCCTTTTTCAGCGTAAAATTCCTGCTCGCCGGCAGTGAAAGTGAATTCCTGGCCGCATTCTTTGCAGATGAGAGTTTTGTCTTCGTACATGGTTTTTACCTCGCTTGAATATAGTATTTTTGCCCCTGGACGGATTTGCACCGCCACCTTTGAAATGTCACCAACGCTCTACTTTAAGCTACGCGGGCAAATAGTTTACCGAAATGACCTTAATTTTCTGCGGATACGCTGCATCGCATTGTCGACGGACTTGAAGGATGAGGAAAAATGCGACGCTATCGATGAATAGCTTTCTCCCGAAAGATAAAGCCGAAGAACTCCGCTCTCAAATTCCGAAAGGCTTGCGGAAAGCTCTTTCATAAGCCTGTCCGCCTCTGCCTGACCTATGACGATATTCTGCGGGTCGTCCGCACCGCCGCCGGATATCAGCTCCGCGTCGTCCGCGTCTGAAAAGCTCAGCGACGCGTTTTCTTTACCGCGGATACTTTTGCGCACCGCGGAAATAATCCTGTTGCTGATGCAGACGGTGGCGTATGTACGGAAGGATGCGCCGTTTAACGGACTGAAGCTGCCGATTGCTTTTAACAGCCCTATCATGCCCTCCTGTGCAAGGTCCTCCGTTTCGGCCGCGGCCTTGTACCTTGAGGCGATGGAGTTTACAACGGGCGCCATCCGAACCGCGAGAGCCGCCGCCGCCGCGTTGCTGCCGCCGCGGGCAAGCTCCGCCAATGCTTCGTCGCTCCGTGAGCTGAGTTGCAGGTCTGACATCCGTTCACCCCGTAGAATTAAAAGCATCCTGCCGACACTTGCACTATATTAATACATAAAATCGGATTTGTCAATAAGTTTTTGCAAAAATATTTTCCAAATAATAAATACTTGCGGAAAAATACGTTTTTTGTCACAACAACACACAATATGTAGGTATGCTTAATAAAAGTAATTTGCAGCACTTTCAAATTCGGCGCACCGGCGATTCACCGATTGTTCCTCTGAAATACGAAATAATAAATTTCGGGGTGCCGTCCTCTGCAAAATGCTGATAACATTGTTTAAATATGCAGCGAGCTGCATTAATACTTGACATGCAAGATTAAACATGATAAAATGTGTATCAAATGGTACAGAAACGGGTGCGTCTATAATGGATGCTTCAGAAAAGGCAGTGTCGCTTCTTCAAAACAATCCTATTTTCAGCTCTGCCCGCGGGCACACCGTAAGAAAAGCTATTGAAAGCGGAAATATAAAGAGCTTTCAAAAGGGAGAACTGGTATTCTCGCGCCAAAGCGGTGAAAAGCTGCTCGGAATGATTGTTGAGGGCAGCGCCTCCGTGCTCAAGGACAGGCTTGTTATAAGCACGCTTTTGCCCGGCGACGTGTTCGGAGCCGTCACGCTGTTCAGCAGCGAGGAGGGCTTTTTAAACGATGTCGAAGCCGCCGGAAGATGCTCCGTGCTTTTCATGGGCGGTCAGACAGTCCGCCGCATTATATCGGAGGAGCCTGCCGTGGCGCAAAGCTACATAGCGTACCTTTCCGAAAGGATTTATTTTTTAAACCGCCGTATAGAGGCTTTCACGGCGGGGCGCGCCGAGGAAAAGTTGTTTGTTTTTATCACCGCAAACGTCGGTGAAGACGGTGTCTGCCGTATTAAAAGCTACAGCGAACTTGCGAAAAAGCTTGATATCGGCAGGGCGACGCTATACCGCTCGCTTGATATTCTTGAGGAATCGGGAAAAATTAAGCGTGAAGGAAAGGCAATCCGCCTGATTTCCCGTTGAGCTTTGAAAAATGCGCCGCGGAACGCAAAATAGGTTCCCTGCAAAGGTTTGTTTATATTTGCCGTCCGGGAAGCAGATAACGGATTCATCCGTTCCGAAAAGCGAACCGGAGTTCTCTGACGTAGGGACGCGGCGTGCCGTGTCCGTTTGAAGCTTTCCTGAGTCTTGCGGAACGGTCAGGGCTGTTCACTACTATATCTAAAAAATGGAGGGTAAAAATGAAAAGGTTTATTGCAGTAATTCTTGCCGTCGTAACTGTTTTCTCGCTTGCCGCCTGTTCGCAGGATGCGGCCCAGAACACAACGACGAATGCTCCGACTGAAACGCAAGCCGAAGCAAAGACAAAAGTCAATATAGCGGCGTTAAAGGGTCCCACGGGAATGGGCATGGCGAAACTGATGACGGACGTGAACTCCGGCGCCGATACGGTGAACGAGTACAGCTTCATTATGATGTCGTCGCCCGACGAGATAGTATCGGCAGTATCCTCGGGAGAATGCGACATAGCGGCCTGCCCTTTGAATCTCGCGGCTGTGCTTTACAAAAAAACGGCGGGCAGCGTTCAGATGCTTGCCGTCAACACGCTGGGCGTATTGTATATTCTTGAAAATGGCAATACGATAAACTCCGTTGCCGACCTTAAGGGCAAAACGGTTTATTCAACAGGTCAGGGTTCTTCGCCCGAGTATGTTCTCAATTACATCCTGGAGGCTAACGGTCTTACTGTCGGTAAGGACGTCAATGTGGAATACCTTGCCCAGCACAGCGAGCTGACGGCAAAGGCGGCCGCGGGCGATGCCGAAATCTGCGTTCTGCCCGAACCGAACGTCACGACCGCCATGTCAAAGAACTCAGACCTTCGTATCGCTCTCGACCTCACGGAGGAGTGGGACAAGGCGTGCAGGCAAAACGGAATTGAGAGCAAGCTTGCGCAGGGCTGTCTTATTGTCAGAAAAAGCTTTGCCGACGAAAACCGCTCCGCCGTTAACGCCTTCCTTGATGAATACAGATCTTCCGTCGACTATGTAAACAATAACACCGCGCAGTCCGCGGCGCTTATTGCCGACCTCGAGATAGTCGCGTCCGCCGATATAGCAAAAAAGGCAATTCCGAACTGCAATATAGTATGCATAACGGGCGACGAAATGAAAGCGATTGCCGCGCAGAACCTTGGAGTGCTGTACAAAGCAAACCCAAAGTCCGTCGGAGGAGCAATGCCCGATGAAGATTTCTGGTACACAGCCGGAAAATAAAATAAAAAAGATTCTCGGCAAAGTCATTTCGATTGTAATCTGGCTTTTGCTGTGGCAGGCGGCCTGCATGGCGGTAAACAAGGAAATCCTTCTTGTTTCGCCCGTGCGGACCGCCGTGCGCCTTTTTGAGCTTGCGGGCGAGGCGGAATTCTTTGTTACAGCCGCCATGTCGATGCTGCGTATACTGTCGGGGTATGCCTTGGGAGTGGCGGCAGGCGCCGCGCTATCGATGCTTTCGTCGTTTTTCAGGCCGCTTCGGAGCTTTTTTGCCCCCGCGATAGGAGTTGTCAAGGCAACTCCCGTTGCGTCGTTTATTATCCTTGCGCTCGTATGGTTCAAGCGCGACTCGGTGCCCGTGTTCGCGTCGTTTCTTATGGTGCTGCCTATAATCTGGGCAAACGTCAGCGAGGGGATAAGAGAAACCGACAAAGGTCTCCTTGAGATGTCACGGGTATTCCGCTTTTCGCGGGCAAAGCGTCTTGCCTATGTTTATATACCGTCCGCCATGCCGTATTTTTCCGCCGGCTGCACAACGTCGCTCGGTCTCGCATGGAAGGCGGGAATCGCGGCGGAGGTTTTGAGTCTGCCCGTTTCTTCGATAGGCAGGGAGCTTTACGACTCCAAAATATACATCGAAACGGCGGATTTGTTTGCGTGGACGTTAGTCGTGATACTTATGAGCATGCTGCTGGAGGTAGTGTTAAAGGGCATGATCTCGGGCAAATTTCGTGCGAAGGGCGGGAAACGCAGATGTCGGTAGCATTGAACTCAATAAGCAAGAGCTTTGACGGCGTCAGGGTTTTTGACGGGTTTTCACATATGTTCCCAAGTAACAGCATAACGGCCGTCACCGGGCCGTCCGGCAGCGGAAAAACAACGCTTTTAAGAATAATAGCAGGGTTTGAAAAGGCGGACGGCGGAGAAGTGCGGATTGACGGCAAAAAAATATCGATGGTGTTTCAGGAAGACAGGCTGCTGCCGTCAAAAACCGCCCTTGAAAACGTGGCGGCTGTGACGGACAGGGAAAACGCAAGACGCTGGCTTGAAAAGGTAGGGCTTAAGGATGACGCCTGCACACTGCCGGGCGAGCTTAGCGGAGGCATGAAACGTCGGGTGGCGATAGCGCGCGCGCTTGCCTTCGGCGGCGACATACTGCTGTTGGACGAGCCGTTTATGGGGCTTGACCCCGACCTGCACGACTCTATTTTTGACCTGATTTTAAGAGAAAAGGGAAAAGCCTGCATTATCCTCGTCACGCACGACATGGAAGACGCGGCAAAATGCGATTTCCGCGTGAGTATATAAATGTTACCTGTTTTTCCTTAATCTTGATTTACACATATTTGTAATTTAAAGCAAAGGTGTAGGGGACGATGCCCACGGCATCCCTATATAAATGCCATAAAGACACAACAACGGGTCGTAGAGGGCGCCGAAACCTGCAAATTCGGGCGTAAAACGGAAGACCAACAATATGTATAGGGCGCGGCATTACCGTTTTGTCATCCTGAGGCGCGGCGTGCCGTGTCCGCTTGAAGCTATCCTGATACTTGTGGAACAGTCAAGACTGTTCCCTAC
>DCUB01000046.1 GCA_002329365.1 Ruminococcaceae bacterium UBA1425
AGGATGACAGGGACGGGAACAGGGTTTGTCATCCTTAGCACAGCGAAGAAAATAATACGATGTCATTCTGAGCGCAGCGAAGAATCTTCAGGCTGTTTTTCGATAGTATCGTACCGAGTACTTCAAAAAGACGATGAATTATCATTTATTAATCCCTTTGCTTGTTGACATTTAGCGGTAACCCTTGCTGTCGCCCGAAGTCAAAGTATGAAAAAGCCGCGGACGACCGCAAGGGTCGCCCCTACGGAAGCGTTCCGCACATTTTATTGTGTGACTGAGGGACAAAACCTGCTTGTGGTGCCGGCGCCCTCGACGACACTTTTGTTGTTTTTTTACATAGCGTTTAATATAGGGAAGCCGTGGGCGTCGTCCTCTACATCAATGGTTTGAATCACAATGTGTCTGAGTCAAGATTAAGGCGTTCCGTAAGGTTAGATGCATCTTCAACAATCGCCCGACGAAAGGATAATAAGCATGACAGACGATATTGTTAGCAGACTCCTCAAAAAGGTCGCCGATATGGACGGCGTGCCTGTAACGGGCGCTTACAACATCCGTAAAAACGGAGAAGGCGCCGGCAGACGGTCTACGGAAAACATCGTAATAACAACAAAAACCGATAAGCCCGGCATAGACATTAAGGTAATGCCGTTTACAAAGGGCGAAACGGTTCACATCCCCGTCGTGCTTACCGATACGGGACGTAACGACATGGTTTATAACGATTTTTACATCGGCGAGGGAGCCGACGTTGTCATAGTCGCCGGCTGCGGCATCCACAATTCCGGCTGTGAAACGTCGGAACACGACGGTATCCACAGGTTTTTCGTCGGCAAAAACGCGAACCTGAAATATGTCGAAAAGCATTACGGCGAGGGCGACGGCACAGGTGAGAGGATTTTAAACCCCACTACCGTAGTCGAGCTTTCAGAGGGCGCCGTGTGTAAAATGGAGATGGTCCAGATAGGCGGAGTAGATTCCTCCGTAAGGAAAACCGACGCTGCCCTTGAAGCAGGCGCGAAGCTGCACGTTACGGAACGCCTTATGACGCACGGGAGCCAAACTGTCCGCTCCGACATGACTGTAAACCTCAACGGCTCCGGCTCGTCTGCTCAGGTTATTTCACGCTCCGTGGCAAAGGACAGGTCAGAGCAGGTTTTCAACCCCATCGCCGTCGGAAACTGCGACTGCCGCGCGCATATCCAGTGCGATTCTATTATAATGGACGAAGCAAAAATCCGCTCGATACCCGAAATATCGGCAAACCACAGCGAAGCGCAGATTGTTCACGAGGCGGCAATAGGCAGGATAAACAACGACCAGCTTTTAAAGCTTCAAACGCTCGGCCTGACAGTCGACGAGGCAGAAAAGGTTATCATCGACGGTTTTTTAAAGTAAGCGGCAAACAAAGTTCATATATAGTTTAAAAAATAAACTTAACAAAGTTTATGTAAGGTGTTATAATATTTAAACTTGGAGGGCGATTATGGCAGAGAAATTAAAGCTCAAATACGGGCGGACGGCGCTTATCGGCTTCGGCTTCATGTCAAGCATGATAGCGTGGACAATCTACAACGCGTATGTTCCTCTGATACTCAAGGAAAACGGAGCAATAAGCAGCCTTGCCATTTCCGGAACCGTTATCGGCGTTATTATGGTTATCGACAATATTTTCGGCGTGGTGTTCCAGCCACTGTTCGGCAGGATATCAGACACCACGCATACGCGCTTCGGAAAGCGCACGCCGTTTTTGATGGTAGGCGTACCGGCGGCAATAATCTTCTTCATTATGATTCCCCAGATGAGGCAGATATATTTCCTCATGCCGTGCGTTATAGCGTTTACGTTTATAATGTCCACATGGCGCGCGCCCGTCGTTGCCCTTATGCCGGACCTCACGCCGACGCAGCTTCGCAGCGAGGGCAACGCCGTAATAAACTTAATGGGCGCTGTCGGCACAGTCCTCGGCACGGTTGCCGGAAAAATCGTGTCGGTTTTATTCAGGCTTGACCAGAACGACAACGAAACGGTGCGCAAATATGTCTTTGTTTTCGGCGCGGTTATAATGCTTATCTGCCTTGCTGTTGTGGTGTTTGCCGTCCGCGAGCCCGACAACAGGCTTACGTCCGCAAGCGCACAGCTTCTGAAGGACGAGCGTGAGCGCCGCGAGGCAAGGAAGGCGGAAAAGAAAAAATTCAAGGAAATGCACCTTTCAAAGGCGGAAAAACGGAGCCTTATTTTCATGCTTATAGCTCTTTTCTTCAACTCAAACGCCACCGATTCCATCTCAACATATTTCACAACGTTCGCCACGGCAGAGCTTAACATGACCGAGTCGCAGGCTCCTCTTTTCATAACGCTGTTCGCGTTTTCAACAGTTATAGCGGCTTTCCCGGCGGGCAAGCTCGGCAAAAAGCTCGGCAGGAAAAAGACGATAATGATAGGTCTTACGGGAATACTTATTCTGTTTATGCTTTATTTCGTAACAAGAGCAAACGCGCTTTTGTATGTCGCTATTATCTGCGGCGGCGCTCTTATTGCCTTTGTCACAATAAACACGCTTCCGCTTGTGCTTGAAATAGGCGGCGTCGAAAAGGTGGGCACGTTTACGGGCTACTACTACACCGCGACGTTTTCCGCGTCAATCGTCGGACCCGTCGTCTGCGGCGCGATGTTCGACATAACAAAAACATACTGGTCGCTTTTCGCCTACTGTCCCGTCTGCTTTGCGCTCGCGCTGCTCTGCATCTCGCAGGTAAAGCACGGCGAGGTTATATCGATTCCCGACGAGGTTATAAAGGAAGTCATGGCAGACGATTGACATATACACAATCAGATCAAGGAGGAATAAAAAGAGCATGGCACCACTGATAGAAGTCAGAAACCTCAGCAAGTCCTACGGCTCGCACCTTGTTTTGGACAACATTTCCTTTGGCTTTGAGGAGGGGCAGATAATAGGGCTTCTCGGTCCGAACGGCAGCGGCAAAACGTCGCTTATAAAAATTCTTGTCGGGCTTATAAACGACTATTCCGGCGACGCCCTTATCGACGGACAAAGGCCCGGACCGTACACAAAGAGCCTTGTGGCGTACCTGCCCGAAAAGACATACCTGCCCGAATGGATGCGTCCCGTCGACGCAATCGAATTCTTCAGTGATTTCTATGCCGATTTCGACAAGCAGAAGGGCTTCCGTATGCTCGACACCTTCGAGCTTCCGCGCAGGCAGATAATAAAGTCAATGTCGAAGGGAATGCAGGAAAAGCTTCAGCTCATGCTTGTAATGTGCAGAAACGCGCGGCTTTACATTCTTGACGAGCCCTTAGGCGGCGTCGACCCGGCGGCGAGGGCGTTTATTCTTGACACAATTATGAAAAACCATCCCGCGGGCTCGACGGTTCTGCTCTCGACACACCTCATAAACGACGTCGAAAGGATTTTTGACTCGGTGCTGATGATAGGCAGGGGTCATGTGCTTATCAAGTCGGGCGTCGACGAGCTGCGACGCGACGGGCGAACGATTGAGGATGTTTTCAAGGAGGTGTTCAAATATGCTTGGCAAGTTAATTAAGCACGAGTTCAAGTCCACCGCGCACTCGATGTTTGCCATATATCTGTCGGCGCTCATCACGTTTATCGTCATGTGCCTCGTTTTCTTCATTAAAAACAAGGCGCTTATGGTCATAAGCTCCGTGGCGCTGGGCGGAATATGCGTAGCCGCTCTTGTCATAACGCTGTTTGCCATAATCGGAACCTTCAATAAGTCCCTTTACGGCAACCAGGGCTACCTCAGCTTTACGCTTCCCGTCACGGGAAACAGTCTGCTCGCGTCAAAAACTGTCGTTTCGCTGTGCTGGGTGCTTATAAGCTTTGTCTTTGCAATAGCAGTCACGCTGTTTCTCATATTCTATTGGGTAGCCCAGACGAGCGAAAACGTCAAGAGCATAGTCGACACGGTGTACAGCATGCTCCAGGAGATGCAGGGGGTGCCCGACGCCGAAACAGCGCTGAAAAGCATAATCGTCATAGTGGTATTTATGTTCATAAAAGCTTTGTTCCTTATCTTCAAGGTATCGTTTGCCATTACCGTCGCGAACACAAAGCAGTTTCAGAAAATGAACACCATCCTTGCCGCAATCCTTGTGTATTTCGCGGTCTATATCGTTCTTACGATAGGCAACATTATAGGCACGTTAATTCCCGTTCAGCTTGCCGTCGCCTCTAACGACATCGGCTTTTCCATAGGAGAATCGCTTTTCGGGCTTGCGCAGGACGCCAAAATATTCGTTTCAATCCCGATATTGGGCAACCTGTTTGAGTTTTTCGTCTGCATACTCCTTTACAGCGTTACGGGAACAATAATGACAAAGCACGTCAACATTAAATAATGGCGGCGATAGGCGTTTTCGGCGGCACGTTCAACCCGCCGCATCTGGGGCATTTAAGGCTTGCGCGCCGCTTTGCGGACAGGCTGTCGATGTCCGAGGTGCTTATAATCCCGACATATATGCCGCCTCACAAGCAGGCGGGCGAGCTTGCCGCTGGCGATGACAGGCTCAATATGTGCCGTCTTATGTTCTCCTGCGACAAGAGGTTCAGAGTAAGCTCCGTTGAAATTGACAGGGGCGGAAAAAGCTACACCTACGATACATTAAAGGAACTGAAAAGTATTTACCCCGACGATACGCTTTATTTAATCGTAGGCTCCGACATGCTGCGCACCTTTGATTCGTGGCACCGCCCCGGGGACATTCTTCGGCTTTGCACACTGTGCGCCGCGGCGAGGGACGACGGAGGTCTGCCGCAGAATGTCGCGGGAAACGTAATTCTCGACGATATGGAGCCGCTGCCGATATGCTCTACCGAAATACGCGAAATAGTAAAAAAGAACGGCGACATAGTACCGCTTGTCGGCGAAGGGGTCGCCCGATACATTTTGCAGAGAGGTCTATATGCCTGACAGGGAAGAATTCTTAAAGCTGCTTTCAGCACGTCTTACAAAATACAGGCTCGAGCATTCAATAAATGTAGCCGACAGCGCGCGATATCTTGCGAAAAAGTACAACGCCGGCGAGGAAAAGGCATACGTTGCCGGCCTTCTTCACGACATTATGAAGGACGCGGGCAGGGACGAGCAGCTAAGAGTAATAGAAAAAGCGGGATACAGGCTTACCCCGCTTGAGCAGTTAAGTCCGAAGCTGTGGCACGCCGTTGCGGGCGCTGCGTTCGTAAAAACGGAGCTTAATATAGACGACGGGGAAATCACGGACGCCATTCGCTTTCACACCACCGGCAAAGCAGGTATGGGGCTGCTCTCAAAGGTGATATTCATAGCCGACTACATTTCGGCTGACAGGACGTATGAGGGAATAGACAAAATGCGCGCGCTTTCGGAGCAAAGCCTTGAGGACGCGATGCTGTTCGGGCTCGAGTTCACTATAATAAGTCTTGCGGGCAGGGGCGGGCTTATACATCCCGACAGCATATCCTGCTACAACGAGCTTACGGCAAATAAAATTATGAAGGGGAACGGATAATATGACACCGAGGGAACTGACTGAAAAAGTTGTAAAGATACTCGACAAGAAAAAGGCGGTCGATATAAAGGCAATCGAAGTCAGCGAGCAGACTATTGTCGCCGATTATTTCGTTATTGCATCGGGAACGTCGAACACCCACACAAAGTCGCTCGCTGAGGATGTCGAATACGAGCTTGAGCAGGAAGGCATCAAAGGGCGCGTTGAGGGCAGGGCGACAGGCTGGATTCTTCTCGATTACGGAACCGTTATAGTCCACGTTTTCGACAGGGAGAGCAGGGAGTATTATAACCTTGAGCGTCTTTGGTCAGACGCAAACATCCTCGACATATCGGGGCTTTTGACCGATTAGGCATACCGAAAGGAATGAATATAACGCAATGAAAAGCTATGACACAAAATCCGTAGAGAAAAAATGGCAGGACAGGTGGGAGAAAACGGGCGTTTTCCACGCCAAAAACGACTATGCTCTGCCTAAATACTACTGTCTTGTTGAGTTCCCCTACCCGTCGGGGCAGGGGCTTCACGTCGGTCATCCGCGCTCATATACGGCGCTTGACATAGTTGCGCGTAAAAAAAGGCTTCAGGGCTACAACGTGCTTTATCCCATGGGTTGGGACGCATTCGGGCTGCCTACCGAAAACTATGCCATCAAAAACCACATGCATCCCGAGCAGGTTACGAAGAAAAACATCGCTCACTTCAAGCAGCAGCTCCGCTCGCTCGGCTTTTCGTTCGACTGGAGCCGCGAGGTAAACACCACCGACCCCGCTTATTACAAATGGACGCAGTGGATATTCCTTCAGCTTTATAAAAAGGGGCTTGCATATAAAAAGGAAATGGCGGTAAACTGGTGCGTCTCCTGCAAATGCGTGCTTGCGAATGAGGAGGTTGTAAACGGAGTCTGCGAGCGGTGCGGCAGCGAGGTTGTACGTAAGGTAAAAAGCCAGTGGATGCTGAAAATAACGGAATACGCAGAAAGGCTTATAAACGACCTTGACGACCTTGACTATATAGAGAGGGTAAAGATACAGCAGAAAAACTGGATAGGCCGCTCGACCGGCGCGGAGGTTTTATTCGGCTCTACGGCGGGCGACAGCTTTACCGTCTACACAACACGCCCCGACACTCTTTTCGGAGCGACATACGCCGTTCTTTCGCCCGAGCATCCGCTTATAAACAAGTGGGCGGACAGGCTTAAAAACATAGACGAGGTCAACGCCTACCGCGACGAGTGCGCACGCAAGTCCGACTTTGAGCGCACCGAGATAAACAAGGAAAAAACAGGCGTGAGGCTCGACGGCGTCGAGGCAATAAACCCCGTAAACAACGAAAAGATTCCTGTTTTCATAGCCGACTATGTACTTGTGTCCTACGGCACGGGCGCCATTATGGCTGTTCCGGGGCACGACACGAGGGACTGGGAGTTCGCGAAAAAATTCAACATTCCGATAATCGAGGTCGTCAGCGGCGGAAATATCGAAAAGGAAGCGTTCACCGACTGCGAGACGGGAGTTATGGTAAACTCCGGGTTTTTAACGGGCTTAAGCGTTGCCGACGCCAAGGAAAAAATCACCGGGTGGCTTTCCGATAACGGCAAGGGAACGGCAAAGGTAAACTACAAGCTGCGCGACTGGGTGTTTTCGCGCCAGCGCTACTGGGGCGAGCCTATTCCCATAATCTGCTGCGACAAATGCGGCTTTGTTCCGCTCGACGAGAGCGAGCTGCCGCTGCGCCTGCCTGAGGTTGACAGCTACGAGCCTACCGACAACGGCGAGTCGCCTCTCGCAAAGCTCCAAGACTGGGTAAGCGTCAAGTGTCCCCTCTGCGGCGGCGACGCAAAAAGAGAAACGGACACAATGCCCCAGTGGGCGGGTTCGTCTTGGTACTTTCTGCGCTACTGCGACCCGCACAACGACAAGGAGCTTGCTTCAAAAGAGGCGCTCGAATACTGGACGCCTGTTGACTGGTACAACGGCGGCATGGAGCACACGACGCTCCACCTGCTTTACAGCCGCTTCTGGCACAAATTCCTGTACGACATCGGCGTGGTGCCTGCGTCCGAGCCATACGCCAAGCGCACGAGCCACGGAATGATTCTCGGCGAAAACGGCGAAAAAATGTCGAAGTCGAGGGGCAACGTCGTTAATCCCGACGATATAGTAAACGAGTACGGCGCCGACACAATGCGCCTTTACGAAATGTTCATAGGCGATTTTGAAAAAGCCGCCCCGTGGAACTCGGCAAGCATCAGGGGCTGCAAAAGATTCCTCGACAGGGTGTGGGCACTTCAGGACATAATGAAGGGCGGCGGTTACAGAGCCGAGCTTGAGAGCGACATACACCGTACAATCAAAAAGGTTACGGAAGATATAGACAACCTCAAGGCGAACACCGCCATTGCCGCCATGATGGCGCTGCTTAACAGTATTTACGAAACGGAGAGCGTTACCGCCGACGAGCTTAAAACGCTGCTGCTTCTTCTTAACCCCTTTGCTCCGCACCTCACTGAGGAGATGTGGGAGTGCTGCGGCTTCGGCGGCGCTGTAACGGACGCGAAATGGCCGTCGTACGACGAGAAAAAGTGCAGGGACGAAACGACGGAGATTGCCGTGCAGATAAACGGCAAAGTAAGGGCAAGGCTTGTAATTGACGCGAACGCTTCGTCGGACGAGGCTGTATCTCTTGCGAAGGCAAACCCGAAAATTGCCGATGCGCTTGACGGAAAGACAATTGTAAAGGAGCTTTACGTCAAGGGCAGGCTTGTAAATATAGTGGTGAAGTAAGCGCTACAAGAAATATTTTTTTATGATATTTATATTGACAACATTAAGTCGTTAATGTATAATGGTGTTCGTTATTCAGCTAATAACCCTCGATTTCGAGAGGGGAGGGAACATAATGAGTCAGGTAAAAGTAAAAGAGAACGAATCTCTTGACAGCGCCCTCAGACGTTTCAAGCGTCAGACCTCACGTGACGGCATCATACAGGAGGTTCGCAAAAGAGAGCACTACGAAAAGCCTTCTGTTAGAAGAAAGAAAAAGTCAGAGGCTGCGCGTAAGCACAAGTTTAAGTAAAATGCAGGGGCTGTATCTTTTGACGATACAGCCCCTATTTCATGAAGCTGCGAATGGGGGAAGCGGGAAGTGAGGCTTTGCGAGCTGTCTTCGTCAATACCCGAAGGCGTTGACGGTCTGCTGATAAAAAAGGAATGCAACCTTAAATATTTTACCGGCTTCTCCTGCGACGCGGGGCTCCTGCTCGTTTCGCGAGAGGGGAGCGTTTTCTTCACCGACTCGCGCTATACCGAGGCGGCCGAAAAAACAATAAGCGGTTGCGGCGTCGAGAATTCGGCGCGTCTTCCGGAGCATATAAAAGAATACTGTAAAAAATTCAAAATAAAAACGCTGGCAGGTGAATCGTCCGCAATGACGGTAGCCTGCGCCGAGCGCTACGGCTCAATGCTCGGCGACGATGTCTCGCTTGTTTTCGGAGGCACGGCAGACGATATAATAAACGGAATGCGTGCCGTCAAAACGCCCGCGGAAGTCGGGCTGATAAAAAAAGCGCAGGCCGTCGCGGAGCGCAGTTTTGAGTATATCATGGGCATAATCAGGCCGGGAATGACCGAACGCGAGGTAAAAACGGAGCTTGATTATTTCATGCTTAAAAACGGAGCCGAAAAGATATCCTTCGACACGATAGCCGTAAGCGGTGCCAACTCCTCAATGCCCCACGGCGTTCCGTCCGACAAGGCTCTCAAGGAGGGCGATATGCTGACACTGGACTTCGGAGCGGTATGCGGCGGATATCACAGCGATATGACAAGGACTGTCGCGGTGTCACGCTGCGGCGAGGAGCAGAAAGAGGTTTACAGTATCGTGCTGGCGGCGCAGGAGGCGGCTTTGAAAGCGCTTCGCCCCGGTGTTCCGTGCAGGTACGCCGACAGGGCGGCAAGGGACCTTATAGCTGCGGCGGGATACGGCGAACGGTTCGGTCACGGTACGGGGCACGGAGTGGGGCTTGAACTTCACGAAAACCCCACGTTAAATCCGCGCAGCGAGGAAATACTGAAAAAAGGGAATGTTGTCACCGTCGAGCCGGGAATATATATCCCCGGCAGGTTCGGGGTAAGGATAGAGGACATGGTGCTCATAACCGACGGCGGGTATGAAAACCTGACGCGCAGCCCGAAGGAGCTTTGTACGGCAGGGAACCGATAAGTAAACGGAAGGATGATAAATTTATGCGTTCAACCGGCGTTACGGCAAGGGGAATAATTACACCGATATTCAAACAGGGCGACGACCTTGTTAATTCAATCTGCCGGTGCGTCTGCGCAGCCGCGGAAAACGAGGGCTTTTCTCTTAACGACGGCGACATCATAGGAGTAACGGAGGCAGTCGTCGCGAGGACGCAGGGAAACTACGCCACCTGCGAGCAGATTGCTGCCGATATCCGCTCGAAGCTCGGCGGAAAGGATATGGGTATCGTTTTTCCCATTCTCAGCCGGAACCGCTTTTCAATAATGCTGAAGGCGATAGCGATGAGCTGCGAAAAGCTTTTTGTACAGCTTTCATACCCTACCGACGAGGTGGGTAACGCGCTTATCAGCCTTGACCTTGTCGACGAAAAAAACGTAAACCCGTATTCCGACAGCTTTACCAACAGTGAGTTCCGTAAGGTGTTCGGATACGACACCGTTCACCGCTTTACGGGCGTCGATTACATCGAGTACTATAAAAGCTTTGCCGACAATATCGAGATTGTTTTCTCAAACGACCCGAAATACATTTTAAAATATACAAAAAACGTCCTCAACTGCGACATACACTCGCGCTTCAGAACACAGCGCATTTTAAAGTCGGCGGGCGCCGAAAAATCCTACAGGCTCGACCAGATTCTGACCTCGAGCGTAGACGGCAGCGGATACAACGAAAAATACGGTCTTTTAGGCTCGAACAAGGCGACAGAGGACAAGGTAAAGCTTTTCCCGCGCGACACCGACGCTTTTGTACACAGTTTAAGCGACGCCATGAGGGAAGCCACGGGAAAGAGCATAGAGGTTCTGGTTTACGGCGACGGAGGCTTTAAGGACCCTGTCGGCGGAATTTGGGAGCTTGCCGACCCGGTCGTTTCGCCGTCGCATACCGACAGGCTGAAGGGTACGCCTAATGAGCTTAAAATGAAATACTTTGCCGACAACGAGTTCTCGCACCTTTCGGGAGATTCGCTTGTTCAGGCGATGAAAAAGAAAATACGCGAAAAAGAGGGCTGCCTTGTGGGAAGCATGCAGTCACAGGGTACAACGCCCCGGCAGATTACAGACCTTTTGGGCAGCCTGTGCGACCTTATCAGCGGCAGCGGCGACAGGGGCACGCCCGTAGTGCTCATTCAGGGCTATTTTTCAAACTTCGCGACCGAATAATAGGGTAAGCCTTGTCATTCCGGGCGCAGCGAAGAATCATTTATGCGGTTTTTCCTAAGGTAACGCGCACAATCAGAGGCTCAAGACCAAAAGCTCCTTCGGCGCGTCTCGCCTCAGGATGACAAAGTGAGGGGAACAAGCCTTGTCATTCCGGGCGCAGCGAAGAATCTTTTATGTGGTTTATCCAAAGACAACACCTCAATTAATAAAAGTACGGTAAATCCTCAGCAAATATTACAAAATGTTTACAAATTTGCAGTTTATCGACAGTTGACATTTTTATTGCGGAGTAATATAATGAATACGTTAGTCGGTTGCCGAGCATCAGCGAGGGCAAAACCGCCGCAACAGACAAAATCTATTTTTAAGGAAGGTCAGATAGTTATGAAAAAGTTTTTAGCAGTCTTTATGTGTGTGCTCGTTATGCTTTCGTTCGCGACAACGGCTGTTTACGCAAAGACGGAGGTCGCCGTGCAGGCATCGTCCTCGCCCGTCCTTCAGGATGACCTCGACGAGGGAGCCGTTAAGGTAGTCGAGCTGTTCAAGTACATTTTTTCCCTTGTTGACTGGAGCAGCTTTATCGGAATACTGATAAGCACCATAAGCACGATTCTTGCCATGTTCGGCGGCGGGGCAAAAACAACCGCTTAAAGCTTTAGCAGGGAAGTAAATTTGAAAGGCAGTGTAACACATGAAAAAATTTTTATCCGTTCTGTTCTGCGTCCTGATACTTATGTCTTCGCTTTCTGTTTTTGCGTCGGCAGCCTCTGTTAACGCGGCCGACAGCAGCACAGACATTTCCGGCATTTTATCGATGCTCGGCGAGCTTTTCTCAGGCTCAACCGACCTTTCAAAGCTTTTCACGTCCTTCGGCGAGCTTTTAACAAACTTTTTCGCAGCATTCGGCGAAATAATCGAATGGAAAGAGGTAGGCTCCAGCCTTTGGTCGTTCATTAAGAACACGTTTTCAGACATTTCCACCACAATCAACTTTTTCTTTGCCGAGCTTTATAACGGCTGAGCCGGGCTGACACCGCACAACAAAAATCCAAGCTGTGTTGCCTTAAATGAGAATATCAGCACGGAGCCGCAAGGATTAACGCGGCTCCATGTTTTTTGCTGTTTTGCTTTGTCTTTGGATATAATAAATACAATATTCCATGAAAGGCTGGGAGCGGTTTGAACCGCATATATAATGAAAAAGGCGATTGCATTAACAGTTATGCTTTTTGTGTTGTCCTTTCTTGCCGCGTGCTCGGAAAATAACAACGGCGAAGGAATGACCGAAGCCGGGAACACAACAGAAACAACGACGGAGGAAAGAACCCTTACAACATCCGCCGGTGAGCGGACGACATTGTCCGAAACAGAGAGCGCTATTGTTACCGAGGAGGCGCGTGAGGCGCAGGGCGGGGTGACGGAAAGCGTCACAAAAAAAGCTTACGACACATGGACAGGCTTTCCGCCGCTTCCCGCCGTAACTTTTACAGTAAACGACACTAATAACCTGCGCGGGCTTTCAACGAAAAAAATAATGCACAGCTACGGCGTGCCGAAGGACGAAAAGCCTAATATCCAGTCCGTCAACAACCAGAATTATTTTGATTCTTGCGGATACAAAGCCGTCGCGTATGACAATAAAACAAAGGAAAAGGCGCTGTATCTCACCTTTGACTGCGGCTATGAAAACGGCAACACCTTCAAAATACTTGACGTGCTCGAGCAGAAAAAAGTGCCCGCCGCGTTTTTCTGCACAATCCATCATATACAAAGCGAGCCAGAGCTAATCGCAAGGATAATAAAGGGCGGAAATATTATAGGCAATCACTCGGCATATCATCCCGATTTTTCCGAAATCGACCGCGGGCGCATGGCACGTGAGATACTGCATATTGAAAACTATTTAAGGGAGCACTTCGGCTATTCGTCAAAGTATTTCCGTTTTCCGAAGGGCAACTACAACGAAAACTCCCTTGAGCTTGTCGACTCAATGGGACTTATGAGCGTTTTCTGGTCGAGCGCTTATGCCGACTGGGACGTTAATAATGCAAAGGGCGCCTCCCACGCTTTCAACAGCGTAACTTCAAGGCTTCATCCGGGCGCCGTTATCCTTCTCCATTCAGTATCGCCGGATAACGCCGGCGCCATGGCGGATATAATCGACTATGCGCGCCAAAAAGGGTATACCTTCCGCTCGCTCGACGATTTGGGCAAATAGATAAATAATAAATAGCCGTCCTCTTTGACGCGAACAGCGCAAATGAGGACGGTGTTTTATATTTCGTAAAGTCAAGGTCTAATAACAGTCTTTAACGGTGTTGTAAAGACCTTTCAGCACGGAAGAGTCGGCATCTTCAGTGTATGTCATTGTTATGCCGGACAGAATATTTTCAAAGTCGTCCGAGCGCATAGCCTTAAGGCATTCAGAACGGTAGCTGTCAAGCAGCTCGCCGTCGTTTTTTGTTGTTTTTGACACAATAAAGATATAGTCTTTTGTTTCAAAGACGGCGGGGGAATCGGGCGGAAGGTCTGAGACGAAATCAAAGAAGCCCGACGGATAATTGTTGTTGTTTTTGTTTATTGTCATCACGTCGGAGGAAAAGGAGGAAAGCTGCTGCTCACTTGCGTATTTCTGGTACACCTCGTCAAAGGTGCCGCCGTTTTTCAGAATCGAAAGCATTGTTCTGAACTTGTTTTTTAACAGCTCGCGCTCCTCGTCGGGGAGCGGTACGACGTTGCCCGTTTCGTCCTTTTCTGTAAGGTAGCCGTTTATTGCCCTGAACGAAACATAGGTACCGTTAAAATAAGACTTCAGCTCGTCCTCGGGAACCTCGCGCTCGCCGCCCCTGTCGTAATAATGAGAAAACAGCATTTTTTCCTTCGCGTCGGCCGTAAGCGCCTTTGTCAGTGTCTGTTTTCCGATGCCCGCGGATGTGTAGAAATTCTTATAAAAGCTCCACTTCGCGGAAACGCCCTCCGCTATCTCGTGCCTTAACCCGGAGGTAAGCCGCAGCCCCTTATCTGAAAAGGCTGTGTTAATAGCCACATAATTCCTGCAAAGATCTACGGCGCAGTCCGTAACCTCGTCGGACGACGGGGTGTCGCCGAGACCGAAGGAGGACGGGTCGTGAAGAATTATGCCGAGATAGTAAGAAAACAGCTCGTCCGATATCTCGGCGCCCGAAATATTCAGAACGGATACCGCGTTGTTCCTCCCGGAGCAGGAGGAAAGCACACACGAAGCCGCAAGCAGCACCGCTATGGAAAAAAGAGAAACAGCCCTTTTCACTTATGTTCAGCCCTTTCCTGTCGTATTTTCCTCCAGTATTTCAAAAACCTTGTTAAGAAGCGGCAGCCTCTCCTCGCCGGGAAATATCTTTACTGAAATATGCGGTTTTACAGCCGCGCTTACCATTACCCTGCCGCGCATTTTATGAGCAAGGCGTGTTATTTTATCCATGTTGAGGTCCTCAATGAACAGGCGCAGCTTCCCGCCGCTTTCGTTGATTTCATAAACGCCCTGCTTGATAGCCGTACCCCTGAGAAGCGAAACGGTGATAAGCCCCTGGACGCTTGCCGGAGGCTCGCCGAAACGGTCTATAAGCTCGTCTGAAACGTCATCGGCGTCCTCACGGCTGCGGATGTCGGCAATGCGCCGGTACATTGCAAGCTTTTGAGGCACGCTTTCGATATATTCGGGAGGAATATGCGCGTCGATAGGCAGGTCGATAAGGCACTCGCGCTCCGGCTCCTCCGGCTTCTCTCCTCTTTCTTCGCTGACTGCCTGTTCGAGCAGCTTTAAATACATATCGTAGCCCACGGCCTCCATATGACCGTGCTGGCGGGCGCCGAGTATATTACCCGCGCCGCGCAGCTCAAGGTCGCGCATAGCTATTTTAAAGCCGGAGCCGAACTCCGTAAACTCGCGGATAGCTTCAAGGCGGTGTGTGGCAATCTCCGTAAGCTGCTTGCCGCGTGTAAAGGTGAGGTAAGCGCTCGCGCGCCTTGAGGAGCGCCCCACGCGCCCCCTTATCTGATGAAGCTGCGCAAGTCCCATTTTGTCGGAGTCCTCAATTATCAGCGTGTTGACGTTAGGTACGTCGATGCCCGTTTCGATTATGGTTGTGCATACAAGAATATCGATTTCGCCCTCAAGAAGCCTGCGCCATATGTCGCTCAATTCGTCCTCGCTCATTTTTCCGTGAGCGATTCCGACGCGGGCGTCGGGCATCATCCCGCTTATAAGTGCTGCTGTTTTTTCTATCGTTTCGACGCGGTTGTGGAGATAATATACCTGTCCGCCGCGCCGAAGCTCCGACGCCATCGCCTGAACGAGAACGTCGATGTTGTGCTCAATAACGTATGTCTGCACAGGATACCTGTCGCGCGGAGCCTCCTCGAGCAACGACATGTCGCGTATGCCGGACATAGCCATGTTGAGCGTGCGGGGAATGGGCGTTGCAGTAAGCGTCAGGACGTCAACAGCGGGGAACATCTCCTTAAGCTTTTCCTTTTGCGCGACGCCGAACCGCTGCTCCTCGTCTATTATTATAAGCCCGAGGTCATAAAAAAGGACGTCCTTTGAAATAAGCCGGTGGGTGCCGACGACTATGTCGACGCTGCCGCGCTTCAAGCCCTTTATCGTCGCGCTTATCTGCTTCGCCGTGCAGAAGCGTGACAGCATTTCGGCTTCGACGGGGAAGCCCTCAAAACGCTTTTTTATAGTCTGATAATGCTGGAGGGCAAGTATTGTTGTGGGCACAAGTATGGCGCACTGCTTTCCGTCGGCGACGCACTTGAACGCGGCACGGAGAGCCACCTCCGTCTTGCCGAAGCCGACGTCACCGCAAAGCAGTCTGTCCATCGGGAAGCTTTTTTCCATGTCGGCCTTTATCTCTTCGATGCAGCGAAGCTGGTCCGGCGTTTCCTCAAACTCAAAACGCCGCTCAAAATCGCTTTGCATGTCGATATCAGGCGAGAACGCGAAGCCTGCAATCTGCTGGCGCTTTGCATAAAGCTCAATTAGCTCCTTTGCCATATCCTTAACGGCGGCGCGGACGCGCGAACGCGTTTTCTGCCACTCCTTGCCGCCGAGCCGGTTTAGCCTTACGGGCGCGTCGGCGCCCTTTTGACCGATATATTTCGAAACCTGGTCGAGCTGTGTGACGGGAACGTAAAGAATGTCGCCCTTGTCGTATTGAATCTTGATGTAATCCTTTACGGTGCCGCTTGCCTCAAGCTTTTCAATGCCGTCAAAAATGCCTATACCGTGGGCGTTGTGCACGATGTAGTCGCCGCGGTGAAGCTCCTCAAGGCTGTTGAAGGCGTTTTTCGCGTTTGTTTTCCGCGATGTCTGCTTTACGGGACGTACATAGCGGCTGCCGTAGGTGATTAACGAAAATTTCTCCTGAGGATATTCAAAGCCCGATGAAAAGCTGCCCGGAAGAATGCTCACGGCTCCGGCGGGGAAACCGGCAGGCGGCGAGTAGAAGAAAAACGCCTTGAAGCCGTCCTGCTCAAGGTCGAGCGACAGTGACTTTGCCGCCTTCGGCGTGCCTGCCGCTATCGCCACGTGCCAGTCTTTTTTCCCCTTAAAGGGCATAAGGTCGTCTGTAAGCGTCTGGTAGGAGCCGTTCCACGGCGACAGTTGGCGCGCGTTGACGGTTACAAGCTCATAAACGGCTGTGTCGAAGCTGCCGCGGGGCAGGTTGTCTAAATAAACGGCGCCGAGCCGCTCGTAATATGCCGCAAATTCGTTCCATGTAAGCATGAAGCGGTCAAGACCGGGACAGAGAACGCCCTCCTCGAAAAGCCCTTTTATGTCTTCGTAATGAAGCCGCGCGCAGGAGCCCGCCCGCTCGCGCACCGAAAAGCTCTCGCTGACAAACAGCAGGCTGCCCTTTGCGTAATCGAATATCGTCGCGGGCTTTTTATAGATGAGCGGCAGATATTTGTCGAGCGACGCCAGGCGCACGCCCGAGAGCAGACGCTCTATGTCGCCGTCTATCTGAGCCTTAGCCTTTACGGAGCCCTTGCCCTTTACGGTTTCGCGGAACTGCCGCAGCGTTTCGGCAAAAGCGTCGGCGCCGCCGCAGATTATTTCGTTGGCGGGTGTGATTTTTATCTCTTTGATGCTGTCGGTTCTGCGCTGGCTGTCGACGTCGAAAAAGGCAAGGCTGTCAACGCCGTCGCCCCAGAACTCGCAGCGGCAGGGATTTTCGCTGTCGGGCGGAAAAAAGTCGACAATGCCGCCGCGCCACGAAAACTGACCTCTGCCGTCAACCTGCTGTGAGCTTGTATAGCCCGCGTTTATGAGAAGGGTTTTCAGATTTTCAAGCCCCGGCTCGTCGCCGACGCTAAGGGTGAAGCTTCTGCCGGTGAACTCGTCGGGAGGAACAGTAAGCTGCAGCGCCGCCTCGACGGGGCAGACAACGACGTCGCACGCGCCGGCAATCATACGCCCGAGCGCGTTTAAACGCATATGCTCGTACTCGTGCGAGCAGCTCTCGGCGGTGCGGAAAACGAAGTCGCGTGCGGGATATACGAGCGCCGAAACGCCGAAAGAATTGAGGTCGGAGGCAAGGCGCGAGGCCTGTGCCTCGTCGGGCGTGATAATAAGCCCGCAGCGCACCGTATCCTCGCAAAGCGCGGCGGCGATATGCGCCTTGTGGATATGAGAAAGCCCCAGCACGCCCATAGGCAGCCGGTTTCTCTTAATTGTCGACAGTATTGACTTGTATTCGGCCGATCCGTGAAGGACCTGAGAAAAACAGGACATACGGTTAAATAATCCCCTCGTCACGCATCGCGCGGCGGAGCAGCTCGATGCTGCCGTGCGAGTAGCAGTGACCCTTCATTCCGACGGCAGACGCGCCGTCGATGTTAACCCGGGTGTCGTCGATAAAATAACATTCCTCGGGCAAAAGCGAAAACTCGCGGAAAAGAATACGGTATATTTCCGGGTCGGGCTTTACGCATTTCCAGTCGCAGGACGCTATTATGCCGTCGAAATAACGAAACGCCGGTATGCTGTCCATGCGGTTGTAAATTTCGGGAGGAGTGTTCGATAACAAGTATATGCCGAAGCCCTTTGATTTAAGCCCGGCAATAAACTCGCACATTTCCGGCACGGGCGGCATCTCGTCCCACCAGTTCAGAAGAAGC
Organism: Ruminococcaceae bacterium UBA1425; assembly: GCA_002329365.1. Classification (GTDB taxonomy): domain Bacteria; phylum Bacillota; class Clostridia; order Oscillospirales; family Acutalibacteraceae; genus UBA1425. Next base: position 18,129 of record DCUB01000046.1, read on the forward strand.
TTTGTAAGCGGCTCGTGCAGCCGCCCGGGCAGAAGGGCACAGGCATCCTCCGCCACCTCCGCGACCGTTTTTGTGCCCAGGTCCTGCGCGCCCCAGATATTCTGACGGAACAGAACGTCGAATATGCGGTCACTGTCGTCGTTGTCGGGGAAGTAGCGTTTGAAGGTTTCCTTAGGGGTGAAGCGTATAATAACGCCGCCCATATCAAAAATGATGTTCTTTATCATATCAGTTATTACGCACGTTGCCGCAGCAGTGTTTGTATTTCTTTCCGCTTCCGCAGGGGCAGAGGTCGTTGGGGCCGGGCTTGCCGCTTTTACGGACTGTTCTGCCCTTTTCGCTGCCGTCGGAGGAGCCGCTGCTGCTTGTCATTGTAATCTTCGCCGCCTGCTCGCGCTTTGTTTCCTCCTGGCTCCTGACGCGGACAGTGAGCATAAGTCGGACGGTGTCCTCGCGTATGGAGGTTGTCATTTCGTCGAACATGTCGAAGCTTTCCTGCCTGTACGCTACGACGGGGTCCTGCTGACCGTATGCGCGAAGGTAGATTCCGCGCTTAAGCTCATCCATTGCGTCGATGTGGTCCATCCACTTGCTGTCGACGTTGCGCAGGAGAATCATATGCTCGAGGCTACGCATAAGCTCGCTGCCGAGCTCCTCCTCGCGCTGCCCGTAAAGACTGTGACCTCTGTCGTGTAGCGTTTCCCATATGGTGTCGCGGTTTAGCTCGCCGTCCCTGAAATCGTCGGGAGAAGTGAGCCAGCCGAGGAATTTTTCGCGCAGGCCCTCAAGATTCCAGTCGCCCTGCGGAACAGCGGAGGAGCAGTAGAAGTCGACGGCGTCTGTTATGCAGTCGTCGAGCATTTTCAGGATAACCGTTTTTAAATCCTCTCCGTCGAGCACCTTGTTTCTCTGCTCGTATATAAGCTCTCTCTGCCTGTTCATAACGTCGTCGAACTGGAGGACGTTTTTACGCGTCGCGAAGTTGCGTCCCTCGACGTTCTTCTGCGCACGCTCAATGGAAGACGAAACCATCTTCGCCTCAATGGGCATATCCTCCGGCGTTCTCAGGGCATTCATGACGCTTGTCAATCTGTCGCCTCCGAAAATGCGCATAAGGTCGTCCTCAAGAGAAAGGTAGAAACGTGACTCGCCGGGGTCTCCCTGACGCCCGGAACGCCCGCGGAGCTGGTTGTCGATACGCCGCGAATCGTGACGCTCGGTGCCTATTATGAACAGTCCGCCCGCCGCGCGCACGCGCTCGGCTTCGGGCTTAATCTCGTCCCTGTGCTTTTTCTCAAGCGCGGTGAACTCTGCCCGCGCTTTTATAATCTCCTCGTCGTCGGTGTCCGCAAAGCCGGTAGCCTCGACGATAAGCTCGTCGGAATATCCCTTTTTGCGCATTTCCGATTTCGCGAGATACTCGGGGTTGCCGCCGAGCATGATGTCGGTTCCTCTGCCCGCCATGTTGGTGGCTATGGTGACGGCGCCCTCCTTGCCTGCCTGGGCGACTATCTCCGCCTCTTTTTCGTGGAACTTGGCGTTCAAGACCTCGTGCTTTATGCCCCTGTGGCGAAGCATTTTGCTCAGATGCTCGGACTTCTCTATCGAAATAGTGCCTACAAGCACGGGCTGCCCCTTTTCGTGACATTCGATAATCTGCTCTATAACGGCGTCGAACTTTGCTTTTTCGGTCTTGTAGACGACGTCGGGATGGTCATGTCTTATCATCGGCTTGTTTGTGGGTATCTCTATAACGTCAAGCTTGTAAATCTCCTGGAACTCGCGGCTTTCCGTCATCGCCGTGCCGGTCATGCCGGAAAGCTTTTTGTAAAGGCGGAAGTAATTCTGGAAGGTTATTGTGGCAAGCGTCTTGCTCTCGTGCTCGACCTTTACGCCCTCCTTTGCCTCTATAGCCTGATGAAGCCCCTCGTTGTAGCGCCTGCCGAGCATGATGCGTCCCGTGAATTCATCGACTATAAGAACCTCGCCGTCCTTCACGACATAATCGACGTCGCGCTTCATAACGCCGACGGCCTTAATAGCCTGATTGATATGATGCTGTATTGTGATGTTTTCGGCGTCCATGAGATTTTCAAGGTTGAAGTATTTTTCCGCCTTTTCAACGCCGCTCTTTGTGAGCGTCGCGGTGCGCGCCTTTTCGTCGACTATGAAGTCGCCGTCTGTTATGTCGTCGGCGGTTTCCTTTGAGTCAAGCTCCTTGACCCTTGTTATTTTAAGCGTGTGGGCGAAGTCGTTCGCCATGCGGTAGAGGTCCGTTGACTGGTCGCCCCTGCCCGAAATAATAAGCGGCGTCCTCGCCTCGTCGATAAGGATTGAGTCCACCTCGTCGACTATAGCGAACGTGTGCCCGCGCTGCACCTTCTGCTCCTTATACGGCACCATGTTGTCTCGAAGATAGTCAAAGCCCATCTCGTTGTTTGTTCCGTAGGTTATGTCCGCCTCGTAGGCCTTTTTCCTCTGTGTGTTGTCAAGGTCGTGGACGATAAGCCCTACGCTCAGCCCCATGAAGCGGTACACCTTGCCCATCCACTCGGAGTCGCGGCGCGCAAGGTAATCGTTTACGGTAACGATGTGGACTCCCTCACCGGTCAGCGCGTTAAGGTATGCCGGAAGCGTAGCGACAAGCGTTTTTCCCTCGCCCGTTTTCATCTCGGCGATTCTTCCCTGGTGCAGCACCACGCCGCCTATAATCTGAACGGGGAAGTGCTTCATGTTTAGAACACGCCACGAAGCCTCACGGCAGGCGGCAAACGCTTCGGGCAGAATATCGTCAAGCGTTTCGCCGTTCGCGAGGCGCTGTTTGAACTCCGGCGTTTTTGCCTGAAGCTGCGCGTCGGTGAGCTTTGAATACTCCTCCTCAAGAGCCAGCACCCTGTCTTTTATGGGGTTGATGCGCTTGACCTCCTTTGAGGAATAGTCTCCGAATATCTTTTTAATTAATCCCATGTCCGAACCCCTTTGTACCGTTTTGTTAAAAAATACTTGAGTGAGTGCATTAATTATGATAGTATCATATAGTAGATTATAGGGAAACAGTTTAAGATTCTTCGCTGCGCTCAGAATGACAATTTTTACCCGCTCTATGTCATCCTTAGGCGCAACGCGCCGAAGGATCTTTCCAAATGCAAAAATGTGAAATGAACAATAAACAAAAGGAGTGCTTTTATGTCAAAACGCAGCGACTATATTTCGTGGGACGAATACTTCATGGGCATCGCCCTGCTGTCGGCAAACCGCAGCAAGGACCCCAGTACGCGCGTCGGGGCATGCATCGTAAACAGCTCGAACAAAATTATGTCGGTGGGCTATAACGGGCTTCCGCGCGGCTGCAGCGACGACGAGTTCCCGTGGGAGCGGGAGGGCGAGGCGTTTGACACGAAATATCCCTATGTCTGCCACGCGGAGCTGAACGCGATACTTAACAACGGCGGCGGCAGCCTTGCGGGCTGCAAGATTTACGTCGCGCTGTTTCCGTGCAACGAGTGCGCAAAGGCTATTATCCAGTGCGGCATAAGCGAGGTTATATACCTTTCGGACAAATATGCCGACACCGTTTCGGTTAAAGCCTCAAAGCGCATGTTTGACGCGGCAAAGGTTAAATACACGCAGCTTCATATGTCGATAGACGAGCTGACGCTCGACTTCCGCAGCGAAAACGTCTGATTGCGGAGAAGCACGGGCCCGCGGATTAAAACGAGCAGAGCCTGTAGCAGTATTCGTCGTTGTTGTTTTTGAAAACGGTGATAAATTTACCCTCGCCTACCCACATCGCGTTTTCGATGCCGGGAACCACTATATTGTCGCCGGCGGAAGCTGTAAAGGCTCCCGTTTCAAGGCTGCAAAGCACCGCCGTCTGGTTTGAGGGAGTTGCCCTGAATATCACGGCTTTCGTTCCCTCGGGATTAACATTAAATGAAGTGGGGTACTTGATTTCGGAGCCGATTGTTACCCTGTAGCCGGTCAGAATGTTTGTAAGCTCAAGCGAGAATTTGTTTAAAAGCCAGTCACCGCTTATCAGATATCGGTCAAGCCTTTCGGTAAAGCCTGCTATAACGGTTTCGTCGCCGTCTTTGTTCAGGACGGAGTCAAAGCCGTTTTCTGTTTGCCTTAAATAAACAAGTCCGTCGTTTGTTACCTTCAGATAAGTACCGTAAATGCCGCTTACCTTCCACGAAGGCTTTTTGGAAGCGTCGTTTATCAGAAGAACGTCGCTTTTTTCATTCATTGTGCCGAGCAGGTAGCTGCGACCTGAAAGATAAAGCCTTTCGCCGCCGCAGGTTTTAAGCAGCGTGTCTGTCATAACAGCCCAGTCGGTGCGCATTCTGCCGTTTTTGTCTACCGTTCTGCCGTTGTCGCCCGTCAGCTTCGTTGTTTTGCCGCTATTTAAGTCAAGACCGAAAATTTCGGAATAAGTTTTTTCCGCCCTCAGAAAGTCGTCTTTGTCAAAATCGACAAGCAGCATGACGCTCTCGTCACCGTAGCCCTCGGGCATATCGCATATTTTAAAGAACGCGTACTCGTAAAGCTTAACGTCGGCGTCGCTTATTGCAGTTGTAAACAGCCCGTAACCCGTAACGCTGCCGCCTGTGTCGACATAGTATATAGTCGCGGGGATTTTCTGGGAGCTGCACGTCACGGTAACCTTAACCGTTTTAACGTCGCCTAAGGGAGAAAGAGCGTTTTCGTCGGTGTACTCATAATATTTGAAAACGCCGTCGGGGCTGTGCCTTACAAAAATATTCTCAATATCCGTGGGGAGTATGGGATAATCGGTAATGCCTTCGGAAACGATATATCTGTCGTATCCGACCATATACGCGGCGTCCGGCTTTTCGGTTGTTTCCTCTTTGTCATCCCCTGCGGAACGGCCTCGCACCTGTGTGGTGATGAACAGAACCATGGCTGCGGCGGCAAGCACGGCGGCTGCCGACATCAGATAGACATACTTTTTATTTTTTCTTTTCCTCGATTTTTTTACCATAAACGAATAGCTCCTTTTCGGAAACAAAATACCGCTCTGAAACAGAACTAAATTATATCATAATTTTATTTTAATATCCACTTATTAATTGAATAATTTTTGAACTTTTTGAGAAATTTGAGTGCATTTCCTTTTTATTTACAGTTCACAAAAAACAAATGTAATAATTTACACAAAAACACTTGACACGGGAAGCTTTGTATTATAAATTTGTAATGTAGGTCAATTTGATGAAAATTGATTTTCATGGCTACGCCATTATCGAAAGGAGAAATCAGATGAAAAAGCTCACCAGATTCGCGGCTCTTTTACTTGCTGTCATGCTTACCTTACTCTGTGCTTCGTGCGGGGGCGGAAAAGACGAAACAACCACTGCTCCGGGCGAAACCGAAACCACGGCTGCTGAAACGGAAACAACCGCGGCGGAAGATACTACTGCCGGAACAGACGATGTAACCGAAGCCGAAACAAACACCGCTGACGATACATCCTCCGAAGCGGCGACAGAGACGGCCGACGCCATTAAAGCGCCCGTAGGCGGCACGATAGCCGAAATAGTAACCTTCTACAACGACCGCGCAAACGCCACCAAGGCTTACAGCGGAACGGTTAAAATCGACAAAAAAGACGGAACTACCTCAACACTTGATGAAATCTCGATAGGCTTCCTCAGAGGAACCGCCGAGGATATGCTTCCCAACGATTATCCAAAGACGGCGTCAAAAACATTTACAAACGGCAAGGCTTCCGATGGCAAATCAATTAAGGACTTCATTCCCGTCGACGGCGACACGAAGATGAGCAAGCTTTCAGCCTCGGGCGTTTCAAAGGCAACCTGCACCGAAACGGCAAACGGCTGGAAGATAACGCTTATCCTTAAATCCGAAAGCGGTAACGACGTCAACTTCAAGCCGCCTTATCACGCGTCCTGTATGGATACGCTTGCGCTCACAGCAGAGGACCTTGAGCCCTTCACACTCAAGAACGCAAAGGTTACCTACAAGGGTGCCACGCTTACGGCGGAGATAAACAAAGACGGCTATGTAACGTTTTTCAATGTCAACATGCCTGTTCTTGTAGAGGGCAACCTTGCGTATAAGTCCTTTAACCTTATTGAGGCTGTCGTTACGGGACTGTGGAGGCAGACGCTGAACTTCACATACTGAGATTAAAGCATAAAAGTTCCGGGGTTGTCCGCAAGGGCAGCCCCGTAAATAATGCCTGAAAATAAAAAACGGATGGGTGGAAAAAATGAGAGTTATGTCGTTTAATGTCCTTTGCGGCGGTCAGGGAGAAAGGGGCTACATCGCAAGGAGCGGGCTGGTGACGAAGAGGATTAAGGAGATTAATCCCGACACCTTCGGCGTTCAGGAGGCGTACAAAAATTGGATGAATATCCTGTGCAAAAATCTGCCGGAGTACGGCTATGTGGGAGTGGGGCGCGACGATGGCGCGGACGAGGGCGAGTTTTCGCCTGTTTTCTACAAAAAGGATATGTTTGAGCCGGTCGAATCCGGGACCTTCTGGCTTTCCGAAACGCCCGATGTTCCGTCAAAGGGCTGGGACGGTGTCTGCATACGCATATGCACATGGTGCATACTTAAGGATAAATCAACGGGCAGGGAGTTCGCGCAGCTTAACACGCACCTCGACCACAGGGGAGTAACGGCGCGCATTAAGGGTATTAGACTTGTAATTGACAAGATAAAGGAATTCGACATGCCCGTTATCTGCACAGGCGACTTCAACACAGACGAAGGCTCCGAGCCGTATACGGAAATGACGTCCGGCATAATGGGCGACGCGAAATATTTAGCGAAAAAGACGGTGTCGGGCAATACGTTTACCGGCTTTGACAAGGAAGCGACAAAAGACGACAGCCCTATTGACTTCATTTTCGTCAAAAGGGATGCTGTCAGGGCGGAAGAATACAAAATCGCTACCGACGACATAGAGGGCAGACAGCCGTCCGACCATTACGCCGTTTACGCCGATATTGAAATTGTATGAAAGGCATATCGCATTGGAGCTACGCGCCGTACAGGCCGTTTTTCTTCGACACGGGCGACATATACATATGCCGGATAGCGCCCGGCGAGCAGTCCGTGCGGGTTGAGTGGCTTGCCCGGCAAAACGGGGAATATACCGTATTCGCGAAAAAACGCGGCGAAGCCGGCGGCTTTTCCGAGGTCGGCAGAACAGACGGCGACGGCTTCCTTATTACGGGGCTTGAGACGGACACCGACTATGAGCTTTATGTTGTGAACGGTGAAAAGAAAAGCCGCGTAAGGCTTGCCCGCACGGGCAAGCCTGTCGGCACGGTGGTGAATTATCTTCACCCCGACGACGAGGCATACTCCTTTTCGGGAAGATACCTTTGCTCCCCGTCGCTTGTGCGCCACCCCGACGGATATCTGCTTGCTTCAATGGACATCTACGCGGGGCGCGCTCCGCAAAATCTAACGCTGATTTTTCGCTCCGACGACAACGGCGCTTCGTGGCATTATGTAAGCGAGCTTATGCCCTGCTTCTGGGGCAAGCTGTTTGTCCACAGGGGCATATTATACATGCTCGCATGCTCAACGGAGTACGGAGACCTGCTGATAGGGCGTTCGGAGGACGGCGGCAAAACGTTCTGCACGCCGGCCGTGCTTCTGCGCGGCTCCTGCAAGTCCGAAAGGGCGGGTGTTCACAAGAATCCGCAGAACATACTTTTATGTAAAGGCAGAATATACGAAACGCTTGAGTGGGGCGCCTGGAGTGAAGGGTATCACGCCGCTATGGTAATGTCGTGCGATGAAAGCGATGACCTGCTCGACCCGCAAAGCTGGCATTTTACGCCGCCCGTCAGGTACGACGAAAGCTGGCCCGGAGTCGCAAAGGGCAAAAGCACGGGCAATATTGAGGGTACGCTCGTGGCATCGCCCGACGGCAGGGTTTACAATATAATGAGATACGACATGAAGCGAACCGTTCCGCAATACGGATTATCGCTCGCTTATCTTGTCGATACCGACAACCCCGACGCACCGCTCTCCTTTTCACACGCAATTGAGTTTCCGGCAAACCACTCAAAATTCATGATAAAGCGCGACCCCGTGACGGGAGTTTATTATTCCGTCGCCACAAGAATAACGTCGCCGGAGACAGCTTTTCACAGGACGCTGCTTTCGCTTATGGCATCTGACGACTTAAAAAGCTGGCGCACGGTAGCCGACCTGCTCGACGCCCGTGGAAAAGACCCGAAGAAAAACGGCTTTCAGTATGTCGATTTTGAAATAGAGGGCGACGACATCATATATCTGTGCCGCACGGCGATTAATGAGCCCGACTCCTTTCACAACTCAAACTATATTACATTTCACAAAATCAAGGACTTCAGAAGTTTAAATTTTAATGAATAAATACGGTATGAGCAACTAAATGGTATCAAAACCGCGAAACTGTCAAGAAAGGGATGAAAGGTTTTTACCCCTTATGTCATC
>DCUB01000010.1 GCA_002329365.1 Ruminococcaceae bacterium UBA1425
GGTTCAGCTTGATGCGCACCTTGTTCTCCCGGTCGACCTGGGAAGGCTGAATGAAGGTGCGCGCGATGTACTTGTTCTTGATGAAGCCGATGCCGTAGGGGATGCCGGACTGGCGCGCGAAGCCGAGCGCCGCGTCGAGCCCGGAATCCGGCACGCCGACGACGACGTCCGCCTGCACCGGGTGCTCGAGCGCGAGGAAAGCGCCGGCACGCAGGCGCGCGCGGTGAACGCCGCAGCCCTCGATGACGGAATCGGGCCGGGCAAAATAGATGTATTCAAAGACGCAGAGGCTCGGATCGCACTTGCCGCAGTGGTCCGTGATGGAGCGTGGGCCGTTTTTGTCAAAGACCATGATCTCACCGGGCTTCAGATCGCGGATCATGTTTGCGCCCACAGCCGAGAGTGAGCAGCTCTCGGATGCGACGATCCAGTCCCCCTCCGGCGTCTGCCCGTAGCAGAGGGGACGGAAACCGTGCTCGTCGCGCGCGGCGATGAGCTTCGTCGGGGACATGATGACGAGGGAGTATGCACCCTTTAAACGGTCCATCGCGCGGTTGACCGCTTCTTCGATGGAATTTGAGACAATGCGCTCTTTCGTGATGATGTAGGCGATGACTTCGCTGTCCGAAGTCGTATGGAAAATGCTGCCATTAAGTTCAAGCTCCTCGCGAAGCTCGGCGGAGTTGACGAGATTGCCGTTGTGCGCAAGGGCCATGTTGCCCTTGATGTGGTTTACGACGATGGGCTGGGCATTGTTGCGGTCGTTTACGCCGGTCGTGCCATAGCGGCAGTGGCCGACGGCGATGGAGCCTTCGCCGAGCTGTTCCATGACATGCGGGGTGAAAACATCGTAGACCAGACCGACATCTTTATAGGAGGAGAATACGCCGTCATCGTTAACAACGATGCCGCAGCTCTCCTGACCGCGGTGCTGGAGGGAAAACAGGCCATAATAGGCGGTAGAGGCAATATCGCGCGTCGTCTGGGAGTAGACGCCGAAAACGCCGCATTCTTCGTGGAGATTGCTCATTTGTTGTCTCCTATAAGGCGGCGCATGACCTCGTTGTAGGCGTCCTCAACACCGCCGAGGTCGCGGCGGAAACGGTCCTTGTCGAGCTTTTCGCCCGTCTTGCTGTCCCAGAAGCGGCAGGTGTCGGGTGATATCTCGTCGGCAAGTATTATGGTGCCGTCGGCCGTTTTGCCGAACTCGATTTTATAGTCGATAAGCTCTATGCCGACGTCCTTCAGGTAATCGCTTAAAAGGTCGTTTATTTTAAATGAATAAGAGGCGATAAGCTCAAGCTCCCCGGGAGTTGCTACGCCGAGAGCCTCAATGTGATAGTTGTTTACCATCGGGTCGCCCAGCTCGTCGTCCTTGTAGNNGAAGCGGTCCTTGTCCAGCTTTTCCTGGGTGCGGCTGTCCCAGAAGCGACAGGTATCCGGCGAAATCTCGTCGGCCAGCACGAGGGTGCCGTCCGCCGTCTTGCCAAACTCCAGCTTGAAGTCAATCAGCTCGATGCCCGCGTCCTTCAGGTATTCCGCGAGGATTCTGTCCACCGCCAGCGCGTAGTCGCTGATCATTTTGAGCTCGTCCTCGGTGGCCAGGTCCAGCGCAAGGATGTGGTATTCGTTGACCAGCGGATCGCCCAGCTCGTCGTCCTTGTAGCAGTATTCGAGAACCGTCTTATTAAGCTTTGTTCCCTCGGGCAGCCCGAGTCTCTTTGAAAGCGAGCCGGCGGCAATGTTTCTTACAATAACCTCAAGCGGAATTATCTTAACCTTTTTTACAAGCGTTTCGCGGTCGTTCAGCTCCTCGACAAGGTGTGTCGGAATGCCGTTTGCCTCGAGCATTCTCATCAGGTGGTTGCTTACAAGGTTGTTAATAACGCCCTTACCCTCGATTGTTCCCTTTTTAAGACCGTTGAACGCCGTGGCGTCGTCCTTGTAGGAAACTATGCAGAGATTTTCGTCCTCGGTCGCGTAAACCTTTTTCGCCTTTCCCTCGTAAAGCTGCACTGTCTTTGTCATTTCATTTTCCTCCACACTTTTTTATTTCATTTCAATATACTGTTCCCTGGCAGCACCTACGGAAACGTATTTTATATGACATCCTACCGACTCCTCGATATACCTTATATAACGCCGCGCAGCAACGGGCAGCTCTTCAAAGGTGCGGCAGTCTGAAATGTCGCATTCCCAGCCGTCGAAATACTCGTAAACGGGCTTTGCCCTTTGGAGCCTTCCGCCCGTGGGGAAGCGCTGCGTTATTTCGCCGTCGACCTCGTAGGCGACGCAGACGGGGATTTTTTTGTATATCGAAAGTACGTCAAGCTTTGTAAGCGCTATATATGTCGCACCCTGAACACGGACGCCGTACCGTGAAGCGGGAACGTCAAAGCCTCCTACCCTTCTCGGTCTGCCGGTGGCGGCTCCGTATTCACCGCCCGCCTCTCTCAGCATATGCGCCTCGTCGCCGAAAAGCTCGCAGGTAAAAGGGCCCTCGCCGACGCAGCTTGAATAAGCCTTCATAATTCCGATAACGTCGTCGAGCTTATGCGCCGGAATGCCCGCTCCCGCTGTCGCGTAGGAAGCAATGTTCGACGACGACGAGGTGTACGGATAAATGCCGTAATCAATATCCCGTAATGCGCCAAGCTGCGCCTCGAACATTATGCGTTTTCCGCTTTCGGCCGCCTCCGAGAGGTATTCCGTTGTGTCGCAGATAAAGCCTAAAAGCTGCCCGCCGAACTCCCGAAGCCACGAAATCATGTCCCCGGTTTTTATCGGCTCGTGACCGTAGCCGTTGTGAACGGTGAGGTTTTTCCACTCGATTATTGCCGGAAGCTTTGCTTCTATGGCGTCAAAATCGAGCAGGTCGCCCATACGCAGCGCTTTTTTCATGTATTTGTCGGCGTAAACGGGAGCTATCCCTCTGCGCGTAGAGCCGAATTTCGCGTCGCCTAATCTGTCCTCCTCAAGGATATCAAGCAGCTTGTGATACGGCATGCAGATTGTCGCCCTGTCGCTTATCTTAAGGTTTTCGGGAGTAACGGCTATTCCCTTGTCGGTAAGCCTTTTTATCTCGCCGCACAGATGCTCAAGGTCGATTACCATGCCGTTGCCCATTACGTTTACCGTCTCGCCGCGCAGTATTCCGGACGGAAGCAGGTTTAGAATGAACTTGCCCTTGTCGTTGACGACGGTGTGACCGGCGTTATTGCCGCCCTGATAGCGGACGACTATGTCGTAGTCGCTGCTTAAAAGGTCTACCATTCTGCCCTTGCCCTCGTCGCCCCAGTTGATTCCCGTTATTGCCGTAAGCATTTTATTTCCTCCGCGTCATACTTTTATCGAAATATCAACACCCAGTAAATCCTTGTATTTTTGCAGTACGGGCGCAACGCATTCCGCGAGGAATTCCTCTGTCTGCTCCTTCGCGCGCCCCGTAAACTCGTTTATGTCTACTATTGCGTCGATTTCCCCGCGCGTCAGTTCAAAGCTGCTGTCGGCCGCTATTCTGTCGAGCAGGTCGTTTTCGCCGCCGTTTAACTTGATATTCTTCGCGGTTTCGACCGAGTGCCGCCTTATTGACTCGTGAAGCTCCTGCCTGCTTTTGCCCTTGTTTTTTACACAGTACATTAGTATATTTTCCGTAGCCATGAAGGGCAGCTCCTCGTTTAGATGCCTTTCGATAACCTTCGGATACACCGTCCCGTTGCTTATTATATTAATGTAAAGCGACAAAATGGCGTCGACGGCAAGGAACGCCTCGGGAATTGATATCCTGCGGTTTGCCGAGTCGTCGAGCGTGCGCTCGAACCACTGCGCGGACGCCGTGATTGCCGGATTCAGAACGTCAACCATAACGTATCGTGAAAGTGAGGCGATTCTTTCGCTTCTCATCGGATTTCTTTTGTATGCCATCGCGGAGGAGCCTATCTGCCCGCTTTCAAACGGCTCGTCGAACTCCTTGAGGTGCGACAAAAGACGAATATCGTTGGAAAATTTGGCGGCGCTTTGTGCTATTCCCGAAAGCGCCGATATTACATTATAATCAACCTTGCGCGAATAAGTCTGCCCGGAAACGGCATAGCACTCTTTAAAGCCCATTTTTCCGGCTATCAGCTTTTCAAGCCTTTTGACCTTTTCGTGGTCGCCCTCGAAAAGCTCGAGAAAGCTGGCGCACGTTCCCGTTGTTCCCTTGCAGCCGAGAAGCTTTAGCGACGAAAGCTGGAACTCTATTTGCCGGAGGTCGGAAATAAGGTCCTGCACCCAGAGCGTGGCCCTTTTGCCCATTGTCGTGGGCTGTGCCGCCTGAAAATGGGTGAAGGCAAGGCAGGGAAGCGCCTTGTGTTTTTCGGCAAAAGAAGAGGCAGCCGCTATACAGTTAACAAGAAGTTTCCGTATAACAAGCAAGCCGTCTCTCATTTGTATTATATCTGTATTGTCGCCTACATAGCAGGATGTCGCGCCGAGGTGTATTATTCCCTTCGCGGACGGGCAGCAGTCGCCGTAGGCGTGGACATGAGCCATAACGTCGTGGCGCATTTTTGACTCGTACTGCGCCGCCTTTTCGTAGTCGATGTCGTAAAGGTGTGCCTTCATCTCCGATATCTGGTCGTCGGTGATTTGTATGCCGAGCTCCTTTTCGCTCTCGGCAAGCGCGACCCAGAGCTTCCTCCATGTGCTGAACTTCGTGTCGTTGGAAAAGATGGATTTCATCTCGTCGCTTGAGTAGCGCGAACACAACGGGTTTTGATAAACGTCATTCATTTAACCGGTGTCCTTTCGGTAACTTCATTTATGACGTGCTTTTTCTGAGCGCTGCCGTGACAAAGCCCTTGAAAAGAGGATGGGGCTTGTTGGGCCTGCTTTTGAACTCGGGATGAAACTGGACGCCGACAAAAAAGTCGTTTTGCGGAATTTCCACCGTTTCGACAAGCCTGCCGTCGGGCGACAGCCCGCTTATGACAAGCCCCGCTTTTGTGAAGTCGTCGCGGTAGTCGTTGCAGAACTCGTAGCGGTGGCGGTGACGCTCGTTTATTTCGAGCGAGCCGTAGCAGCTTTCCATTTGCGTGCCGGGCGCTATTACGCACGGGTAGCTTCCGAGCCTTAACGTGCCGCCCTTGTCTGTTTCGTCGCTCTGGCCGGGCATGAAGTCAATGACCTTATGCGAGCTGTTTTCGTCGAACTCCCTTGAGTTTGCGTCGCTCCAGCCGAGAACATTCCTCGCGAACTCAACGACGGCAATCTGCATGCCGAGACAAATTCCGAGATACGGGACGTTGTTCTCCCGGGCGTAACGCGCAGCAAGAATTTTGCCCTCCGTTCCCCTGTTGCCGAAGCCGCCCGGAACGAGTATCCCGTCAAGCTTCGAAAGCACATCTGTATAATTATACACCGTTATCTCGCCGGAATCAATCCATACTATGATAATTTCCGAACTTTTTTCAAAGCCGGCGTGCCTTAATGCTTCCGCAACGGAAAGATAAGCATCGTGCAGCTGGACATATTTTCCTATAATCCCTATTCTTACCTTTTTGTCCCTTGCTTTTATCCTTTTTATCAATTCCTTCCATTCCGAAAGGTCTGGCTCGGGGGCTTTGATATTCAACTCCCTGCATACTACTCCCGAAAGGTTCTGGTCCTCGAGCAGCAGCGGAACCTCGTATAGCAGCGGAACTGTAACGTTTTCTATAACGCAGTCGGGCTTGACGTTGCAGAAATTTGAAATTTTGCGCTTTATGCTGTCGTCCTCTATTGGCTCGTCGCTTCGCAGCACTATTATATCGGGCGTTATTCCGCTTCCGAGCAGCTCTTTTACGGAGTGCTGGGTGGGCTTTGACTTGTGCTCGCCCGACGCTTTCAGATACGGAACGAGCGTTACATGAATATACAGCGTGTCGGCGCCTCCCACCTCAAACTTAATTTGTCTGATTGCCTCAAGAAACGGTCTGCTCTCGATGTCGCCCGTAGTGCCGCCTATTTCGGTTATGACAACGTCGGCGTTTGTTTTCTTTCCGACGCTGTATATAAAGCTTTTTATCTCGTTTGTGACATGCGGTATAACCTGAACGGTGCTGCCGAGGTACTCGCCGCGCCGCTCCCTGTTAAGGACGAGTGAATATACCTTTCCAGTCGTAAGATTTGAATATTTATTTAGGTCCTCGTCGATAAACCGCTCGTAATGACCGAGGTCAAGGTCTGTTTCGGCGCCGTCCTCGGTGACATATACCTCGCCGTGCTGGTATGGGCTCATCGTTCCCGGGTCGACATTTATGTAAGGGTCGAGCTTTTGCGCCGCGACCTTCAGGCCCTTCGCCTTCAAAAGCCTTCCGAGTGACGCCGCCGTAATGCCCTTGCCGAGTCCCGACACGACGCCGCCTGTTACGAATATGTATTTTGTCATATGCTCATCTTCTTTTCGAATATCATTTTTCATATGTTTTAATTATTGTCTCCGCCGCCTCACGTTTTGTTATTCTCATATCCATGGCGTGTTTTTCGACATATCTGTGCGCCTGCGGTTCATCCATGCCGAGATTTGAAATGAGCGCCCATTTTGCTCTGTTTACAATCCTTATCTCGTCCATTTTTTCGTGCAGCCTGATGTTTTTTGCTTCTA
Organism: Ruminococcaceae bacterium UBA1425; assembly: GCA_002329365.1. GTDB lineage: Bacteria > Bacillota > Clostridia > Oscillospirales > Acutalibacteraceae > UBA1425. The sequence goes on from DCUB01000010.1 coordinate 6,626, forward strand.
GCGCCCGCATTCGTTCCCTTGTTGCCCCCGCGAGCCTTATTGCCCGCGTTACATCCTGCGCCGAAGCCGGCTTTGAAACGGCTATTACCCCGTGCCGCTCGGCGAGATATGAAATCTGCTCGAAGTTCTCGCTTTTTACAAACAGCACTATTCCCGACGTGGTGTTTTCGGAAGCGTCGAACGAAAGCTCGCTGCCCTGCTCGTCGGGCAGCGGCGCGTTTACAATAAGAATATCAAACCTGTTTGATATCATCTGCCGCCTTGCCTCGCCCGCGGAGGATACCGACGTTACGGACGAAAAACCGATGTCGGCCAATATTTTTTCAAAAAAGGACGTGCCCTTTTTTGAATCCGATACAAGGAGCACGCTGTATGAGCGCAGAGTACCGGGCATATTTTTTCCTCCTTTCGGCAGTAATCGTCTTATAGTCAGCTATTGCCCCGACACATAAGACTTTATGACACATTCGGGCAGGACGCGCTTTGCTATTTCACTTTCCGCCGCGAGCGTCCTTGCCTCTTTTAGTGTTCGGGGCAGCATTTCAAACGCGCTCAGCGCTTCCGGCGTTTCGTTATATATGTCCATATTCGTCGGCTCACCGGGTTTAAGCCCCTTTTCAATACCGTCAAGCCCCGCCTCGATAAGCAGCGCGTAAGCAAGGTAGGGATTTGCCCCGGAATCGGGCGAGCGCAGCTCGATTCTTTTGTAATCGCCCTTTGCCGCGGGTATCCTTATTAACTGCGAACGGTTTTCGGGCGACCATGTTACATATTTCGGCGCCTTTAATTCGCCGAGCCTCTCGTAAGAATTTTCCGTCGGGTTCAAAAACGCCGTTATGCCTCTTATATGCTTCATAATCCCCGCCAAAAAGGTGGCCGTGCAATCCTTGCCGTCGGCGTGCTTCACTGACATGTTGATGTGCATACCGTTGCCGCTGTAACCCTTTAACGGCTTCGGGGCGAAAGAAGCGTAAAGACCGTTTCTTGCCGCAATCGTATTCACCGTCAGCTTAAAGGCGGCGGCGTTGTCGGCGGCCCTTAAAGCGTCGCTGTACTTAAAGTCGACCTCGTGCTGTCCCGGTCCCTCCTCGTGGTGCGAGCTTTCGGGTCTGTAGTCCATTTCCTCAAGCGTCAAGCATATCTCGCGGCGGATGTTTTCGCCCTTGTCGGCGGGAGCTATGTCCATGTAGGACGCCCTGTCGTGAGGTATATTTGTCGGCTCACCGTTCTCGTCGGTGTTGAAAAGATAAAACTCAAACTCGGCGCCGAAGTTGCAGGTTATACCGGCGTCCTTCGCGCGCTTTATCTCTTTTTGCAGGATATATCTGCTGTCAGCCTCGAACTGGCTGCCGTCGGGGTATTGAATGTTGCAGAAAAGCCTTACAACCCTTCCGTGGGAAGGGCGCCAGGGCAGAATGACGAGCGTCGACGGGTCGGGGGACAGGAACAGATCTGACCTCTCGCTGTGCGAAAAGCCCCTGATAGCCGACGCGTCAAACGATATTCCGTCCTCGAATGCCCTTTGTATCTCCGAAGCCATTACGGAAATGTTTTTCTGCGTCCCGAACACGTCGCAAAACGCAAGCCTTATGAACTTGACGTCCTCCTGCTCGATGAAATCCATTACATCTTCCTTTGTGTACAGCATTTCAATTCCTCCGTTTGGTCAATTTAGAACATACAGCTGCTTATACGGATTTTCCGAGTCGGGCTCAAGCACGAAAAAGTGTCTGCGCGCAATCTCTCCGTAATCGTCGCTGAAAAACATGCAGTAATTTTTAATATAACCCGATATGAATTCCATATCCTCTTTTTCCGCCGGACGGACCTTGACCTGACGCGGCAGATGAACGCCTATCTCGTCGCAGCACAGGTATATCCTGCCGCCGTGCATTCCCGTTCCGCAGAAATTGCCGATTATCGGCACGTTAATACGCCTTCCGAGAACTATAATGATGCCGCCTGCCTGATATTCGCCCGCAAAGCTGCCGCAGCTTCCGCCTATTACCATTACGGGCAGCTTTTCCTTGTATGCCTTCATGTGGATTCCGGCGCGGTAGCCCGCGCTGTCCCTGACATATATCTCGCCGCCGCGCATAGCGTAGCCGGTGGCATCGCCCGTGCTGCCGTGTATAATAATACGTCCGTCGTTCATCGTATCGCCGACGGCGTCCTGCGCGTTGCCGTAAACCGTTATTTCGGCTCCGTCAAGGTACGCGCCGAGCGCGTTGCCGGGCGTTCCGTTAACGGTGATTTTTTTGCCGCCCATGCCGCAGGCTATAAACCTCTGTCCGAGGCAGTTTTCGACGGTGGCTTCGTCCGCCGTCCGCAGCCGCTCGTTAATCTCGCCGAACGTCATTCCCCTTGCGTCAACAGTCATTGACGGACACCTCCCAGCTTTTCGTCGCGGTATTTCCGTGAAAACGCCATAAGCGACGGTTTTTCGCACACAAGCTCAAAGTCGATATCGGAAAGAGGTATTCCGTTCTGAATGAGCGACGTGTAAATACCCGCCTTGTTGACGTCGCCTATCATGATAAAGCCCTTGAGGAAACCCTTATCATAAAACAGTTTTTTGTAGCTGCCCTCCGCCTTGCGTTCAAAAACCTCGCCCGTATAGCTTCCGGCAGTGACGACATGCAGCCCGAAAAAGCCTATGGCGTTCATGGGAACAGCCCTGTCAAACGGCTTTTTTCCTCCCGCCATGCTGATGCCGGCGCATTCGCCCTGCCTGTACGCGTTCGGCAGCAGTGCGAGCACGCGGTTTTTGCCGCTTGAAACGTCGAGGCTCTGCGTGCAGTCGCCCGCCGCGTAGACGTCGGGTATAACTGTGTGCATCTCGTCGTCGGTGACTATTCCGCGCTCGTACGACGGCTCAATTGCGCTTAATAACGAGGTGTTCGGCCTTACCCCGACGGCCGTTACAAGCACGTCAAACGGGACGGAGCCGCCTTTGCTTAATAAAGCCTCGTTTTCGCCGTATCTCAGTACGCTCTGACCTAAAATGAACGATATGCCCTTGCTTTCGATATGACGCCCCAGGATTTCCGAACCTTCCGCGTCAAGGATGCTTGACAGCACCCTGTCGGAAAGGTCGACGACGGTAATACTCTTTACTCTTCCGGCTATGCCCTCCGCGCATTTTAGCCCTATAAGCCCCGCGCCGATTATCAGCACGCGCGAACCGGCGTTTATTGCTTTGCCGAGCGCGTCGGCGTCGTCAAGCGACATGAAGGTAAAGCTGTTTTTGACCTTTTCCTGCCCTTCTGTCTCGGGAATGAACGGAACGGAGCCTGTAGCAATTAATAATTTATCATAGCAAATCGACCGACCGTCGTCAAGGCTGACGGTCTTGTTTTTTACATTTATTGACAACACGTTTTTTCCGAAAATGCATTCGCAGCCGTTTACGCTGTAAAAATCGTCGGGTCTGTACCTCATCTTCTGTCTGTCCGTCTTGCCGAGCAGAAGATAGGAAATAAGCGGCCTTGAATATGTGTGGTGGGGCTCGGACGAAATAACAGTAATCTGTCCGCTTTTGTCAATCTGACGTATGCCCTCGACGGCGCCCACTGCGGCGGCGGAATTTCCTATAATCAGATATTTCACTGCGTTACCCCCTGTCCTCGAATACTATGGCGCCGTTCGGGCAGCCCGCGACGCACTGCGGAATGCCGTCGTTTGTTTTTGCGCACAGCTCGCATTTTTGTATGGCGCCCGTTTCGGACTGTGATATGGCGCCGTAGGGACACGCGAGAATACAGGTGAAGCAGCCGACGCACTTGTCGCTGTCGATTACTATGACACCGTTCTCCCTTGAAAGTGCTCCGGTAATGCAGCTCTTGACGCACAGCGGCTCGTCGCAGTGACGGCACGAAACGGCGAACGATATGTCGTCCTGCTCCTCTATACGGATTCTCGGACGTATCTCAAGGTTGCATAGCGCCTTTGCCATATCCTTCATTCCCGTATTGGCAAATGCGCAGTAGTATTCGCAGAGGTGGCAGCCGAGACACCACTTCTCGTTTACATAAACGCGTTTCATTCGTTCACCTCTTAATCTCCGGCGTGCATTATGCCGAGTATTTCAAGCTCTTTTTCATTTAAGCCGACTCCGCGCAGCATCAGCCTGTTGCCTTTTAGCGCCTCAATAGAGTTTATTCCCATTCCGCCCATCATCTCTTTTATCTCATGCTTCCACGCGTTGAGAAGATTAATAAGCCTTTGATGTCCGAGCTCCGGGTTCAGCCTTTTGACAAGGTCGGGACGCTGTGTCGCGATGCCCCAGTTGCATTTTCCGCTCTGGCAGTTACGGCAAAGGTGACAGCCGAGAGCCAACATCGCGCCCGTAGCTATGTAAACCGCGTCCGCGCCGAGAGCAATAGCCTTTACGACGTCCGCGCTGTTTCGTATGCTGCCGCCCGCCACAAGCGAAACGGAGCTTCTTATGCCCTCGTCCCTGAGACGAGTGTCGACGCTGGCAAGCGCAAGCTCTATGGGAATGCCGACGTTGTCCCTTATCCTTGTGGGCGCGGCTCCCGTTCCTCCGCGGAAGCCGTCGATGGCTATTATGTCGGCTCCGCTTCGGGCGATACCGCTTGCTATGGCGGCGATGTTGTGGACGGCGGCGACCTTGACTATGACGGGCTTTTTGTTCTGCGTCGCTTCCTTTAACGAGTAGACAAGCTGGCGCAGATCCTCTATCGAGTAAATGTCGTGGTGCGGAGCCGGAGAAATGGCGTCGGAGCCTTCGGGAATCATTCTCGTCTTTGCTATGTCGCCCACAATCTTGGCTCCCGGAAGGTGCCCGCCGATGCCGGGCTTTGCCCCCTGCCCCATTTTAATCTCGATAGCCGCCCCCGCGTTAAGATAGTCGAGATACACGCCGAACCTGCCGGACGCCACCTGTACTATCGTATTTTTTCCGTACTTGTAGAAGTCCTCGTGCAGCCCGCCCTCGCCCGTGTTGTAATACGTTCCGAGCGACTGCGCGGCGCGAGCCATGCTTTCGTGCGCGTTATAGCTTATGGAGCCGTATGACATAGCGGAGAACATCACGGGCAGCTCAAGCTCAAGCTGCGGCGACGTGTTTACCTTTAAAGTGCCGTCGTCGCTGCGCCCGATTTTTTCGGGCTTCTTGCCGAGGAAGGTTTTTGTTTCCATCGGCTCGCGAAGCGGGTCAATAGGCGGGTTTGTAACCTGCGAGGCGTTTATCAGAATCTTATCCCAGTATACGGGATAGTTTTTCGGGTTGCCCATTGACGACAGCAGCACTCCGCCGCTTCCCGCCTGCATGTAAATCTCCTTTATAGCGTCCTCGTTCCAGTTTGCGTTCTCGCGGAAGGTGTGGTCCGTTCTTATGATTTTCAGCGCCCTTGTGGGGCAGAGCAAAACGCAGCGGTGGCAGTTGACGCACTTTAGCTCGTCACTTTCCATTGCGTTTCTTTCGGAATCGTAACCGTGCACCTCGTTTGCGCACTGGCGCTCGCACGCGCGGCAGCGGATGCACTGGCTCTCGTCCCTTACTATTTCAAATTCGGGATATATGAAGTTTATCGGCATCAGGAATCACCGTTCTTTCTGTTAAGCCTTACAATGACCGGTTCTCCGCCCTTCGGCGCCCACACTCTCTCAATCGAAGGCTCCATTACGCGCAGGGCGCATTCCTCGCTCGCTATGTAAACCATGTCGTCCTTTTCGCCTACGACCATCGAGCGGAGCTTCAGCCTGTCGTTTAATGCCATCATGCCGCCGTCGAAGCCTAAGAGTATCGAAAAAGGTCCTGTAATCAAAAGGCTTGAAAACGTATTGCGAAGATATGTCAGACGCTCCCTTTCGCCCTCGCTTCTGCCCTCAATGGTACTCCAGAACGGAGCGGCGATAACGCTTGCCGTTTCCTCGAGCGTCAGCCCCGTTCTGCGGACAAGATAATCTATGATGTATGTTATAACCTCGGTGTCCGTGAGAAGCGTGCATTTGTAGCCGAACATCTCGATATAGCGCCTGTTCGCGTCGTAGGACGATATCTCGCCGTTGTGGACTATCGAATAGTCGAGCATGGCGAAGGGGTGCGCGCCGCCCCACCAGCCGGGAGTGTTTGTGGGATATCTTCCGTGCGCCGTCCACGAATAGCCCTCGTACTCGTCGAGCCTGTAAAACTCGCCGACATCCTCGGGAAAGCCGACAGCCTTGAAAACGCCCATGTTCTTGCCGCTCGAAAATACATATGCGCCGTCCATCTGCGTATTGATATGAACGACAGTGCGCACCACATATTCCTTTTCGTCGAGCTGGCTGTCACGGAGCCTGTTGTGGTCGGGCGAAATGAAATAACGCCATATAAGCGGCTCGTTTGTAATCTTCGGCGACTTTTTGACGGGTATCTTCGACAGGTTTATGACCTCGTACATCTCGTTGATGTACTTCTCGCACTCCTCGCGCGCCGACGCGCTTTCATAAAATACGTGGAACGCGTAATAGTCCTTGTACTGCGGGTAAATGCCGTAGCCCGCGAAGCCTCCGCCCAGTCCGTTTGAGCGGTCGTGCATCACCGTCATGGCTCTTATAATGGTTTCGCCGGATATGCTTTTTCCGTCCTTTGAAAACAACCCGGCAACGGCGCAGCCGGACGGTATGCGCACCTCGCCCTCCCTTTTTAACATGATTTTTTCCTCCAAAACAGTGCAGGCGTCTGACTCGCCTTCGTAACACGAAAGCAGGTCAGACGCCTTTGTCTTGATTACATTATATTAAACGGAACCTTTGAAGTCAATGAAAAATTAAGTGCTTTTTCATTTTTCAACAATTATCACAAAAAACAATTCCGTCGGGCTTATCAATCTTGTGAAATAGTGAGAAATTGATGAAAATCCTATTATTAGCGCGAAAAGTGCTTGACTTCCGCCGCTTCCGGTACTATACTTGCCTCATAAGGCAAAGGCGCCGCAGGCTTTTTTCTGTGGCGCCTAAACTATTATAATTAATCTTTTGGAGTGATAGATAATGAAAACCGTACCCGAATATTTCGGCAGCATGGTCTTCGACGACTCGTCAATGAGGGCAAGACTTCCGAAAGAGACCTACAAGGCATTAAAAAAGACGATGCAGGACGGAAAGAGTCTTGCTCCCGACGTTGCAAACATTGTGGCAAACGCCATGAAGGATTGGGCAATCGAAAAGGGTGCGACGCACTACACTCACTGGTTCCAGCCGATGACGGGTATCACCGCCGAAAAGCACGACAGCTTCATATCACCCACATCCGACGGCAATATAATCATGGAGTTTTCGGGCAAGGAGCTTGTCCGCGGCGAGCCGGACGCTTCCAGCTTCCCGTCGGGCGGACTTCGCAACACGTTCGAGGCAAGGGGCTACACGGCGTGGGATCCCACCTCTTACGCGTTCATCAAGGAGGGCATACTCTGCATCCCCACCGCATTCTGCTCATACGGCGGACACGCGCTCGACAAAAAAACCCCGCTTCTGCGCTCAATGGAGGCAATAAACCGTCAGGCGCTGCGCGTACTTAAGCTGTTCGGCAACGACGACGTTACCTCGGTAAAAACCACAGTCGGACCCGAGCAGGAATACTTCCTTATCGATAAGACGATGTATGACAAGCGCAAGGACCTGATTTACACGGGAAGAACGCTTTTCGGCGCGAGACCGCCGAAGGGTCAGGAGCTTAACGACCATTACTTCGGCTCCATAAAGCCGCGTGTTCTCGCATATATGAAGGAGCTGAACGAGGAGCTCTGGAAGCTCGGCGTTCTCGCGAAAACGGAGCACAACGAGGTTTCCCCCGCACAGCACGAGCTGGCTCCCGTTTTTACAACCACAAACATAGCGACAGACCACAATCAGCTTACGATGGAGATTATGCAGAAGGTAGCGAAAAAGCACGGTCTTGTCTGCCTTCTCCACGAAAAGCCCTTTGCCGGCGTCAACGGCAGCGGCAAG
>DCUB01000011.1:0-20552 GCA_002329365.1 Ruminococcaceae bacterium UBA1425
GGATGACAAAGGGGGCAAAATAAATTGTCATTCTGAGCGGAGCGAAGAATCTTTAAAACGGTCCTTCGGAGGCACTTGATTATATCAGCGCGGGTTATTTCATTGACGGCTGTTTTTCGCCGCTAATTCTGCCGCTTTTTCTGTCCTCAATATATGTTGAATTACCCGGAACGACAAATTTAATGCCCTTTTCGATAATCTCGAACGTGCTGTCATTTACATATTTGCACTCGCCGTCGACATTTACCGCGGCGGGCGTATCGCTGTGGACGGAAACCTTTTTGACGCGCCTAAACAAGGTGATATCCCAGTCGAGATGCTGACCGTTTTTATACTTGTTTATGAGCGACAGCAGCTTTATTCTGCTTACCCTCCGCACAATCACCACATCGAGCCAGCCGTCGTCGGGCAAAGCCAGAGGCCCCGCCATATAGCCGCCGCCGTACCAGCGTGAATTGCCGCAGTAGCAGAAAACAACGTTGTCCGTAAACGGCTCGTCGTCGTCCAGTTTAATGGTAAAGGTGTTTTTAATCTTTTTAGTGAACGCCCAGAGGAGCGACACCGTATATGCCGCCTCACCGCTGAGCCATGGGAATTTTTTAAAGTCTGCCTGCTTTGCGCATACCTCGGCGTCCATGCCCATTGAGCATTCGTTAATGGAAATCTGGTCGTCGCAGCGTATAAGGTCAAGGTCGATAGCCGTGCCGTCTATCTGCGCTTCGATATCAGAAAGAACCTCCTTTTTACCGAAAAGACGTATAAAATCATTGCCGGAGCCGAGCGGCACTGCGGCTACCTCGACGTTTTTGTAGCCGTAGGAGCCGTTTACAACCTCGTAAAGCGTACCGTCGCCGCCGCAGGCATATAATCTGACATGTTCGCCGCTTTTTGCCGTTTCGCGTGCAAACTCCAGGCCGTCATTAGGCGCAGTTGTGACATGGATAACGTAATCAAGACAGCGCCGATTGCAGCATTCCTCGATTTTCGGGATAATTGCGGCTGCGTCGCGTCCCTTTTTGCCGGCTTTGGGATTGACTATAAAAACGTGCTTCATAACTTCAACCCTTCCATTACTTAAAATACATATATAAATCGCATTTTATCATTCCGTTATACAGCTTGCGGCGTTTGTCGGCCTTTCTTCCGAACGATTTTTCAAACGTCTCGGACGGACATATGACGCTGTATGACCAGCCCTTTTTCCGGGGCATTACCTTACCCATTTCATGATAAAGGCTTTCAGCCTCGTTAATGTCAAGAAGCCTTTCGCCGTAAGGCGGGTTGCATATTACTGTGCCGCGCTCCGTCTGCGGTGAAAAACCACGGACGTCGGCAGAAAAAAAGCGAACCTTTCCGGAAACTCCCGCTCTGTCGGCGTTTGTTTTTGCTATCCTTATTGCTTCTTCGTCGATATCGGAGCCGTAACCGAAAAAATCGCACTCCCGCTTTTCAAGCTGCCTTGCGCGGTCGCGCTCCTCCTTCCATAATTCGGCGGGAATCTGCTCCCACCTCTCGGCGGAAAAGCTGCGGTTTATACCGGGAGCTATATTCATCGCCATTAAAGCGCCCTCTATGACAATCGTTCCGGAGCCGCACATGGGGTCGTAAAGCGTGTGGTACGGACGAAGCTTTGAAAGGTAGCAAAGCGAAGCGGCAAGCGTTTCCTTCAGCGGCGCCTCTGCCGCGTCAAGCCTGTAACCGCGCTTGTGAAGTCCGTAGCCGGAGGTGTCTATTAAAAGGCTGACATTGTCCTTCATGATGGAAAACTGAATCTGACGGACGGCTCCCGTTTCCTCAAACCATTCAAGCTTATACTTTTGACGAAGACGTTCAACCACAGCCTTTTTTATTATCGACTGGCAGTCGCTGACGGAAAAGAGAGTTGAATTAATTGAATAGCCCTTGACGGGGAAAGCGTCCTCGTCGCCTATCCATTCCTCCCATGGCAGCGAGCGGGTACCCTGAAAAAGCTCCTCAAAGCTTTTTGCCTCAAAGCTGCCGACAAGTATCTGCACGCGCTCGGCAAACCTTGAACATATATTCGCGCGCGCCAGCATATTAGCGTCGCCCGAGAATAAAACGCGCCCGTTTTCGGCGGCGACATTTTCTGCGTCCATAGAGCGAAGCTCGTCGGCTATCGGTCCCTCAAGCCCTAAAAGGCAGGGAACAACAAAATTTATCATAAATGTAATTGCCTTTCTTAATAATGGGTTTGATACTGTCATTCTGAGCAAACCCTGTCATTCTGAGCATACTCTGTCATTCTGAGCGAAGCGAAGAATCTTTTTAAAAGATCCTTCGGCGCGGAGCGCCTCAGGATGACAAAAGGTGTAAAGTAGTGTCATTCTGAGCAAACGCTGTCATTCTGAGCAAACCCTGTCATTCTGAGCGAATCGAAGAATCTTTTCGTAGACTCTTAATATTATCCGTTAACAACTTTATCACAATTCCGCCAAAAATGCAACATATGGAGTACCGCGACAAAATGCCTTCAATGGAAATATTGACAATTTTGTTCCCCGCGTGTAAAATTAAATGCATGAGGTGATATTGTGAGCGGTGCTACATTTTTTCTCGGCGTTGACGGAGGGGGCAGCAAAACGACTGCCGTCGCCGCCGACGAATACGGCAACATTGCCGCCGTCGAAACGGGCGGCAGCATTAATTATTACTCAAACGAGCTGTCGGCAACACGGGAAAATATGTCGCGGATTATATCAAAAATAAAGGAAAAAACGGGCGTCGAAAGCTTTAAGGGCGCTTTTATCGGCATGTCCGCGTTAAACGGCAAGGCGTCCGACAGTGAGCTTTCGGCTTTTGCGGACGGAGTAATAAACGTGGAAAAAATCTGCATGGACAGCGACCTTTATATAGCGCTTGAAACTCATTTAACAAACGACCCCTGCGCCGTGGTGATAAGCGGCACAGGCTCCATGGTGACTGCAAGAGACGGCGCGGGTAAAATTCGCAACAAAGGCGGCTGGGGATATATCCTCGGCGACGAGGGCAGCGGATACAGAATGTCGCTCGACGCTATACGGGCGGGAGTAAGGGGCGGCGAAGGCTCCGCGCGAAAAACATCTCTGACGGAAGCCGTGCTTGACTTTTACAAAGCACGCGACTTTGACGAGCTTGTAAGCATATTTTACGACCCGCCGATAAGCAGGCAGGCTGTTGCGGCGTTTTTGCCTAAGGTGCGCGAATGCGCCGAAAACGGCGACGAAACGGCGGCGGATATAATGAATAACGGTGCGGATGACCTCTCGAAAACGGCTTTGGCGCTGTTAAAGGATTACCCATGCGACATTCCCGTCGGATTGTGGGGCGGTGTTTTTCAGCACAATCCGTCATACACGCGGCGTTTTACCGAAATACTTGCAAAAAACGGAATCGAAAACGTCTTTCTGCTCAGATATCCGCCTGAAATCGGCGCTGTTTTTGCCGCTTACAGGCTTTGCGGCATTGATGTCGGCAAAGAAATACTCCAAAACATCGGACAGGGGATACAAAAATTATGATGTTCGAAAAACCAAAAATAATTCTCTCGGAAGGGGAAATTACAGACCTTGAAAAAGGGAGCAGGATTTGTCCCAAAGGCGAATACGCGGAATTCATAAGCGAGCTGTGCGCAAAAAAGGGGATGCCCTGCGGCGGCGAAGGCAACATTATTGTAACGGCTGAACACAACAATTCCCGCGAGATGACGTATATAGACGAAACGCGCAGGCTGACAGACGAAAAATTCAAGGTCGAAGCAGAAAAAACCGCAAACGGCCTTAACATCAATATTTCATTCGGCGGCATGAGGGCTTTTTATTATGCGCTGTGCGGCCTTTTCCGCCGTATAAAAAGCGGCTTCGTTCTGACCGGCGAGTTTATTGACTACCCGCTGTTCGGGCGCAGGGGATACATCGAGGGCTTTTACGGCACCCCGTGGAGCTTTGAGGAGCGCGCGTCCATGCTCCGCCTTATGTCGGAGCACGGCATGAACACATATTACTACGCGCCGAAGGACGACGAATATCACCGCGACAAATGGAGCGAGCTATACCCCGACGACAGGCTCGACGAGGTAATACGCATCAAAAACCTCGCCGACGAATGCTTTGTTGACCTGCATTTCTGTATTGCTCCGGGACTGAGCATAAAGTATTCCGACGAGGGCCATTTCAATTTGCTAATGGCAAAATTCCGCCAGCTTTATGACGTCGGCATAAGGAATTTCGGGCTGTTGCTCGACGACATCCCCGAAAATCTTCAGTATCACGACGACATAGAAAAATTCGGCGAAACAGTCAACGCGCACATATATCTCGCGAACAGGGCTTACGACGAAATGAAGTCGCTCGACCGCGATATAAAGCTCACTGTCTGCCCGAGGCAGTATCACGGCAGGGGCGACGAATACTTTATTTCAAAGCTCGGCAGCGGCATAGAGCCTGACATAAGCCTATTCTGGACGGGCAGAAACATCTGCTCGCAGGAGCTGACGGTTATAGAGGCTGTACGCTTCATCGAAAGCACGCGCCACCGTCCGCTTTACTGGGACAACTTCCCCGTAAACGACGCCGAGATGATGAACGAAATGCATCTGGGTTATATAGACAGCAGGGAGCCGGAGCTTTACAGGTATTCAGAAGGGATTATCTCAAACTGTATGGAATATTGCGAGTGCAGCAAAATCCCGCTTCTGACTGTTGCCGATTACCTTTGGAATCCTACATCCTACGACCACGAAAGCTCGTGGGAATATGCGCTAAAAGTTGTCGTCGGCGAACAGTATGACAGCTTTCGTTATTTTGCCGACCATCTGTTGACATCCTGCTTAAAAAGCGAAAACTCAAGGCTTATGAGCGCGGCTTTCAGCGCAACGCGCGAGCAGCTTTACAAGGGCGACGCCGCAAAGGCGTGCGAGCTGTTTTCGGAATACGCCGGAAAAGTGTCGGAATGTGCCGATATGATTAAGAAAAACGGTGACAGGCGGCTTTTCATGGAGCTTTCGCGCTGGAGCAAAAAGTTTTTGCTGTGCTCCGAAATCCTGCGGCTTTGCAGCCGTCTGATGTCGGGCGAAACAGAGTTGAAAGACGAAATCAGGGAAAAATACGAAGCATATATGAACATGCCGGAAATACTGACGGATTTCTGCTTCCGTGAAGCCGTCGAATTATTATTGAAAATGTAAATCAATAATCGTTATGCAAGGTAGGGGCGAACCAGTGTTTTCGCCCGTAGACGGTCATAAACGATGAATTTATTACGTAGGGAACGGTCTTGACCGTTCCGCAGGATTTATGCAAGCTTCAATCGGACACGGCGCGCCGTGTCCCTACACCATCAGAACGCATAAATACGTTCGCTACAAAATAACTTTTGGAGGTCTATCATGAAAAACGCGGTAATACTTTGCGCGGGAGCGGGAACAAAGCTTTGGCCTTATGCACAGATTAGGTGCAAGGCGATGATGCCCGTTTCAAACAAACCGATCGTCGCTTACTCTGTCGACGCGCTGAACAATCTCGGTTTTGACAACATAGTCATTGTCGGCAGCAGATTTATTGAGGAAATGTGCTCATATTTCCGCGACGCGAAAAACGTAACGATAATATCCGACGACAAGCCGAAGGGTACCGCGTTTTCTCTTCTCAGAGCGAGCGCGTTCATAGACGGCGACTTCCTTACTCTTTACGGCGACACGATAGTTACGGAAGCCGACCTAAAGGCGCTAATAGAAAAATTCGGAGAGAGCGGCGAGAATGTAGCACTTGTCGACAAAATTCCCGACAGGAGCAGCGACAGGATAGGCTGCCGTATCGAGGACGGATATATTGAAAGCGTGTGGGGGCACTCGCGCGACGAAAGCACACACTTCTTCGGCGGCTTTGCGTTTAAAAGGGATTTCCTCGACGTGCTGCAGTACAATTCAAGGCGCTTTACTTATACCGAAGTAGGTATGATGCCCCCTGTGGAGGGCTATCTTGAAATCAGCATCGGCGACGAAATGAAACGCGGAATGAAGCTTTGTGCCGTTGAAAGCTCCCAAAGAATTTACGACATTGACAAGCCGTGGCATATTCTTGAGGCAAATGCCGAGATAAACAGAATGCGCTGCGAGGCTCTTACGAAAAACGAACTGGCGGAGGGCGCGTCGATTGACGAAACGGCTGTAATTAAAGGTTTTGTCAAGCTCGGCAAAAACACCGTTATCGGCAAAAACGTCATAATTCTCGGAAATATCATAGCGGGCGACGACTGCGAAATAATAAACGGCGCTATTGTCAGCGGCGGAGTTGTAATAGGCAACCGCAGCAAGGTGCGAAACGCCTGCTTCATTGAGGGCTGCTCCACCGTCGGAAACGACTGTATCGTAAGCCACGCCGCCGAGCTTGAGGGCATGATACTCGACAGGGTTTACCTCTACCATTACATGGAATGGAACGGCGTTATAGGCGAAAACACCGACCTCGGCGCGGCGACTGTTTGCGGAAGCCTGCGCTTTGACGATTCCATAACTATTCAGAACGTAAAGGGCAGAAGGGAGTTCCACCACGGCTGGGGCGACGCCGTTTTCCTCGGTGATTACTGCCGCACGGGTGTAAACGCCATAATTATGCCTGGCGTCAAGGTAGGTCCTTACAGCGTAATAGGCGCGGGCGTGCTTCTTAACAAGGATGTTCCCGACAATACGCTTATATACACCGAGCAGAACCTTATTGAAAAGAAGTGGGGCAGCGAAAAGTACGGTTGGTAATCAAGGCGAAACCGCACAATTACCGGCAAAAGCCTTTGTCGCGCATTTGCTTGCATTTTTTCCGCCATATCGCCCCAAAATGCACGTTAATACACAAAGTATTGCCGGCGCTTTTCCTACAATCTGACGAAAAATCTGACGGCGCAACTGCACAACAAAACTCAAGCGGTGTTGCCTGAAAAAAGTTCAACAAACTTTATTATTGCTAATCAGAAAAAATTAATTTGTTAGTCATAAAGTTCAAAAGACCGTAACATTGATTGGCAAATATGCACAAAAACTATGTAATTGATTTGTAATTTATATTAAGGGTTTTGACAATTTGAGCCACCTTCGATTCGTCATATTGCACAATATCAATACAGTTAATTTGTGCAAAATCACTTGACTTTCTTATATTTTGTGCTATAATAAAGCCACAAACAAAAAGAAAGGGTGATTCAAATGATGTCAAACAAAGAAAAGTTCGAGGTCGAGATGAAGCTTATGAACGAAATCTCATCCGCCAAGAAGCTGAGCTGGAAAGCGTTGAAGTCTATTATCAAGCTTTGTGCGATTGCCGAGTCTGACTGATACCGGCAAAACCTCACTTGATTGAATACTGCACAGCAGCTTGATATAGATTAATATGCAAGAAGCCTTAAGGGGCGTCCCGTTTCGGGGCGCCCCTTTTGCCTATTATAATGGTTGTCATCCTGAGCGCAGCGAAGAATCTTTAGGATCCTTCGTCGCTTGGCGCCTCAGGATGACAAAAATGATTGTCATTCTGAGCGCAGCGAAGAATCTTAAAGTCTATTCACCGCGTCGCCGATACAAAAGTCACCGTTTACGCCTGTTATTTTAACGGTTACAAGCTCTCCCGGGCGGAATTCTCCTGCAAAACGAACGGGTGTATAATTTCGTGTAAAGCCCTCGCGCATACCGTCGGTCTGCTGCTCCGCCAGCACCTCGACGGTTTTCCCGACCTGCGCGTTCAAAAAATGTCTCCGTGTTTTGTCGGCCGTTTCCGTCATAATCCGCGCGCGCCTTTCCTTTTCGGCTTTTACCACCTTGTCGGGGAACGAGGCGGCGCGTGTTCCGGCGCGGACGGAGTAGGGGAACACGTGAACCTTGCAAAAGCCTATCCTTTCTACAAACAGCCTTGACGCTTCAAAGTCCTCCTCGCTCTCGCCGGGAAAGCCGACCATAACGTCCGTTGTAAGCGACACATCGGGAAACAGGCGGCGGAGCTTGTCGCACACAGCCTCATATTCAGCCGGGGTATAGTGCCTGTTCATCATCCTCAGAGTTTTGTCGCAGCCGCTTTGGAGCGAAATGTGAAAGTGCGGGCATAGCTTTCCGCAATTTGAAAGCCTTTGAAGAACGCTGTCTGTCAGAAGGTCCGGCTCAAGCGAGCCGAGACGAACGCGCCTGACGTTGTCGGGAGCGGACGCCGCTTCAACGGCGTCGCAGATGTCAGAGCCCTCATAGCTGTAAGCGGACAAATTAATGCCGACAAGCACAAGCTCGCAGAAGCCTGCCTCCGACAGGCGAAACGCCTCGGCACGCAGGTCGTCAATCGGCTTTGAACGCACGCCGCCGCGCGCGTAGGGGATTATGCAGTATGAACAGAAGCGGTTGCAGCCGTCCTCGATTTTTATGTTTGCCCGTGTGTGACCGTAAAAGCCGGAAACGAAAGACGGACAAAAAAAATCACCGGGCCGGTGAACTTCCGTCAGCACCAGCCTGCTGTTTTCTGAAAAATAATCGTTTAAAGCCTTCAAGAGCCTGCCGTTGTTCTTGTTTCCCAAAAGGATGTCGGCCTCGGGAAGCTCTTTCGAAATTCCGGGATAAGCCTGGGGCACACAGCCCGTAAGCACTACTACGGAACACGGATTCTGCCTTTTAAAACGACGAACGGCCTGCCGCGTCTTTCTGTCGCTTTCGGCCGTTACTGTGCAGGAATTAACGATATAAACGTCTGCCGGCTCGTTGTGCGGAACAAGCGTGTAGCCGTTTTTTGAAAGCTCCTCGGACATTGCCTGCGACTCGTACTGGTTCACCTTGCAGCCGAGGGTAAAAACCGCAGCCTTCATCAGGCAGACTTATTAAGGGCGCGCTCGAGCCAGACGGTGCCGATGTCCATCGCGTTGTAAAGACCGCGCTTTTCGGTCTTTTTGATTATGCGGTCACGGGGACGGACGTCGGGGTCTGTGCTGACAAGCTGAACAACGACACGGTCGGCTATCGTAAGACCGTTGAATTCCTTTGTGCTCGTAATCTGGAGCACGACGACATACTCGTCGGACATGTTGCCGTAGTAAATTGTGTTGTCCTTTCGGACAAGAGGCTTGCCTCTGTATGTTAAATACTTATTCTTTTTTGCAGGCATTGAAATTCATCCTTTCACGCACTTATCTTAAGCCTAAATATTCCTTAACAAGTATGCGGAGAAGCTCATCTCTGTCGATTCGGCGGACAAGACTGCGCG
Source organism: Ruminococcaceae bacterium UBA1425 (assembly GCA_002329365.1). Taxonomy (GTDB): domain Bacteria; phylum Bacillota; class Clostridia; order Oscillospirales; family Acutalibacteraceae; genus UBA1425. Next base: position 9,219 of record DCUB01000011.1, read on the forward strand.
CGTTGTTGTGGGTAGTGATATAGGTCGGATCCTCCGACAGAAGGTATCCTACAATCTGGCTGACAGGATTATATCCCTTTTCGCTCAGCGCGTTATAAACCTCCGTCAGAATTCGGCGCACTTCGTTTTCGTGCTCGTCCCTTACGGAAAACTGGATAGTCTTATCAGTCATATAATCACCTCTTTATCACAATACCTGATTATTATATACCACAAAGCAATAAAATACAATGGTTTAATAAAAATTTAACCTGATTCTAACAATTTTTTAACCGTATATTTGCGGCATATTATCAGCTTCGCAGCGATATTCCGAGCTTTTCAAGGGCTTTTACGGCGCGCTTGACGGCGGAGTCTGCCTCCTCGTCGGTCATTGTCTTGTCGGGCGAACGCAGGACAAGGTTGAACGCCACGCTCTTCATGCCGTCGGGAATCTGCGAGCCCTCGTAAACGTCGAACAGCGATATTGACTCCAAATTTTTGCCTGCCGCCTCGGATATGGCGCGCTCCAGAGTGAGAACGGGCAGCTTTTTGTTGCAGACAAATGCTAAATCGCGCGTAACGGCGGGGAACCTCGGAAGCTGCCTGTATGTCTTTGCAAGGTTCGCGTGTTTGCACAAAACGTCGAAACAGAGCGTGCCGACATATGCTTTTGTTTCGATTTCGTAATTATCGAGAACATCGGGATGAACCTCGCCGAAAACGCCTGATTCGTCGCCGTTTACGGTAAGACGCGCAGCCCTGCCGGGGTGAAGGTAAACGCAGTCGGAAACGGCGTCAACGTCGTATTCCGAAATGCCGAGATTATATAAAAGCTCCTCGATAACGCCCTTTAACGAGAAGAAGTCACAGCCTTCGCCGTACATACCCAAAGAAACAGTCTGCCTTTCGTCGGGCAGAGCCTCGCCAGAAACGGGGATATACACGGTCGAAAGCTCGTAAAGCCTTGCGCCGGCGTTGCGGTTGTTGTAATTGCGTGAAAGCACCTCAAGCATTGACGGAACGGCTGTTGTGCGCATTACGCTTGTGTCCTCGCCGAGTGGGTTTTTAATCACGACGGAATTGCGAAGCGGGCTGTCCGCGGGCAGCTTTATATTACCGTAGTATTTCGGGCTGATAAAGGAATAGGTCATGATTTCCGTAAGTCCCTGCGCGAGCAGAACGTTGTCAATCAGCTTTCTGAGCTTTTGCGTTTCGTTCAGCATACCCGCCGTCGTGCTGACGAGCGGACGGCTCTCGATGTTTTCAAAGCCGTAGAAACGCGCAACTTCCTCCGCGATGTCTGCTCTGTGCTCAACGTCGCCTCTGAACGACGGAACAATAACCATGCCGTTTTCAACCTTGAAGGAGAGCGACTCGAGTATCTCAATTTGTTTGTCGTGCGGAACGTTTATGCCGATGAAGCGGTTTGTCCAGTCGGGGTCGAAGGGAACTGTCCTTTGCTCGTTGTCCGTGCGGTCACAGTCTATTACGCCGTTTATAATGTCGCCGGCGTCGAGCAGGCGGACAAGCTCTAAAGCGCGGTCAAGACACCTGCGGCAACCCTTCGGGTCAAGACCTTTTTCATATCTTGCCGAAGCCTCGGTGCGCATACCGAGCTTTTTTGCGGTTGAACGGACCGAGGGACCGTTAAAGCAGGCGGACTCGAATACTATTGTGTTTGTGTCGTCCATTATGCCGCTGTACTCGCCGCCCATAACACCGGCGACTGCTACTGGCTTGTTGGCGTCGGCAATTACGAGCATGTCCTCGGTAAGATTTCGCTCTGTACCGTCGAGCGTCGTAATCTTTTCTCCCGCACGGGCGTTCCTGACAATAACGGAGCCTCCGTCAAGAAAACGGTAGTCAAAGGCGTGCATGGGCTGACCGTATTCGAGCATGACGTAATTCGTAATGTCGACTATATTGTTGATGGGACGTACGCCGCTTGCGCGAAGCCTTTCGCGGAGCCAGCGGGGAGAAGGAGCAATGCGGACGTTTTTAACAACGGCGCCGGCGTAGCGGTAGCACTTTTTGCTGTCGAGTATTTCAACGGACAGGTAATCACTGACGTCGCCCTCTCCCTTAATGACGGACGGGACGGGTGTATTAAAAGGAATGCCGAAGCTGGCTGCGGCCTCGCGCGCAAGTCCTGTGACGGAAAGACAGTCGGGGCGGTTCGGAGTTATTTCAAACTCTGTCACGATGTCGTCAAGACCAATAGCTGCCCTGATATCAGTTCCGACGGTACGGTCGCAGTCGTCGCCGAGGACGAATATCCCGTCGCAGACGGCGTAGGGGAAATCGTGCGTTGTAAGCCCTAGCTCGCCGAGAGAACAGAGCATTCCCGCGCTTTCAACGCCTCTGAGCTTTCCTTTTTTAATCTGTTTTCCGCCCGCGACGACAGAATTGTCGAGAGCGACGGGAACAAAGTCGCCGACACTCAGGTTCTGCGCGCCCGTTACAATCTGTAAAGGAGCGCTGCCGCCCGTGTCGACCTGACAAACCCACAGATGGTCGGAATCGGGATGCCGCTCGAGTGTAAGGATTTTGCCGACGACAATATTTTTAAGCTCCGCGCCCTCGCGCCCGAAGCCCTCTACCTTTGAGCCGCTCATTGTCATAACATCGGCGAATTCCTTGTCGCTTACATCTATTTTAACGTAATCGTTAAGCCATTTATTCGATAATAACATTTCGTTTCACACCTTTCCTTTAATTAAAACTGCGAAAGGAATCTGACGTCGTTCTCATACAAAAGACGCATATCGTCAATCTGAAAGCGGAACATAGTAATTCTTTCAAGTCCGACGCCGAAGGCATAGCCGCTGTATTCGTCGGGGTCTATCCCGCCGTTTTGAAGCACCTTCGGGTGCACCATTCCCGCGCCGAGTATTTCTATCCAGCCCTCGCCCTTGCACATCGGGCAGCCCTTGCCGCCGCAGCGGAAGCAGGAAACGTCAACCTCGCACGACGGCTCCGTAAACGGGAAGTGGTGTGGGCGGAGCCTTATTCTTGTTTCGTTCCCGAACAGCCCCTTTGCGATTGCCTCAAGGCCCGCTTTAAGGTCGCCCATCGTTACGCCCTTGTCTACGACAAGCCCCTCAATCTGGTGGAAAAGAGGGGAGTGCGTCGCGTCGACGGCGTCGGAGCGGTAAACCCTGCCGGGCGCTATGATTCTTATAGGAGGCTTGTTCTGCTCCATGTATCTTATCTGAACGGGCGAGGTCTGTGTGCGGAGCAGGACATTGTCGGTTATATAAAAGGTGTCCTGCGTGTCGCGTGCGGGATGCCCCTCCGGTATATTCAGCGCTTCAAAATTGTAATAATCAAGCTCTACCTCGGGACCTGACGCCACCTTGAAGCCCATGCCGAGGAATATGTCTATTACCTCGTTAAGCACAATTGAAAGCGGATGCCGGTGCCCCAGTGCGACTGATTTCCCGGGCAGTGTTACGTCTATAGTCTCGGAAACAAGACGTTCTGCCTTTTCCTTTTCTTTAAATTTTTCAAACTGCTGAGCTATCAGCGCCTCTATGCCGGCGCGAACCTCATTTGCAAGCTGACCCATGATTGGCCGTTCCTCCGCGGAAAGACTGCCCATTTGCTTTAAAATTGCCGTCAGCTCGCCTTTTTTGCCGAGATAGGCTATTCTTAACGCTTCAAGCTCGGCTATGCCTGAAGCGCCTGCGATTTTTTCGGCGGCAGTCCGCCTCATCTGTTCAAGCTGAGATTTCATAAAGTTATCCTCCCCAAATAATGTATTGCCATGGGGCTGTATCAAAACTCAATTTTCGGAACGGTCAAGACCGTTCCCTACAAAGGTTGATTTTTCCTTGATAAGTAAACAACGTGTAGGGTTTTTTCTTGACTGTTAAGAGTTTAGATACAACCACAATTTATATCTGTTGCGAAATATCAGACACCAAACAAAAACTGTAAAAATCTAAAAGAAAAATGACATTCTTTGAGTAGGGAACGGTCTTGACCGTTTTGAAAGGTTTCAATCAACTTATAATGGAACGGAACACTGTGTCCATATGTCAGAGCGATTTTTAATTGCTTTTCAAAACACATAAATGCGTTCCCTGCGTCAGGCATTTGGTTAGATTTTCGGTCACGGCACGCCGTGACCATTCACATTTATTGCCTGTATGCCGTAGGGACACGGCGAGCCGTTTCCGCATTCGGACAAAAAAATACTTCGCCCCTGTTGAGGGACGAAGACAAAAATCTCCGCGGTACCACCCTGCATTTCCGAAAAACGGACGCTTCACGCGCTCGATGGCGCGCTTTGTCGTGTAACGGCGACTGCCCGTCAGGACCTACTGCTGTTTCAGCCCTGCCGCTCCGGAGTGAACTTCGGCGAACTTTGTCATATGCGCGCTTTCAGCCGTGACGCGCAATCTCTGAATGACGTTTTTTCGCTTACTCTCTCCATCATTGCGTTATTGTCGACAATATAACATATTATTGACGGAATTTCAAGTAAAATTTTCTGTATTTCTGTTTTTTCATATGTTTTGATAATACGTGCTCAAAATCAGTTTGAATAAGAATATGTTTTTTGTTGCATTCCGTAGGGACACGGCGTGCCGTGTCCGTTTATCACAAGCAATATTTCCCCCGGGAACAAATCTTAAATATTATCCGTTGCAAATATGCCCGCAAATATGGTATCATAAAAAAAATTATCGAACGGTGAGTATTTTTAACACGTTGCGACGAATAAGAGGTGTAAGCAGAAACGCTTATGCCCGAGGGGAGGTTCCCGCATGGAAAACGGTGCAAGTAGCTACCGCCGTTTCCTCGAAGGCGATGAAGATGCGTTCGGCGAAATTATAGACCGGTACAGAGACGGTCTGATTTTCTTCATCAATCGTTTTGTGCACAATGTTTCCGTAGCCGAGGAGCTGTCGGAGGACGTATTTCTGGAGTTGTTGATACATAAACACAGGTATAACTTTAAGAATTCACTGAAAACATATCTTTACGCTATCGGAAGACATAAGGCACTCGATTACATCCGCAAGCTGTCGAGGCGCAATGAAGTTCCGCTTGACGAATCCGTTTATGCAGCCCAAGCATACGATTTTGAAGGGAGCTTCCTGACAGGTGAGCGCAACCGGCAGCTGCACGAAGCAATCGACAGGCTTCACGGCGACTACCGCACGGTACTGCATCTGCTGTACTTTGAGGATATGTCCGCCGAGCAGGCAGGCAGGGTTATGAAGAAGAACAGAAAACAGATTGAAAATCTCGCGTACCGGGCAAAGAACGCATTGAGAAACGCTTTGGAAAAGGAGGGATTTTGCTATGAAGACCAGGGATGATTACATCAGAAGCATATATGAAAAGCGTGACAGGTACATATCCGAACGGCGTAAAATGCGCAAAACGGCGTTGTCCTTCTGCATCCCTATTACCGTCTGCATGGCTGTTGGCGCGGTTTTCATTTTCGGCACGTCACGCGCCGATACGGCAAAGTCGCTCGATTATGCCGCGGGCTCCTCTCTTAACGGGGATATTATGGACGAAAACCGCTTTGCACCCGACGAAATGGAACAATATGCCTTCGGCAAAAAAGGCGAAACAGGCGAAACAGAAGTATATTACAACAGTAAGTTGCAGGAAGGCAGAGAGACTGCGCCCTACTCCGAAAACGCCCGCGACGATTCAGCCGGAAGCGATGAAGTCCTTACGACAACAGTCTTGTCGCAATCCGTTGCGCAGGAAACAAAATCGGCAAGCAAGGAAACGCACGGTGTCGCAGGCAATGACGACCCGCAGATGACGATTTCGGGTCACACAACCTCCGCGTACGGCACCACAACAGTTCCCGTTACCACAATACCCGCGGATGGCGACTCGAATATTCATGTAAAATACGCGTCCGTAAGCGTCAGCTCCGGCATGGGCTGGACATATTCATCCGAAAAGGATTACGGCAGCTTTGACAAGGCTTTTATCTGGATAGTCGAAGAAGGTCTTGACAGACTTCCCGACGCCGATAAGCCGACGGGTGAAGTATATACAATCAGTCTGTCGTTAAGCGACGGCACAAGCCGCATTTTCAAATGGTCGGGCAACAGGCTTTGCGACGAAAGCGGAGTATGGAAAGCCATTTCCGACAGCCGCAGCGAAGCCATAAAGTATGCGGTGCAAAATGATTAATTTTTGAGAGGAGCGGTTATTTTGAAAAAGCTCATCAACTCTCTCACGGCAGTATTTCTTGTGCTTGTTATTGTTTTCGCGGCGGCCTGCGCATACGGCTCTGCCGACGCGAGTATAACAACCGAAGAATATTCAGACAATGGCACAACCGAAAACACATTTCCGGCCGATATCGACGTTGCCGGAGATGCCGCGGGAAGGTGTATGCCCGCGTCGGACTTTTTTGAAACAACAGTTAACCGCATTTTAACAACAAGAATAGAGGAAAAAACCGACGTAAATGATATACCGGACAAACCGATAAACCCGGGAATCAACGACGAAACCGAAACAACGGAAAGAAAATACACCATAGGCTCAATGACGCTTGAAATAAACGAATCAGGCGACGGCTGGTTTACGGCTTGTCATCCGTGGCCGTCCCCGCTTAAATACAAGGTTATTTACGACCTCGGCGATGAATTCAAGAGCGGCGACTTTGTTGAAGTGGAATACAACACAGACGAATTCGATTCCGAAGCAAGCCCCGTCGTTCTGCGCGCCCTGTCCGTCAAAAAAACCGACTATAAACTTGAAACAAACGTGTGCTACAAGCCGGTAATATATCTTTACCCCGAGGAAAAAGCAGAAGTCAGCGTTAAACTAAACTACAACGGAAAGCTTACATATACAATACCCGATTATAAGGACGGCTGGAGCGTTACGGCTTATCCCGGCGGGCAGATAGTAAACTCGGACGGCACGCAATACCCCTACCTTTTCTGGGAGGGCGTGGGCGAAACCGATTATAACCTTTCCGAAGGCTTTTGCGTTAAGGGGAGCGATGCCGAAAAATTCCTTTGTGAAAAGCTTGCCCTTATGGGACTCAGTAAAAGCGAAATTGAGGATTTCAACGAGTTCTGGGTTCCGTTCCTGAAAAGGAATCCTTACAACAGAATCTGCTTCCAGACAACGGCTTATACCGACAATGCCGAGCTTGTAATATCCCCGAAGCCCGACAGCGTGCTGCGCGTGTTCATGGTTTACACACCTCTTGAAGCGCCGATCTTAATCAAAGATCAGACGCTCGATACATTTGAGCGAAAGGGCTTTGCCGTCGTCGAATGGGGTGGAGCGGTCGTTTATTAAACAAAAACAGAATATCAAGCCTTCCCGAACCCCTCTTATAACCTGCCGCCGTGCGTTTGCGTTTTCGCACGGCGGCGGAATTTTTATTATTTCAACTTGTTTATACATATTTTTTTATTGATTTGTTGATGTTTTCCTGCAGGCGTGATATAATAAAATTTGCGTTAAAATTAACAGGATTTACAGATGGAGTGTGGGAAAATGTATGACGTGTCAATTATAGGCTGCGGAATTACCGGCTCCGCCATTGCCTATGAGCTTTCAAAACGAAAGCTGAAGTGCGTTGTTATCGAAAAGGAAAACGACGTTGCAATGGGCGCGACAAGGGCAAACAGCGCGATAATCCACGCCGGCTATGACCCCGCGGAGGGTACGCTGATGGCAAAGCTGAACGTCAGGGGAGCCGAGCTTTGCAAGGAGCTTTGCGAAAAGCTTTCGGTGCCGTACGCGCAGATAGGCTCTCTTGTTCTCGCTTTTAACAACGAAGAAATTCAAACGGTCAACATGCTTTACAAAAGGGGCGTCGCAAACGGCGTCAAGGGTCTTAAAATCCTTTCATACGAAGAAACAAAGGCAATAGAGCCGAATATATCAAAGGATGTAACGGCTTCCCTATACGCTCCGACGGCAGCCGTTGTAAACCCGTGGGAATATGCCGTGGCACTTGCCGAAACGGCAGTCGTCAACGGCGTTGAGATAATACTCAACAGCGAGGTAACAGGCATAAGGAAATCGGGAGATGCCTTTGAAATTACGGCGGGAAATAAAACGATAAAAACAAAATATGTGATTAATGCCGCGGGTGTTAATGCCGACGAAGTCCACGATATGGCGCTGCCCCACAGCTTTAACATAATACCGAACAAAGGCGCCTATTATCTGCTCGACAAAACAGAGGGAAAGCGCGTCAGCCACGTTGTTTTCCAGTGTCCCACAAAGGCAGGCAAAGGCGTTCTTGTGGCGCCTACCGTTCACGGCAACCTGATTGTCGGTCCGAACGCCATTGACAGTGATCTGAACGATACTTCGGCAAAAGATACAGACCTGTCTTTTATACGCGGCACTGCCGTTAAGAGCATTCCGTCAGTGGATTTCCGCGCAAACATCAGGAATTTCTCGGGAATACGTCCTAACAGTGACAGGGATGATTTTATCATAGAAGCTAACGGCGGCTTTTTCGACGTCGCGGGCATCAAGTCCCCCGGTCTTGCCTCCGCTCCCGGCATAGCTGAATATACTGTCAGGCTGATGGAGGAAAACGGAGCTTATTTTGAATTGAAGGAAAATTTCATTAATACGAGGGAGCATGTGCGCTTCAATACCATGAGCCACGAGGAAAGAGCGGAGCTTGTAAAGAAAAATCCTCTTTACGGAAGAGTAATCTGCCGCTGCGAAACGGTGACGGAGGGCGAAATCATAGACGCCATTCATGCGCCGATTCCCGCGCGGACTGTAGACGGCGTCAAGCGACGCTGCGCTGCCGGTCTCGGACGCTGTCAGGGCGGCTTCTGCGGGCCGAGAGTGCTTGAGATACTCGCGCGCGAGCTGAAGGTGCCGAGAGAAAGCATTGAAAAAGACAGGGCAGGCAGTTATATCGTCAGAAGGAGGGAGGACTGAATATGTACGAGCTGGCAGTAATAGGCGGCGGCCCCGCCGGACTTGCCGCGGCGTTTTCCGCATATCAAAACGGTCTCAAAAAGATTGTTATAGTAGAGCGCGACCGCGAGCTTGGCGGAATATTAAACCAGTGCATCCACAACGGCTTCGGTCTTCACCGCTTCAAGGAGGAGCTTTCCGGCCCCGAATACGCCCACCGCTATATAGAAATGCTGAACGACACGTCGGTCGAGGTAAAGCTCGACACGATGGTAATAGAGATTACGCCCGACAAAAAAATTTATACAACAAATCCAAGCGGCTACGAGATGATTGAGGCGGAGTCAATAGTGCTTGCGATGGGCTGCCGAGAAAGGACAAGGGGAGCCATTTCCATTCCCGGCACACGCCCGTCGGGCGTATTTACAGCCGGAGCCGCGCAGAGATATCTCAACATGGAGGGACTTATGGCGGGCAGCCGCGTTGTAATACTCGGTTCGGGCGATATAGGCCTTATTATGGCGCGCAGGATGACGCTTGAGGGCGCGAAGGTGCTCGCCTGCGTCGAGCTGATGCCGTATTCAGGCGGACTTAACAGGAACATCGTCCAGTGCCTGCACGACTATAACATACCTCTTTATCTTTCGCATACAGTAACCGAGATAAGGGGAACGAAGCGGCTCGAGGGTATAACTGTCGCGAAGGTTGACGAAAACAGAAGGCCGATTCCCGGCACCGAAATGAATTTCGAGTGCGACACGCTGCTGCTTTCGGTCGGGCTGATTCCCGAAAACGAGCTTACGCGCGCCGCGGGAATCGATATGGACGCGAGAACAAACGGCTCAAGGGTATATGAAAACATGGAAACGTCAATCGGGGGAGTGTTTGCCTGCGGCAACGCCGTCCATGTGCACGACCTTGTCGATTACGTTTCCGACGAAAGCGCGCGCGCCGGGGCGGCAGCAGCCGAATACGTCAAGGGCGTCAGGCACAAGAGCGACTGCGCCTTGTTTGAAAACGGCTACGCCGTGACATACACAGTGCCGCAAAAGCTTCATAAGGACACGAAGGCGGAAAAAATCGACCTGTTCTTCAGAGTAAACAAGGTGTTCGGAAAAAGCAGGATAATTGTTTCGTCCGGCGATAAGGAGATAGCAGGCTTCAAACGTCAGTTTATGGTTCCGGGCGAAATGCAGCACATCATTTTGCCTGTCGATAAGCTTAGGGAATTCGACAGCATAAAGATATCGGCGGAGGGTGAAGAAAAATGACGGAACTTACCTGTATCGTATGCCCTGTTGGCTGTCGGCTGAAGGTAGACGAGGAAAACGGCTATGCCGTTAAGGGCAACACCTGCAAAAGGGGAGAGGTTTACGGCAAAAACGAGCTGCAAAACCCCACAAGGGTGCTTACGACAACGGTGGCAATAGAAGGCGGAACGCACGGACGATGCCCTGTCAGAACAAACGGAGCCATCCCGAAAAGCAAAATATTCGAGGCTATGGACGTTCTTAAAAAGCTGCGACTAACGGCACCCGTCAGGTGCGGAGAAGTTGTATTAAAGAATATATTGGGTACGGGAATCGACGTAATCGCCACAAGGGACATGTAGTTTAAAAGCTTAATACGCAATAACAACACGTATTCCGTAGGGGGGACTTTTTTTGATTAATAAAATAGGTATCATTTCCGCAGTGCCCGAGGAATCCGCGCCGTTTTTTGAAAGCATGGAAACAGAATCCGTAACGAAAAAAGGCGTTTGGGAGGTGTATGCCGGCACTCTGTCGGGCAAGGCTGTCGCCGTACTGACCGGCGGGGCGGGCAGGGCAAATTCCGCTGCCGCCGTTCAGATGCTTATCGACTGCTTCGGCGTCGACGCCGTTATTATGTCGGGTACATGCGGCGCAATGGCGCAGGAGCCGCGTATTGGCGACGTTGTCATTGTCACCGAGGCATGCTGCCACGATATACCGCAAGGCACATTGGGGATGTTTTTTCCCTATATCAATGACGAGGTTTTTAAGCCCGATTCATATTTGCTCGAATGCGTAAAAAGGGCGGACAAAAAAGGCTCTCCCCGCAGGCTGTTCTGGGGCAGAACCGTTTCCGGCGAGTTTTTTGTCGTAGATGAAGGGCGCAGGGAGTTAAACGAGCGTTTCTCGCCTGTCTGCGTCGATATGGAAACCGCTGGCGTCGCGCAGATATGCTTTCTGAACAATGTTCCGTTCCTTGCCGTCAGGGCGGTTTCCGACACCGAGGCCGAAAGCGGAATTTCTTCATTTGAAAAGAACCTTGCCATAGCTGCCCGAAGCGCATTTGAGGTGACAAGGGCGATAATTGAGGAAATATAAAATAATAGATGAAATGCAAAAATCTGTCATTCTGAGTAACAGCCTGTCATTCTGAGCGCACACTTGTCATTCTGAGCGCATACTTGTCATTCTGAGCGAAGCGAAG
>DCUB01000011.1:20617-55679 GCA_002329365.1 Ruminococcaceae bacterium UBA1425
TCTTAAGATCCATCGGCGCGCCGCGCCTCAGGATGACAGTGAGTTGTCATTCTGAGCGAAGCGAAGAATCTTGTTTTAATGTGAAAAAAATCAAAAGGGCTGTAACGTTGCGCCGAATCTGCGGCGCCATGTTACAGCCCCTTGAAAAATGCAAATATCAGAACCCGTCGTTAAAGAAAGTATCGACAGCGGGGAACGCTCTTAAGAAGTCGTTATTCCCGTTAAAAACCTTTACTCCGTTCATATATCCCAATGCTTCGAAGCCTCCGCTGACGCCGGAAATAAGGAGCCTTGCGGCAGCCGCGGCGCTAAGCGAGATATCTGCGTTTCCGCCGCTTCGTTTCGTTACCTTTGCCGTGCCTTTCTCGTACTCAATGTCATAAATGCCGGCGTTAGGCTTGTGGCTGTCCTCGATAAGCAGCGAAAAACTGCCGTGCTCCTCGGGATAAAGCTTTGTGTCAAGCACCTTGCCGACATTGTATATGCGTACGGCGCCCATGTTTCCGAGATGGCGTTCAAGATGCGCTGTTTCGGGCAGCATTTCAAACACCGGCGAATTTATGGGCAGCTTGCCGAAGTTTATATATTCCTGATTTCCGTCATAACAGCGAAGAAAGCCGAGAATGCCGCAAAGCGATTCGCGGTCCTGAAATCCGATTTCGTTTACCTGAACGGTTTTTTCGTCTCTGTTCACGGAGTATGTCGCGTACGAGCGGTATTCGCCTTCCGCGTTTTTCCACATATATGTATAGACGGCTGTTTTATACGGCTCGGTGCTGAAATATTTACCTGTTTCGCGTCGGAAGCAGAGGTTTGTTTTCAACGCGATATTGTTGTAAAGGGCAAGCATGTCGTCAAGCTTATCCTGCTCCAGCAAATCGACGCTGCAGTTGCGCTCGATGTGGCTAAGGCAGCGGAAGGGCACCTTCGCGCTTGCGTAAAGGGCTACGTTTTCATATCCGAAAAGCCTGTAATACTCCGTAGAGAACGGATAAAGAATGCCTATATCCCAGCCCCTTTCGGACGATAAACGTTCCACCTCCGAAAATATCCTGCGGACACCCCCCATGCGGCGGTATTCGGGCTTTGTGGCAACTCCGCCGATGCCGACACAGCCGAGCATACCGCGTCCGAAGTAATTTTTGAAGTCAAGGCATTCGGCTAACGCCATCAGGGTTTTGTTGTCATCTGAAAAAGCGCCGAGAACGCACGCGTCGTCGGGAAGCTTGTTGTCGATTTCCGGGTCAACCTTCCATATAAACGCGGAAGACGACACCTTGTTATACTCGCCGACGTCGTTTTCGTTTAAACATCTGATAATCATTTTATAACCCTCCGCTGTTTGATACGCTTATGATATCATACATCCTTCCGCAATGCAACAACCGGCGTTACAGAGGCTTTATGTATCTTTTGTCGACATAGCCGGTGACGTCGTCGGCAGCTATCAGATACCAATCGGGCATCGAACGCAGTATGATGACATTGTCGTTGTTTTGCAGCTTTCCGACTACGTTAGCCTGCGTGCTGGGCAGGCTGCGTACGTTCAGGTTCCCCTCCCTGACGGAAACCTCGCCGCGCCAGCGCGGAGAAATATCCCGAAACTCAATGCCAAAGTATTCCGCTATGCCCTTTGAAATTGCCCGCGCAATCTGATTTATGTTGGCTTTTATCCATGCCGCGTCGGACGGATTATCGTGGTACGCCGTTTCGACATACACGGCCGGCGCAAAGGTTCCCGTCAGTTCAACAAGTCTGTCGTTCGGCAGGACGGAAATAAGCTCCTTAATCGGATATATCTCCCGCATTTGCTCCGCGATATAATCCGCGGCTTCCTTGCCCTCTCCGCTGGCGGGAAAATGAAACACGTCTGGACCCTGAAGTATGCCCGAAAATTCGGGAGGCGAAGCGTTTGAATGGATTGCGACGTGCAGGTCCGGCCTGTAATTGTTTGAGTCATCAACTATCTGGCGGATATTCATGTCCTTCGTATTACGGCGGAACTGTATGTTGTTTGATTCAAGGTACGGAACCATAGCGTCCGCGATAAGGTTCATGTAGTATTCCTCTGTGTTTGCCGCATTTTCCTGCGGACTTGTCGAATAAAACGTATTGTATTCCTGCGTTGACGGCGAAAGGTATATTTTTGGCATAGAATAACCTCCGTATATATAAAACATTTCGCAACCGGCTGACATCTGCATTATATACTATTCATTTTTTTGTCAGCCGTACCTGCATTTTTATATTCTGACAGAGTATTTACAATTAAATACGGTTATTGTATAATTAAACAAACATCTTTACGGAGGGTTGCTTATGTTAAAAAGAACTGCTGTTTCATTAATGCTTGTTTTTGTTTTGGTATTCTCTTTTTCCGCCTGCGGCGATAATGCGGAGGACACCGAAACCGAGAGCGTTTCGGAATTGAGCCTTGTTTACGAGGACGGTACATACGGGCTTGCAGACGAAGGTATCGACTTTTCTTACGACCGTGAATACCTTGAAAAAAATCTGCCGGAAGAATACTATGCGTCATATTCAGTCACATCGGGTAACCGCGGAAATCTTACGAAGTCCGAAATAACGGCGGCAAGGTCAGACGGGAAGATTTATTTCTCAGTAGACGGAGACGAAACTGTGTTTGTGCCTGCCGACGGAGGGTATCTGTGCTACACAAGGAGTAAGGGCGACGACAGCTTCACATGCGTAAACCGTGGCTTTCTCATGGACGAAAACACGGTATCTGCTTATCTCACAATTTACACAAACCTGTTCGGCTATTATTATGATTTCAACGAATCGGGAAGCCTGAAGTCAAGCGGCACCGAAACGGTAGCGGGAAGAAGCTGCCGTAAATATGTGTACGACCCGTCAACCTTAGGTCTGCTTAAAGAATACAAAATCGAGTTCTGTATCGACAAGGAAACGGGAATCTGCCTTAGCACCAAATACGAGGTCTCCGACAATTCGGACGAGTATACATACGATTTTGTCTGCACGCAGTTTAATACGAAAAACATACCAATCCCTGAATATGAGTAGTTTTTTCAGGAAGTGCTTTTGAAACGGTTCGGAATATTAAGCAATTCTTAAGGTTTTAAACCTTGACATAAACATATTAATTATGTTAACGTTAATGTAGTTTATTGCGTTTCGGAGGTCAACATGAAAAGAATAACTGCGTTCCTGCTTTCGGCGGTTCTTTTGCTTACTTTAGCCGCATGCGGCGATGCCGAAGACACGGATTCAACAACAGAAACCGAAATATATACAGAAGTAACCGACTGGTCGGAAACGACCGAAATCTCCGAAACGGAGACGGAGACGGAAACCGAGGTCGCTGTCCCCGTTGGTTATAACTGCAGTGTATCGGGGCATATCTGGAAGGCGGCAACCTGCACGTATCCCAGGAGATGTTCCGTCTGCGGGGCAAAAAGCGGCTCCGCGCTCGGGCATAGTTACTCGGCGGCAACATGCGCAAAAAAAGCGACATGCACACGCTGCGGAGCTACAAAAGGCGAGGCTTTGGGTCATAAATGGATTGAGGCAACCTGCGGAAAGGCAAAGACCTGCAGCGTCTGCGGAGCCACAGAAGGCAGGGTTATGAAGCATAACTTTGCTCCCGCCACCTGCGTTAAGCCGGAAACGTGCAGAATCTGCGGAGTAACACAGGGTGTGCCTCTCGGTCATGAATACGTCAACGGCGTATGTATCCGCTGCAACCCGACAACTACCTCAACCACATCCCCGACAACGTCAACAACTACTACGACAACCACCACTACTACTACCACAACAACAACTACCACCACCACAACAACAACCCCTGCCTCGTCAACTCCCACCACACATCCTGACGAGGGCGAGTTGCAGCCCGAGTAAGAATATTACCCGAAATATCGAATGTGCCCGAAACTTTGCTGTTCTGATTCTTACATGTTAATAAATATGAACTGCCCCGCAATCAGCCATGCGGGGCAGTTTTTTATGCGGACAAATAAATCCGAATAAGCAGGGAAGGGTTTTGACCGTTCCGTCAAACCGGATACAGGTTTTAATTTTTCGGCTTAAACAGCGCCTTAAACAAAAGGGCAGCCGTGCCGGATATCGGCTTTATGTAGCGTTTTCCGTCAAAGTAAATGTCCTGCACCTTCAGCTCGCAAAGCCTCTCCGTCGGCATTTCAAGCGGGTTTTTGTCAAGTACGACAAAATTAGCGCGCAGTCCTTCACGCAACGTGCCCATCTCGTTTTCGTCAAACGAGGTGTATGCCGCCCATGACGTATGTATACGCAAAGCGTCAAGAATACCGACGCTCTGTGAGGGGTCGGGGTGGTTGCAGGAATAGTGAATGCTTTTTATAGGGTCTGGTATAGTGCAGGGGGCGTCGGAGCCGCCAGAAATCTTTATTCCCTTTTCTATCCAGCTTTTAAGCGGCATGACGGCATACGAACGCTCCTTGCCGAGGATATTGTCAAGATACTCCTGAGGCTCGTGCTCCCAGTAAAGGAATGCCGGCTGAGTGGCAATGAGAATGCCCATGTCCGCGGCTCTGCGCTGCATTTCCTCGTCCATAAGGTTTGCGTGAATAATTATATGCCTGTGGTCCTTGCGCGGATAGTCCTTTAACGCCGCCTCATAGGCGTTGAGTGCCTGAAGCACAGCCGCGTCGCCTATCGCGTGCATGCTTATCTGCAGGCCGGCGCGGTTTGCCCTGATGCAGAAGCTGTTGACCTCCTCCTGTGTGTGGGTGAGAAATCCTCTGTTTTCAGGATTGTTGCTGTACGGCCTGAGAAGCGCCGCGTCCTCGGAGCCGAAACAGCCGTCGAGCGCCAGACGGAAGCAGCCGCCGATTCGCGGAAGCTTCCTTTTCAGAACCTTGTCGACGTCCATAGTCTGGAAAAACAGCCTGAACGACTGCGGAAGAGCCTTTGCGGTTATCAGCATTGTTGTAACGTCTATGTCGTTTTTGTAGCCTACGCCCTCGACGTTGTGAACAAGACCGATACCGCGCCGCGCCATCATATCCGACGCGTCTATGAGGTTTTTTAGTATTTTTATCGGCGAAACCTTTAGGGTTATAAAGTTTACGCCGAGATAAAAAGCGTTCTGGTACATCCAGCCCGTTTTGCTGTCAAAGCCGGGGTCTGACGTAACCTCGGGCGGAAGCTGCTTAATCAGCGCCGTATTGGCGACACCGGCGTGGCCGTCGTATTTTACGATAAGCACGGGCATGGAGGACATTTTGTCAAGGTCGTCCTTTTCGGGCAGCCTGCGCTCGGCAACGGTATGAGCGCAGCAGCCGAAAGCCGGAATGAATTTTTCCTTTGGGTTTTCGCGCTCGTACTTTCTGAACATACATGCCATGTCGTTAAAATCCGCCGCGTCGCGCACGTCGAGGGTTGACCTGAAAAGGGCGAAGGACTCAAAGTGAATGTGCGTATCTGCAAACGACGGAAGAACGCACCTGCCGCCGAGGTCAACCTGATTTGCTGCTGAGCACTTCTCCGGCACGCTGTCGCCGCAATAGACAATTCTGCCGCTGTCCTCGACCATGACGGAAAAAACCTTGTTGTTGTCCTCGCAGGATATGAAAACCGCGTTTTTGAAAACAGTCATACAAAAGACCTCCGTTCAGGTTTATATACGCATTATACCACATTTATGTACTGTTGTACAGAAACATAAAACTTTTCACACACACGAAAAAGACACCGGCGAACCGGTGCCTTTTTCGTGTGTGTGTGGCTTCGCCGCCTTGAACAGCATAAGGCGGCGAAAATTATCTTTTTGCATTAAGGAGTCTTTATAAAGATAATAAAGCAAATAGGACTCCAATAAAATAGACAAAATGCCTGAAGTGTATAAAAATCATACACTTCAGGCGTATTGTATAGTAATATGATACCATAACAGTTTATACTGTTTTTCCTTCAAGACTTTTTAGACGGTGTTTGGTACTCTCCTCAAAAAGTGTAACGGACTGTTCCACAAGATACACGGGGTCTTCGGTCATTCCCGTTTTTACCCAGTCAAGCAGAAGTCCCGTAAAGGAATACTTGTAAAACCGGGCGATGAATGTTATGTTTTCATAGGATACAGACATGCCTTCAGCGTGGTCGATTATAATGTCCAGCAAATATTTGTAAAAAATATCTCCTATGTATTCCTCAAGCGTTTTGCGGCTGATTGAACGGTAAAGGTTTGTTATAAGCGCTTTGTTTTCGCGCAGACTCTCAAGAATGCTTATATACCCCTTTTTGCATGACTCAGTGTCGCTGTTATCTCCCAGAGCCTCGACTGTCGCGTTGTTCACAATCCATTCGACGAGGTCATATATATCCTTAAAATGATAATAAAACGTCTGACGGTTTACATCGCAGTCGTCGGCTATGTCTTTGACGGTGATTTTGTCGAGCGTTGTTCTTGACAGCATTTTTTTAAGGGATTCAGCCATTGCAGCCTTTGTGTGCTGAGACATGATATCGCCTCCGTTTTTTATAATTCCTGCTATGAATGTTCGTTTGACGGTGCAATATAATCACGGTCGTTTTTTATGAGCTTCCTCTTAACGATGAAGAAGCAGAAAAGATGAGCGACGTCGGTTACAGCCCACGATATTGGATACGACAGATAAAGTATCTGCAGTGTATGCACAGAAGCGAAAACGGTGTAAATCCATATAACTCTCAGAACGCAGACGCCGATAATTGACACGACCATAGGCATCGTCGAATGCCCCATAGCGCGTATCTGACCGCAGAGAACCTCCATAAAACCGCACAGAAAATACGTGGTGCCGAGAATAGAAAGACGAATCATGCCGTGTGATATTACGTCAGGGTCGGTTGAATAGATGCCGAGAAAGGTGTTCCCGAAAAGGTACATAATCCCGCCTGTGACAGCGCCTATTATGAAGGAGATAAGGCATGAATAACCGCATATTTTGTTGATACGGTAGTATTTTTTTGCGCCGACGTGCTGCCCCGTAAAAGCCAGTCCGCTTTGGTAAACCGCGTTCATCGACGTATAAATAAAGCCGTCAAGGTTTGCACCGGCCGCGTTGCCCGCCATTGCCGTAGAGCCGAAGGAGTTGATTCCCGACTGTATTATAACATTGGAAACTGAAAAAATCATGCTTTGTATTCCGGCGGGTATGCCGATTTTTATTATAATAAAAAGCTTGTCTTTGTAAATGCGTATTTTTTTAATGTAAAGGCGGCAGCCGTTGTTAAGCCTTGTGAGCAAAATAATTACAAGAACGGCGGACAAAAACTGTGAAATCACAGTTGCGAGAGCTACGCCTGCAACACCCATTTTAAACGCGATTACGAAAAAAAGGTTAAGAACGACATTTACGGCTCCCGATATCGTCAGGATATAGAGCGGGCGCTTTGTGTCGCCCATCGCCCTTACTACCGCGCCGCAGAAATTAAACACCATTGACGCGGGCATACCCATAAAGTAAATGCGAAGATAAAGTGTCGACAGGTCAATAACGTCCGTAGGGGATCCCATCAGTTCAAGCAGCCCGCGGGAAAAAACAATACCGAGTACGGAAACTAAGATTCCTCCTATAACGCTTAACGCTATCGAGGTATGTACGGTTTCGTGGGCGTCTTTATTGTTTTTTGCCCCGACGCTTCGTGCAACGGCAACGCTTGTGCCGACGGAAAGCCCTAAAAAGAGGTTAACCGTCAGGTTGACGAGCGAGCCGGTCGAACCGACGGCGGCAAGCGCCGTGCTCCCCGTAAAACGCCCGACAACAATTACGTCGGCAGCGTTGAACATGAGCTGAAGAATCCCCGAAAGTATAAGCGGCAGGGATATAAATAGTATCCTTCTGAAAAGCGGTCCGCTGCACAGGTCGTTGTCGTATTTTCTCACACCGTCGCCGTCCGTTCACATGACTTATTTACAAACATTATACCTCTTTTAGCTTCTTTGTCAAATATGAATGTTAAAAATGCCGAGCGGAAAATAATATAAAATAATATGCATTTCTATTGACATTTTTATTTATAAGTCCTATATTTGTATTATTATTTTAATATAGGTTAATCTGACCGATAAGAATTGAAAAGGGGGAGCATAGATAATTGACAAACAACCATATCATTGACCTTAAAAATATTTCTGTTTCGCTCGGCGGCGAGCAGATTCTTAAAAATATGAACCTTTATATAAATGATAAGGAATTTATAACATTGCTCGGTCCCTCGGGCTGCGGCAAAACAACGACGCTAAGGATAATCGGCGGCTTTCTCGAGCCGGACGAGGGCGATGTGATATTCGGCGGCAAAAGAGTTAACGGCGTTCCCCCGCACAAGCGCAGAGTCAACACGATATTTCAAAGATACGCGCTGTTCCCTCATCTGAACGTGTTTGAAAATGTCGCGTTCGGTCTGCGGATAAAAAAGCTGCCCGAAAAGGAAATCCGTCAGACGGTTGACGAGATGCTGAAGCTCGTAAATCTGTCCGGGTTTGATAAAAGAAACGTAAACTCGCTTTCGGGCGGGCAGCAGCAGAGAGTCGCGATAGCCCGCGCGCTTGCCGTTAATCCCAAGGTGCTGCTGCTTGACGAGCCGCTCGGCGCGCTTGACCTGAAGCTCCGCAAGGACATGCAGGTAGAGCTTAAGAATATCCAGCAGCGCCTCGGAATAACATTTATATACGTCACCCACGACCAGGAAGAGGCTTTGTCAATGTCGGATACAATAGTCGTCATGGACGGCGGAGTTATCCAGCAGATAGGCTCTCCGCTCGATATATACAACGAACCGAAAAACGCGTTTGTCGCCGACTTTATCGGCGAAAGCAACATAGTAGACGGCGTTATGGTAAGGGATTTCTGCGCCGAGTTTGCAGGCAGCCGCTTTGAGTGCCTTGACAAGGGCTTTTCCGAGCGCGAGGCGGTTGACATTGTCATAAGGCCGGAGGACGTCGACGTCGTCCCGACCGAAAAGGGAATGCTGTCGGGCGTTGTTACGTCAGTCACGTTCAAGGGCGTGCATTTTGAGATAATCGTCGACGTCAGGGGCTTTAAGTGGATGATTCAGACGACGGACTACGAGGCTGTCGGGAACGTGATAGGCCTGCGTATAGAGCCGGACGCTATACATGTAATGAAAAAGTCCGTCTATTCGGGGCGTTACGGCGATTACAGCTCTTTCAGCGACGAAATCGACATGCTCTCCGACACTTCATACGAGGAGGAGAGTGTCCCCGATGAATAAAAACGGCTTCGGAAAAAAGCTTGTGACGGCTCCCTACACTTTGTGGATGGTCATATTTGTAGTCGTTCCCATCGCGCTTGTAATATACTATGCCTTTACCGACGCCGACGGCGGATTTACATTCGAAAACATGACGTATATATTCGAGTATGGAAAAACCTTTCTCGTATCAATAGAGCTGGCGCTTATTTCGACAGCAATATGTCTTGTTATGGCATATCCCGTTGCATACGGCATTTCAAGGTTTGAGGCCCGCAGGCAGCAGACGATGATAATGCTTGTCATGCTCCCCATGTGGATGAACTTTCTTATCAGGACATATGCGTGGATGACAATTCTTGAGGGAAACGGTCTTATCAACAGGGCTTTAAGGTATTTCGGCAGTGACGGCTTCGGCATGATAAACACAGAAGGCGCCGTAGTGCTCGGCATGGTTTATAATTTTCTGCCGTATATGATTCTGCCTATATACACGGTGCTTACTAAGATTGACGTCAGCACCATAGAGGCGGCGAAGGACCTCGGCGCCGGAAGAAGAAACGTTTTCCGCAGGGTTCTGCTGCCGATGAGCGTGCCCGGGATTATTTCTGGAATAACTATGGTGTTTGTTCCGGCCGTCAGCACGTTTGTAATATCAAAGCTTTTGGGCGGTGGCAAAACCTTCCTTATCGGCGATATCATCGAAAACTATTTCCTCGGAAACACCGGTATGATCAATTATAATATCGGCGCCTCGCTTTCGCTTGTCCTTATGGTGCTTATACTCATTTCAATGACAGTCATGAACCATTTTGACAAGGATGCGGGCGAAGGGGAAGGGGTGCTTGTCGGATGAAGTTGCTGTCAAAGGTTTACAACTTCCTTGTTTTCGGTTTTCTGTACGCGCCGATAGCCGTTATGATAGTCTATTCGTTCAATTCCGAAAAGAGCAGAACAAATTTCGGCAGCTTTTCGTTCCGCTGGTATCAGGAGCTGTTTAATGACGACATAATTCTGAAATCGCTGTATGTTTCGCTGCTTGTCGCCGTTTTGTCGGCGCTTGCCGCAACGCTTATCGGAACACTCGCCGCCGTCGGAATCGACAGCATGAAGGCACCCCTAAAAAGGGCATATCTTATGGTAAACAACATACCCGTAGTAAACCCCGATATTGTCACGGCTGTTTCCATGATGATACTGTTCGTGTTTGTCATAACAAGGATAAACGGTCTTAACATGGGCTTCGGCACCCTTCTTATCGCGCACATCACGTTCAATATCCCTTATGTGATTCTGTCCGTGCTGCCGAAGCTCCGAGGCATGAACAGCAACATTTACGACGCCGCTTTAGACCTCGGATGCCCTCCTCTTAAGTCGTTTATGAAGGTTGTCGTCCCCGAAATCCTGCCCGGCATAATAACGGGCTTCATCATGGCGTTCACGCTGTCGCTCGACGATTTCGTTATCAGCTATTTTAACAGCGGCTCAACAGCCCAGACGCTGCCCGTAACAATATATTCCATGACAAAACGTCCGTATTCACCCAAAATCAACGCGCTTTCAACACTGCTTTTCATATCCGTTATGCTTCTGCTGGTTGTCGTAAACATCAGGCAGTCGGCGGGAGTTAAAAAGGATAAAAAAACAATAAAGAAAGAGGTTAGATAAGTTGAAAAAAAGAGCTTTGTCCGCAGTTCTCAGTATTCTTGTTTTGCTGCCCGTCATCGCCATGTCGGGCTGCGGCGGTAATTCGGTGGTGTTAAACGTTTACAACTGGGGCGAATATATAGCATCAGGCGTTACGGATCAGTTCGAGAAGGAAACGGGAATAAAGGTGAATTATACCACATACGACAGCAACGAGTCCCTTTATTCGAAAATCAGCTCGGGCGCCGCATCCTACGACGTAATTATCCCGTCAGACTATATGATAAGCAGGATGATTGAAGAGGGAATGCTGGCGGAGCTTGATTTCGGTAATATCCCGAACTATGATATGATAGGCGACAAATATAAGTCGCTCGAATATGACCCCGAAAACAAATATTCCGTACCGTACACATGGGGAAATACTGTAATTATATATAACAGCGCTAAGGTCGACGCGGCAGACGTCGCCGAGCAGAGTATTAATCTTCTCTGGAACGAAAAATATTCCGGCCAGATTCTCATGTTCGACAATCCGAGGGACGCGTTCGGTCTTGCCCTTAAAAAGCTCGGTTTCTCCATGAACTCGACGAACCAAGCCGAGTGGGAAGCTGCCGCAGAGGAATTAAAAAGGCAGAAGCCGCTTGTTCAGGCATATGTCATGGACCAGATTTTTGATAAAATGAGCAGCGGCGAAGCGCTAATCGCCCCTTACTATGCCGGTGATGTGCTTGCCATGCAGGAAAATAACCCCGACATAAAATGCTATATCCCGAAAGAGGGGGCAAACATGTTTGTCGACGCGATGTGCGTTCTGAAAACATCAACGAAGAAGGCCGAGGCCGAAAAATTCATAAACTTCATGTGCAGTACGGAAATTGCTCTGAAGACAGCCGAGGAGCTGGGCTACGCCACTCCGCAGACGGAGGCAAAAGCGCTTCTTGACCCCTCGATAACCTCCGTCAGCTTCATTTACCCGCCTGACGAGGTTCTCGCCAACACCGAGGTGTTTTTTAAGCTTCCCGCGGAAATCAACAAGCTGCAAAGCGACCTGTGGACGGAAATCAAAAAAGATTAAAGCAGATAAAAAAATCTTGACTTTATGACAGGTTTCTGATAAGATTATCCCACAATATCATATTCCAAATGCTATGACGGAATTATGCCTTTATTGGCGCATCAAGAGAGCCGGCGGATGGTG
This sequence comes from Ruminococcaceae bacterium UBA1425, assembly GCA_002329365.1. Lineage (GTDB taxonomy): Bacteria > Bacillota > Clostridia > Oscillospirales > Acutalibacteraceae > UBA1425. Next base: position 32,682 of record DCUB01000011.1, read on the forward strand.
CGAGCCGGTATGCGGCCTTAAACGGCAGTCTCACTCCCGAGCAGAATTCCCGAAGGCCATCGTGCTGCGTAAGGAATTCCGGTTTGCCCCGTTATCGCGGCATCAGGCTTTTACGAGCCATACAAAGTGACCGTTTTTACGGTAATACGGGTGGTACCGCGGTATTGTTATATCGTCCCTGAAGCTTCGGCTTTGGGGACTTATTTTTTTTGAAAGGGTTTTATCTATGAAAACAATTAAAATTGCAGACATGACGCTCCGCAAGGCAGTAAAAAATCCTGACATGCTCCTCGGATTCCGCGAGAAGATAGAGATTGCGAAGCAGCTTGACAGGCTAAATGTCGACATCATAGAAATGCCCGAGCTGTCGGGCGACAAGGCGGACGAGCTGCTCGTCAAGTCCATCGCCTCTGTTCTGAAAAACAGCACGCTTTCCGTTGTCGCGGGGCTTACGGAGAAAAGCGCGGCGGCGGCGTGGAACGCCATGTCCGGTGCGGCGCGCCCCAGATTAAACGTAGTTGTACCTGTTTCGGCTGTTCAGATGGAGTATGTCTGCAAGAAAAAGCCGCCGCAGGTGCTCGAACTGATATCAAAGCTCGTATCCTTCTGCGCGTCTTTCTGCCCCGACGTTGAATTTTCAGCGGCCGACGCCACAAGAAGCGACAGGGATTTTCTGGCGTCCGCCGTTTCAGCCGCTATTAAGGCCGGTGCAAAAACAGTAACCTTCTGCGACTCTATAGGTACAATGTTCCCAAACGAGATAGAGGTGTTTTTAAACGACGTCAGGAGCCGTATCGCCAGGCTTGAAACAGTCGAATACGCAATGCAGTGCAGCAACGAGATAAAGATGGCGGCGGCGTGCGCGTTCGCGTCTGTAAGCGCCGGGGTTTCAATAATCAAAACAACTGTCTGCGACTCGAAGACGCCGACGATAGATGCTGTGGCGCACACGATAAGATTAAGAGGCGACACTCTCGGAATAAGGACAAACGTCAATGTTACCGAGCTCATATCGGTAATCAATCGGCTTATACCGCAGATTAAAACAAAGCGCAGCGAAAGCTCGCCGTTCGACAACGGGGTAGCCGATACCGCGGCGGAAGATATCATGCTCGACAGCGGCACAAGCATTTCAACTTTAATCGGCGTAATTTCAAAGCTCGGCTACAATCTTTCGCAGGACGACAACGCGAAGGTCTACGAGTCCTTTATGAGCGTAGCCAAAGAAAAGCAGTCTGTCGGCGCGAAGGAGCTTGACGCCATAATTGCAAGTGCCGCGCATCAGGTGCCGCCAACATACAAGCTTGTTAGCTATGTCATAAACTGCGGAAACGTACTTACACCTACCGCTAACATCACGCTTGAGAAAAACGGCGTGACGTACAACGGGCTCAGCACGGGCGACGGTCCCATAGACGCCGCCTTCCTTGCAATTGAAAAAATCACGGGCCATCATTACGAGCTTGACGATTTCCAGATTCAGTCGGTTACGGAGGGGCGCGAGGCGATGGGCGACGCGCTTGTCAAGCTGCGTTCCGACGGCGAGCTTTATTCGGGAAAGGGCATTTCAACCGACATCATAGGCGCCAGCATCAGGGCGTATGTCAACGCGCTTAACAAGATTGTGTACGACACCGACAACGCATAAACAATCAAGGAAACACCGAAAGGAATTGATTATATGAAGCTTTCGTTTTCCACAAACGGCTGGAATGAATTCGGCTGGCGTGATTTTTACTCCATGGCAAAGGACCTCGGCTTTGACGGCATCGAGCTCCACAATGTCGGCGACGACCTCTTTGAGGGCAGAAACGCCCCCTTCTCAATGCAGGAGCTGCCGAGAACGGCGCGCAGGCTCCGCGAGCTGGGACTTTCAATTCCTTGCATTGACGCGGTGTGCAACATGGCGGACGCGTCGAAGCTTACGGAGAACTGCATCGATACCGAGGATTTTATAGCCATAGCCTCAAAGCTCGGTACGCCGTACATCAGGATTTACGCCTCCGCGCAAAAGGGAAAAACGCCCACGGAGGAGGACGATGCCGTTGTCGAATACCTTAAAAAGATGCTGCCCGTAGCCGAAAAAGCGGGAGTAGTGCTTTTGATAGAAACAGTAGGCATTTATGCCGACACTTCAAGGCTGTGCGACATTCTTAACCTCTTTGCGTCCGACAACCTCGCGGCGTTGTGGGATATGCACCACCCTTACAGGTGCTTCGGTGAAAGCGCGGAAAAGACTGTTCAGAATCTCGGCGCTTATATAAGGCACGTCCATGTCAAGGATTCCGTCGTCGTCGGAGGCGAGGTTCAGTTCAGGCTGATGGGCGAGGGCGATGTTCCGTTCGACGAGATGATGAACGCCCTGCGCTCCGTAAACTACGACGGCTTCATTTCCTTCGAGTGGATACCGACGTGGCTTGAGGAACTGAGCGACAGCGCCATAGTGTTCCCGCATTTTATTAACTTTATGAGCCGCTATATCTCAGACGGCAGAGATAACGAAAAGCTTTACTCAAACAAAGACGGTTCGGGGAAATACGTCTGGAAAAAGAATTCACTTATCGACTGCACCTTTTCGCAGGTGCTCGACAGGATGGTAAAGGAATTCCCGGATCAGTACGCCTTCAAATATACGACGCTTGACTACACAAGGACATACGCGGAATTCCGCGACGACGTTGATATGTTCTGCCGCTCGCTCATAGCTCTCGGAGTAAAGCCGGGCGACCATATCGCTGTCTGGGCAACAAACGTTCCGCAGTGGTACATAGCGTTCTGGGCGGCTACAAAGATAGGCGCGGTGCTTGTTACCGTCAACACCGCTTACAAAATTCACGAGGCTGAATATCTGCTACGCCAGTCCGACACCCACACGCTTATTATGATAGACAGCGCGGTAGACTCCGATTATATAGCAATTATAAACGAAATCTGCCCCGAGCTTAAAAACTCGGTGCCCGGTCAGCCTCTCCATTGCAGAAGGCTGCCCTTCCTGCGGAACGTCATAACAATACAGTCGCGCAGAGACGGCTGCCTGACGTGGGACGACGCTATGGCGCTTGCATATCAGGTTCCCATTGAGGAGGTTTACCGCCGCGCCGCCGCCGTAGACAAAGACGACGTGTGCAACATGCAGTACACTTCGGGAACCACCGGCTTCCCGAAGGGCGTTATGCTCACCCATTACAACGTCGTCAACAACGGCAAGTGCATAGGCGACAGGATGGACCTTTCAACAGCCGACAGGATGATGATACAGGTTCCGATGTTCCACTGCTTCGGCATGGTGCTTGCAATGACAGCGGCGATGACGCACGGTGCCACGTTGTGCCCCATACCGTATTTCTCGGCGAAGGCCTCGCTTGCCTGCGTCAATCTTGAGCGTATTACAGTTTTCCACGGAGTGCCCACAATGTTCATTGCAATGCTTGAACACGAGGACTATGCAAAAACAGATTTTTCATATGTCCGCACCGGCATCATGGCGGGCAGCGTATGCCCCGAGCCGGTAATGCGTGCGGCAGTCGAAAAGCTGCACATGTCCGGCATCGTCAGCGTTTACGGTCAGACCGAGGCATCCCCCGGCTGCACGATGAGCGATTGGGAGGACCCGCTCGACCTTCGCGTCGGTACCGTCGGACGCGCGCTGCCTAACATAGAATGTAAAATAGTCGACCCCGAAACGGGACGAGAGCTGCCCGACGGTGAGAACGGCGAGTTTGTCGCGCGCGGCTATAATATCATGAAGGGCTACTACAAGATGCCGCAGGCGACGGAAGCGGCCATTGACAGGGACGGCTGGCTTCACACTGGCGACATTGCCTGCCGCACTCCCGAGGGCTATTACAGGATAACTGGCAGATTAAAGGACATGATAATCCGCGGAGGCGAAAACATTTATCCGAAGGAGATAGAGGAATTCATCTATACTCATCCGAAGGTGTCTGACGTTCAGGTCATCGGCGTTCCCGACGAGCAGTACGGCGAGGAAATTATGGCGTGTGTAATCCTCAAGGAGGGTGAAACGATGACTGAGGACGAGCTTAAAACGTTCGTCCGTGAACATATGGCGCGCCACAAGGTTCCGAAATATGTTGATTTTGTAACATCCTTCCCGATGAACGTGGCGGGAAAGATACTAAAATACAAGATGCGCGAGGCTGCCGTGGAAAAATTAGGGCTTAAAAAACCCGGCGACAGCTAAGAAAGGGTAAGAAATGGGATACAAACACCTTTCGTTTCCCGAAAACAGCGTTTTCCTTGTAACGGGCGGCGCGGGCTTCATAGGCTCAAATCTGTGCGAACGGCTACTTGAAATGGGCTATACCGTCCGCTGCCTTGACAATCTCTCGACAGGCAAGCGTGAGTACGTCGATATGTTTGCCGGTAATCCGTCCTATTCCTTCATCTTCGGCGACATTACGGATCTTGAAACGTGCAAGGCAGCGTGCGAGGGCGCGGACTTCGTGCTGAATCAGGCGGCGTGGGGAAGCGTTCCGAGAAGCATCGAAATGCCGCTTTATTACGAGCAGGTAAACATAAGAGGCACTCTGAACATGATGGAGGCGGCAAGGCTTTGCGACGTTAAAAAGTTCGTCTACGCTTCAAGCTCGTCCGTCTACGGAGACAGCCCGGTGCTTCCGAAAAGCGAGGGGCAGGAGGGCGAGCTGCTTTCGCCCTACGCGCTTACGAAGCGCGTTTGCGAGGAGTACGGAAAGCTTTATTACAGGCTTTACGGGCTTCAGACAATCGGGCTCAGGTATTTCAATGTCTTTGGCAGGCGTCAGGACCCCGACGGAGCGTACGCCGCCGTTATACCGAAATTCATAAAGCTTCTTTTAAACGGTGAAACGCCTGTGATTTACGGCGACGGCCGGCAGTCGAGGGACTTCACATATGTCGAAAACGTAGTCGAGGCAAACCTTAAGGCTTGTCTTGCGCACGAGGCGGCTTCGGGGCAGTCGTTCAACATCGCCTACGGCGGCAGGGAATATCTTATCGACATTTACCGCTCAATTTCAAAGGCGCTCGGCAGGGAGGATATTCAGCCGCGCTTTGAACAGGAAAGGAAGGGCGACATCAGGCATTCCAACGCCGATATAAAAAAGGCGCGTACAATGCTGGGGTATGAGCCGGATTACGATTTCGACACGGGGCTTCGTCTTGCGATTGAGTGGTATAAAGAAAATCTGAAATAATCCGAAATAATTATGTATTTCTCTAAAAAAAGCTTGCAATCCCCGTCCGACTGTGATATAATCCCTTCGTTGTATTTATGAATCCCCAAAAGAGGTGACAAAAATGAAAGAGGGCATCCACCCGAAATACGAAAAAACGACTATCCGCTGTGCCTGCGGCGAGGTTATCGAAACCTCCTCGACAAAGGCTAACATGCGCGTCGATATCTGCTCGAAGTGCCATCCGTTCTTCACCGGCAAGCAGAAGCTGGTCGATACCGGCGGACGCGTGGACCGCTTCAAGAAGCGTTACAACATCACAAGCAACTAATAACTACTGCCAAAGCGCCGCTTTAATAAGCGGTGCTTTTTGTTACATTTTTCGGGTTATTGTGATTGCATTTTTATGTTATTAGTGGTAAAATATAATGCATAATTTAAAGAAAGAAGATGTAAATATGCTCGACATCAAGATTCAGAAGACATCGTCGCCAAAGAAAAAAACCGCGGCAGACCAGCCGCTCGGCTTTGGCAAGATTTTTACCGACCACATGTTTGTAATGGACTATACGGAGGGCAAGGGCTGGCATGACGCGAGAGTTGAGCCTTTCAGAAACCTTTCTCTTTCGCCCGCCGCCATGGTGTTCCACTACGGTCAGGAGATGTTTGAGGGGCTTAAGGCTTACAGGGGCGACGACGGAAAGCACTATGTTTTCCGCCCCGACATGAATGCAATGAGAACAAACAACACGAACGACAGGCTTGTCATTCCGCGTATCCCCGTTGAGGATTTCGTACAGGCTGTCAAAACAGTAGTAAAGGTCGACGCCGACTGGATACCCTCCGCTCCCGGCACCTCGCTTTACATCCGTCCGTTCATCATCGCGACAGACGAGTTTCTCGGCGTCGCGCCTTCCAAAACATATCTTTTCATAATAATCCTTTCGCCGAGCGGCGCTTATTACGAGAGCGGTCTTGCTCCCGTCGGCATCTGGATTGAGGACGAATATGTAAGAGCCGTCAAGGGCGGCATGGGCTTTGCGAAAACGGGCGGCAATTATGCAGCAAGCCTAATAGCACAGGTAAAGGCTCACGACGAAGGTTTTTCGCAGGTTCTGTGGCTCGACGGCGTCGAGCGCAAATATATCGAGGAAGTCGGCGCCATGAATATATTTTTCAAGATAAACGGCACCGTTTTAACTCCTGAGCTGAACGGAAGCATTCTGCCGGGTATCACGCGCGACTCTGTTATAAAGCTGTGCAAATCATGGGGAATCCCCGTGGAGGAGCGCAGGATTTCCGTTGACGAGCTTCTGGAGGCTCAGGCAAACGGCACTCTTGAGGAGGTTTTCGGCACCGGAACCGCTGCCGTAATCTCACCCGTCGGAAAACTCAGGTTCAAGGACGAGGTTATGACAATAAAAGACGGCGGCATAGGCGAGCTTAGCCAGAAGCTCTACGATACTGTTACGGGCATACAGCTCGGCAGAATTGAGGATAAATTCGGCTGGAGGGTCTGCATAGACTGAAAAATAAGTAAATATTGTCATAATATGTATTGTAAATAACAGAATATTTGCTATAATGTATTTATAATATGTAGGAAGGATGGGAAAAATGTCAAAAAGAATGATATCCTCGGTCTTAATCCTCGTTCTTGTTTCCGCCTTATTGACAGCTCTCTCTTTTTCAGCCGAAGCTTTAACCGTCAGTGTGCCCACACAGCTTTATTTAGGCTATAACGGCGAGGCGGGCAATATTTATCAAAACCGTAATATCGCAAATCTGCTCACCGGCAGCACAAAGCAGGTCGGCTACGCCTATGAATCCGGCAGTTTCAGGTTCAGGTATTATGTTGATGACAACAAGGACTATGTGCTTTATCTCGACGACTACGAAGTAACCGAGCCTTATGTCCGCAGCGGCTATTCATACGGCATCTACTGTGTCGGCGACCTGATAATAGACTTCAACGGCCAGAACACATTTAAAGTGCCTGACGTCGCGTTATCCTGCGGTATTTATGTCAAAGGAACACTTACTTTAAGATGCGACGAGGGTTATTTAATAAGTCGTACTCTTGAGGCTGAAGGCGGGCTTAAGGGCATTGAAGCCGACAATATCGTCATTGAAAGCGGCACAATAACGTCAACAGGCAGAACGCAATACGGCATCGATACAGACGCTCTGCTTATAAAAGACGGCGACCTTACTGTAAACGGCCTGAGCTACGGTATATTTGCCAAGGATATCGGAATGAGCGGCGGCACTATAAGAGGCTCCGCGGACGATATCATCCATTACACCGGCATGTTTGTAAACAGCGGCGGAATCCTTGAGGGCGAAGCATACTTAAACGCTGTCGACGAAAAATATTGTGAAGTAAAGCTTATCGACAGCAAAAGCATGTTTTTCAAGCTGAACAGCAGCGTGCTCGACGGCGGCAGCTTTAAAGCATCCGCTCCGTTCAGCTACATGTCAACAAATTCCGGCGTGGTCAAGGTAAGTAAGGAGCAGGACGGCTCTGTTACGGCGTCCGGCAGGGGCACGGCTGACGTTAACCTTGTTATGCTTGTCGGAACACAGCTACATGCGCTTGATACATGTACCATAACGTCGGATTATCTTCTGTTCCAGTGGATTATCATTATTCTGTTGTTCGGCTGGATTTGGTACAAATAAACTGAGTTGTTAAAGCGGACACCCTACAATGCAGGATGTCCGCTTTTTTCTGACATGATGAAAATTTGTGCTGTGAAGTTTTTAAACAGGAAAGATATGCGTTCAGACAGTTGCGGGCTGTCCGAAAGGACAGCCCGTATGTTTTGTCTTAAGCCATGTGAAAGATTCTTCGCTTCGCTCGGAATGACATAATTTTTTGTCCTGTCATCCTGAGGCGCAGCGCGCCGAAGGATCTTTTCATAAAGGTCAATTATTATTGACAGCCATTCAGTATATTACCCCTGCGGCTTTTCAAACTTGTATATGCTTTGCGACTCTATGTCAATCGTAGGGATAATAATCGGCGGAATACCCGCGTTAGCGGTGATGGTGGTGATGAGCGCGCGCGCGTAGGGGAACAGCATTTTGAAGCTCTCTACATGTATGCGCTCCTTTTGCATATCGGGGCTAAACGTAAAAATCCCCGCAATAACTACCTTTACGTTGAACTTTTCTTCGTTGGTTTTGTCGGCAACCTCTATTGAAAACTCGCCCTTACAGGTGTTGTTGTTGGAATAGCCGACATTGTAGGAATACTTGTTTGCAAGCTCTACGCGCGTTCCGCTTTCAAGCTTGTTGACGAAGGTTATCTCGGTAGCCTGATAAGCCTTTAATTCGATGTTCGGCATAATAACGCCCCTTTTCTTATTTGTATAAATATATTATCATAATAACGGTCAAGTTACAATCAAAAAATGTAGCATTTTGTCATTGAATAATGTATAATACTTTTAGTTTTAGCAGGGGGGCATGATTATATGATAAAAGTAACAGTCTGGAACGAGAATTGTAAGGAGTGTACTTCAAAGGATGTTCTTAAGGTATATCCCGAAGGAATGGCGCAAGCGGTAGCGGACTTTCTGTCTCTAAATGACGACTTTTCAGTCAGAGCCGTTACGCTTGACGACCCCGAGCAGGGACTGCCGGACGAGCTGTTAAACGACACCGACGTTCTGCTCTGGTGGGGTCACGGCAGGCACGGCGAGGTTTCCGACGAGCTTGTTACGAAGATTTACAACAGGGTTATGGAGGGCATGGGCTTTATCCCCATGCATTCGGCGCATTTTTCAAAGCCGTTTAAAAAGCTGATGGGCAGTTCGTGTTGCCTGCAGTGGAGGGAGGACGACAGGGAGCGTATTTGGTGCGTCCTGCCCGGACATCCGATTGCCGAAGGCTTCGGCGGCGACTATGATTACCTCGACATCCCGCAGGAGGAAATGTACGGCGAGCGGTTTGACATTCCGCAGCCCGACGAGCTTGTGTTTATCGGCTGGTTCAAAGGCGGTGAGGTGTTCCGTTCCGGCTGCTGCTGGTACAAGGGAAGGGGAAAAGTGTTTTATTTTCAGCCGGGCCACGAAACAAACCCGACATATTATATCCCCGGCATACAGCGTATATTGACAAACGCCGTACGCTGGGCTGCTCCTACGGCGGCCCGCCAGGCGCCTACCGCTCCGCACGCAAAGGATATACCGGAAGCGGAATGGAACAAATAAGCAGGAAAATAGAAACGAAGCGCGTACAAAAAATTCTTGAGTATTACGGTACCTTATGATATAATAATTTATATTTTATGCGGGGGGCTGTGACTTGCAGAGCATTGTTTCCGTCGGCATAGACATAGGCACCTCCACAACGCAGGTCGTTTTCAGCAGAATATCTATGGAAAACACGGCGGGCTATTTTTCCGTGCCGCATGTTTCCATCGTCGAAAAAGAGGTCGTTTATAAAAGCGAAATATATACGACTCCTCTCAAAACGCGTTCGCTGATAGACGGCGACGCTATTCGCGTCATTGTCGAAGCCGAATACAAACGCGCCGGCTTTTCTCCCGCCGACATAGGCACGGGAGCGGTTATCATCACAGGTGAGTCGGCAAGAAAAGAAAACTCCGAGGTTGTATTAAAAGGGCTTTCCGGCTTCGCGGGCGAGTTCGTCGTTTCAACCGCGGGGCCTGACCTTGAAGCAATTATTGCGGGAAAAGGCAGCGGTGCCGCGTCATACTCAGACGAGCATTCAGTTACCGTTGCAAACCTTGACATAGGCGGCGGTACTTCAAACATCGCGCTGTTCGACTGCGGAGATGCCGTTTCAAAGGGCTGCGTCGATATCGGCGGAAGGCTTGTTACCGTTGACTCCGACATGACCGTTACATATATCAGCGAGAGCGCGGAGAGGATAGCAAAAAGTGTGCGCGCCGATATCCGGCAGGGCAGAAAGACCTCGTTTGAAGACCTCAAGCAGTTGTGCGGCGGCATGGCGGAGCTTTTAGAGCAACTGCTCGGAGCAGGCGAACGAACAGAGCTGCTCGGACTAATTAAAACACCCGGAAGCTCCGACTTTGTTATCAGCAAGCCAATACGCGCCGTCTGCTTTTCCGGCGGCGTAGCCGATTATATCTACGGAACCGAACGGGACAGGCTTGTTCACGGCGATATCGGCGTTCTTTTGGGCGAAGCGATAAGAAACAGCAGGCTGTTTTCGGAGTTCAAGGTCGTCAAGGCCTCCGAAACAATACGCGCCACAGTTGTAGGCGCGGGTACATACACAACCTCCGTTTCCGGCAGCACAGTTGATTACACCGAGGGGCTTTTCCCGTTAAAGAATATCCCCGTTCTGCGACTTAGCGAGAGCGAACAAAAGAAGTGCTTCGACGGCGACGGCACCGTCCTTGAGGAGCGCCTTAGGTGGTTTCTTTCGCAGAGCGACAGCGACAATGTTGTTATCGGCATGAGGGGCGAGCCGGATCCGTCTTTTACGGAGGTCAAAAGGCTGGCTCAAACTATAGCTTCCGCTGCCGACAGTGTTCTGCCGCGCGGAATTCCAGTAATATTAGTGCTTGAGTGCGACATTGCGAAGGCTGTCGGCCGTCAGATGAAGGAATATCTTAATAACTCAAGGCCGGTTATATCTATAGATTCGGTTAAGGTTTCACAGGACGATTATGTGGACATGGGAAGGCCGCTTATGGACGGGCTTGTTATTCCCGTAGTAGTTAAGACGCTAATATTCGGTTAGGGGGAAGAACGTTGTCATACAAAACGCTGCTTTCGGGGCAGTATTTCACCTTTGACAGCGTCAAAGAGGTGCTGGCAAAGGCAAACGAGGAAAAATCGGGCGACGTCCTTGCGGGAATTGCCGCTTGTTCCGATATCGAGCGCGTTGCGGCAAAAGAGGTTTTGGCGGGAATGACGATTTCCGAGCTTCGCGAAAACCCCGTTGTGCCGTACGAGGAGGACGACGTTACAAGGCTGAATCAGGACGGTCTTAACGAACGCGTTTACAATGATATAAAGTCGTGGACGGTGGCGGAGCTTCGCGAGTGGATACTGTCAGACGAAACGTCGGAGGCTGATATCAGGCGCGTTTCAAAAGGACTGACAGCGGAAATGGTGGCTGCTGTCGCCAAGCTGATGACAAACCTTGACCTCGTTTACGGCGCCGCCAAAATTCAGGTTCCGGCGCGCTGCAACACAACTATAGGTCTGTGCGGCACACTTGCAACAAGGCTGCAGCCGAACCACACCACGGATAACGTAGAGGGAATAACGGCTTCGCTTTTCGAGGGCTTAAGCTACGGCTGCGGCGACGCGCTTCTTGGTATAAACCCCGTCAACGACACTGTTTCAAGCCTGTCCGAGGTTTTGAAAAGGCTTGACGAGATAAAGAATAAATTTGAAATACCGACGCAGATATGCGTTTTAGGTCATATAACGACGCAGATAGAGGCGGTAAGGCGCGGCGCGCCTTGCGACATGATTTTCCAGTCGATAGCCGGCAGCGAAAAGGGCAACAGGGCATTTGGATTCGGTACCGAAACAATTCTTGAGGCGAAAGAGCTGCTTAAAAAGCAGGGAACGGCGACAGGCAACAATGTTCTGTATTTTGAAACGGGGCAGGGCAGCGAGCTTTCGTCCGAAGCGCATTACGGAGCCGACCAGGTTACGATGGAGGCAAGGTGCTACGCCTATGCCCGCAATTTTGCTCCTTTTATGGTCAATACGGTTGTCGGCTTCATAGGCCCCGAATACCTTTACGACAGCAAGCAGGTCATACGGGCGGGACTTGAGGACCACTTTATGGGCAAGCTTTCGGGCATCCCGATGGGCTGCGACTGCTGCTACACTAATCACATGCTCGCCGACCAGAACGACATAGAAAACCTTGCGCTCCTGCTCGGAGCCGCAGGAGTCAACTACATAATTGGCGTGCCGACGAGCGACGATATCATGCTGAACTACCAGACAAACGCTTATCACGACGTTGGAGCCATAAGGGAAATACTCGGCAAGCGGCCTATCCGCGAGTTTGAAGTTTGGCTTGAAAAAATGGGTATTATCGAAAACGGAAAGCTTACAAAGCGCGCGGGCGACCCGACGATTTTCACGTCGGCAAAGGGGCTCGGTTAAATACATTTTTGTTTCTTTCGTAGGGGCGACCGCAGTATCAACGCAAAGCAGGGAACGCATTTATGCGTTCCGTACACATTGATATGAAGACATTTTTGTTCGGACAGGAGTGTATGAGATTATGGCGGACAAAAAGCTAATTGAAGATATTGTCATGCAGGTGCTGACCGAAATGGGCTTTGACGGAATTTCGGCGGCAGACACGGAAAAAATTACGGAAGCCGTAATCGAAAGCAACAAAGCGGAGACGCTCACGGACATCACGTCAAAAGAATCAAAGGCAAAACCTCTGCTTAAAAATCCCGAGGATATGGACGCGCTTGTCAGAATGAAAAGCAAAACACCGGCGCGTATAGGCGTAGGCAGAGCCGGCGGAAGGCTGAACACACAGACGATGCTGACCCTTCGCGCCGACCATGCCGCGGCAAAGGACGCCGTTTTTACAGACGTCAGCAGTGATGTGCTCGACAGGCTGGGGCTTTTTACCGTCACCACAAAATGCTGCGACAAAAACACTTTTTTAACGCGTCCCGACCTCGGCAGAAGCTTTTCCGACGAAACGCTTGCCGAAATAAGGTCAAAATGCAGGGCGAACCCCGACGTTCAGGTATATTTAAGCGACGGACTTTCTTCAACTGCGATTAACGCGAACGCCGAAAAAATTCTACCCGCGATTATCGACGGCCTTATGTCAAGGGGGATTACTGTCGGAACGCCGTTTTTCGTGCGCTTCGGCAGGGTAGGGGCGCAGGACGTTATTGCCGGAGCTTTGGGCGCAAAGGTAGTTTGCGTTCTGATAGGAGAGCGTCCGGGGCTTGCCACCGCCGAGAGCATGAGCGCGTACATAGCTTATGACGTAAAAGTGGGAATGCCGGAGGCGCGGCGCACGGTTGTATCAAACATACACAAGGGCGGTATTGCCGCTGTCGAGGCGGGAGCGTATATCGCCGAGCTTATTGAAAAGATATTGAAGGAAAAGAAAAGCGGTGTGGATTTAGCCGGCTGAAGGAGCTTTGAAAAGCTCCAAAAGCCTGAAAGGACAGATATTGCATGAAGCACGACCCTATTAAAACAACGGTACTCAGCGTAAAAATAATTCCGAACGCCGACCCGATGCTTTTAAAATCGCTCGGCGCGAAAAAGGGCGAGCGCAGCCTCGGCATAATAACGACCGACTGCGACGACGTATCCTACGCTGCTCTCGACGAAGCGACAAAAAAGGCGAGGGTAAGAGTGATTTACGCGCACAGCATGTACGCGGGCTCCGACAACGCGTCGACAAAGCTTGCGGGCGAGTTTATCGGCATATTGGCGGCGGACGAACCCGAGGAGGTCAGAAGCGGACTGCAGGCGGCTATAAGCTTTATCGAAAACGACAGTTGCTTTTACAGCGCGGCCGACGACGACTCTATAATTTATTTCGCACACTGCATTTCAAGGACAGGCTCGTTTCTCTCATCCGAGGCGGACGTTCCGGAGGGCATAGCAATGGCGTACCTTATTGCGCCTCCGCTTGAGGCTATGCTCGCGCTTGATGCCGCTATAAAGGCGGCTGACGTTGAGCTTAAGGTGTTTTACGGTCCGCCCACTGAAACAAACTTTGCCGGCGGTCTGCTCGTCGGTGACCAGGCTGCCTGCAAGGCCGCCTGCGAGGCCTTCGCCAACACTGTCTGCGAAGTAGCCGACAATCCGTTGGCATTTTAAGGGGGCGACAGCACATGACGCTTGACAGAGATCTTCAGTCTATACAGGAGGTGCGCTGCCTTGTGGCGGCCGCCAAAGCGGCGCAGGCAGAGCTTGCGACGTTCAGCCAGAAGCAGCTTGACGATATCTGCGAAAACATTGCAGCCGAGTGCGCAAAGCACGCAGAGGAGCTTGCCAAAATGGCTTGTGACGAAACGGGCTTCGGCGTCTGGCAGGACAAGGTTCTTAAAAATCAGCTCGGCAGCACCATAACGTGGAACTATATAAAAGACATGAAAACCGTCGGCGTGATTAATGAAAACAAAAAAGACGGGATTATTGAAATCGGCGTTCCCGTGGGAGTCGTGGCGGCGCTTATACCGTCAACAAACCCCACTTCGACTGTGATGTACAAGTGCCTGATTTCGATAAAGTCCGGCAACTCGATAGTTATAAGCCCTCACCCCGGGGCAAAAAACTGCATTACAGAAACGGCGAAGTTAATACAAAAAGCGGCGAGGGACGCCGGTGCGCCGGACGGCACGGTAAACTATATCAGCCTAACGACAATGGAAGCTACAAACGCGCTTTTAAAGCACCGCGACGTCGGTGTAATACTTGCCACGGGCGGCGAGGCGATGGTAAGGGCGGCTTACAGCTCGGGCAATCCCGCCATTGGCGTAGGCCCCGGCAACGGCCCGTCGTTTTTCGAGCGTTCCGCTGACATCAAAGCCGCCGTAAAGAGGATTTTCGACAGCAAAACCTTCGACAACGGCACAATCTGCGCTTCAGAACAGTCCATAGTTACCGAAAAATGCATTGAAAACGAGGTAGTGGCGGAAGTAGAGGCGCAGGGCGGACACTTTCTCTCCGACGACGAATCAAAAAGGCTTTCAGGCTTTATTCTGCGCCCGAACGGCACTATGAATCCGCTGATAGTCGGTAAGTCGGCGCAGACAATAGCTGACCTGACGGGCTTAAGCATTCCGAAAGGCACGCGTGTTCTGCTTTCGCGCCAGACGGAGGTGTCGGATAAAAATCCCTATTCAAGAGAAAAGCTTTGCCCGATTCTCGCTTTTTACGTCGAGGAGACATGGGAGCAGGCGTGCGAGCGTTCGATACAGCTTCTGAACGTCGAGGGAGTCGGTCACACGATGACTATACACTCGAACAATGACGAGATAATCCGTGAGTTCGCGCTTAAAAAGCCCGTTTCAAGGCTTCTCGTCAACACTCCGGGCGCGTTAGGCGGTGTAGGAGCTACAACAAAGCTCGCTCCCGCCCTCACACTTGGCTGTGGCTCCGTCGGCAAAAGCTCGACAAGCGACAACATCACACCTCTTAACCTTATTAACATCCGCAGGGTGGCTTACGGCTGTTGCGAGCTTGAGGACTTGAGGGGAGCGGGAACGTCCGGCGACGAGGCTTTGGCAAAAACGTCCGAAAAGCCTCTTACTGCCGTAAATCCGGCTCCAACGTCACCGCCCGCGTTTTCAAAAAGCGATATAGAGCGTATTACGCGCGAGGTTATATCGCGGCTCGGCGGGCAGTAAAGGTTTAATTTGTGGGATACTCCGCGGATAATAATAAAAAGACTCGGGGTGAAGAGGTATGAAAAACCAGTATTATGAAGACGCCATAATATTTTCAGAAATACTTAAGAAAACGAGATTAAAAAGTACAGCTATTTCGTTCGGGAATTTTCTTCTTCCCTATAAAAGAGGTGTTAGTTCAAAAATCCAGTACAACGAAGATGGAATTGACATGCTTGATAACAAGCATGAATATACCGTTAAGCTTTATCAAAGTGAACTACAACTTTCTTTGCAGCTATATGAGAATGTTTCAAACCACTTTCGTTTATTTGCCTTTACTCGGGCAGGTAACATACAAGGCATGACCTTTTCAATTAACCTAACAACTGAAAGGGAAAGTGATAACATAATTTTTTTGACTCAGAAAATTAAGTTTTCAGAACTAAGAAATGACGATAAAGAGATAGCTGCATTAAAAAGAAGACAAAAACAAATATTATTGTGTGAAGTATATCGTAAGATGGGTTTTGATGTAACTGAAAATAATGACTTAATTCTCGGGATATTTGATCCAAACGAAAGAAAATTTGTAAACACTTCACCAGAGTCATTTTTAAACAATTTTATTGCCGTATCGATATTAAAAGGACATTTTCAAGGAAACAAAGGCTATGATTTGGATATTATCCCTAATTATCAGAATATAGTGACTTTGGATACTTCTGATCAGAATATTTCCAAAGATATAATATTGCCGGATAAAGTATTACAACAAAAGAGTAAAAGAATTATTCCATTAGCATTTAGGTATAAAGTGTTAAAAAGGGACAATTCAAAATGTGTTGCTTGCGGTAGAGGGGTGAATGATGGAGTTACTCTACATATTGACCATAAAATACCTTTTTCTTTAGGTGGACTAACAGAACTGGATAATTTACAAACACTTTGCTCGGAGTGTAATATAAGCAAAAGTAATAGATTTATTGATATATAAACGCACTTAAAGAGCGTTATATAAGGCAGGTAAATTATAATTTTTTTAGGAGGATAATAACAATGGCAGAAACATTACAGGCACTCGGTATGGTTGAAACAAAGGGTCTCGTCGGCTCCATAGAGGCGGCGGACGCAATGGTAAAGGCGGCTAACGTCAGCCTTATCGGCAAGGTTCATGTAGGCGGCGGGCTTGTTACCGTTATGGTAAGGGGCGACGTCGGTGCTGTTAAGGCGGCAACAGACGCGGGCGCGGCGGCTGCTTCAAAGGTCGGCGAGCTTGTTTCCGTACATGTAATTCCGCGTCCCCACAGCGAGGTTGAATATATTCTTCCCACTCTCAAGACCTCCGATAAATAATCAAAATGAGAACATTGACGGAAGCGGACCTTCGCGCTTCGCTTCAGACTGACGGTATAAAGGAATACTCCGTGCCGCCGGATGTGTTTGTTACGCCCGCGGCAAAAGAGTATCTTCGAGTCCGCGGAATCAGTCTTGTTGTCCGAAGCGGTGATAAAACCTGTTTTGACGAAACAAGACAGGCTAAGAACGCGTTGCCCAAAAGCGTTTATATCGACGCCGTAACAGGCAGAGGATACGACGAAAAGCCAGAAAACATGACGCATCTTCGCAAAAACCTGCTTGTGCCGAAAACACATCCCGTAATAGCGTTCAGGGGAAAAATCGACACGCTGCAGGCGGATATTATTCTCGCGCAGGCAGCTGCGTCAGGAGCGGGCTTAAAGTCGCTTGTGTCGGACCTGCAGGAAACGCTTCTGTTTTTGCGCGCCATACTCGGAGCGGAGGTTAAGAATTCACCGCTTGATGTAACAGAGCTTTTCGGTCTTTCGTTTCCCGAGCTTCGCCGAGTCTCGCACGACATCAAAGCGGAGTTAGGACTTGAAAAGCATCCCGTACCCGATTATTCAATGGGTGAACTGCCCGCCGCTGTCAACGCTCTCAGGGCAAGAACGCGCGAGGCGGAGCTTGCGGCGCTGGAAGCTTTGCCGGACAGGCAAGACATTCTTACGGCTTTGAACAGGCTTTCAAGCGGAATGCACATCATTTTTTGCCGTCTGCTTAGCGGTTATTATAACTGATTAGGTGTTTTACATGAACGAAAACGAAATACGCGAGATAGTCGGGCGCGTGCTCGAAAAATATTCCGCCGTGACAGGCAATCCGCGCGTCGAAGAACGCGGCGGGAAAATTATCGTCGAGGCGTCCGCGCGCCATGTTCATCTCACAGAGGAAGCCGTTAAAGTGCTGTTCGGCGAGGGCGAAAGGCTGAACGCCGTCCGGGAGCTTTCGCAGCCCGGCCAGTTTTTGAGCGACAGGCGCGTAAAGCTCGTCACCGCAAAGGGAGTAATAGACAATGTTGCCGTGCTGGGGCCGGAGCGTCCGACCGTTCAGGTTGAGCTGTCGCTGACTGACTGCCGCACTCTGGGGCTAAACGCACCTATTAATATGTCGGGCGATTTAAACGGCGCCGCCGATGTCTATATAGTCGGCGAAAAGGGAATGATTTTCGCGCAGGGCAGCGTCATAGCCGCCAAGGCGCACATACATATGCGCCCCTCCGACGCTAAAGAATACGGCGTTTCCGATAATCAGCACGTCAAGGTTAAAATTGACGGCAGGCGTCCCGTAACCTTTGAGGATGTGGTGATAAGGTTGAATGATAATTTCGCGCCGGCTATGCACATCGACTTCGACGAGGCAAACGCCTGCTGCCTTGAAAAGAACGCGACGGGTACTATCCTGTTATAAATAGAGGTGATAACATGCCTGACATGTCAAGGGAACAAATAGTCGAGCTTGTCACGCGAGAGGTGCTGAAGCTTATGGGCGACAGCGTCGAGCCGGAAAACATCGACAAAAGCGGTCTGCCCTGCGCCCTTTTAATAGGCAGCGCCGAAAAGCTTCCGGTTTCGGTCAGAAAAAAGTACAATCTTTGCGGTATAGACTGCTATACCTGCGAGGAGGATATCGCGAAGTTTGAAAAAATATACATAACGGAGCTCAGCCTTACGGAGCTTGCCGACATTGCGCTCGGAAGAAACACGCGCGCCGTTCAGTGCGCCGTTATAACAGGGCTGCTGCACGGCACCGAAATATTTCTGCTCGACTGCGCTCTGACGTTTCGGAAGCTTTCGGCGAAAGCTTCAAGGGGCTTTTATCAGCTCCTTGAGGGCTATGTCCGAACGCTCCAGAGCTTCGGCATCAAGCTTGTAAACGGTCAGACGCCAATAGACAAATACACTGTCCGTTCCGCTCCGTGCGACGACCTGCCCGAGGGGATAATAACGGAGGCTCTCGCCAAATCGATGGTTGAAAAATCCTCCGAAACAGTTATTCTGCTTAGAAAAGGCACAGTTATAACGCCGTCGGCAAAGGATGTTTTTTTACATGCCGGCAAAATTATTGAATCAGTCTGAGGAGGCAAACCGATGCTTATTTGCGAGGTTATAGGTCACGTCTGGGCGACAAAAAAACAGCCGGAGCTTGAGGGCTTTAAGCTGATGGTTGTCAGAGAAACGCATACAAACGAAAAAAACGGCAGAACCTTTGTAGCCGCCGACACTGTCGGAGCAGGTGTTGGCGAGCAGGTGCTTGTCGTCGACGGAAGCTCGGCGCGCCGTGCTTTAGGCGGCGACGGACTGCCTATTGACTGCGCCATTGTCGGCATAATCGACACCTTAGAGGTGCAGCGCGAAAAGAATAAATAACAGTTTTTGTTCCTGAAATGTGGTGAAACCGTTGAGCTTAAAAGACAAGATATTTGCCGCCGGAGTTGTAGGCTGCGGCGGAGCTGGTTTTCCGACGCATGTAAAGCTGTCCGTTGGCGTCGGGAACCTTATTATAAACGGAGCGGAATGTGAGCCGCTGCTGCGCACCGACAGATATATAATGACAAATTTTGCGTCCGAGCTTGTTTCTGCAGCCGAGGCGATAAGAAACGAAACAGGCGCAAAGCTGTGCACAATTGGTCTGAAGCAAAGCTATAAAAGCGAAACATCGGCGCTTCAAAAGGCGATTAAAGACTGCGGTGCATCCGCTACTGTAAAGCTTCACCTATTAAAAAGCTTTTATCCCGCGGGCGACGAGCAAACGCTTGTCCGCGAAATAACGGGTAAAACAGTACCGCCTGCCGGCATACCTTTGGATGTCGGCTGTGTTGTACTGAACGCCGCTACGCTGCTGTGTGTTTACGACGCGCAAAACGGCATACCATTTACGGACAAATTCCTCACCGTCACTGGCGAGGTAAAAAAGCCTGTCGTGCTTAAGGTTCCGCTCGGAACGTCGTTTAACGAGTGTATCGAAAAGGCGGGCGGTGTGAAGATAGACGACTATATTGTCGTGTCGGGCGGCCCGATGATGGGCAGGATTATTTCACGCGAACAGTCTGAAAATGAGGTCGTCACAAAAACTACTTCGGGCATACTTGTCCTCAAGGCAGACTGCGCTATCGCCAAAGCTGATGCAATGTCCGTACAGCAGATGCTCAACCGCGCGCGCTCGTCGTGCATCCAGTGCAGCTACTGCACGCAGATGTGTCCGAGATACCTTTTAGGTCATCCGATTGAGCCACACATGATAATGAGAAAAACGGGGCTTACTGGCAGCCTTGACGGCCTTCTGAGCGACCGTTACATTCAGAACGCGGCGCTTTGCTGCGAGTGCGGCGTGTGCGAGATTTACGCCTGTCCCATGGGCCTGCAGCCGAGAAGGATAAACGCCGTAATCAAAAAGGCTCTCGGCGAGGCGGGAATAAAATATAATAAGGGCGAGGGGCAGACGGAAGAAAGCACCATGAGGGAGTACAGGAAAATCCCCACAAAAAGGGCTGCCGCAAGAGCGGGAGCAGCCGATTACTACGACTATAACATAACGGAGCTTGTATCGTTTGAGCCCTGCAAGGTCCGGCTGCCGTTAAAGCAGCACACCGGCGCGCCCAGCGAGCCTGTTGTCGGCAACGGTGAAAAGGTAAAAAAGGGTCAGCTTATTGCAAAATGCCCCGAAGGAAAGCTTGGCGCAAACCTTCACGCGAGCATTGACGGCACGGTTACGCTAACCGACGGAAGTATTGTGATAAATAAGTAGGGAACGCGTTTATGCGTTCCGCAAATCAACCCCAAAGCGGCGAATGCAGGGACTCGGCGTGCCGTGTCCGAAAATGTGTCAACAGTGGTAATGACAACAGAAACAAGAGGGCATGATATATGATGGAAACAATAGGATTTCTTGAGCTGAACAGCATTGCAAAGGGAATAGAGGCTGCCGACGCCGTGCTGAAGGCGGCGGAGGTGGAGCTGATATTCTCAAAGGCGGTTTGCCCGGGTAAATACAACGTGCTTTTTACGGGCGAGGTGGCTGCAGTCACCGCGTCGCTTGAAGCAGGCGAGAGGGTAGGCGGCGAGCATGTTGTAGACAGCGTTGTTATACCGCGCGTCAATCATCAGGTTATAGAAGCGATTAACCTTGCGCCGGAGCCGTGCGAGGTAAACGCTGTGGGCGTAATGGAATTTTTCAGCATCACGGCTGCCGTTTACGCGGCCGACGCTGCAGTAAAGGCGGCGGAGGTAACGCTAATGGACGTGCGCCTCGGCATGGGGATAGGCGGAAAATCGTTTGTCGTGCTTACGGGCGACGTGGCCGCTGTCAGCGAGGCTGTAAAATGCGGCGTTTCGGCGGGCGAGGCGCAGAGCCAGCTCGTTTCATCCGTTGTGATACCGAATCCGAGACCGGAAATTTTCACGTCGCTGATGTGACGAAAAATCAAAAAATCTATTGACAATCGTAATAACCTTTGATATAATAATCACCGTTGCGAGCGAGAGTGGCGGAATTGGCAGACGCNNACGCGCACGTTTGAGGGGCGTGTGTTAATCACGTACGGGTTCAAGTCCCGTCTCTCGCACCAAATAAGAACGAAAGTTATGATACCATTGGTATTGCAACTTTCGTTCTTTTTCTATGTCTGAAAAACCTTGCTGTATAAAGGTTTCTGCTATTTTAACATAAAAGATTAGTTTCATTGTATCAAAATTAGCTACACCAAAGTCGAAGTTGAGTGACTTAAACCACCACTTTTTTGCACCAAAGCAAAGCACAATGACACTTATCTTAAAGATTAGTGTCATTGTAAAAGAAAAGTGTCATCGTGATTAAGATAAGTGTCATTGTCATTGAAAAAGCGACTGTTTTATGATATAATGTAATAAATCGAGAACAAATTCCAAAGAAATGTGGTGAGCATTATGGCAGAAAAGAAAGAAAAACGATATGTGAGCGATAATGCTCAACTGATGGCTGAATGGGATTGGGAAACAAATAATCGATTAGGGCATAATCCAAGTAACCTTCTTCTTGGAAGTAATAAACGAGCGTACTGGATCTGTTCTGATTGTGGCAATCGATGGAATTCGATAATCGCAAATAGAGCAAAAGGTAATGGTTGCCCCATATGTGCCAGAGCTAAAACAGGAAAAGGCAAAATAGTTTCTGCAATTAAGAAAAGTGGCACTCTCGTCGAAAAGTATCCACAAATTGCATCTGAATGGGGGATCCAAAACGAATTGAGCCCTCAAGACATTTCTCCTGGTAGTAATAAGGTGTTTTGGTGGAATTGTCCCAGAGGACTTATTTACTTTATATCCATTTACTAAGGAAATATGGGACTTTTCTCGCAATATTGGAATTAATCCGGAAACCTGCGCTGGAAAAAGTCACAAAATTGTACATTGGAAATGCACCGAAGGACATGAATGGAAATCGAAAATCAGTCACGTTACAGATGGACACACTTGCCCATATTGCGCTGGCCAGCAAGCAATTGTCGGAATTAATGATATTAAAACCACTAACCCAGAATTAGCTGAAGAATGGGATTATGAAAAAAATATTGTCGCAATAGAAACTGTTATGCGATCAAGCGGCAAAAAGTATTGGTGGAAATGTTGCTATGGACATTCATGGCAAGCAACAGCAGCACATAGAAACGCAGGAGAAGGATGTCCAATATGCGCCAGTTCATTACGTACATCTTTCCCTGAAAAAGCACTTCTTTATTATGTTGGACAAAAGTTTTCAGATTCTATCGGGAGTTATCGAAGTTTTGATTTGTCACCATATGAATTAGACGTGTTTTTGCCCTCCATTAATGTTGGTATAGAATATGATGGTGAGTTTTATCACCAAGATATCAACCGGGACATATCAAAAGATGAATTATGCAACAAATTAGGAATACAGCTTTTTCGTATACGAGAGCCCAATTGTCCATCATATCAAACCACTGCAAAATTCTTTTACTTGAAAGATTTATCAACAACCTCTTTGAATAAAGTTCTAATAGACATTCTTGAGTTAATTGGTGTTTCTGTTGAAAAAGGTTTCGTAGATATTAATCGAGATCGATCAAAAATCGAAGAATTGCGTGTACACACAAGCATTGGAAATGTCAATAAATGTGCA
>DCUB01000052.1 GCA_002329365.1 Ruminococcaceae bacterium UBA1425
GGTGATTTTAGGTTTCAGACTTGCTCATCCTTAAAAAACTGCGGCAAATATTTCTTGTGTGCTTCCTTCATTTCGTTGAAGCAGTTTAACGCCTTTTCCCAATCGCCCACAAGCGGGTGGACAAGCAGGGCGTTAAGCGCGTCTGTATCGGAGCCGGACATAGCCGCTTTTACTGCGTATTTCTCGTACTCCTTCACTATGCGCATAAGCCCTATTATATGGCGGTTGTCGGTTTCTTCGACCGGCACGGGCTTTGCCCCGTCCTTGCCGACGACGGCGGCTATTTCCACCACGTCGTCATCTTCCATAAACGAAAGAGTTCCGTTGTTTTTGATGTTCACCACATGGACGTTTTGCTTGTCATTGGCAATAGCGTCTATTAATGATACGGCGGCAAGCGAATACTTGTGACCGCCCCTTTTGTCGAGCAGCGCCGGCTTTTCTACAAGGTTTTCGTCGGAATACATTTCGAGAAGCTGTTCCTCAATCTCCATGCATACCTGCGCCCTGCTTTTTTCACCGCTCTTGAGATGCTCAAGCTTCGCGTTGCGGCAGTAATAATACTGAAGATATGAGGACGGTATAGCTTTTATTGCGGCAAGCGTTTCGAGCGAAAAGCCGTCGTCTTTTATGTTTTCCATAACCTTTGGCGAAAAGCCTGTTTTAATCATTTCCGAAAGCAGGTCAACGCCGTTCTTTTTTACGGACGTAATCCAGCTTAAGTGGTTCAGGCCGATATATGTAATCTCGCTGTCTTCTCCGCTTATCTCGCGCGTGTCGTCAAGCATATTGATGGGTACGTTGCAAAGGCCGATGTTTTTGACTTTGGTATGATTCTGTACGAACTCGGAAATTATTCCCGAGGGGTTTGTAAAGTTAATAAGCCATGCGTCGGGGCAGAGCACCGTAATTCTGTCGCAGATGTTCTTCATAACGGGAATTGTCCGCAGAGCCTTGAAAAAGCCGCCGATGCCTGTCGTTTCCTGACCTATCAGGTCATATTTAAGCGGAATGGTTTCGTCAAGATGCCTTGCGGGCAGCTTGCCTACACGAATCTGCGTAACGACAAAGTCGGCGCCCTTTAACGCCTCGTCGAGGTCGTCGGTTAAAAGTATCTCGCAGTCTATTCCCGCTTTTTTAAGCATTCTGACGCAAAGGCTGCCGACAATATTTCTTTTGCGCTCGTCGATATCCATAAACGATATCTTTTTCAGCTTCAAAGAGCCGCGCGCCTTGATAAATCCGTCGACAAGCTCGGGACAGTAGGTGCTTCCGGAGCCGATTACAGCAACATTGATTTCCTTCATCTATATCATAACCTTTCTATAATTTTATACATACTCCTGCAATATCCAGTTGATGCAGCCCGTAACGGGCGGCTGCGTCAGCTTAATGAACTTAAATTTTCTGCCCGATTTTTTAGCCACCCTCTTTTTGATTTCGTCAAGATAAATGTCGCTCGGCAGCTTTGTAAGAATCGAGCCGGAAAGCACAACCTCGATTTCTTCTCCGTTAAAGGTGAGCTGAGCGGCGTGGGCGGCTATAAGCTGTGCGCTTCTTTCCGCCATCATGTCGTTTATTATTACGCACGCCTCGTCGCCGTTTTTTAAGCCATCAAAGAAAAAGTCTATAAGTGCCATTATGTATTCCTCAGACTGCTCGGAGTCGAGCAGTGCCACGCTGCCTAAAAACTGCTCACGCGTTTTAATATTGAACCTTTCATAGCACATAGCAGTCATTGAGGTTTTGCGGATTCCGAGATAAACGTCGTCATAAATAGCTTTAAAAGCCATCCTTGCAATCCAGTGACCGTTGCCCATGTCGCCCGAAAAATCGCCAAGCCCCGCAAGCTGGAGCATCCTGCCCGTTGAATCAATGGCGTTGCAGCAGGTTCCTGTTCCGTTGTTAAGACCTATGGCCGCGCCGCTCTCGCTGCCCGCCTTAACGACAATGAAGCCGTCGTTATATATCGCGAAATTTTTAAGCCCGAATTTTTCAAGCCTTTTACACATCTCGTCGTGCTGGAACGGGTGGTCGATGCCCGCAAGCCCCATCAGCGTGAACGAAACGTCGGAAACGGCTATTCCCGCCCTTTTTGTAAGCTGCGTTATGCCGTCCTGGATAATAGCCGCGGCTTCGTCAAACGAACCTTCAAGGTTCTCGTGATTACTGCCGGCGGTTTTCACGTCGGCTATAATATTCTTGTTTTCGTCAAACAGGGCGTAATATGTTTTTGTTCCGCCCCCGTCAACGCCGATATAATATTTCATTGCTCTTTCTCCTCTTTGCTTTCCTCGTTTTCAAAAAAATCGTGGCAAACCTCCTCAAGGCAGTATTTGCCCCTGCGGTACGGTTCGCGCTCAATCCACATTCCGTTTGTGAAGTCCGGCACCGGCACGGGCATTCCGCCCATTGCCGAGGACTGCTCGGAAAGGCAGGTTATTGCCATCCACGCGGCAGTGTCGTAAACGTCAATAGGCGGCGCAAGGTCGTTTACAGCCGCCTCGGCAAACGCTGACAAAACAAGGTAGTCCATTCCACCGTGCCCGTGACCGGAGCTGTCGTAATTCCTCCATAGCGGATGTTCGTATTTGTTGCGGTATTTTTCAAAGTACTCCCACTCGTGACGCGGGGAAACGTTGTCGATATATATCCAGTTTTTGCCCTCTTTCGCCTCGCAGAACGTCGCCTTTGTACCCTGTACGACGTAATCCCTTGAATATGGCCTCGGCGTGCAGCAGTCGTGAGTGAGCTGAATGGTTTCGCCGTTCGCGCACTTTATGAGCGTTGTGACAACGTCACCCTGATTAAAGCTGTAATCGGCAATATCATAGTCCTCGCCCATGTTTTCTTTAATCCAGCAGTTTAGTCCTCTCGACTTGCTTGACATGGAGCAAAGCGTTAAAAACCTGTTCCCCCTGTTGATGCCGATAAGCTTTGAGATGGGACCTAATTGATGCGTGGGGTAAAGCTCGCCGTTACGGTACATGAAGTTTACAAGTCTTCCGTGACGTTTTTCGCGCCCTAAGCTTATCTCGTCGCGCAAATCGTGGCGGTAGCCGCCCTCAAGATGCGTTATTTCTCCGAAAATTCCGAGCGTTTTCATGTTGAACACGGCAAGCTCGTCCCTGTCGTAGCAGCAGTTTTCAAGCAGCATACAGAACTTTCCCGTTTCCTCCGAGGCCCTTACCATCTGCCAGCATTCCTCAACGGAAGCCGCCCCGCCGACCTCAATGGCGACATGCTTGCCCGCGCGCATGGCGTCGACGGCAATCCTCGCGTGTGTTATCCACGTTGTGCAGCACAGGATTGCCTGTATGTCGTCTCTTTTCAGAAGCTCTTTGTAGTCAAGATACACCGCGGCGTCGGTTCCCCGGTACTGCTTTACTATTTCCGCGCCGTGCTTAGCTCTGTCCTCGTATTTGTCGCATACCGCGACCACGTTTACGCCCGGAACGGAAATCAGCTCGCGCAGCATGCCGGAGCCTCTGCCGCTGATTCCTATAACACCGAAACCCGCCGTTTTCACACCCAAAAAAGTCCCTCCGAATCCTATTTGAAGACGCGCCTGAAGTGCGTCCTCCATTTTTTCAGATATACGGTTATTATAGCAGACAATGTGTAATCATACAAGCCGAAAGCGACAATTCCTATTGAGAAAATGATAGGAACGGCAAACCTTCCGAGTGCTTCAACCCCGTCGAATTCCACACCCATGAATTTTATCATCAGATAGTAAGACAATGACATCGACACGCAAAACAGCGCCGTTTTTGTTATAACGGAAAGGAGCTTGTTAAGCTTTGACTCGATTACCGACTTAAATATCGGATAATAGCCGAAAAAGGCGGCATACATTACAGCCGCCTCTTTATCGGGAACAAGCAACAACGCAAGCAGGCTGACGGCGAAATAAACGCCGACCGCCCACTTTTTGTTTAGCTCGATTACTATTAAAATTATCAGCGCGCCTGCCATTGCGGGCAGCGCGTATGTTAAAAACGGGATTACCGACAGCATAAACAGGAGAGCAACGGAAAGAGCCGCCACTATGCCGCCGAGCGCGGTTTTTGAGCTTTGCTTCAAAAAAACACCTCGTATTACATATTGTCAGCAGCAGCGGATAAGGTCGCCGCCCATACACTCGCAGCAGCAGTCGGCGCAAATCAGGCCTGTGCACACGTCGCAGGCGGAACAGTCTGAATGCTTTCGTTCACTGTTCATCCTGTATCCGCCGGAGCTTGAATTCCTCAGATTTTCGTAAGCAACCCTGTACTCCCTGTTGTCGGGGTCCATTCTGCATGCGGCGGCATAATTCCCGCCGGCCTCCTCAAGCCAGCCCTTTCTGTACTGAATGCTGCCCTTTAAGTAATACCATTCGGCTGTGCGCGACTGCTCGGGTATGCCGTCAAGCAGCATTTCGGCGTCGTCGAACCTTCCGTTTTGAATTTTTATTCTTATATCGCTGAAATCCGTGTTGACGGAGTATCCGCCCGTGTTCGACGACGACGAAGACGCGTACGTCTGACGCTGACCGCCGAAGCCGGAGCTTCGGGACATAATGATGGCGTCATACGCCTTGTCAAGCTCGTCCATCTTTTCGGCAGGATTGTAGCGTGTGTTGCCCTCCGCCATATCCTGCTGG
This sequence comes from Ruminococcaceae bacterium UBA1425, assembly GCA_002329365.1. Classification (GTDB taxonomy): domain Bacteria; phylum Bacillota; class Clostridia; order Oscillospirales; family Acutalibacteraceae; genus UBA1425. Next base: position 4,646 of record DCUB01000052.1, read on the forward strand.
TAGCGGCGCGCAAGATTGCGGTAAGCCTCGCGAACCTGTTCATCGGTCGCGTTTTCGGGAAGACCGAGAACCTCATAAGGATTCCTCATTCTGCGCGCCCCCTTTCTGATATTTTTTTAGTACCGACAAAGCCGAATTGTATAATCCGTAAAACAAAATGTTGTATATAATATCTCCGTAGCACTTGAAATCTATACTCTCATAGCATCTGACGAGTTCGCCGATGTTAAGGTTAAGCATACTGAGCACGACACTGCGAAATTCTTCTTCGTCCTTGCCATGAAGCTCGGTGTACCTGGACTTGAGAGGGTTAAAGGCGCCGCTTTTAATGTCGCTTTTGATATCGTCCGCCGCGTCTGTTATATAAACGTACCTGCCCAGAAGATATCCGAAGCGCCGAAGCTTTTCTATATCGGCGCCATCGCCGGCCACGAGGCAAAGCAGCTCAGACATCGCCGAAGCCGAAGGGTCTGCCGCAGCGTCCAACGAAGCGTCACCGCGTTTTTCGACCTCGCTTTGGCGGAGCATGGCGCGCGACACTATTTCGTCCGCCGCAGGCTGCCGCCTTGACGCCTTGCGGCGCATAAGCGACACAAACGGCAGAAATAAAAATGAAACCAGCTTCCCGAAAAAGCCCTTGTCGCGGATGTTGTCGCGCAGCCTGTGGTAAGCAAGAATAACCGAAATATCGGCGCAAAAGTCTATAATATCGTCAACGCCTAAACATGAGTGGCAGCGTTTTGCCGGATTGTAGCAGCAGCAGGTCTTTTTTAGCGAGGCTGTCTCGCCCTTAATTGCCATTATAACAAAGGCGAGCAGCGTAACGTCGTAGCTTAGAAAAAGCTGCGCCGGCGGCGAGTAGCATTTTAACAGACGCTTGCAAATTGAGCAGTAAACGCCGCGGTAAAGGTCGTATTCCCTGAACTTAAGCTCCGGCTTGTACGCCCTTACATATCCGAGCAAAACGCTTCACCAACCGATTAGCATTTATTGCAGAGCCACACAATACAAAACCCTGCAATAACATAATACTAAAAGGATGTACTTAATTGATTAACATAATGTAAATTTTTCTGTCAATCACGCTTGATGCTTCGTATCAGCGGTACTTCGGCAGCCAGCTTCCGTGCGCCTCTATAAGGTCGTCGCACAAAGATACTATATCGTCGATTGACAGCTCGCTCGAGCAGTGCGGGTCGAGCATTGCCGCCTGATATATATGTTCCTTCTTAAGCGTTACGGCGGCCTCGATTGTAAGAAGATGAACGTTTATTTCCGTCATGTTCATCGCGGCAAGCTGAACGGGCAGAGGCTTTTGCATACACGGCTGAACGCCGTATTTATTTACAAGGCAGGCGACCTCGACACATGCCTCCTCGGGCAGATTCGGAATTATATGGCCTTTGTTTAAAACGTTTCCGCCGATTTTGTATGCCACGTCTGTTACCATTGCCTCCATGATATTCGAGGCGTATTCTCTTGTTCTTGTATGGGAAACATCGCCGTTCAGATATTTTTCCTTCGCGCTTTTCCATCTTTCTATCTGATGGATGCAGCGGCGCGGATATTCGTCAAGCGGTATGTTGTAGCGCTCGATAAGCTCGGGATACTTCGCCTTGATGAACATATTGTTGTATTCGGCGTTGTGCTCGCTCGACTCTGTGCAGTAATAGCCGAGACGGCGTATATACTCATATCTTACAAGGTCGTGGTGATTCGTGTCGCCGCTTTCAAGGACTTCGCAGGCAGCCTTGCGGATAGCGGGATAAAGGTCGGTGCCGTCGGCGTCGTATATTTCGAGCAGCCAGCCCATGTGATTAATGCCGGCTATGCACTCCTTAATAGGCTCACTGTATTCTATCTCAAGGTCGTTCAGAAGCCCCCTTGAGCAGCACTGAACGCTGTGGCATAGACCTACGGTATTTATGCCCGTGTACCTCTGCATATAGCCCGAGAGCATAGCCATGGGATTTGTGTAATTGAGGAACCACGCGTCGGGGCAGACCTCCTCCATGTCCGCCGCGAAATCGGCAAGCACGGGGATTGTCCGAAGGGCGCGGAATATTCCGCCGATGCCTGTCGTATCGGCAATTGTCTGACGAAGCCCATATCTTTTAGGCACCTCAAAATCAATAATGGTGCAGGGGTCGTAAAAACCGACCTGTATCGCGTTGACGACAAAGTCTGCTCCTCTTAATGCCTCCTTGCGGTTTTCAACGCCGAGATACGCCTTAACCTTTGCTCTCGACCCGTTGATGTTCTTGTTTAAAGTGTTTACCATAAGCTCCGACTGCTCGAGCCTTTCGCCGTCGATGTCGTAAAGGGCGATTTCACACTCCCTTAATGCCTCCGAGCACATGACGTCGCCCAGAACATTTTTCGCGAACACCGTGCTGCCTGCTCCCATAAAGGTAATTTTCATACTGTTCCTCCGTTAATATTTTTATTGCTATCGGGCTTTGCCGCCGCGAAAGTAAGCGTTGTTTTGAATATATCACCGTCGGTTTCGACCTTAAACCCGCCGTTTTGAATTTCGGCAAGGTTTTTAGCTATCGAAAGCCCCAGTCCGTAGCCGTCGGTATGCCTTGAGCTGTCCTCGCGCTTGAACCGCCGCAAAAGCTCGTCGCCCGACATGTTTATAATGCTTTTGGACGTGTTTCTGATAGTAATCGAAACCCTTTCGCCGTCTGTTTCAACATTAATAAAGACGCGGGAGTTTTCCCTTGAATATTTGCAGATATTGCTGAACAGGTTTTGATAAACGCGCCACAGAAGGTCGCCGTCGGCATGGATATATACGTCGCCGTCGGGTGCTTTGACAACCGTTTCAAGAGATTTTGCCGCGAATTTAGCGTCAAACTCCGATAAAGACTGCTCCGTGAACATCAGAATGTCGATTGCGGTCAGGTTGACCGGGACGTCACCCGTAGCGATTTTCGACAGCTCGATAACGCCCTTCAGAAGCGTATCAAGCTTGTTGGCATGCTTCCTGATTATTTCAAGGTACTCCTCCTCCTTTTCGGGGGCGAGGTTTCCGCGCTGAAGCAGATTAACATAATTGACGATAGACGTAAGCGGCGTTTTGAGGTCGTGGGAAATATTCGTAATAAGCTCGTTTCTCGCCTCCTGATTTTTGACCTTCTCCTCCACAGCCAGCATCATGTCTTTCTTGATGTTTGAAAGATTCTCGCCTATAAGCTTGAAGTCGCCGAACATAATATGCGAATCGATTTCATAACCGAAGTCGCCCTCCGCGATTTTCTCACCGCTTTTTCTTACGTGACTGAGGTTAACCGTAATCATAATGAACAGCGGCACAAGCGCGAAAATACATGTGGCGTGAATCGCGGCATATATGAGAAAAGGAAAATCCTCAAGAACGCCCATACGGTTTGTAAGATATCTGAACACAAAATACAGTAAAACAATAATGTCGGAGGATATTACAAGACCGATGGTGAGAAGCACCTTGCCTATATACGGAACCTTGAAATAACCGTCGTTTTCCTTGCCGAGAAGCTTTCTTATCCTCGCGATAACAATATAAACAAGCGTGTTTTTATAGACATGTCCGTGCTTGATTCTCGTCGCTATGGTGACGTTAAGCAGTAGCATTATCATTGCAAAGACAAGCGCAAGAATCAAAATGATGGTGTTCCAGAGAACAAGATTCTGCTCCTTGACGTCGGCAACCGAGGTAAGGACAATAAGGCTTATAAGAAAAGCAAAGCCGACCGCACAGGCAAGTATAATCACGTCAAGCGGGACTCTGTCTATAAAGCGCAGCTCCCCGTTTTTGCCGTTATTGCCTGTTCCGACAGCGCTTATCAGCCTTCCGAGTGTAATAAGAGCGCCGAGAATAAAAATAACGAAAAGCGCAAGCAGGGGGTATCTCATTATATGGGCGGTTTCTATAAGCTTTACGGCAAGGTAATAATCGTCGCTAGCCGTCATGTCCTTGCGTATGAACAGCTTTATAGTTCCAGATACCTTTATATCCTCGTCGTTGTAAAACTCGAAAATCTTCGAGTTTGAATAGCTTGTATCGTATATGGAATTGATTACCTCATCGCTGAAATTGCAAAGCACGGCGTAATTATCCTCAAGAGATGCGATAAAAAGCACGTTGCTCCTTGATTTATCGTACTTGTGTTCGTATTCTTCTATCCTGTACAGCTCCGTTTTTGTCGCCGTATTGTTAAGCTTTTTAAGGTACAGGCTGTAATAATTTTCAATTTCTTCAAACTCATCTGTCGTTTTTACCCTCATAGCCTCCTCAAAGGCATAAGTTTTGGAATCTTCCGCGTAAAAGTGATAGTCAATCATGCACGATATGGCAAGCGCCATCGCGACCGCAAGCTCAAAAAAGAGCAGGAACGCGACGATTGCGGTTACCTTATCGGAAAAATTCATTTTCAGGATTTTCATATCAGCTTCTCTTTTCCATCTTATAACCGTGTCCCCAGACGGCTATTATGTATCTCGGCTCGGCGGGGTTTATCTCCACCTTCTCCCTCAGATGGCGAATGTGGACGAGCACGGTGTTTTCGGCGCCGAAGGGGTCTTCGTTCCATACGCGGCGGTAAATCTCCTTAGGCGAAAAAACATTTCCGACGTTTTCGGCAAACAGCTTCAGGATTTCATATTCGGTGGGAGTAAGGCAGATTTTTTCACCGTCGACCGTTACCTGCTTTGACTTGTCGTCAATCTCTATTCCGCCGTTTATGATAACATCGCCCGAATTATTGTCGCTTCCGAGGTCTACATATCTTCTGATCTGCGATTTTACGCGCGCGATAACCTCAATAGGATTGAAGGGCTTTGTAATATAATCGTCGGCACCGACGTTCAGCCCGAGAATTTTGTCGGTATATTCGCCTTTCGCCGTAAGCAGAATGACGGGAACGTTATATTTGCCGCGAAGCTCGACCATTGCCGATATGCCGTCCATTTCAGGCATCATAATATCCATAAGGACAAGCTTTATGTCGTTGTTTGCCAAAGCCTCAAGCGCCTCGCGCCCGTTATGTGCCTCGATAACATTATACCCCTCGCTTGTAAGGTAAACCTTAAGCGCGTTGACTATGTCCTTTTCGTCGTCGCATACAAGAACATTGTACATTTCATACATCCTTTCGGGAAAAAAGTTATTTATCAGTTTTCTGTTTCCTTTGCCCGCTTTTCAATCTCACTGACCATGCGCTGATATTCCGCCTCGTCGACGGTGATTTTCTTTTTCATTGTCAGATAGCCCGCCGTCATAAATACAAGGGGCAGAACAACCATTACGAGCCGGAGGGTTGAAGCCATATAACCGGGAGCGTAGTTAAGCACCTCCGTAATGCCCGCCGTCTTTGCGCTTTCCGTTATCTGATTCAGACTTGCCTGCTGCTCAAGCTCGGAAATTCTGTTTGTGACTGACGTCATGCCTATTATCATGTAAACAACCATAACTATTAGCTGCTGCAGCGAGCTTGACATCTTTGCCATAAAGGGACGGAGCGAGAATATTATGGCCTCGTCGCGGCTGCCGGTTTTGTACTCGTTGTATTCGATTGTGTTCGTAAGGCAGATTGTAACCACCATATAGAACAGCGAGTAGCCGAAGCCGATAATAAGCGCCTCGGCGCAGTAAAGCCACAGCTTTATGCCCGTCGGCGCGAAATAGCCGGTCAGTGCGAAAAGGAAGTAGCCGGCAATGCTCGAAACAAGCGAAATCCCCGCAAGCGATGCACGGCTGAATTTTTTTGCCATAGCGGGATAAACAAAACTTATTATGCCCGAAGCTACGGCGTAAAAAGCCGCAAACAACGTTACGTTTTTGCCCTCGTAGCCGAATTCGAGGTAAAGATAATTTGTGCCGAACGCGGTAATGAACGCGCCGCCGAGGTTGACGAGCAGCATTATGAGCGTAACCCAGAGAAGCTGGTCGTTGCGGAGGATGACCTTAATCATTTTGCGAAAGCCTATTGTTTCCTCAAGCGGCTGTGAAGCGACGTGCGGCTCCCTGACGCCGACGCAGACGACCGTCTGACCGCCGACAAAAAGCAGCGAGATAATGACGGCGACGGCGGCGTATGCGGTGATGGAGTTTCCGCCGATTGTCAGGGCTCCCGCCGTAAATATGGGGATAAGAGCATATGCCATAATAGTGCCGAACCCGGCAAACAGGTTTGCGAAAGACGTAATGCTGTCGCGCCGGTCCGCCCTGCTTGTTAATGACGGCAGCATTGACCAGTAGCCGATATCGTTCATTGTGAAGGTGATATCCCAGAACAGATAAAGCACGCCGAAAAGCACGACGAACGACCATCCCTGCACCCTGTTCGCAAAGATAACCGATAATATAAGCGCGTTTGAAACGGCGCCTGTCAGTATCCACGGCTTAAACTTGCCGAAACGCGTCCGCGTGTTTTCGATTATTCCTCCCATAATAGGGTCGTTGACGCCGTCCCATATGCGGCAGATAATCATAATGATGCTTAAAGCCGCGAACTGCTTTGTCGTAAGCTGCCTTGTGTACAGAACATAAGTAAGAAGAAAATAGCTGAACAGCGAATAAGCCATGTCCCTGCCTAATCCCGGCACCGTGTAAATCCATTTGTTCCTGTTAAACTGCCTGCTTTCCGCGTCAAGATTCTTTTTCAAACAAGCGCCCCCGTTCGGTTATTAAATTATTTCATCGAGAAAATAAGCGTTTGTGTTCGCCCGCCTGCCGCTGTTGTCGGTTATCTGAACGCGAACATAAACGTCGCGCTGGTCTATGTTAAAGCTTGCCCCGCGCAATGTTTCGCCGTCGCTCACCCTCGCGACCTCCGTCCGCCTGCCGCATGTTGTCATATGTATGCTGCGAACGCCGGAGCATTCAATATTCAGTTTTCCGTCCTCGACGTAAAGGGAATATATTTCGGGACCCATGGAAGCGTAGAAGCTACCCCTTTTAAGCGCATCGATTACGGAGCCGTAGCTTAAGGAGCCTGCCTTAATCATTGTAAAGCCGCCGAAGGAGTCGTTTAACGGATGACCGAACGGCTGTCTGTCGTGATTGTCGTCGGTCGCTACGCAGAAAAGCCTGTTGCCGCGGCGGAGCAGCGTGTCGTACGGAATCTCCTGGTCCGCGTCGATTCCGTCGAGCATCGCGCTGTAATTGAAAATCTCCATAGCGAAAAGCCCCTTAAGCCCTCCGTAATCCTCAAGCGTCTGCAGCGACCAGTTGGGATGATTGTAGCAGACGATAAAGCCCGCTTCGTTAAGACGCCTTATGTATTCGTTAATAGCGTTTATATCCTGATAGCTGGGCTTTTCTATTGTAGTGTACCCGTCATCGTCGGTCGTGGCGTAGCAGTTGAAGTGATAGCAGCGGACAAAATTGCTGTCGTCCACAATCCAGTTGCTGATATCCGCCTCATAAGACGTGATAGCGACAAATTTATCGTCCGTAAGATTGCGGTGAGGAACGCAGATGTCGTGGTCGGTGAACGCAACAACCGAATAGCCCCTTTCCATATACGCCTTTTTCAGTTCCTCAACGGTAAGGTCGCCGTCGGAAATTGTGGAGTGGCAATGCAGGTTTGCCTTATAAAACTCGCCGTCCTTCGGCAGAAGATATTTTTTCATCGTTTTTTCCTTTCGGTCATTCATTCGGGAACGCCTCAAGCGCGTATACAGGCTTTCCGAGCGACGCGAATTTTTCCTCGTATTCCGTCTTGATATTGTCTTTGTAATACACGCTGTTGTGCAGGTCGTGCGTTATGTTTTTAAGCGTGAAGCCGCACTGCGTGTAGCTCCCGACGGAAAACTCAAAAAACACCGGGCTGTCCGTTTTTTGACGTATTACGGCTCCGTCCTTCAAAACGAACCTGTAGAAGTTCAGAAACCGCTCGCTCGTCAGCCTGTGATTCCTGTAAGAGTTTTTCGGAAAAGGACATGAAAAATTAAGGTATATGCCCGAAATTGAAGCCGCGGGTATGTATCGGTAAAGGTACTCGGCAGACATCATTATAAAGCGGACGTTTGAAAGCCCGTATTCCCTTGCACGCTCGCATGCGTTTACTATAACGCCGGCGGCTTTCTCTACGGCCAGAAAGTTTTTATCCGGCTCGCGCATCGCCGCTTCGCATATGAACCTGCCTTTTCCGCAGCCTATTTCAAGCATTACGGGATTATCGTTGTTGAAAACATCCCTGAAGTTCAGATATAAATCCCTGTCGGGACACTCGTCGGCATTAATCGGACCAAGCTCGAGTGTAAGAAGATATTCACCGCAGTTTTTAAGTCTTTGCTCAAGGTTTTTTTTGTGCCTTAATCTCATATTCCGCCGCCTATCGGCGCTTCACCACCGCACAATATTCATACAAAGCAAGTATACTATATTTGCGGATTTTGTCAATAACCGTGTATGCCGAACAGCGCTCCGCGTTATATAAAATGTTAATAAACACAGAAAAGCTGTCTTAAATATGTTGCAACATAACGGTTTTTCTGATATGCTTTTATTCACGGGTTTCCGGGCAGTCAATGCTGCCGTTCCCGAAACATAAGCAGCAAGGGAGAATCATAATGATTAAGCCTTATAAGCTCACAGCACAGCCATGCCGTTTCTGCACAATCTACAAAAAGGGAGACAGCGCCATTCCGTCCGGGCTGTACGAAGCAAAATGCGCCGCTCCGTCGCTTGACGGCTTTCCGCTTCCGCTCCCGTCGAAAAAGAGCGACTACACCTGCTTTGCCGTCACAGCGGACGGCGCCGAATGGTACGGAGCCGCGACAGGTCTTACGAGATACGACAAAAACGCACAGCGCGAAGACAATGTCATAATGTACTTTGCCGCCGACAGGGACCTGCCCGACAACCGGGTAATTTCGCTTCTGCCGTCCGGTAACGGCATATGGGTTCAGACCGAAACAGGCGCCTCCTACATAGAGATGAGGACGGTAGGCGCGGAGGAAAAGGCCGATATTCTGCTGCAGGAGAGCATAAAATACGTCGACCGCCGCGGAATGTACAGCCAGAAACGCCTTGCCGTTCCCGGCGACGTCACCACAGCCGTCCGCTACGGTCATTCCGACAACGACGGCTGCTTTACGGCAGGCTTCGCGATTGCAGAAATGCTGCGTTTCGCCACGTTCAGAAGAGAAAAGGGCGCGGAGCATCCCGATACTGTAAAAGCGAAAAAGGTAGCCGTGCGCGCAACCGAGGCATGCCTGCTGCTCATGCATATCCACGGCAGGGGAGACGGCTTTGTTTCAAGAAGCTATCTCTGTCCCGACGAACCCGTGCCGGACGACGGACTGTTCTTCCGCAAGGAGGGCGGCAAGGCTGTCTGCCTTGAAACGAGCGCCTCGAAAAAGCGCGGTATGGTAGGGCTTGTCATAGACGCTTCGGCTCCCGTTCCCGACAGGCTTGCAAAGCTTTACAGGGACGAGGGCTACGGCGACGACGGCATAGTGTACAAAGCCGATACGAGCAGCGACGAGATTACCCTTCACTACCTCAACATGCTGTTCGCGCATGATATTCTCGGCCCCGAGGACCCGGAGCTTGACGAAATAATTAAGTTTTCAGTCCGCGGCGTAATGAATCATATAACCGACCACGGCTACGAGCTGCACGACTGCACGGGCGAGCCGACGACATGGGCAAAGTGGAGCAGAAGTTATTTTGAAACTGATTTCGGGTATGTCGACGCCTGTCTTAACGCCGCCGAGCTTCTGATGTATCTTAAGACCACCATGCACATCCTCGGTGAAGGCGGAAAATGGCAGGAAACGTATGACGCGCTAATTGCCGACGGCTACGACGACCTTACAACAAAGCACTGGAACAGGCTTTATCAGGCGGGGCTTTCAATGAGCTTTGATCCCTTCGAGGATATAATGTACGGCGACCATATGCTCAGTGTTTCAGCCTACTGGGGGCTTTGCATGCTTGAAAAGGACGAGGAGCTGCTTAAAAAATACAGGGACGGCTTCCGTTCGTGGAGAACCTCCTTAAAGCGCGAATTCAACCCCGGCTATGATCTGCCCTTTGCCATTTCCTGCCCCGACGAGGAAATAGATTTAGACCGTCTTGCCACCTGGTTTTACAGGATGAATGTTTCGCGTCTTGCGTCCGGCGTCAGCACCAAGGGGCGTCACGACACCCCTGTTAACAGGCTCAGGGCGGGCGCAAAGGAAATATCGTGGCTTCTTCCGAACGACGAAAGGTTCATCTCAAAATACGACCGCAACCCGTTTGCTTTGAAGAACGTCGATTCCGGCGGAAATACAACGGTCGAAAGCTGCTATATTTACTCTTTTGCATATTGGATCGGAAGATATTACGGATTTTTTGAATAAACGGGAAAAGGACGGTTTTGAAAATGAGCAATAAAATACATTTAATCGGCAACGCGCATCTTGACCCTATCTGGCTCTGGCGCTGGCAGGAGGGCTGCGGCGAAGTTCTTCAGACCTTCCGCAGCGCGCTCGACAGATTAAACGAATACGACGACTTTGTTTTCACATGCTCGTCCGCGTCATATTACCGCTGGGTTGAGGAGATTGACCCGGAAATGTTTAAAGAGATTCAGAACCGCGTGCGTCAGGGCAGATGGGTTCCCGTCAACGGCTGGTGGGTTCAGCCCGACTGCAACATGCCTTCCGGCGAAAGCTTCGCGCGTCAGGCTCTTTACAGCCAGCTTTATTACCTTGAAAAGTTCGGGCGAATTTGCACCACGGGCTACAACGTGGATTCCTTCGGCCATAACGGGAACATGCCGCAGCTTCTCATTAAGGGCGGCATGAGGACATACGTCATGACTCGCCCAAACACAACGGAAAACCCCGACATGCCCGAGGACCTTTTCTGGTGGGACGGCGTCGACGGCTCAAGAGTGCTTACATACCGCATTCCCACGGGCTACGGCGAAACGGGAGCCGAGGCTCTTGACCGCATTCTGAAAAACTTCAGTGAGCGAGCGGACAAAAACGGGCACGGCATGATGCTTTTCTACGGAGTGGGCAACCACGGCGGCGGCCCTACAAAGGGCGACATAGAACACCTCAGAGCAGTTAAGGCCGAAGGCTTTTACGAACTTGATTTTTCATCGCCCGACGAGTATTTTGAGGCGATGTGCGCCGCAAGAATCGACATCCCAGTCTGGAACGGCGACATGCAGCACCACGCGAGCGGCTGTTATTCCTCAATATCGCTTGTAAAGCAGCTTAACAGGAAGGCCGAAAACTGGCTGCTTGCCGCGGAAAGGTGGAACACCATAGCAGCAAAGACCTCCGGTATGCCCCCCGCCACAAACGAGCTTGCGGAAGCGTGGCGCAGCGTCTGCTTCAACCAGTTCCACGACATCCTCTGCGGCTGCTCCATCATGGAGGCATATGACGACGTCCGCGACAGCATGGGCTACGCGATGACTATAGCGTCGCGCGCCGAGAACAACGCGATGCTGAAAATAGCAAGGAGTATAGACACATGGATTGACGGAGTATCCGACCCCGTTTCCACAGTCGTGCGTCACCAGAGCGGCGGAAAATTCCCGCGCCCCGTCGTTGTGTTCAATCCGATGTCCTTTGAGGTTAACGTTCCCGTAAGGACATATCATCCGTCCGTCCGTGTAACAGACTCCGAGGGAAACGACGTTCTTTTCCAGAATGTCCGTTCCTCGCGTTCAAACGACTCGCATCTTGATACGGTGTTTATGGCAAAGGTGCCCGCCGTGGGCTACGCAACATTCTGGCTTTACCTCATGACAAACGAAAACCGCGAGGATTTCAAAAACGAGCCGCACACCGATGTCAAAGCCGACGGTCTTGTTATTGAAAACAAATACCTCAAAGTCACGTTCGACGGCGAAACTGGCGGTATTAAGAGCCTTGTTTCTAAGACGGACGGCTTCGACTATGCCGGCGGCAAAACGCTTGCCCTGCCCACCGTAATCGACGACAGCAAGGCGGACACATGGGCGCACAGGATATTTACGTTCCACGACATACGCGGAATCATGGAACTTGAAAGCATCGAGCTTGTCGAGAGCGGCCCCGCGAGAGCCGTTGTCCGCACAAAGCACCGCTTCAACGAGTCACATCTTACGCAGGACTTTATTCTCGGCTCGAAGCAAAAGGTTCTGCGCGTAAAGTGCAAGGCAATATGGCAGGAGAATTTCTCAATGCTTAAAATGCCGTTCCCGCTCGACGGCAGCGACCCGATATCAACTTATGAAATTCCCGCGTCGTTTATAAAGCGTCCCTGCAACGGCGAGGAGGAACCGGCTCAGAACTGGGCGGACCTCACCGTCACCGCCTCCGACGGCACGCGAAGGGGCATTTCCGTAATGAGCGATTCGAAGTACAGCTACGACTGTCCCGGCAACGAGCTTCGCATAACGCTTCTCCGCAACGTGATTTTCGCCGACCACTTCTCCCACCGTCCGAAGGCTGATTTCAACTTCACCGACGAGGGACTTCAGCGCTTTGAATACGGCATCGCCGTTCACACGGGCGAGGCGGAAGCAAGCGGCATAACAGCCGAGGCGGCGCTTTTCAACTGCCGTCCCGTGGCTGTCCCCGAAAGCTACCACAAGGGCACCGAGCCGCAGGTAAAAAGCTTCGTAACGGTAACAGAGCCGAATGTCATCGTAACGGCGTTCAAGCTGTGCGAGGACGGCTCCGGCGACACCGTTATAAGGTGCTGCGAAACAGACGGCAAGGATACGGCGAGAGTAGGCATAGTATGCGATATCATAAACGCCGGCTTCTGGGCGGACTTCGGAAAGAACGAAATAAAAACCTTCCGTATAGACACTGAAGGCTATGTAAGGGAAACAGACTTCCTTGAGGGAATTTACGAGGAGTAAGCCAAGGCGAAAAGCACGTACTTAGAATATGTGTTAAACTTGAATTGCAAAACGGTCAGGACCGTTCCCTGCATAATCGAAAAACAGACGCCTTCACACTGTGAAAGAGCCTGTTTTCTATAGAAAAGTAATGAGGTCTGTCCGGACATATCCGAACAGACCTCAATAAATGGCTGCGGAACTAGGATTTGAACCCAGACAAACAGAGTCAGAGTCTGCCGTGCTACCATTACACAATTCCGCAAAGTATCCTTACCGTTTACTCAAATTATTATACACAAACGATTAAAAAAGTCAACATTTTTTTAGGATATTCCGCCGCGATTACATAACTTTTTTAAAAAAGGTTTTTGGGAAAACATTCAGATGCAATCTTTCTTAATACTTAATGATATGTATTGACAATGAATATAAAAAAATATATCATTATTGCATGAGTTATTTTTTGCCGCAGTTAATCCTTGTTTCAAATATGTAAACCAAACAACGCATAACTGCCGTTAGGAAAAATAATATAAGGAGATACAACAATGAAGAAATCAGTTAAAGCCGTGATTTCCGTTATTCTGTCTGCGAGCATCATATTTTCCTGCATGCTCGTAACCGCGAATTCGGTATCACCGCAAAATGCGCCGAACGGTTCGGTAGAGGATTTTATTTCCGACAAGTTAGGAATCGACAAACCCACGCAGGTAAAGTACAGGAACGCTTTCAACAACTTCTTCTACAATGACTTTCTGCTGGGCATCATTTCAAGGCTTATACCGAAGGGCTCAAACGTTTATCCGGCAAGCGAGAAAAACACCGATAATTTTTACGAAGGCAACGGCGACTTTGTCAATACTTCCGACACAAACGGAAAGTGGAGCCTCGGTTACGCGCGCGAATCAATAATCCCGTTTGATTTCGGCGAAAAGAAATACGCAAGGGGCAGCTATTCGCCCTACTGGATGTCGTCCGACATATACGCCGGGGAGGACGGAACAAAAGAGGATTTAAAGGTCAGGGTTATTGTTCTTGACGACGGCAGGGGCAGGGGAAGCGTGGTTTTCGCTTCTGTCGACTGTATAGGCATCGCGAATGCAGACATTCGCAGAATAAGGGAGGCGGTAGCCGACTTTGCCGAGGAAAACAACATCAAGAGCATTAACGTAACGGCAACGCATACGCATTCGGGCATCGACTCGCAGGGTGTGTGGGCAAATCCGCTCGGCGTCATAGCCAACAACCTTCTTTCGGCTTTTACCTTCGGTCTTGTAAAGCAGAAGAACGGAATCGACGAAACATTCCGCCAGACGCTTATTAACAGCACCGCCAAAGCAATAAAAGATGCATACGCCGACATGACGGAGGGCGAGCTGTTTTATTCGTACACCGACGTGGACGACTACACATATGACAGAACGCCACCTTACGCGAGCGACAACAATCTTTACCGTCTGTACTTCAGGCCCGACGATGAGAATAAAAAGCCTACCGTAATTGCCACCTTCGGCTGTCACCCCGAATCGGCGAGCTACGACTTCCTCACAACCGACGACGGTCTGAAAATCGACACAAAGCTGTCCGCTGATTTTGTGTATTATATGGAAAAGCTGATAAACAAAGCGGGCTGCAACTTCATCTACATTCAGGGCAACGTCGGCACCGTAACATCATCAAGGTCGCTCAGCAACGACGGCCTGCCGAATCTCAGCTCGCACGACACGGCGCGGCGCTTCGGCTATGAACTGGGCTATATCACTCTCGGCATGACTATGACCGAGGAGCAGTGCGCCGACCTCAACGAAAGCTGCGGCGACCTGCTCGGAGTAGCCGAATACGGCGGAAACGAGAATTATACGGTGTGGTACGAAGGCCGCGTTCAGTCGCCCGAGGTTTCGGTTGAACCCGTTCTCAATGTCCGTCACGAGCTGGTGAGGTTCGAGGTTCAAAACAATATGGCGCTTACTCTCACAAAGCTGGCGCTTGCGAGCGTCGACCTCTATTACGACAGTGCGACGCGCAAGTATTATGCCGATTCGGAAATCGGATATATGGAGATTGGCTCCGCTCTTAAGGTCTTCTTAAGCCCCGGTGAAATCATGAGCGAGCTGCTTTTGGGCGGCGAATGCCTTGACGGCTTCAAGTACAAGGGGCTTCGCGAGCTGTACGGCGAAAATCTTATTATTCTTGACCTTGTGAACGACGCTATCGGATACGTTGAGCCGGACAACTATTATGTCATCAAGGGCTATCAGTATGACCCCGCGACTGACTCGGTTAAAGACGACAGCTGGTGCGCGCTTGTATCTTTCGGTAAAAATACTGCATCGAAGCTCATGGGCGCGTTTATCGACCTTGTCGAAAGCGTAAGAACAGCCGTATAAATTCTTTGCAGAAATAAAAAACGTCCGCATTTTGCGGACGTTTTTTAGATTAGTGCGCTCGGCATGGGTGAC
>DCUB01000055.1 GCA_002329365.1 Ruminococcaceae bacterium UBA1425
CTTACTTTCGCAGCAGTCAGCGCTCCTCGCGGAAATACGGCAGGCCGAGGCTTGCCGGTGCGTGATTCTCGCGTTTTTTCCTTGCGCTGACTATGACAAGAACGATAATCGAAACAAGGTACGGCAGCGTTTTGAAAATATCCTGGAACATGTTCTGAAGCGCGATGTTGGAGCTTTTTAGCGTGACCATAAGCGAATCTATTACGCTCTTGGGCAGGTATGAGCTGGCGGGCAGGTAAAGGAAAAGCCAGTAGCACATGCCGAACAGATACGCGCTCCATATAGCGTTTTTCGGCTTCCAGCTTGCGAATATGACAAGAGCGACTGCAAGCCAGCCAAGCGACTCTATGCTGCCGTCGCTCGACCACGTTCCCTTCGTGTAATCGAGAACGTAATAAAGTCCGCCTATGCCGCATATGCCCGCACCGAGGCACGTTGCAAGGTACTTGTACAGCGTGATGTTTATTCCCGCCGCGTCCGCCGTCGCGGGGTTCTCACCGACCGCGCGCAGGTTTAGCCCCACACGGCTTCTGCTTAAAAAAATCTGCATCGCTACGGCTACGGCAATAGCCGCGTAGGCGAGAAAGCCGTAGGAGAAAAAAAGCTTGCTTACAGTGCCGAGCCCTGAGGAAAGCCACGGTATTGACGTGCGGAAGGCTTCGCTTGTAGCCGGAACGGATATCTGGCCGACACCGCCCGCGAGAGTGTTTAAAGAGCCGCCGAAGAAATTCGCGACTCCCGAGCCGAAAATCGTAAGCGTAAGTCCCGTTACGTTCTGATTCGCCCTTAGCGTAATTGTAAGGAAGCTGTAAATAAGGCCGCCGAGCATTGAGGCGACAAAGGCGCAGCCGAGGGCGATAAGAAGGCAGAGCACGGCGTTCGGCTCGTCAGTACTCTTTTCATAGAAGAATACGCCGACAAGGCTCGCTATGCCGCCGATGTACATTATTCCCGGTACGCCTAAGTTAAGATGCCCGGATTTTTCCGTAAGTGTTTCGCCGAGCGCGCCGAACATAATGACGGTGCCGAAGGCGACCGCGGCGTTGAACCATGATATAAAGGAAGAAAGCGTTATCATTGTTTTTCGCTCCTTTCGGCTGACTTGCCGCGGAATATAAGACGGAAATTTACGAAGAACTCGCTGCCGAGGATGAAAAAGAGGATTGTTCCCGTTATCATCTGCGAGGCAAAGCCGTTGAGGTTGTAATCGGAAGCTATCTGACCCGCGCCCCTGTCAAGGAACGTTATAAGACTTGAAATAAGTATCATGGCAAACGAGTTGAAGTGAGCGAGCCACGCGACAATAATGGCGGTAAACCCGCGCCCGCCCGCAGTCATTGTTGAAATTGTGTGGCTTATGCCGCTTACCTCAATAAAGCCTGCAAGCCCGCAGACAGCGCCAGAAAGCAGCATTGTTCGCATAATAACCTTTTTAACGTTTATACCGGCGTAACGCGCGGTGTTTTCCGACTCTCCGACAACGGCAATTTCGTAACCGTGCTTGCTCTTTTTAAGATAGAAGTACATAAAAACCGTTACAGCAAGAACTATCACGACATTTAGGAAATACTGCTGACCGAACACCCTCGGAAACCATCCGGCATTTGTAAATGAATTTATAATTCCGACGGAATGCGACTGTTTTTTGTCCCAGAAGTCAACAAAAAAGGACGTTATCTGAATTGCCACATAGTTCATCATCAGCGTGAAAAGCGTTTCGTTGGTACCGAATTTCGCCTTGAAAAAGGCGGGCAGCAAACCCCAGAGAGCGCCGGCTATGAGGCTGCACAGCATCATAATCAACAGCAGCGTCCACGTCGGAAGCGCGTCGAGATAAAACATGCACGCAGCCGTAACAACGCCGCCTACAAGTATCTGCCCCTCGGCGCCTATGTTCCAGAATCTCATTTTAAACGCGGGAGCAAGCCCTACGCCTATACAAAGAAGTAAAAGCATGTCGCGTACAGTAATCCATATGCGCTTTGTTGTGCCGAACGCGCCGTCGAACATTGATTTGTACACGTCAATGGGGTTGAGCGGCCTGCCCGTTAGCGACGTTATAGCCATAATCAGAAACCCCGCAACCGTGAGGGAAAGCAAAATTGCGGCGACACGGAAAACGCACACCTTCCAGAAGGGAACGGCGTCGCGCTTTGCGATTCTTACTAAAGGTATTCCGGTTTTACCGCTCATTCTGAATCCCCTTCCTTCCTGTCAAGCTTTGTCATCAGCAGACCGACCTCCTCCTTTGTAGCCGTTCTGCCGTCTACGATTCCGTTAACGCGTCCGGCGCACATAACCATTATCCTGTCTGAAAGCTCAAGCAGCACGTCCAAATCCTCGCCGACGTAAATGACGGCAACGCCCTTTTCCTTCTGCTCGTTCAACAGGCGGTAAATTGTGTATGACGTGTTAATATCAAGCCCGCGCACGGCGTAGGCGGTCATCAGAACGCTCGGAGCGTTTGATATCTCGCGCCCCACGAGTACCTTTTGAACGTTTCCGCCCGAAAGCCGACGCACGGGAGTGGAAAGCCCGGGCGTTGAAACCTCAAAACGCTCGCGAACACTTTCGGCAAGCTTTGTTGGCTCTTTTTTGCTTGTAAACGGGGAGAATCCGTGTTCGTATGTTTTTAGCATCATGTTTTCCGCCATTCCCATGGAGCCTACAAGCCCCATTCCCAATCTGTCCTCGGGAACAAAGGAGAGGGCAATGCCGTAATTTCTTATCTGCTTAGGGGTTTTTCCTATAAGCAGCTTCGCCTCGCCGCCGTCGGGCGGATAGTACTCTATGCTGCCGGAGGAAACACTTTGAAGCCCCGCGACAGCCTCAAGCAACTCCTTCTGCCCGCAGCCCGAAATTCCGGCAATGCCGAGAATCTCACCGCCGTAAGCCTCAAAGGATACGCTGTCAAGACGCTTAAAGCCGTTTTCGTCAACACAGGAAAGGTTGTTTACCGAAAGCCGTAGCGTTCTGTTCTCCGGTTCGGGGCGGTCGATATTGAGCGACACCTTTTGCCCGACCATCATTTCGGTAAGCGAAAGCTCGTCCGCCTCGCTTGTGGGCACGCTGCCCACATATTCGCCCTTTCTGAGAATGGCTACGCGGTCGGAAATCTCAAGCACCTCGTGAAGCTTGTGCGTTATTATCACAACGGCCTTTCCGTCGGCCTTCATATTGCGTATAACATTGAAAAGCTTTTCCGTTTCCTGCGGGGTAAGAACAGCCGTGGGCTCGTCGAGTATGAGAATATCTGCCCCGCGGTAAAGCACCTTGACTATTTCAAGCGTCTGCTTTTGCGAAACCGACATTGTGTAAACCTTCTGCTCGGGGTTTACCTCAAAGCCGTAGCGCCCGCAAATCTCCCTCACACGGGTGGCAACGGCGTTTCTGTCGAGCCTGCCCTTTTCACGCAGACCGAGAACAATATTTTCGGCCGCCGTGAAAACGTCCACAAGCTTGAAATGCTGATGTATCATGCCGATTTTTAAGTCATAGGCGTCCTTCGGAGAATGAATCGTAACCTTTTTTCCGTTGACAAAAATCTGACCGTCGTCCGGAAAATAGATGCCGGAAAGCATGTTCATCAGCGTGGTTTTTCCGCTGCCGTTTTCGCCCAGCAGAGAAAGAATCTCGCCCTTGCGGATTTCGAGATTAACCTTGTGATTGGCAATAACGGAGCCGAAGGTTTTTGTTATTCCCTTCATTACAACAGCAGCCGAGTTTTCCATTGTTTTATCCTTTCGTGACTTGTTCCGGTTTGTATGCAAATAGCAGGGGCGTGTCCTCGTGTGCGTTTACTTAAGCCAATTCAGTTCATGCATTACACGGAACGGATAAATCCGTTCCCTACTTACCTGACGGCAAAAATAATAATATCTGTAGGGAACGCATTAATACGTTCCGCGCATAATACGCTCAGGCTTGTGTGGTTTCAACGGGCGACCGCAGATTTGCCCCTGCGCAATATATCGTTCGTTTGAGAAAAACCGATAAGGGAGCCGCGGGAAAGCGGCTCCCTATTTGCCAAAATCAGACGCACAAAGCTATAATTACGCTTTTTCGGTTATACCGTCGATTCTCAAGCCGAAGCAGGGAGCGCTTTGTACATACGACTCGTGGAAATAGCCGTCGGCTACTACGTTGTCGGCGTCAGGAGTCCAGTCGTCGTCTGTGTCGGTTGCGAATGCCTTGACTACTTTCTCTCCGCCAACCGTGAATTTTGAGGTGTCGAAAACCTTAAGCGTTCCGTCGGAAATAGCTGCTTCAACCTCGGCTACCTTTTCGGCTGTGCCCGCCGCGCACGATTTGCCGAGCTCTGTTATAGCTACCGCGCCCTTTGCGTAGCCTGCCACCCAGTTCGTGGCAATCTTGTCGCCGTTGATGGCGCACTTTAACGCGTACTCATAGTAAACGCCCCAGTTGTTGGATGCCGAAGTGAGCGCGGCGTTCGGCGCGGCGTTGAGCATCGAGACGTTGTAGCCTACCGAGAAGACGGTTTTGCCCGACTTGTAAGCAGCCTCGATTGCGGAGGGAGCGCCCGTTGTGTCGGCGTGCTGACCGATAATCACACAGCCGTCGGCTATGAGCGACTCGGCGGCGGTGCCTTCGGCGGTGAGGTCTGCCCATGAGGAGGTATATATAACCTCCATTACCACCTTTTCATAAACGCTCTTGACTCCGAGATAGAACGCCGTATAGCCCGAAACAACCTCGGCGTACGGAAATGCTCCGACATAGCCAATGCGGACGTTGCCGTTTTCGTCGAAATTCGCGTCGGTAAGCGCGTTGGCTTCTGCAAGCTCCGCAACCTTCATACCGGCTACGACTCCTGCGACGTAGCGGGACTCATAGACGTTTGTAAAAGCGTTTGAGAAATTGTCAAGACCGGATTTGGCGGCAGTGTCGCCCGTCATTGAAACAAAGTGTACGTCCGGGTGGTCGGTGGCCGCCTTTTGCATATAGGACTGATGACCGTAGCTGTCGGAGAAAATGTATTTGCAGCCCTGCTCGACAAGGTCGATTGCCGCGTCTTCGCAAGCCTGGTCCTCACCGATATTGTACTTCCAGATAATATGGTCGTCGTCAATGCCGAGGTTTTTCGCCGCTGTTTTAATGCCCTGCATATGAGCGAAATCATATCCTACGTTTTCGTCGTGAAGAAGTATAACGCCGATTTTGACCTTAGAGGGGTCTCCCGTCAACTGAAGGTCTGCCGCTACTGTTGAAACAACGCCGCTTTCGGCAAGCGGAAGCTCTGTTTCTTCGCCCGAAGCCTTTGTGGTTGATTCGTCGCCCGCTTCGCCGCCCTTGCCGCAGGAAGCAACGCAAAGCGCAATCGCAAGCACAAGGAGCATGGCAAGTAATTTCTTTGTCATTTTCTTTCCCCCAAAAATTTAATAAAAATTATTAAACGGGTTTCCCCCGTAAAACCGGATTAACGTCGGAAGCTTATGCCGTCCCTGACGCTCATCGCCTCTATGGACGCGAGCGACTCGACTCTGATACCTCTGCCGCGCAGCTCGTCGCCGCCGCCCTGATAAGCCTTTTCTATTACTATTCCCGCGCCTGCTATCCCGGCGCCAGCCTGTGAGCAGATATCGACAAGGACGCGGACCGCGCTGCCCTTTGCAAGAAAATCGTCGATTATGAGAACCTTGTCCGACCGGTCGAGAAATCTGCGCGATACGACTATTTCGTATGATTTCCGATGCGTGTAGGAATATCCGCGCGAGGAATAAACGTCGCCCGCGATATTTACTGTTTTTATCTTTTTCGCAAAAACGACAGGCACGTTAAAAAACTGCGCCGTGATGCAGGAAACGCCGATGCCCGAGCTTTCGATTGTAAGTATTTTGTTTACTCCGCAGCCGCCGAAAAGCCTGTAAAACTCCGCGCCGATTTCACGCATAAGGGAAACGTCAATCTGATGATTAAGGAAGGAGTCCACCTTTAGTATGTCGCCCTCGGCTACTATTCCGTCCTCAAGGATTCTGCGCTCAAGTATATCCATCAGCCGCGCCCCTCATTTCAACAATATACCAATATTTTATATTATCCCGCTAAATAAATCAAGTGTCAAAAGAACGCGAAACATAGAAAACGTGTGTCTACTATTAGTGCATTTTGACAAATATTCCAAAATAATATACCTAATATGGATTATTTTCATTTTCGGCTTGAAAAATGTTGTCATAAGCTATACAATACGAGCATAAAAGCAAGAATCCGGAGGCAAAGACTTGAAATACGAAACAATACTTTTTGACCTTGACGGCACGCTTACAGACCCCGGTGTCGGCATAACCAATTCAGTCGCCTACGCGCTTTTGAAATTCGGTATTACCGTTCCTGAACGCAAAGCGCTTTACCGCTTTATAGGCCCGCCGCTTATTGAATCGTTTAAGGAGTTTTACGGGTTTTCGGGCGACGACGCGCGGCTTGCCCTCAAGTATTACCGCGAGTATTTCACAAGCAGCGGGATGTTTGAAAACACCGTCTACCCACAGGTTCCCGAAATGCTTGAAGCGTTGAAGCGCGCCGGAAAGCGGCTTATAGTGGCGACATCAAAGCCCGAGCCTTTTTCTGAGGAGATTTTAAAGCATTTCGGGCTTTACGGTTTTTTTGAAAAGGTTGCCGGCAGCACGCTTGACGAAACGAGAACGGAAAAAGCGGACGTAATTTCCTACGCGCTCGACTGCTGCGGCATAAAGCCCTCCGGCAGCGCCGTCATGGTCGGCGACAGAAGCCACGACGTTTTAGGGGCGAAAAAAAACGGTCTGCCCTGTATAGGCGTGCTGTTCGGCTACGGAAGCCACGAGGAGCTGACGGACGCCGGAGCCTGCTTAATAGCGGAAGATGTGCCGTCGCTTCAGAAGGAGTTAATACTGTAAAGAAACATTCAAAAACAAAAAATCGCCCGATTTCAGGTTCGATATGCTGCCGAACACTGAAATCGGGCAATATAATTGACAGGAGCCTTGGGGGAAGCTCCTGCAATTATTATTTATCCGCCTTGTACGCGACGGCCTCAACTTCGACCGACGCGCCTTTCGGAAGCGCGGAGACAAAAACGCAGGAACGGGCCGGCTCGGAGGTGAAATACTTAGCGTATACTTCGTTAAACCGCGTAAAATCGTTGCTGTCGGTCAGAAAACATGTCGTTTTAACAACATCGTCAAAGGACAGCCCCGCGGTCTTTAATACATTGCCTATGTTGCGGCATACCTGTTCTGTCTGCTCCGAAACGTCTTTGCCGGACATGGCGCCTGTCGCCGGGTCTATCGCTATCTGCCCGGAGCAGAAAAGCAGCGAAGCCGCTTTTTTTGCCTGTGAGTACGGACCTATCGGTTCGGGGGCGTTAGGTGTGTATACGGTATTCATATATATTATCCTTTCCATATATGGAGTTGTACGGTTTCATTGAATCAAAAATTTACTTATGCCTTGCGGTAAAAAAGATTCTTCGCTTCGCTCAGAATGACAGGTTGAACCCAGAATGACAGGTTGAGCTCAGAATGACAGATTGAGCCCAGAATGACAGACTGATTCATAATCAATAATCGCACAGCATAAAGCCGTTGCCCGAAAGAACGTGTTTGATTCTTTCAAGATGCTCGTTGTTTCTTGTTTCCATCGAAATCTTAAGAAAGCAGCCGTTTATATCCATATGCTCTCCGCCCGGCGTGTACTGGACGCGTATGACATTAGCGCCCTCGTCGGCTATAATAGCAGACACCATTTTGAGCTGACCGGGTTTGTCAATGAGCTTGATTGTTAAGTGAGTAAGCCTGCCGGACGTCATAAGACCGCGGTTTATTACGCGCGACAGGATGTTGACGTCGATATTCCCGCCGGATACGACGGCGCAGACCTTGTCGCCCTTAACAGGCAGCTTGTCGAACATGACGGCAGCTACGGAAACTGCTCCCGCTCCCTCGGCTACGAGCTTCTGCCGCTCCATCAGCGTTAAAATCGCCGTCGCCGTTTCGTCGTCGGACACCGTTACGATGTCGTCCGCATACTTCGAGCAGAGGTCATATGTAAGCTCGCCGGGAACCTTTACGGCTATGCCGTCGGCAAAGGTGGACGCCGAGGTGTTTTTTACGCGTTCGTTTTCGCGGAAGGAGCGGTACATGCTGTCGGCGCCCTGCGCCTGAACGCCGTAGACGCGGCAGGACGGCTTTATGGACTTGACGGCAAATGCCAGACCCGAAAGCAGGCCGCCTCCGCCGACGGGAACGACCAACGCGTCGACGTCGGGAAGCTGTTTAATTACCTCAAGCCCGACTGTCGCCTGCCCCGCTATTACGTCCTCGTCGTCAAACGGGTGAATGAACACGGCTCCCGTTTTTTCGCTGAATTCGCGCGCCTCGGCGTAGGCGTCGTCGTAAACGCCGTCGGAAAGACGGATTTCGGCTCCGTACTGGCGCGTCGCCTCGATTTTCGAAATCGGCGCGGCGCTCGGCAGGAAGATTGTAGCCTTAATGCCGAACTGCTGCGCGGCAAGAGCGACACCCTGCGCGTGATTGCCCGCCGAGCAGGCGACTACGCCGCACTTTTTTTCCTCCTGCGTGAACTGCGACATTTTGAAATAAGCCCCGCGTAGCTTGAAGGAGCCGGTGCGCTGAAGGTTTTCCGTCTTGAGCCAAAGCTCGCAGCTTTTTGTGACGCCGTTTGAAAGAATCATGTCGGTCTTGCGCGCAACGCCCAAAAGCGTGTTTTCGGCAAGCCGAACCTTGTCGATATTCAGCATATTATCCCCCCGCTATC
This sequence comes from Ruminococcaceae bacterium UBA1425, assembly GCA_002329365.1. Taxonomy (GTDB): domain Bacteria; phylum Bacillota; class Clostridia; order Oscillospirales; family Acutalibacteraceae; genus UBA1425. The sequence continues at coordinate 8,773 of DCUB01000055.1, forward strand.
GAATAACCGCTCCCTTGTCGGCTGACGATACCTTTTCCATATATCTTTTGAGATATCCCGATACCTTTCTTCCCTGCCGGCCCTTAAATTCGCTTTTTCTCCGCTCAAGCTCTTTTTCGTCGACGAGCAGCGTCAGCGAATGGGCGGGTATATCGATTTGTATGCGGTCGCCGTCCTCAACATACGCTATTAGGCCGCCGGCCGCCGCCTCGGGTGAAACGTGACCAATAGCCGCGCCGCGTGTCGCGCCCGAAAACCTGCCGTCGGTTATAAGCGCGACGGACTCGTCAAGCCCCATGCCCGCAATGGCGGACGTAGGCGAGAGCATCTCGCGCATACCCGGACCTCCCGCGGGCCCTTCGTAGCGGATTACAACAACGTCGCCCGGCTTAATTTCGCCGCCGTAGATTGCCTTTACTGCCAGCTCCTCGCCGTCGAACACACGGGCGTTACCCGTGAACTTCAGCATCGATTCCTTTACCGCGCTGCGTTTTACGACGGAGCCGTCGGCGGCAAGGTTGCCGAACAACGCGGCAAGACCGCCGGAAGGCGCGTACGGCTGCTCAAACGGGCGGATAACGGAAGCGTCCTTAGAAACGCAGCCCTCAAGCGCTTTGCCGATAGTAACGCCCTCGACCGTGAGCGCGTCCTCACAGAGCAGCCCGCCCTTTGTAAGCTCGTTCATAACGGCGTAAACGCCGCCCGCGGCAAAAAGGTCCTGCATATGGTGCCTGCCCGCGGGAGCGAGTCTGCACAGATTCGGCGTTTTTTCGCTTACCTCGTTTACCATATCAAGGCTTATGTCAATACCCATCTCGTTTGCGAGGGCAAACAGATGAAGCACGGAATTGGTGGAGCAGCCGAGCGCCATATCTGTCGCAAGCGCGTTTTGCACCGATTTTTCAGTAAGAATATCAGACGGTCTTAAATTATTTTCGAGCGCCTTCATCACCGTTTCGCCGGCGCGCTTCGCAAGACGCTGGCGGTGCGCGTAAACAGCCGGAATGCCACCGTTGCCGGGCAGCGCTATTCCGAGCGCCTCGCAAAGGCAGTTCATGGAGTTTGCCGTGAACATCCCGGAGCAGGAGCCGCAGCCGGGGCACGCGCGTTCCTCAAGCTCGTGAAGCGAGGCGGCGTCCGTTTTACCCGCGTGATACGTGCCGACAGCCTCAAAGACGGTGTTTAAGTCGCTGCCGTCTATCGAAAGCATCGGTCCGCCCGAAACAAAGACGCAGGGCAGGTTAAGCCGCGCCGCAGCCATAAGCATGCCCGGCACAATCTTGTCGCAGTTTGGAACAAAAACAAGAGCGTCAAAGGCGTGTGCCGTAACCATGCACTCTATGCTGTCGGCAATCAGCTCGCGTGAAGGCAAAGAGTATTTCATTCCCTCGTGCCCCATGGCAAGGCCGTCGCAGATGCCGATTGTGTTGAACTCAAGCGGCGTTCCGCCCGACATAAGCACGCCGTCCTTTACGGCTCGCGTAATAGTCTGCAAATGGACGTGTCCCGGCACAACCTCGTTAAACGCGCTTACAATTCCTATAAGCGGACGGCTCATCTGAGCTTTTGTATAACCCATCGAGTTCATCAGCGCGCGCTTCGGCGAGCTTGACAAATCCTCGAGGTTAAGTCTGTTTGTCATATGTAAAACTCCCTTTAGCCGCTAATTGTGCGGTGTTGCCTTATCGGTCTTTTCCCTGCCAGCTCATTTTTGCCCTCAGCTCCGCTCCTACCTTTTCTACGAGCAGCTCAGACTCATCTTTACGCCTCTTTGTAAATTCGGGGCGACCGGCTTTGTTTTCGTCAAGCCATTTTCTTGCAAACGTGCCGTCCTGAATTTCCGAGAGAACCTTTCTCATTTCCTTCTTTGTTTCCTCGGTGATAATGCGGTCGCCTACGCTGTAGTCGCCGTACTCCGCCGTGTCGCTTATGGAGTAGCGCATGAATGAAAGCCCGCCCTTTATGACGAGGTCAATAATAAGCTTCATTTCGTGGACGCATTCAAAGTACGCGCTTTCGGGCTGGTAGCCTGCGTTGACGAGCGTTTCGAAACCGGCCTTCATAAGCGCCGATACGCCGCCGCAAAGCACGCACTGCTCGCCGAACAGGTCTGTTTCCGTTTCTTCCTTGAAGGTTGTTTCAAGTATTCCCGCACGAGCGCCGCCGATTCCCATAGCGTAGGCGAGCGCGATGTCACGCGCCTTGCCGTCGGCGTCCTGATAGACGGCTATAAGGTCGGGAACACCCTTGCCCTCCTGATACTGGCTGCGAACGGTGTGTCCGGGGCCCTTGGGGGCAATCATGATTACACTGACGTCGGCGGGAGGTACAATCTGCTTGAAATGGATGTTGAATCCGTGCGCGAAGCAGAGAACCATGCCGCTTCGAAGGTTGGGCGCAATTTTTCCGGAGTAGATTGAAGCCATTTTTTCGTCGTTGACAAGAATCATGACGATATCCGCCTTCTTGACGGCGTCGTCGGTGTTGTAGACCTCAAAGCCGTCTTCCCTTGCCTTTTCGGCGCTTTTTGAACCCTCGTAAAGTCCGATGATTACGGAAACGCCGCTGTCGCGAAGATTTTGCGCGTGCGCGTGCCCCTGGCTGCCGTAGCCGATGACGGCTACCGTTTTTCCCTTGAGCAGAGAGAGGTCACAGTCCTTTTCGTAGTACATTTTTGCCATTTTTATTGCCTCCATATTTAGATTTTAGATATTAGATGTTAGATATTAGACTCTCTTGTCATCCGAGGCGCAGCGCGCCGAAGGATCTTTTCTTTTAAGATTCTTCGCTTCGCTCAGAATGACAGGTTATGCCCAGAATGACAGGTTATGCCCAGAATGACATATTATGCCCAGAATGACACATTACGCCCAGAATGACATATTATGCTCAGAATGACAGGTTTTTCGTTACGCTTCGGGTGGGAGGTAATCCTTTATACTCAGGATGTTTGTATTCCCCGTGGAGAGCGCGAGCGCGCCGGAACGGCAAAGCTCGATTATACCAAGCGGCACGCATTTTTCGATAAACTCCTGAATTTTTTCAGGCTTGCCCGTAAGGTCGGCAACTATGAAATGGTCTCCGAACTCTAAAATCTTGCCGCCGTAGTCGTTGAGAAGCTCTGTTATGGCGCCGTTGCCTCCGCCGTTCGTCCTGATTTTAATAAGCAGATGCTCGACGGCTATCGAGTTGTCTTCGTCAAGCAGAACGGCAAGCTTGACGTCGTAAAGCTTGTTGAGCTGACGCACCACCTGTGTTCTGATGTATTCGTCGCCCGTTGAGACTATTGTCATTCTTGAAATACGCGGGTCCTCTGTTTCGCCGACGGCAAGACTGTCAATGTTATAGCCCCTTTTACTGTACATGCCCGCTATACGGTTTAATACTCCGTGGCGGTTTGTGACAATGAGTCCGACTGTAAAACGCTCGCTCATAACTGACACCTCCTAACCGAGTTTTATGTCGCGGACGGAGCCTCCCGGCGGAATCATCGGGAAAACCATCTCGTCCATGTCTATGCGGCACTCAAGAACAAACGGACCGTCGTCCGGGAAACCGCGTTCCAACGCGGCGCGAAGCTCCGAAAGACCGGAAACACTGCAGCCGTCCGCTCCGAACGCCTTTGCCAGAGCCACGAAATCGGTTTTTCTCTGAAGCGTTGTGTTTGAATACCTCTCGCCGTAAAACAGGTGCTGCCATTGACGGACCATGCCGAGAACGCCGTTGTTAAAGAGGACTATTAAAAGCGGAAGCCTTTGGGAAACGGCGGTGGCAAGCTCGTTTAGGTTCATGCCGAAGCTGCCGTCGCCCGTAAACAGCACCGTGCGCCTGCGCCCGCAGGCTATACAGCCGCCGATAGCCGCGCCCATGCCGTAGCCCATTGTGCCGAGACCGCCGGAGGTGAGCAGCGTGCGCGGCTTTTCAAACGCGTAATGCTGCATAACCCACATCTGGTGCTGTCCCACGTCGGTCGCCACAACGGTGTCGTCCTCAGAGAAGTCGCGGACGCAGCCGATGATATTCTTCGGTCTGAACTGCTCCGCGCCGGTTTCGAACTCGTCCTTTTCCTTGTATTTGAGAACGGTTTTAATCCACTCGTCGTTCCTCTTTTCGGGGAGCGAGCCGAGCATCTCCTTCAGTATCAGCTTCGCGTCGCCGCAAAGTTCGATAAAAGGACGGACGTTTTTGCTAAGTTCCGCTTCGTCTATGTCGATGTGAACAACCGTGCAGTTTTTTGTGTATTCGGACACGTTGCCCGTTGCCCTGTCGCTGAAGCGGACGCCGACGGCAATCATCAGGTCAGCCTTTGACTGCGCTATCGTCGCCGCCGCCTTTCCGTGCATGCCGCACATTCCGAGATTAAGCTCGTAGGAGGCGGGTATGGACGAAAGTCCCATCATGCTGAGCGCTATCGGCGCGGAAAGCCTTTTTGAAAGGGCGAGCACCTCCTCCTCGGCGCGCGCGGTCAGAACGCCGCCTCCGCAGTATATATACGGTCTTTCGCATTTCTTTATGGCTTCAACAGCGTCCGTTATGTCGGGCATTGGTGCCTGCGCGTCCTTTTGTGGGCTGCATTTGCCCGTATATTCGTACGTTGCCCTCTGAACGCTTTTGGGTATGTCTACAAGAACGGGGCCCTTTCTCCCGCTTGACGCGATATAAAAGGCTTCGGTCAGAACAGTTTCAAGCTCGGCAATATCGCGCACGACAAAGTTGTGCTTTACAATAGGCTGCGTGATGCCGACTATGTCCACCTCCTGAAAGCTGTCCTTACCTAAAAGCGACACGGCAACGTTCCCCGTGATGGCGACAAGCGGCACGGAGTCAAGATAGGCGTTTGCAATTCCCGTTACAAGATTTGTAGAGCCCGGCCCGCTTGTCGCAATAACAACGCCCGTTTTGCCTGTAACCCTTGCATAGCCGTCGGCGGCGTGCGCCGCGCCCTGCTCATGGGCGGAAATGATATGCTCTATCCTGTGCGAGTTTTTATAAAGCTCGTCGTAAATATCGAGCACCGTGCCTCCGGGATAGCCGAATATCGTTTTTGTGCCGTGCCTTATAAGCTCTTCGACGAGAATCTGCGCTCCAGTCATCAACATTGTTCGCATCCCCTTTCCCGATAATTTTTAGGGGCCTCCAGCGCTTGGCTGAAGGCCCTTTAAAGAGTTTATGAATGCTCTTTATACTATTCCGTCAGCGCAAGACTTATAAGCATTATCGACTACTACGATAATGCCTACTAGTACTATTACGATTGCGCTGACGCAGATATTAAACATACGTTGCTCCCAAAGCTTTAATTTGCGATTGTTACAAACCTTATTGTTAATTTATTATATCAATTCTAAATTGACGTGTCAACAATCCGGCGAATATTTTTGCGTATTACTCAAATTTTGTTAAGATTATATAATCCGGCATAAACGGAGAGCTGCATGTTTGTTTATATAAACGACAAAACAGCGTCCGTCATTTGAGCTGTTGACAGCGGAGCCGCCGCTCCGGACTGCGCCATGTCGCCTGTCCGCGCTCCCGAAAGCAGCGCCTTTTCCACCGCGCTTTCGATATGCGCCGCCTCCTCCGCGAGCGAAAGGGAATAGCGCAGCAGCATGGCAGCCGAGAGAATTGCCGCCAATGGATTTGCCTTACCCTGCCCCGCTATGTCCGGCGCGGATCCGTGAATCGGCTCGTAAAGCCCGAATGTTCCCTCACCGAGAGAAGCCGACGGAATAAGCCCTATTGAGCCTGTTACAGCCGCCGCTTCGTCGGAAAGAATGTCGCCGAAAAGGTTGCTTGTTACAATTACGTCAAACTGCGAAGGGTTTGTTACAAGCTGCATCGCGGCATTGTCGACGAGCATATCCGAGTATAAAACCTGCGGATACTCTTTTGCTATGCGGTGCATGGTTTCGCGCCAAAGCCGCGAGCTTTCAAGGACGTTTGCCTTGTCAACGCTCACGACGCTTTTTCTGCGCTTCACGGCGAGCCCGAACGCCTTTCGTCCTATTCTTTCAATCTCCGTTACCGAATAGCTTTCGGTGTCGAAGGCGGTTGTTTCGTCCGTTCTCCCGCGCTCGCCGAAGTAAATTCCGCCTGTCAGCTCGCGGACAAAGATAAGGTCTATTCCCTTGTCTGCGATATCCTTTCTAAGCGGTGAAAACGCTTTGAGCGCTTTTTGCAGCGCGGCGGGGCGTAGGTTCGCGAACAGCCCCAGCTCGGAACGAAGCCCGAGTATCGCTTTTTCCGGGCGGAGTCTTCCGGGCAGATTGTCCCATTTCGGGCCGCCGACGGCGCCGAGCAAAACGGCGTCGCAGCTTTTGCACACGCGGACGCTCTCCGCGGGCAGAGGCTCGCCTACGGCGTCAATCGCGCAGCCTCCCGCAAGCGCCTCTTTATATATGAACGAGTGGTCGAAAAGCTTTGCCGTTTTGTCGAGAACGGCAACGGCGGCTTTCGTAACTTCAGGCCCTATGCCGTCGCCTTTTATAAGAGCTATTCGATATGTCATTTATTTTCACTCCCCGCAAGCTTTTGGGCCATTTTCATAAGACCGCCCTCGCGTATTATCTCCTGAAGGAAGTCGGGAAACGGGGTTGCCTCATACTTTTTGCCCTTTGTTACGTTGTATATTATGCCGTTGTCGAAGTCCACTTCGATTTTGTCGCCCTCGTCGCAGTCGCCCGACGCGGCGGGACACTCGAGTATCGGCAGTCCTATGTTTATGGAGTTTCTGTAAAATATGCGCGCGAAATCGGCAGCTATAACGCATGAAACACCGCTTGCCTTTATAGCAATCGGCGCGTGCTCCCTCGACGAGCCGCAGCCGAAATTCCTTCCGGCTACTATTATGTCGCCGCCGCGGAGCTTTTTCCTAAAACCGCTGTCGATATCCTCCATGCAGTGCAAAGCAAGCTCCTTTTCGTCGGCCGTATTAAGATAACGGGCAGGAATTATTACGTCGGTGTCAACATTGTCCCCGTACTTTATGGCGAATCCTTCTGCCTTCATTATTATGACCATTCCTTTC